>CAVWSZ010000009.1:0-61430 GCA_963757935.1 uncultured Bacteroidales bacterium | reverse complement strand
GAACCAGCCATCCCGCGTGCAGGAAGACGGCCCTATGGGTTGTAAACTGCTTTTCCGAAAGGCGAAACTCAGCGACGTGTCGTTGATTGACGGTATTTCGGGAATAAGCATCGGCTAACTCCGTGCCAGCAGCCGCGGTAATACGGAGGATGCGAGCGTTATCCGGATTCATTGGGTTTAAAGGGTGCGTAGGCGGACTAATAAGTCAGTGGTGAAATCCTGCAGCTTAACTGCAGAACTGCCATTGATACTGTTAGTCTTGAGTTTGGTTAAGGTAGGCGGAATGTGTAATGTAGCGGTGAAATGCTTAGATATTACACAGAACACCAATTGCGTAGGCAGCTTACTGGACCGACACTGACGCTGAGGCACGAAAGCGTGGGGATCGAACAGGATTAGATACCCTGGTAGTCCACGCCGTAAACGATGATTACTCGCTGTTGGCGATACACAGTCAGCGGCTAAGCAAAAGCAATAAGTAATCCACCTGGGGAGTACGGCCGCAAGGTTGAAACTCAAAGGAATTGACGGGGGCCCGCACAAGCGGAGGAACATGTGGTTTAATTCGATGATACGCGAGGAACCTTACCTGGGCTTAAATGTAGAGTGCATTTTTTAGAGATAGAAATTCCCTTCGGGGCTTTCTGCAAGGTGCTGCATGGTTGTCGTCAGCTCGTGCCGTGAGGTGTCGGGTTAAGTCCCATAACGAGCGCAACCCTTATCGTTAGTTGCCAGCGGGTAATGCCGGGGACTCTAGCGAAACTGCCACCGTAAGGTGAGAGGAAGGTGGGGATGACGTCAAATCAGCACGGCCCTTATGTCCAGGGCTACACACGTGTTACAATGGTCGGTACAGAGGGCAGCTACCTGGTGACAGGATGCTAATCTCGAAAACCGGTCTCAGTTCGGATCGAAGTCTGCAACTCGACTTCGTGAAGCTGGATTCGCTAGTAATCGCGCATCAGCCATGGCGCGGTGAATACGTTCCCGGGCCTTGTACACACCGCCCGTCAAGCCATGGAAGCTGGGGGTGCCTGAAGTCCGTAACCGTAAGGAGCGGCCTAGGGTAAAACTAGTGACTGGGGCTAAGTCGTAACAAGGTAGCCGTACCGGAAGGTGCGGCTGGAACACCTCCTTTCTGGAGATGATTGATACGGTCAGAGTTATGAATCACGCCTGTGACTACTTCATTTTTAAAATATTGGTCTTAAGTCTCAGGTCTTAAGGTCTCTATAACAGATCATTCAGACCCTCAGACCTTCAGACCTTGTACTCCGGAGCATTAGCGAAGGAAGACAAACGTTCTTTGACATATTGGTTTTATGAGAAAATTTTTCTAGAATTTTTTTAAATTGTAAGTTAATAAGAGATTACTCAAGAAAGTAATTAAGAGCAAATGGTGGATGCCTTGGCTCTCAGAGGCGAAGAAGGACGTGACAAGCTGCGAAAAGCTGCGGGGAGGAGCAAATATCCGATATATCCGCAGGTATCCGAATGGGGCAACCCTCCAGGTTGAAGACCTGGAATCCGTAGTAATATGGAGGCGAACCCGGAGAACTGAAACATCTAAGTACCCGGAGGAAAATAAAACAAGAGTGATTCCCAGAGTAGTGGCGATCGAAATGGGAACAGCCCAAACCGAAGTTGTTTAGGCAACGTCGGGGTTGTAGGACTGGCATACGATATATGAATATGAACTGGAACTACCTGGAAAGGTAGGGCGTAGACGGTGAAACCCCGGTACGGGACAGTATTTGTATAACAGCCGGAATCCTGAGTAAGGCGGGACACGAGAAATCCTGTCTGAATCTGCGGGGACCATCCCGCAAGGCTAAATACTCCTGAGAGACCGATAGTGAACTAGTACCGTGAGGGAAAGGTGAAAAGCACCCCGAACAGGGGAGTGAAATAGTACCTGAAACCATTTGCTTACAATCGGTCGGAGCCTTGACGCAAGTTGGGGTGACGGCGTGCCTTTTGCATAATGAGCCTACGAGTTACCCTTACTAGCGAGGTTAAAACTTTAAGAGTTGGAGCCGAAGCGAAAGCGAGTCTGAATAGGGCGTATAGTTAGTAGGGGTAGACGCGAAACTTTGTGATCTATCCTTGGTCAGGCTGAAGTTCCGGTAACACGGGATGGAGGGCCGAACTAGTAGACGTTGAAAAGTCTTTGGATGAACTGAGGATAGGGGTGAAAGGCCAATCAAACTGAGAAATAGCTCGTACTCCCCGAAATGCATTTAGGTGCAGCCTTGAGTCGAGTTTTGCAGAGGTAGAGCTACTGATAAGGCTAGAGGGCTTCATCGCCTATCAAACCTTGACAAACTCCGAATGCTGCAAAATGGTGCTCAGGAGTGAGGCCATGGGTGCTAAGATCCGTGGCCGAGAGGGAAATAACCCAGACCATCAGCTAAGGTCCCGAAGTATATGTTAAGTTGGAAAAACGAAGTGCGACTGCCCAGACAGCTAGGATGTTGGCTTGGAAGCAGCCATTCATTTAAAGAGTGCGTAACAGCTCACTAGTCGAGCGGTTGTGCGTGGATAATAATCGGGCATAAACATATCACCGAAGCTATGGAATACGTTGAAAGATACGAATTGGTAGGGGAGCATTCCAGTCAGCGTAGAAGAAGTGTTGTAAGGCATTTTGGAGCGTCTGGAAAAGAAAATGTAGGCATAAGTAACGATAAGGCAGGTGAGAAACCTGCCCACCGAAAGACTAAGGTTTCCTGATCAACGTTAATCGGATCAGGGTTAGTCGGGACCTAAGGGTAAGCCGAAAGGCGATCTCGATGGACAATCGGTTAATATTCCGATACCACCGCATGTTGCGATGGGGTGACGGAGGAGTGAAAGGACCGCCCGGTGACGGAATACCGGGTTAAAGGGTGTAGTTAAATCACATGGTTAATAGCTGAGTGATGATGAAACCTGATAGTACCGCGAGGCTTCGGCTGAACGGATAGTGTCCCTAAGCAGACTTCCAAGAAAACCCCCTAAGCTTCAGACATGAGGTGCCCGTACCCCAAACCGACACAGGTAGTCGAGGAGAGAATCCTAAGGTGCTCGAGTGATCCGTGGCTAAGGAACTAGGCAAATTAGACCTGTAACTTAGGGAAAAAGGTCTCCGTCGCAAGACGGACGCAGATAAATGGCCCAGGCGACTGTTTAACAAAAACACAAGGCTTTGCGAAATTGAAAGATGAAGTATAAGGCCTGACACCTGCCCGGTGCCGGAAGGTTAAGAGGGGGGGTTATCCGTAGTAATATGGAGAAGCTCTGAATTGAAGCCCCGGTAAACGGCGGCCGTAACTATAACGGTCCTAAGGTAGCGAAATTCCTTGTCGGGTAAGTTCCGACCTGCACGAATGGTGTAACGATCTGGGCACTGTCTCAGCCACGAGCTCGGTGAAATTGTAGTTCCGGTGAAGATGCCGGATACCCGCAACGGGACGGAAAGACCCCGTGAACCTTTACTATAGCTTAACATTGATTTTGGGTAAGTGATGTGTAGGATAGGTCGGAGACTGTGAACTGGCTTCGCTAGGAGTCAGGGAGTCGACGTTGAAATACGACCCTTCATTTACCTGGAATCTAATCCGCCGCAAGGCGGAGACATTGTTTGGTGGGTAGTTTGACTGGGGTGGTCGCCTCCAAAAGAGTAACGGAGGCTCCTCAAGGTGCCCTCAGCACGATTGGTAACCGTGCGGAGAGTGCAATGGCATAAGGGCGCTTGACTGTGAGACATACAAGTCGATCAGGTACGAAAGTAGAGCATAGTGATCCGGTGGTTCCGCATGGAAGGGCCATCGCTCAAAGGATAAAAGGTACTCCGGGGATAACAGGCTGATCGCCGCCAAGAGCTCATATCGACGCGGCGGTTTGGCACCTCGATGTCGGCTCGTCACATCCTGGGGCTGGAGAAGGTCCCAAGGGTTCGGCTGTTCGCCGATTAAAGTGGCACGCGAGCTGGGTTCAGAACGTCGTGAGACAGTTCGGTCCCTATCTGTTGTGGGCGTAGGAGATTTGAGAGAACCTGACACTAGTACGAGAGGACCGTGTTGGACAGACCTCTAGTGTACCTGTTATGGCGCCAGCTGTATCGCAGGGTAGCTATGTTTGGAAGAGATAAGCACTGAAAGCATCTAAGTACGAAGCTCGTCTCAAGATGAGATCTCCCTTAAGGGTCGTTGTAGACTACGACGTTGATAGGCTGCAGGTGTAAAGGTGGCAACATCAAAGCTGAGCAGTACTAATTACCCGTGAGCTTTCGGGGTGATATCTTATTAATTTACAATAAAACCAATATGTCACGATATTTAAGGTCATAAGGTGGCTATAGCGGAGGGGTTCCACCTCTTCCCATTCCGAACAGAGAAGTTAAGCCCTCCTGCGCCGATGGTACTGCAGAGCAAAATGTGGGAGAGTAGGTCGCCGCCGACTTTATAATGAAAGCCTTCAGGGAAACCTGGAGGCTTTTTTTATTGTCATGCGGTCTGAAGGTCTGAGGTCTGAAGGTCTGAAGGTCTGAAGTCTGAAGGTCCTGCGGTCCTGCCGTCTTGCAGTCCTGCGGTCATGCGGTATGATCTGCAAGTGGGCGGACCGTATGGGTCTTTATTAATTGCCCGATTACTTCTTTGTGACTGAACTTATCCTGAACCAGTCAAAATCAACGTATCCGCCGGGATCGCCGGTGGCATAGTTGAACAGCCCGAAACGATAACCCATAAAATGAGGCATTGAATACTCCATCTTAAGATGTGTTCCTATCGGGATCCAGGTTTTACCATCAAGGCTGTAAAAGAAATAACCTATGTCGGAAAGGTTCCTGAAGTCGCATTCAGCCCTCAGAAATACCTTTTTGTCTTTCAGAGGCACCGTCTCCTCCACCACGGGTCTGCCTGACTGTGAGTTGACCATCACTACTGATGCAGTGCCATTGTTCATAACGACTCCTACCTGTCCGAATTTCTTCTGAAGCAATGCAAGACCTGCAAAATCTCCATCCTTCATCCCTGATATATCGATCAGGGTACTACCTGAGCATACCGGTCCGAATGTCCTCTGAGTGAGAGTATTCCTTGCCTGGGTAAAGGAGGTGTCAATCCTTCCGGTTGTCAGCCGGAGAGAGCCTTTTCGTTCCCGGTTACCGACCACAGTGAATCATCGGGATTGTGGTTCCATTGCCATACTACTGGTAGTGCAGGTTCTCCCCTGCGACGCCGGAATTCATCCGATGCCACAATGCCTGGTATCAAGCCGGTGCTTACCGGAAGATCGAGATAGTCAGGCGCTTTGCCTTCAATTCCCAATACCGGCCAGCCATCCTCCCACTTTACCGGAACAAGGTATGGGATACGGCCAACGGAACCCTGATCACGGAAAAGATAGGCAAACCATTTTCCGTCCGGAGTGTCTGTCAGTCCACCCTGTGCCACACCCTTATCCTGAAGGGCAAGTCTGCCCTCCCACGGACCCGATAATTTACGTGCCCTGTGAATTACAACAGTACGCATTCCGCCCCGGGGCCAGGTTATATTGAAAAGATAATATATGCCGTTTGCTTTAAAGAGCTGTGAACCCTCTGCCTTAAGCATGATGTTGTCACCCGCCGGTGCGCTCGCATTTTCAATAATAACCTTCTCTGCAGTTCCTTCCATTATTCCGGAGGCGTCACCTTTGAGCTCAATCAACCTTATATCTCCCACACCATAAATCATATAGACACGGCCGTCATCGTCGAAGAAAAGGGAGTGATCATGCAAAGCCGGCGCAAAGGACGACACTTTCCAAGGACCTTTTTCAACATCTTTCGTTGAATAAACATAAGTTTTCCCGGTTGTATGGGAAAATGTAGAAACATAGAAAGTGCCGTTATGGTAACGCAGGCTGCTGGCCCAGGAACCTCTGCCATAGTCGTTTTTCCCATTACTGAGGCTCATGGCGTCACCGTCATCCAGTATGTCATAGGCATAACCCACGAGCCTCCAGTTGACAAGATCCTTTGACTTCATTATCGGTACACCGGGACACATGTGCATTGTAGTACTGCTCATATACCAGGTGTCATCCACCCTGATCACTGACATGTCAGGAACATCAGCCCAGATAAGAGGGTTATGTGCTGATTTTATCTGTGCTGAAGCACCATCGGTAAAGGAGATAGCTATCAGGGTAGCAAGACTTAAATAAATCTTTCTCATTGCACTTTTGCCAACTTTTTGTTTTAAATCTTATATAACCTTATGTCAAACCCGAATTTCGGAATTAAACCCGAACCTGGTACTTTCTTCAATTCTTTTGTGCCCTCGCTTATCGAAAAGTCCGGCCTTATGATATTCATTGAGCGAAATCGGCAATTGCACCGCTGCCCGAAGCCATTTGTGACACCCCTGGGACATAGCGAATGAATGCCCAAAACCATTTTCTGATGGCCGGTGTCGCCAAAACGCGGTAAGCAAATCAGGGCGAACTGACAGTCGCCCCCAGCAACTGTGAATTGCTGATTTCATGAAATTACTTTAAAAATATTATTGCAATCGGTTGCATTATTCACAAAGTTTACTATATTTACGATGCAATAGATTTCTTTTTAGGGTAATATCGAAGGGTTTTGTTAAAAAGAATGTGGAGAATCAGGTTGTTTTGAATTTTACTGGTTCTCCGTGTGGTGCTGATTGAAATTATTTATTTGAACCTGATTTAATAATTATTTCAAAATAATGGCAGACACATAAATACTATGAGAACAAAAAACAATTCTTCGTGAAATAGGGAAAAGACCACCTCCGGGTCTGAAAAGTGTGATGATGTGAAAGGACATCTTATAATAAACAACCTTATAATTTAACCTTAAAACTCAAATCTAATGATTAAAAATCCTTCCAGTCCGGGTATTCTGACGAGGAATCACTTCGGGAAACTACTACTGAGCTTTACGCTCATGGCAGTGCTGATACTGGTACAATCGGGTATGGCATTTGCCTCAGGATCAGTCCCTGACGGATTGAATGTGGTGCAACAGAAAGTTGTATCAGGAATTGTTAAAGACAATGACGGTAATGTATTACCGTCTGTTGGTATTCAGGAGAAAGGTACCTTAAACGGTGTCTTATCGGACGTTTCAGGATGCGTACAGAATAACCCTTTCCACCCCAAGTCCGGTACTGGTTTTCTCTTTTGTGGGTTTTGAAACGACAGGAGATAGCAGTAGGAAGCCAGAGTGTTATAAATGTGTCAATGGTCTCCAGTGAGATAGGACTCGGGGAGATAGTGGTTGTGGGTTATGGAACCCAGCGGAAAGAATCTGTCACCGGTTCGGTTGCTTCAATGAAAGGAGATGAGATGCGCGATGTACCGTCATCGAATATCACACAGGCACTTGCAGGGACGTATATCAGGGGTGGATATGTCGCAAACCTCATCCAAACCGGGCGCCACAATGCAAATCCGTATTCGTGGTACGCGTTCACTGAATGCCAGTAATGATCCGCTGGTAGTACTCGACGGTATCCCCTTTGCCGGCTCAATCAGCGATATCAGCACTGACGACATAAAGAGCATTGATATTCTTAAGGATGCTGCAGCAACTGCCATTTACGGCTCGCGAGGTGCCAATGGTGTAATATTGGTAACAACCAACAAAGGGCTTCAGGGACAAAAAGCACAGTTTACCTACAACGGCTATTACGGATTGAAAAGTATTTTTGCCCCATACCCCATGATGAATGCGACGGAATTTCGTGCTTTGCGTACAGCAGCAAACATGTACCCGATCGACGGGGCAGATGAGTCTGATGATTTTGATACCGATTGGCAGGACCTGTTTTACAAAACAGGCGCAGTAACAAGTCACGATTTAGGTGTTTCTGGCGGGACAGAAAAGTCCAACTACAGCTTCGGTATTGGCTACTATCAGGGATGAAGCCATAATACCAGGACAGAACTTCACCCGTTTTTCATTTCGGGGTACCCTTGACCAGGAAATAGGCAAACTGCTTCGCATCGGCTTCACAACTAACAACAACTATTCCATTAATATGGGCAGCAACCTGGGGCTGTACGGTGTCCTGAGCCTCTCTCCTCTTGCCAATCCCTATAACACCGATGGCACGTGGAAAAGAACCATAAAGATGCCATTGGATGAACAGTGGACCTATTCCAGGGATATTATTGAAAATTTGGGAGATAGATGGATTGACCAAACCAAGGCATATGGTTCCTATAATACAATATATGGCGAGGTTAAAATCCCGGGAGTTGAGGGTTTAAAGTATCGTGCCAACGTAGGTGCGAACTTTCGGATGAGTAACGGCGGGCAGTACACCGGACAGGGAGTATTCGCTCTTAATGCAACGACGCCTTCAACTGCAACTATCATTAACACACTTACAACCAACTGGGCAATTGAAAACCTCCTGACTTACGACCGCACCTTTGCAGGTAAGCATCAGGTTGAATTTAGTGGCATTATACTCAGCTGAGCAGACCATGTATAATAAGTCCACCGTTTCAGCAAAGGATATTCCCGCTGACGCGTTACAATTCTACAATCTGGGACGTGCTGCCGGTGAATTTACAATTAACCCCAATTCGGATGCCCAGGGCAATCCGTATCAGGATTATTATCTGAGTGGACTGATGTCGTGGATGGGACGCGCGATGTACTCTTATGACAACCGCTATATGCTAAGCGTTACCTACCGCTCCGATGCCTCATCAAGACTGGCGGAGGGACATAAGTGGCATTCATATCCTGCTATTTCAGTCGGATGGAATATTGCAAACGAATCTTTTATGAAAGGATATCAGCCAGATAAATTCATTGAAGTTACGTGTTGGTTATGGAGAAACATCTAACCAGTCTATTAACCCTTACGCTACACTTGGACTTTTAAACACCAGACCTTACAACTTTGGCACATTGAATTCCACAGGGTTCTATGTATCCCAATTACCTAATCCTGATTTAGGATGGGAGTTCTCTAAAACATGGAACTACGGTCTGGACTTCGCACTGCTGAAAAATCGTCTGTCGGGTACCGTAGAGTATTATGTAACAAATACCAGTGATATTCTGCTGAGTCTTAATCTTCCCGCTACTTCAGGTGTTGGCAGTTACACAGGAAATATTGGAGCAACACAGAACAAAGGGCTGGGAAATTTCACTAAACGGTGTGATATTGGACAATCCTGACGGTTTTACCTGGGAAGCCGGAATCAACCTGTATGGCAACCGCAACAAACTGGTAGCACTTGCTTCAGGACAACCTGATGATAAGAATCAACTGGTGGTTTGTAGGGCATCCTATTGATGTAATCTATGACTACGAGAATATAGGAATCTGGCAGGAAGGAGATCCGTATCTGAATATTCTGGAAGGAGCAGCCGGAAAACCCGGTATGATCAAGGTGAAGTATACCGGCGATTACAATCCTGATGGTTCCCCAACAAGGATGATTAATTCAAGTGACCAGCAAATTATTAGTCTGGAACCCAAATTTCAGGGTGGTTTCAACACACGGTTAGCCTATAAAGGATTTGACCTTGGCATTATCGGTGCCTTTAAAAGTGGCGGTATACTTATCAGCACACTTTACTCATCATCAGGCTATCTCAATCTGTTGACCGGACGCAGGGGGAACGTGAAGGTGGACTACTGGACACCGGATAACACCGGAGCCAAGTATCCGGCACCCGGTACGGCCAACGGTGTGTATTCCGGCGACAATCCAAAGTATGGCAGTACCCTGGGTTACTTCAATGGATCGTATATGAAGATACGTACCATTTCACTTGGTTATAACTTTAACCAAAAATGGATAAGAAAGGCAGGTATTGAGAAACTGCGGCTTTACTGCACCGTTCAGAACCCATTTGTGATGTTCTCGCCCTACAACAAGGAAACAGGTATGGACCCCGAAACTAACTCATATGGCAACGAAAATAAGACAGCAGCATCACCATTGCTCATACAAACCTTGAGACGTCTGCTGACTATAGGCACCAACACGCCTTCAACCCGCAACTATTTGATTGGTATTAATTTAACATTTTAAAAAAGAATAATAATGAAACGTATACATATAAAAACTGTTATAGGAACAGCCCTGATGATGTTGTTCCTGATGGCGTGCTCTAAAATTTTGGACGAACAGCCACGCAGTATTTATGAACCTGGGTTTTTCAAAACCGAAAAAGGTGTTAATGGAGGATTGACCTCAATGTATGCCACCTGCGCTACATTTACGGACAAGCCTACTATTATAATAGTCTGCCTCACCGGTACCGATGAAGCAACATATGCTCAGAGTGCAGACCAGAACTTTAAGGATATGGACCTTTCCGGTGCGGGGTCGCTTACTCCCCTCAGCAGTCGTTCCGATGTATTGTGGACAACTGCATTTCCCAACATAAACACCGCCAGTGGTATTATTGAAAATGCTGCCGTCAGTTGGAACTATTTCGGATGCCCTGGTTGCCGAAGCCAGATTCTTTCGTGCATTCGACTACTTTCTGCTGGTACAGACTTTTGGCGGGGTGCCTTTGGATCTTGGGCTCAGGGGAACTGAAGTTCAACACATCTACCGTGAGAACCTCTGTACGTAACACAGTACCGGAGGTCTATACCAAAGCCATATTTCCGGACCTGCTGACAGCAGTAGACGATTTGCCCGATGTCGGACGTGTAACAGGTGGTGTAACCAAAACAGCTGCACGCCTTTATCTGGCAAAAGCTTACCTGACATACGGATGGTGGCTTGAAAACCCAAACAACATTCCGACTTATCCGGAGAGTGACCGGACCGATCCTGACGGACATAATGCAGCATGGTATTTTCAGGAAGCATACGATGTTGCAACAGCTGCCATTGATAATCCGGGATCTTTTTTCGGATTGCAGGCAACATTTTATGACGTTAACCTGGGGCAAAACGACCGCAACAAGGAAATTCTGCTGTATGCCGACCACACTCAGGCAAGTGAATTTTATAACGGCAGGCAGCCTTACTTATGGAGGTGGTGGTGCTCCTGATAATTTTGCCGGATGGATGATGACATGGAACTATACAAACATCAGAAGTTCCGGTGTAAGTTCTGTTCAGCGTGAAGCAGAACAGCACCTGGGACGTCCATGGACACGTATGTGCCCGACTATCGGGGTAATTAAAAACACCTTTGCCGACAAAACGAATGATTCCCGGTACGATGGAACCTTTACAACTGTTTACCGTGGCAACTGGCCTAAAGGTGGAATCACTAGTGCATCTTTGGTTAATGCAAACGGATTGTCGGTTGTCCCGGGTGATGCAATACTAACTTTCCTGAACGATGATGATCCAACTGTTGTATACGCAACTGCAAATGGTGGTATCGGTGCAGGTGTATTACCCGGAAGAGCTGATTTTGTGATATCACCGAACGCCATAAGCAGGGTAGTATATCCGGGGCTTTGGAAACTTGGTCCCTACCGTACCGATAATGGAACCGGATTGGGACAACCGAATGCCGGCTCGTACCCGTCCTTTCAATATTGCCAAATTTTCGGAGCTTTACTTTATTGCTGCCGAAGCAGCTGTGAAAGGTGCAACTACACGGTCGCTGGGAAAAGTGCCAGAGAATTGATTAATGTTATTCGTGCACGTGCCGGAAAATGGCGTTGGGACAACAATGGAAATATCGCCAAAGTTGCAGACAATAGTGCTGCTATGACAGCTGCCACACCTGCAACTATTGACATTAACTATATTCTTGGCAGAACGTTCGCGTGAATATTATGGTGAAGGTTATCGCTGGTTCGATCTGGTACGTACGCAAACATGGGCAACCATTGCAGGTACTTACTCAATTTGCGGAACCGCGTATGGAGACCATACTCCAGTTAACGGTAACCCGCACCATTGAGGCAAAATACTATCCTGCGACCCATTCCGGATGCCCAGATCCAGGGTATGGAAATGACTGCCGAAGAAAAAGCTGCTTATCAAAACCCGGGATATTAAGCAGGCAAATGTCAGGCTTATAATTAATTAAGGTTGGTTTGGGTAAAGTGTCCGCGGAGATTTATTCCGCGGGCACTTCTTCCCTTATTTAATCTTACTATTTTTAACCGGTTCTAGTTTTTGTTTACTTGTATCCGGGAACTCATTAATCCATGGAAGAATGTCTGATATGAAAGAGCTTCTTGACAAGCTATCGGTTTGTGTAGAGTTTGGCAAGATTGACATTAAGTCACCATATCCTCCCACTATGAGAGATCAGGAGGGTGCATTTGAACTGACGAGAATTGCCCTTGATACTGGTATTAGCCCCGGGGAGATCCTTGAAGAGGCACTCATTCCTGCCATGTCAAGGGTAGGCCATAAATTCAGCCGGAATGAGATATTTGTTCCCCAGATGCTTATGGCAGCCAAGGCTATGAGCAGCTCAATGATACATCTGAGACCATACTACCTTTCGGGCCAGACAAAACGAAAGGGCACCTTCATAATCGGTACAGTAACGGGCGACCTCCATGATATCGGCAAGAACCTGGTTGCCATGATGATAGAAGGATCGGGGTGGGAGATAATCGACCTGGGCGTTGACGTAAGCGCAGATAAATTCATTCAGTCTGCCGAAAAACACCCCGGCGCGGTGATCGGTCTCTCTGCGTTGCTCACAACCACAATGGAGAACATGCGAAGAACAGTCTCCACCCTCAGGGAGAAGTACCCTGACATAAAGATACTCGTCGGCGGGGCTCCGGTGACTGCAGAGTTCTGTGAAAAGATCGGAGCAGATCATTATTCTCCAGATCCCCAGGGGGCCGTTGATTATCTCAAAACACTGGCATAGATCAGGATAATAATTTGTTATTTTACAACTGGACAAACCTGCTGGTCAGGTTGCACAGTGGTTTATGCAGGAACGGTGATACTCTTGCCCGTATCGGTATCACAATCACTCAATTTGGGGAACAAAAATGAAAACAATATTATCCGGAAAGACCAGAGAAGTAATTATTGATACGGAGGGACCGGTCATTATCATTGGTGAGTCAATCAATCCCACCAGGCGCAAGAAGCTTGTCTCCACCCTGCAGGAGAGGAACTTCGAGTATATGCTGGCTGTTGCCAGATTGCAGATCAGCGCTATGGCAGATGTACTGGATGTAAATGTCGGATTCCCGGGAGTGGTTGATGAGGAGCTTTTACCCGCAGCAGTCATAGCCCTGCAGGATAACTTTGACATTCCGCTTTGCCTTGACTCTCCAAACCCGGCGGCAATAGAGGCTGCCCTGAAAGTAGCCAGGGGTAAATGCCTTATCAATTCGGTCAACGGTGAAGAAAAGTCATTGTTAAAACTGCTGCCCATAGCAAAAGAATACGGAGCCGCGATTATAGGACTCGCACTTGATGACGATGGGATCACCAATGACCCGGAGAAACGACTGCGGATTGCTGAGAAGATAATTGAACGCGCTGTGCGGGCCGGCATAAAGGAGGAGGATGTTATAATTGACCCACTGGCCATGGCTGTCAGCGCAGATCCCAATGCCTGCAAAGTCACTCTTGAAACCATCAGGCTGGTCCGTGACAGGCTCGGGCATAACATAACGCTGGGGGCAAGCAACATATCATTCGGTCTTCCAAACCGCGAGAACCTCAACAGTGCCTTTATGGCCATGTCAATCATGCTTGGGCTTACGTGCCCCATTGCAAATCCTGAAAAGATATCAGGGCTGGTCCGTGCGGCAGACCTTATCCTCGGAAGGGATGATTATGCAATCCGTTTCATAGAACATTATCAAGCAACACTGCCATCCTGAACAGGTTCACCTATACAATGCGGGAGCTTCTCCCCACCGTTGAAGAACTGGAGCATACAATGGGTTACACACCCGGCACTGCACCGGAGCCTGTGACAATTCTTTCCGGAGAGGTCCTGGAAGAACTGATGCCTTTGAGCGATGTCAGGGCTGAATACAGGTTGTTCGAGAATATCAGGTTTATCTCTGATGACAGAACTATCGAGGTCGAGGGAGTTATCTTTGATGTTAAACCTATAATCTTCAGGCAGATAAAAGATGCTGAGGAGGTGGCTCTCTTCATATGTACCGCAGGCCCGGAAATAGGGGAGAGGAGCCGTAGGAGCATGAAGGAAGGAGACCTCCTGCGTGGCTACATCTATGATGTCATCGGTTCTGAAGTTGTTGAAGCTGCTGCTGACAGGATGCAGGAGGAGCTTCGCGAGAAAATGGCTGTCACCGGAAACGGGATTACAAACCGTTTCAGCCCGGGCTACTGCGGCTGGGACGTGGCTGAACAGCATAAGCTCTTTGGCTTCTTCAGGGACAATTTCTGCGGGATAACCCTTACTGAATCAGCACTTATGAATCCCGTCAAGTCAGTCAGCGGGATCATTGGCATAGGCAGGGATGTCAGGTTTGCTCCCTATCAGTGTCACCTTTGCGAGGATAAAAATTGCCTGTACCGGAACAGGAAGACCAAGGTCTGAAGTCTGATCCGCCAGTGGGCGGACAAGGGTCTGAAGTCTGAGGTCTGTCGCTACGCTACGTCCTGCAGTCCTGCGGTCTTGCTGTCCAATAGCCAAACACAATTGATTATTAATTCTCAACTCTTAATTCTTAATTCGAACCACTACTGCCTATCTGCCTACTGCCTACTGCCTACTGCCTGTTATCAGTGCGAAAGGGAGCTGCCGGCAGGCCTTCGCGGTTATATAAGTTTGCTCCGGCAGGATTATCAGCCCAGGCATATCTTACGGCAACCGGTTGCCTGATCTTTCTTCCTTTGACTATTACCTTATCTCCCCTTACCCTTGCCTTTGCCCATACGAACTTCATATCAGCACCTGCAATTGCGAACTGCTTAAGCTTTCCACCGCCCCTGACAATTAATCCGGAACCTGTACTGTCAAAGCTGAGAATTATTTTCCGACCCTTCACTCTCATTTCCTTATACACAGGTCCGGATGAGACCAGGTCCTTTTCTCCGTATGCGACCTTCCTCGCTGCCAGTGCCAGTCTGGTTCCTACATCCTTTTTATTCAGCGGATGGATGTCATTCCATTCACCGATATCAATCGTGACAGCCATGCCCGTTTCCGGCAGTTTGAGAGCTTCGGTCTGTGCTTCCCTGAAAAGTGCCCAGCCGCTTTCTGAAGGATACTCCTTTGCTTCCATGAAGTTCGGAAGCTGCACCAGGATAAACGGAACAGTACCCTGTCCGAGATTCTGTCGCCAGTCCCTTATAAGCGCCGGCAGGAGCTTCCGGTATTCATCAGGCCTTCCGGCATTGGATTCACCCTGGTACCAGAGAATGCCTTTGATGCTCCAGTTCAGAAGGGGTGCCAGCATGGCATTATATAATCCGGCGGGCTTGTACCCGAAGAATGTCTGTCCCCTCAGCGGCGGCATGACAGCACCGACTTTGTACTTCCATTCACCCTCCAGGCTGGTTTTGAAGTCGCCTGCAGACAGGTCATAAGGTTTCTCCGGCACGAATCCTCCGTCCCCGATATTGCTTATCACTTTTACTGTCAGAATGTTGCTGCCTTCCTTTAACAGGCCGGCCGGGATTGTATACCTCCTCGGAGGATACTGGTAAGAAACGGTGCCGATAAAGGTCCCGTTCAGGAATGCTGAATCGGCATCAACTATCCTGCCCAGGTTGAGAGCGCCTGGCTGACCGGCAGCCGATGCAGGAACGATTATCTCCTTTCGGAACCATACAACGCCATTGAGGCCCTTAAGCTCAGTGGCGGACCAGTAACCCGGAATTGTCGTTGTCTTCCAGTCATCTGTTTTCATAGCCGGGTCATGCCACTTCACCCCTGGCGTTTTATAGGCTTCGTCAGCCTTCATCAGCTGGCCGTACCACTCCTGAATGCGTTTCTGATCATCAGCTGCGATCGTTTCCATTAGCGAGTCCGACTTGTATTTCTGTAGTTCGCTGTAGTGCACGGGGAACTCCTTCAGGCTCTCCTCGCTGATCCATGCCTCCGCCGGTGATCCGCCGAAGGCCGAAGTGAGCAACCCGACGGGCACTCCGTAGGTCTCATAGAGATCAACCGCAAAGAACCATGCTGCAGCCGGGAAGTCAAGCACGGTTTCCGGATTGGCTGCCACCCAGCTTCCAGCCGAAAGATCCTTACCGGGTTCTTTGAACGAAAAGACCTTGGGTACAATGAAAGACCTGATGAACTTATTTTCCGCGGCAGCTATCTCTGCCTCATAAAGCGGACGCACCCTCCTGACAGGCAGCTCCATGTTGGACTGCCCCGAGCATAGCCATACATCGCCAATCAGGATATTGGAAACCGTTAAGGAATTGCTTGCCTGTATCTTCATTGTGTGAGGTCCACCGGCCTCCTGAGGTGCAAGCAGTATAATCCAGTCGCCGGAGGCATCAGCCTTTGCGGAATACTCCCTGCCGGCAAAATCAACCGTTATCCCTTCGCCCGGGGTGGCCCAGCCCCAGATTTTTACGTTGGCATCGCGCTGAAGGACCATGCCGTCACTGATCAGCCGTGGCAGCCTGACCTGACCTTGCAACTGGGCTGCTGTGAGCATTGCAAGAGTAAGGGCAAAAAGGAGAAAGATGCGTGTTTTCATGGTCTGATGTCTGAAAGTCTGAAAGTCTGAATGTCTGTCGATTCCCTAGGTCTCCTGCGAGTCTTGGCTCCTTAGCTGAAATTGACTCACTAATTCATTTCACTACGCCTATTGCCCTGCCTACTGCCTGAAGAAACTCTCCGGCGGCCCCAGGTATGACGGCCTGAGTCCGCCGGTGTTTACAATAATCTTTTCAAGTACAACACCAGGGTCAATCATCCATATCTTCAAGGTGTGATAACCTGGCTCCCTGACTGAGATTTTCCCCTTCACGAGGCGGGTGTTGTCCATTACCGTCTTTTCCCACTCACGGTTCCCGTTCTCGGCATTGAACTCCTTCGGTACCACTGTTAATATCCGGGGTTCATCACCATCTACGGAAAGCCCGATCCTGAAGTCGCGGTCAGGCAGGAAATTGAGTGAAGGGGCTAAATGCAGTACCGTCTCGAATTCGCCTGTCGAGAAGAGGTACATCTGATATTCGAGAGAGGGAGAATCTTTACCCGGTATTGCCGGAGGTGCATCTGTTTCAGCCGTGGCCCGCATGCCTGAAAGTGTACGGCCGTAACCTTCGATCCGCTCCCAGTATCTCATGTCAGGGTTGTGGACAGTCGTATAATGTTCCGCCTCGATCGAGATGTAACCGTCGGCCTCAACAAATCCCTTCAGGGTTCCGGGCTGGGGTACAGCAGGATTGAATGCCTGGAGAGCAACCGTAACCTCGCTGCCCGCACCGTGCACAGTCACGAAGCCCTGATGCCTGCCATACGTAAGCATCGTCCAGTCTATCCGTATGCCAATCCGGTCCTCCCCCCTGACAGTACCTCCGGTCTTGCTGAGAATTATCCACTGATTATCTGCCGTCACTGAATATTCAAAGGGATTGGTGCCTTTGTTGAACACTTCTATGAATCGTTCCTGCCTGTTGAATACATCAAACGGCGGCAGGGCAGGGGTTTCTTCACCTCCCGGCCAGGATTTGTCAGAGCCTTCAACAGAGACTCCCATCGAGGCAGCCTCAGGTACTGCAATGCGACTGAGTTTTATCGCTCTCAGACTGTTCTCAGGAGGGTCTGCCCAGTTCAGGTAGCCAAGATGTGCCTGGTCCATGAAGTGGTTCCACCGGCCGCCGGCGTAGACTCTGTTGTAGTAACCCATCAGAGTTGTGTCTGCAATGAAGAGCTCTTCCGTCCTGTCTGCCATCATCCCTGCAGTTGACCTGCCTTGTGATGCATACAGGGCATTTTTCCCGGCCGTAACATAGAGTTCATTTACAAGTGCACACGCCTTAACAGGGAAAAGGACCAGATGGAAGTATGCATCATGCATCTCCTGCGGCAGTTCATTTTGTATTTCCTCAGCCCTTGCGGCGAGAGTATTATATTCACTGACTATCCGCTCCGCCTCGCGGTAGTCTGTCAGGCTGTAGGTAGTGGGGCTCAGCAGTTCAGGTTTCCGTCGGCCGTTGAATTTTGTATACGATGAGATAATTTCTGCTATCTCTCCGGCATGCTCCGGGCCAAACTGGCGTGCTGCCCACCGGGTGGTCCATTCTTCAATTCCATCGCTGCTGTGAGCATCCGTATCATATGCCAGTGACAGGAAATATTCCATGGGCACCTCATACCCCCTGAAATGCCCGACGTTGACGATCCAGATCCTGTCTGCGCCGTACTGTTTTGCCAGTGACATCTGGTCCCAGATTTTTGGTAAAGGGTTGGTGTTTATCCACTGGTAGCTGCGCGGACCGCCATGATAGTCGAAATGATAATAGACACCTGCCCCGCCGCTTCTCTTTCGTTCTTCGGCTGTGGGAAGGCGTCTGACGTTGCCCCAGTTGTCCTCGGCCCACAGCAGGGTCACATCGTCAGGCACCCTCATGCCGGCATGATAGTAATCCTGCACTTCCTTGTAGAGGCACCACATCTGTGGCACCCTGGTCACGTCAGGATTCAGTTCTTCAGCAATAAGCCTGCGCTGGATGTCGACTATTTTTTCAAGTTTTGCTATGTTTCCTGCCGGTCCGCCGGGACCCATTTCGGTGTCATCGGCGCCTCGCAATCCAATGGTCAGAATGCTCTCATAATCCTTATTGCGTTGTATCCCTTCACGCCAGAATTTTATGAGCGTGTCTGAATGATCCGTCCAGCTCCAGCTGCCGAGGGTGCTCTTGAACCTGCGGTCCCACTCTTTCTGAGCCCTGATCATCGGCTCCTGGTGTGAAGTGCCCATGACAATGCCGTACTCGTCTGCCAGGCCGGCATTGCGGAGGTCATCCTCATTGAATGCATTGTTCCACATGGCCGGCCACAGGTAATTGGCCTTGAGTCTGAGAAGCACCTCAAAGATATGCGAGTAGAACTCGCTGCCGTAATTAGCCACACCGGGAGGTACGGGCGGATCAGTCGTGGGTGTGACATTGCCGTATTTGAATGCAACCCATTTCGTCAGTGCAGGGAACTCGTCATTGAGGAAAATTCCCCGGTATTTAACTGAAGGTTCACCCCATACGTGACGGCCTGGTAAGACATAGAGCTCCTCGTTTTTCATGACCGGCACGTCAGCCCACCAGTACCATGGTGAAACTCCTATCTCCTTTGAGATCTGATAGATTCCGTAAATAGTGCCCCGCTTGTCGCTGCCTGCTATTACCAGCGCTTTCTTCACACCCGGGAACGGACTGTTTACAGTTTCGATAAGATATGACTCCCATTTGCCCCGGATCCCGCTTACATCAATTTGTCCTTTTCTGATGAGCCTGTCAATCAATGGACTCCTGCCGACAGTCCCGGCCACTATTATCACTTCAGAACGGGGAGCCCTGCTGCCGGTAATTAACTCCGGTCTTGTTCCGGTGACACGGTAAAGGTCATTTTGCAGATCGGCAAAAGCACGGATCACACCGGGCCAGTCACCGGGGCTCACAATGAGGGGTGCGCACCTGCCTGAAGATGCAAGGGCCACGGAGCCCTGACTCTTCACGGGGGTGACAATAGCCGGCTCACAGGTTACCTGGCCGGTTATCTGCTTGCCACAACAGGTAATAATCAAGAGCAGTGATATGATTATCTTTTGCATTCCGGCAGCTTTTTTCATTGCTCAGATGTCAAGAACAACCGTTGTTACAGATTTGGGTTTGAGTATAATATATTTATCGGAACTGACTGGTGCTGTCTCCCTGTAATTCGAAACCGCATCGGTCTGAACTGCACGGATCGAGTTCACTGTCTTGCCGGGGACCTCGAAAGCAAAATTTGCCGGATCAGGATTAGGATTAACCACCACTACGGTGATCTTTTTTCCTGCAGGATCAATGAATGCAGACATCGGCATGGAAGGGATGCCCGAAAAGCCTTTAATGCGGACATATCCCCTGTCGATCTCTTTTGCAAAGTGCTTCATCACATAGTAGAAGGGAGTGAGGGAATAGGAGCCTGAGCTGCTGAGCTTTATCATGGAATCCGCATTGCCGTCGTGCCAGGCCATTAACCAGTAAAGGTATCCGGAGGCATTAGCCTCATTCAGATTCTGAATTATGAACCAGGCGGTGTTGAGCCATGTAAAATTGGAGTACTCGGTCATGATACAGGGCTTGTTCCCGTAACTGTCGCGTATCATGTTGAGATCCGCCTTTGTCTGGGCAATGAGTGCTGAAGACGGGAAATTATATGTATGATAGGCATATGCAGCCAGGTGAGGCTTGTTTTTGATCGGGTCTGACAACATGGCAAAGGTGTTTCCACCAAACTTGCTGCTGTAACCAATATTCTCAGCCTCGGGTCCAAGCATCTTCGGCGGATTAATGCGGGTACTGATCTTATTATAGACTGCGTCGAAAGCATTTACATAACCCGGGAAGTCAGCTGTCTCCGCAGGTCGCCACTCACATGTCTCCCAGTCGGGTGTTATCCAGCCGGGTTCATTCTGAATGCTTATATAATCAGGCTGGAACGACAGATGGTCAAGGAGATCACTCCAGTATTCCGCAAAAGCCTCATACATGAAGGCCCCGTTGTTCTTCTTCAGGGTCCCTTCACGCAGGTTGTTGTTGCTCTTCAGTGCCGAAGGCGGTGTCCAGGAGCTTACCATAGTCTGTATCGCAGGATTGATCTGCTTTGCTATTGCGCTTAGCTCTTCAGTTACAGTAAAAAGTGTTTTTATTGACGGGTTCTCCATCACATCCGTAGTCTTGACAGAAGGATAGCCCATTGGATAGTAATTGTTCTTGAACCTGACGATATCCATTCCAAGATCTTCAAAGAGGAGCTGGCATATCTGGTTCTTTTGCGGGCTGTTAATTATCCTTTCGGAGTACCAGGTCAGAGACCCTCCGAAGCCGATTATCTCCTGGTAGGTCACCGATGGATCAACGATGGCTTTTACAATTACAGGGTCAATCTCCGTTTCAGGGAGCTCAGGGTCTTTGCACGACAGGCCCAGCGCCAGAAGTGCAGCTATTATTGCAAAGGGGGCAAAGCTTCTCATAAAAATTAAAGTTTTGATAAGTCACTCCGGGCTTTGTACTTCTGACATCCGGCAGACAAGCCCTTTATGCCGGTGTCATACAACGGTGAGCACTGTCTTCTGCAGATCCTCATCCCGTGACGAGGATCCTGTCATGATCTCAAACGTGCCGGGCTCAACCAGGTACTTCATGTCAATATTATGAAATGCAAGCTCTTCAGGTGTGATATCAAATATAACCTTTTTCGTCTCACCGGGTTTAAGCGATATTCGTTCAAACCCCTTCAGTTCCTTCACCGGTCGCGTCACGCTGCTCACCGTGTCCCTGATATACATCTGCACTACCTCGTCCCCGGCCACCTTCCCGGTGTTTGTAACTTTGACACTTACACTGACATGCTCATCCCTCTTTATAATGGTCTTTTTCAGAACCGGTTTTTCGTATTTGAATTTTGTGTAGCTGAGTCCGAAGCCAAAGTAAAACAGGGGATTGATATCCTGGGAGATGTAATCCATATACTGGGCGCTGGGCTTATGGTTGTAATACATCGGAATCTGTCCGGCTGACTTCGGGAACGTTATTGTCAGCTTACCCGAAGGATTGACATCACCGAAAATTATGTCGGCTGCAGCGGCTCCGGTCTCCTGTCCCATGTACCATCCCTCGATTATGGCCGGTACCTTGTTCACAAGGTCATTTATTGCAAGTGGCCGGCCGTTCATCAGATAAAGTACAACCGGTTTGCCTGCAGCAATGACTGCCTCTGCAAGTTCATTCTGCTCCCCGAATAGATCGAGGGTCATATTGTCACCGATGTGATTTTTGGCCCATGCCTCGCGGCAGAGATGTTCATTTTCACCCAATGCAAGGATCACAATATCAGCCTGCTTGGCAACTTTGGCTGCCTCGGCGATAAGTTTGAGATTGTCTTTCCGGGAGGCGAATTTTATCTCGTCGTATTTCCAGTTGAAATAACTTGTTGAAGTGTTGGTTGTCAGTTTACAGCCCTGTGCAAAAAGGACTTCGGTTCCCTTTCCGGCTTTTGCCCTTATGCCTTCCAGGAGGCTGATCTTTGCATGCGGTTCACCTGCATAGCCTCCGAACCAGAGATCCCCGGCACAAGGCCCGATTACCGCAATTTTTTTATATTTTTTCCGGGAAAGGGGCAGGACCCCGTCATTTTTAAGCAGGACGATTGATTCGTGTGCCGCTTTGAGGGCAACCTTCCTGTGCACCTGAGACTTGCTTGCAGCCACCGCCCTGGCTTCGTCAACATAAGGATTCTCAAACAGTCCGAGTTCAAATTTCATCGTGAGGGCCTGGCTGACTGCCCTGTCGATGTCAGCAAGACTGACCTTCCCTTCCTTCACCAGTTCAGGCAGGTATTTGTAGAGGTTTCCCTGGGGGAATTCATACTGTACACCGGAATTGAATCCGGTCATTGCAGCTTCCTTTCCGTTTTCTGCAACGAAATGCTTGTTGAAAAGCTGATCGACTCCGTAGTAGTCAGAGACTACCATTCCGTCAAAACCCCATTCTTTTCTGAGCAGTTCTTTAATGAGCCACCTGTTTGCGTGTGAAGGAACGCCGTCAACCTCGTTATATGACGGCATCACTGAGACAGGTCTGGCTTTGTCTATACACATTTTGAAGGGCGGCATATGGTAATCACGCAGCACCCGCAAAGAATAGTTACCTGGACCCTGGTTCTGTCCTCCTTCCGATTCCCCGTGGCCGGCAAGATGCTTGAGGGTGGCCGCCACGTGCCCGGGTGCCACTTTCCCTGTGTCAGTTCCCTGTAGTCCTTTTACCGCAGCCACAGAGAGCGTCCCATTGAGATACGGGTCCTCACCGTAGGTTTCCTCCGTCCGGCCCCAGCGCGGGTCACGGCATACGTCTACTACGGGTGTGAGCGCATGGTGCGTGCCCCTGGTTCGCATCTCAAGAGCGACAACAGAATAGACCTTCTCAAAAAGCTCAGGATCCCATGAACATGCCAGACCGATGGCCTGCGGAAAGACTGTCGATTCCGGCCTCATCATACCGTGCTGTCCCTCATCAACGAACATTGCCGGAATTCCCAGCCGTGTCTCCTCCACCAGGTATTTCTGAATCCTGTTACGCATAGTTACAGTATCCTTTATTCCGAAGGGAGCCGGGTGAACCGAATGACATCCGTTGCCAAAGATCTCCTTCATTTTTTTCGGGTCACCGAAGATTTCCGGTTTGAAATCTTCTACGCCTCCGTTCCACAGTCCCATTAGCTGCGCACACTTTTCCTCCACAGTCATCTGCTTAAGCAGGTCCTTCACCCTATTATTAATCGGAAGTGATGCATTTTTGTACAGACTCTTGTCAGTTTTTTCGGGCTCAGTCCTCTTCATCTTTTTCGGTTTAGATAATTTATACAATTCACTTTTGCCTTTTCGCTTCCCTGATTAATGCAAAATACGCCGGTTTGGGCTGATAACTGCGGTCAAACAGGAGGGGATAATTTGTCCGGCCAATAATGGGCCAGTCGTTTTTCCAGGAGTAGCCGTCGTGAATCCCCCAGAAGGTAACCCTGGTGACTGTATTACGGTGTTTCAGAAGCACACCGAAAAGGTCAGTATACCGCTTCGTCAGTTGTTTCTGAACAGAATCGGGCAATCCTCCCGGGTAGGGATTCAGTTTTTCGAGATAGGCTGCCTGCTGTGAGATATCTGCGCCGTATACCTCGGGGGGAGTGGGAAGTACATTCACTTCCATTTCAGTTATCATAACCTTCATGCCCAGGGAGGCATAAGCCGTTATACTTTCGTCAAGCACCTTAAGATCAGGAGAATCGAGGTGCCAGTGGCCCTGTATGCCAACACCGTCGATTTTTACACCCTTTTGCTGAAGGTCCTTTACAATTGCTTCGACACCTGCCAGTTTCTGAGGCAATTCGTTATTATAGTCATTGTAGTACAGTTCTGCTTCCGGGTCAGCCTCGTATGCATATTCAAATGCCTTTTGTATATAATCTTCGCCTATTATCGAGAGCCATTTGGATTTGCGCAGGCTGCCGTCCTCATCCACTGCCTCGTTCACAACGTCCCATCCCTTGACTTTTCCTTTATAATGACCCACAACAGTAAGTATATGGTCTTTCATCCTCTCAAGAAGAGCATCCCTTGTCAGGGTATTGCCGAGTGAATCCTGAAAGACCCAGTCCGGAGTCTGGGAATGCCAGATCAGGCAATGACCGACAATAAACATGTCATTTTGCTGTCCGAAAGCAACAATACTGTCAGCCAGGGCGAAGTGGTACCGGTTGGGATCCGGATGAATTCTCTCCCACTTCATTGCATTTTCCGCCGTCAGCGAATTGAATTGCCTTATTATGAACGGTTGAGCCTCCGGGTCGGTACCGTGGACCTGGGGTCCGTTCATCGCTGTGCCGATAAGGAAATCTTCGGCGAAGGCATCCTTCAGTGAAGTGTCACTGCTGCTGCACGCAACCGCAGCTATTAGAAGCGCAGTCAGTGCCGCGATTTTCTGAGTGAACAGGTTACTTCTCTTTTTCATCTCTTTTGTGGTTCATTATAAGTTACATTGTCTTCAATACGATTTCCTGCGTTCTGCAAGTTCATTCTGCATCCGGTCTTCAGTCTTCCTGTTGATGCTGTAGATGAAGAGTGCTATTACACAGAAAATCAGGGCTATTGACGGGTAGATGCTGACAGTCAGTCTTATACCCTTCAGGGCTGTTGCCGTCTGTTCAACATTGGAGACATACCCGTACTGCGAGAGCAGGAATCCGGCGAGGAATCCCCCGATTGCCAGTCCCACCTTCAGTCCGACCACAATGCCGGCAAAGACGATTCCGGTGGCGCGGCGGTTGTTTTTCCACTCAGCATAGTCTGCCACATCAGCCATCATGGCCCAGGGTAGCGGCATTGTCACGCCCCACGAGAAGTTGAAAAGAACCGAGAGGCCGAATGTAAGCCATATGTAAGTCGGAGGTACGAACATGAACATTACTGCAACCACTGCTGCAACACCCAGCCAGATACGGAAAACATCCCTTTTACCGAATCGTTTTGCAAGTGAGTTGCCAACTGCAATCCCCACTATCGCCATAAGCTGGCTGATTATGTTTATTACACTGAATGCGTTTCCGGCGATATCCGCACTTGCTCCTGTCATCCCGATCGCACTGAGAAGCCCGAAGAGCACCTTGTCGATATCCATCAGGAACTCCTTCTGGCTTGCAACGCTGAGGTAATATTTAAAGTAATAAAGGAGTATGCTGTTACGCATGGCCAGGAAGATGAACATCATGAGAAATATCACGAACATTATAACCCACTGTTTATTGTGAAACAGATCTGCCAGATCCTGTTTGAGTGAACTCTTCTGCTGGGGAGGTGGCAGCACCCTCTCTTTTGTGGTAAAGAATGTGGTGAAGAAGAAGATAACAGCCAGAACGCTGAAGATGCCCATTGTTATCTGGTAGCCCCTTGCACTGCTGCCCTGTCCGAAGTGGTTCACCATCGGCAGGGTAAAGCCCTGAATTGCAATTGTAGCAAGGGTTACAACAACAAACCTGTAAGATGAGAGGCTTGTACGCTGTTTCATGTTACCTGTGATTACCCCGCTGAGGGCAGAATAGGGGTTGTTGTTTGCTGAATATACAGTAAGCAGAAGGAAGTATGTGACATAGGCATAGATCAGCTTAGCATTCGGTCCCAGGTCAGGCGTGGTGAATGCGAGGTAGCCAAGTATGCCGAATGGTACGGCAGTCCACAGTATCCATGGTCTGAATTTACCCCAACGGGTATTTGTGCGGTCGGCAAGGGCACCGAATATGGGATCGCAGACAGCGCCCCACAGCCGGGCAATAAGGAAAAGAGTTGCTGCGGAAGCCGCGGTCAGTCCGTAGGTGTCAGTGTAGAAACTGAGCTGAAGGAGCATGATTGTCTGAAAGATGAAATTGGCGGCTCCGTCACCGAGACTGAACCCGATTTTCTCTTTCACTGAAATTCTCTCTGTGTCTGAATTCATAGGATTTCTAATGCTTGTTAAACATTCTAACGGCAAGTTGGGTAGTTAAAAGTAAATATTTTCAATAACTTTTGCAACCGATTGCAATTATTATTGGAATTTATGACAGTTGTTCCCGTATTATTGCTTATTTTGTATAACCATTACTTTTTTAAAATGTCGCGCGAGGTTACCATATATGATATAGCGAAGGCGCTGAATATTTCGCCCTCAACTGTCAGCAGGGCATTGAAGGACAACCCGAACATCAGGAAGGAGACGAAAAAGAAAATCTCGGCAGCGGCCCGCGACATGGGTTATCAGCGTAATAAATTCGCAAGTGACCTCCGGCTCAAGAAGACAAGCACTCTGGGTGTTATCGTGCCCCGATCTGAACAGTTATTTCATGTCGTCAGTCATCTCCGGAATTGAAAAAGTCACCAATCATTACGGCTATAACCTCATTATCAGCCAGTCACAGGAAACGGTAAGGAAAGAGATCGACAGTGTCTCGACACTCTTTAACAGTCGGGTTGATGGCTTGCTGGTGTCACTTGCCTATGATACACGGAATCTGGATCATTTTAATATACTATTCAAGAAAGGAGTACCCGTTGTGTTTTTTGACAGGGTATCACGCTGCGGCGACTGCATCAGTGTCATAATTGACAATCAACGTGCGGGTTACGACATGACCTCGCATCTCATCAGCCAGGGATGCCGGCGGATAGTCCACCTGGGCGGAAGTCTCATAAGAAATGTCTACCATGACCGTTACAGCGGCTACAAACAGGCCCTGGCAGATAACAATATCGAATTTGACGAGGATCTTGTAATAATAAGTCAGCTGAATGACCAGGTAGGGGTTGAGGTGCTGCCGAAAATCTTAAGTATGAAACCTATGCCTGACGGTATCTTCGCTGCCAATGACACCTCCGCAGTTTCCGTTATGTGTGAACTGAAGAAGGCGGGCTATAAAATTCCGGATGATATTGCCGTTGCAGGATTCAACAATGATCCCATTAGCCGGATTGTTGAACCGAACCTCACAACAGTAAACTATCCGGGGAAGGAGATGGGCGAAATAGCAGCCCAGACCCTCATCAATAAACTTAATAACCTGCAGTCAACAAGCCTGAGCACAATAGTTTTGTCACACTCAATAATCATACGGCAGTCCTCAGAAAGAAAGCCTGCCGGCTGATTTTACTTTTTTTACAGATGGCGAATAAATCCGGCATACAGATCATAGTCTTATTCCTCTCAATTCTCCTTTCTCCGGTATTGAAAGCTGATGACGGTTACAGGCTCTGGCTACGGTATGACAGGGTATCTGATCACGTACTCTTAAAATCATACAGTGATGCCATCAGCGGAGTTCTTACAGAGGGCCGTTCAGCCACAATGAATGCTGCATCGCATGAACTGCAGGCTGGACTGGCCGGACTGCTTGGCATTGAGATACAATGTGTAACAGGAGTGACTTCGCATGGTACTGTCATTGCGGGGTCAACCGCCAACTCCGCCCTGGTCCGTTCTCTGATCGGTAGTAATACCATAAACACGGTGAACGGTGAAGGATTTGTAATCAGAACTGCCGTATACAACAAAAAAAAGATCATCCTGATTGCAGGTAATGAGGATACAGGAGTACTTTACGGTGTTTTCCATTTCCTTCAGTTGCTGCAACAACATAAGCAGATTGCAGAACTGAATATTGAAAGCAGTCCGGCAACAGCAATCAGAGTACTGAATCACTGGGATAACCTTGACAGGACTGTCGAGCGGGGATATGCAGGGTTTTCACTCTGGAACTGGCATACGCTCCCGGGGTATCTTATGCAACAGTATACTGATTATGCCCGCGCCAGTGCATCAGTCGGGATTAACGGCACAGTACTTACAAATGTGAATGCCAATGCGCTTGTGCTGACACCTGAGTACCTGGTCAAAGTTGCTGCCCTGGCAGGCGTTTTCAGGCCTTACGGGATCAAAGTTTACCTGACCGCGCGTTTCAGTGCGCCAATAGATATAGGAGGATTAAGTACCGCGGATCCGCTTGACCCCGATGTCATCAGGTGGTGGAAGGATAAAGCAGATGAAATTTATGGTCATATTCCGGATTTCGGAGGGTTCCTTGTCAAAGCAAATTCCGAAGGGCAGCCCGGTCCGCAGAATTATGGCAGGACTCACGCTGACGGAGCCAATATGCTTGCCGATGCCCTTGCCCCGCATAACGGAATTGTAATGTGGAGGGCATTTGTATATGACAACAATGTGCCCGAAGACAGGGCAAAGCAGGCATACAGCGAGTTTACTCCCCTTGACGGCAAGTTCAGAGATAATGTTCTAATCCAGATAAAAAACGGCCCGGTCGATTTTCAACCCCGTGAGCCTTTTCATCCTCTTTTCGGAGCAATGCCCGGAACGCAGGTAATGCCTGAATTCCAGATCACACAGGAGTATCTCGGTTTTGCCACGCATCTGGTCTACCTGGCCCCGCTGTTCGAGGAGTGCCTTAAGGCAGATACCCACGCCCGCGGTTCCGGAACAACTGTCGGAGAAATAATCTCCGGAGTCCACGGGGATAAAAAACTGACAGGGATGGCCGGTGTGGCCAATACGGGAACGGACCGCAACTGGACAGGACATCCTTTTGCTCAGGCCAACTGGTTCGCTTTTGGGCGAATGGCCTGGAACCCGAAGGCTTCTTCAGGAGATATTGCCAGGGAATGGATACTGATGACTCTTTCGCATGACAGTGAAACCGTCCGGGGCATAAGTGAGATGATGATGTCATCACGTGAAGCTGCAGTGAATTACATGACACCGCTGGGTCTGCACCATATAATGGGCGAGGGTCACCATTACGGTCCTGCCCCTTGGGTACATAAAGGCAGGGCAGACTGGACATCTGTTTACTATCACAGGGCAGACACGTCAGGGTATAGGATTTGACAGGACCAGGGGCGGCAGCAACGCTGTAAGCCAGTATTCCAAACCGCTGGATGATATTTTTGGTGATCCGGCGAGATGTCCGGAAAATCTTCTGCTCTGGTTCCATCATCTGTCATGGGATCACCGCATGAGCTCAGGCAGGACACTGTGGGAAGAGCTGTGCTACCGGTATTTTGATGGGGCTGAGACTGTATCAGCAAATGTCCGGTACTGGGATACACTGGACGGGAAAATTGAAAGCGAAGTCTTTGAACAGGTAAAGTCCCTGCTCCTGATCCAGGAGAAAGAAGCGGCATGGTGGAGAGATGCCTGTATCCTCTATTTCCGGACATTCTCAGGCAGGCAGCTTCCCCGGGGACTGAAGGAACCTGAACACCCCCTCGAATATTATATGAATCTGAAATTCAGTAATGTGCCTGGTATTTAGTAAGTAGATAATTAAAGTGACACAACTATACATATTATGAAAGAACGACACTGGGAGGATCTGCTTCGTGTAATTGACGGAGAACTGCTGACGGACAAGCCTGTAGGTTTCATAATTGACAGTCCGTGGCTCCCCGGCTGGTACAACACAAAGATTCTCGACTACTTCAATGATCCTGAGACATGGTTCAACTCGAATGTCAGGGCAATAAATGAATTTCCCGATGTCATGTTCCTGCCCGGATTCTGGTCAGAATACGGTATGTGTACGGAACCCTCCGCCTTTGGAACCAAGCTTGTATGGCCGGAAGATGAGTTTCCCCACCCGGTAAAGCTTCCGTGTAACGCAGAAGCTATTTCTTCTCTGGTTAAACCGGACGTCAGGACTGACGGTCTTCTTCCCTTCACAATCAACAGGCTGGCGAGGTATGAGGAGAGGATAAAGCAGAACGACTGCCGGATCAGGTTCGCCGTCAGTCGCGGCCCGCTGAATATTGCCTCCTTCCTCTTCGGAACAACAGATTTCATGCTGGCCCTGGCTATAACGCCCGAAGAAGTTCACAAAGCTCTCTCGGTTATTACGGATTTTGTTGTCGACTGGCTGACACTCCAGTTTGAGAAATTCAGAGACATTCAGGGAATATTTATCCTTGACGACATAGTAGGGTTTCTGGGGAAACCTGACTTCGAGTCCTTCGTACTTCCGTATTTAAAAAGGATCTACCGGGCTTTTAATGCCAGGGTTAATTTCTTTCACAATGATGCTTCCGGACTTGTTTGTGCAGGTTACCTCCGGGAGATAGGCATCAACCTTTTTAATTTCAGTTATAACCACTCCATCGGAGAGATCAGGGCCCTTGCCGGTGACTCAGTCACACTGCTCGGCAATATACCCCCGAGAGATGTGCTGGCTCTTGGTACTCCGTCAGATGTTGAGGAAAGTGTTAGGGCGATGATCAGCCCCGTGACTGATCAAAGAAAGATAATATGGTCATGTGGAGGCGGTATGCCTCCGGATGTATCCACCGAAAACCTGCGGGCATTTATCAGAACCGTAAAAGAAATGAAACAATAAATATAAGTCAGCATGCTGTTACTTGGAATTGATTTAGGCAGTTCATCTGTAAAGGTGTCAGTGATAGACGGTGAATCAGGCAAATGTATTGCCTCTGCCTTTCACCCCGAAACCGAAATGCCAATTCAGGCACCTGCGCCCGGATGGGCTGAACAGGATCCGGAAGTGTGGTGGGCCAACCTGAAGGTGGCTGTAGGAGCCTGTCTTGGTTCGCTCGGGGAGAGGAAAAATTCCATCGGAGCTATAGGTATTTCTTACCAGATGCACGGACTGGTCACGGTGGACCGTGACAGGAAAGTGCTGCGTCCCTCGATAATCTGGTGTGACAGCAGGGCTGTCGATATCGGTGACAGGGCTTTTCAGAAAATGGGAAAGGACTTCTGCCTCCATCACCTGCTCAATTCACCTGGCAACTTTACCGCTTCCAAACTGGCATGGGTGAAAGAGAATGAACCTTCGCTTTACAGGAAGATAGATAAGATTATGCTCCCGGGAGACTTCATAGCCATGAAGCTTACCGGAGAGATCAGGACATCATATACAGGCCTTTCTGAAGGCATTTTCTGGGACTTCAGGCGGAATGCAGTCTCTGAAGAGCTCCTTCAATACTTCGGGTTTGACGGTAAAATTCTTCCTGAGGCAATGCCTTCATTCTCTGTTCAGGGCAACGTAATGAAGTCGGTGGCTGCCGAACTGGGTCTCCCGGCAGGCATACCGGTCTCATACAGGGCAGGAGATCAGCCAAACAACGCACTCTCACTGAATGTGCTCTCACCCGGGGAGGTGGCTGCCACCGCCGGTACATCAGGTGTTATCTACGGTGTGACCGGGGAAAAGAAATTCGATCCCCTGTCAAGGATAAACACCTTCCTTCATGTAAACAACAGTGAGAGTCAGACGCGGCTGGGTGTGCTGCTCTGCATCAACGGCACCGGGATTCTCAATTCATGGATGAAAAAGATAGCCGGAGCAGGGTTGACCTACAGGCAGATGAATGCCCTGGCTGCCAAAGTCAGGGCCGGCAGTGACGGTCTGCTTGTGTTGCCCTTCGGAAACGGTGCTGAGCGCGTACTGAAAAACAGGGAAATTTCCTCTTTCTTCTCCGGCATAAATTTTAATATTCATACTTCTGCTCACCTTTTCAGGGCGGCCCAGGAAGGCATAGCATTCTCATTCCGTTACGGTCTTGATGTAATGAAGGAGACAGGAATAAACCCGGAAATCATAAGGGCCGGAGAAACCAATATGTTCCAGAGCCGCGTTTTCAGGGAGGTGTTGTCAAGCGTGACGGGGACCGTCATCAACCTCTGTAACAGTGACGGCGCAACCGGGGCGGCAAGAGGATCAGGAATAGGGTGCGGGTACTATAATAATGAAAGTGAGGCCTTTAAGGGTCTTGAAATTGTCGGAGTGACTGAGCCGCGTAAATCCCTTGCGGCGATCTACGAAACCAAATACAATCAGTGGAAAGAGCTCCTTGAATCCATTTAAAAAAATCGAATAAGAACTATAAAAAGGTACAAAATGATCAAAAAAGGAAAAAATGAAGTGTTCCCCGGGATAGGGAAGATTCAGTACGAGGGAAGGGACTCAAAAAATCCGCTCGCCTTCAAGTGGTATGATCCGGAAGCAAAAGTAGCAGGCAAAAAGATGAAAGATCATCTGAGGTATGCCATTGCTTACTGGCATTCTTTCTGCGGAGACGGTACCGATACTTTCGGAGCGTCAACCAGGAACTTTCCGTATGACGGCATGACAGGCGACGACCGGATAAAGGTGAAGCTTGACATGGCCTTCGAGTTCATCACTAAGATCGGTGCTCCTTTTTACTGTTTCCACGACACAGACCTTGTAGGTGACGGATCTGTTTTTGACATCGAGAAGCGTCTTGAGAAGACGGTTCCGATTGTGCAGGCCCTTCAGAAAGAGACAGGGGTGAAGTTGCTGTGGGGCACGGCAAACCTGTTCGGCAATCCGCGATATATGAACGGTGCAGCCACCAATCCTGACTTCAACGTGGTTGCCAATGCCGCCGTACAGCTCAAAAACGCCATTGATGCCACCATTGCCCTCGGGGGGCAGAACTATGTCTTCTGGGGCGGTCGTGAAGGCTATCTTTCGCTGCACAATACAGACATGAAGAGAGAGCTGGAGCATATGGCCATGATGCTCACGCTGGCACGTGACTATGGAAGGAAAAAGGGATTCAAGGGCACATTCCTCATCGAGCCCAAGCCTATGGAGCCTGCAAAACACCAGTATGACTATGATTCCGCCACGGTGATCGGGTTCCTTCGTCATTACGGACTGGACAAGGATTTCAAACTGAATATCGAAGTCAACCACGCCACGCTTGCCGGGCACTCGTTCCAGCATGACCTGCAGGTGGCTGCTGACGCGGGCATGCTTGGTAGCATCGATGCCAATAAGGGAGATTATCAGAACGGGTGGGACACTGATGAATTCCCGACCAATATTAATGAGGTCACCGAGGCAATGATTGTTATTCTTCGTGCAGGAGGGTTTACCTCAGGCGGGATAAATTTTGACGCCCACGTCAGACGCAACTCAACTGATCCGGAAGATCTCTTCATTGCCCATGTCAGCGGGATGGACACTTTCGCAAGGGCGCTTGTTACTGCGGACAGGATTCTCAAAGACTCTGACTACCTGAAGATGAGAAAAAAACGTTATGCTTCGTTTGACAAAGGCGTCGGGGCACAGTACGAAAAGGGGGAGCTGACCCTCGTGAAACTCAGGGAGTATGCCCTGAAGGCAGGTGAGCCTCAGAAAATAAGTGGCAAACAGGAGCTGTACGAACAGCTGTTAAATAACTACATTTAGCCGGGGATGGCTCTTTTTACTCCAGCTCCGCCGGTGGCAGCCCGCTTTCCGTCCCTTTGGCCGGACCGGGCTGCCGGGCAGAATGCTTGCTTTTACCGAGAGATGTGTAAAGGGGCCTCTTTTCGGCTGCCGCATGTGCGGAAACTGTCTCCTTCAGGAGACTGCCTTCATATGTCATATGGAGTGCCCCAAGGGCATCAGGAACGGCCCCTGTGGTGGAGTGAACAACGGATACTGTTATGTGGATCCGAAGCGAAGATGTGTATGGGCCCTGATCTACGAGAGATCCCGGAGAATGCACCGCGAACACAGACTTCTGGAGGTGCTGCCCCCGGTAGACTGGGATCGTGCAGGAACCGAAACCTGGGGTGAGGTGGTCAGGAAAGTCAGAGAGGCAGGATTACGGAGGATTTTCTTTCCGGCCGGAATAAAAAGTCACGGCCGCGGTAAATCCCAGGCTCAACCCGGCCGTCAAACGCACGGTCAGCCACCGGGTCAATTCGGGAATGACAGCAGTGGTCATCGCCAAAAATGGAGATATGTAGTCGGGAATAACCTGGAGGAACTGGTTTTCAAGCCCATACGTCAGCCTGAATGGTGGAAGGGAGACACGGAATACCACCCGCCGGCAGTAACCGGGCCCCAGTCTTTCCTGGAATCGAGCCTGCGTGCAGGCAAGTTTGTCATAACTTCCGAAATTACCCCTCCGCTCAGTGCTTCGGCAGACAGGTTAAATGAGAAGATTGACCTGATAAAGCCATGGGTCTCTGCAATAAATTTCACAGACGGCTCCTCAGCTATACCGAGGATGTCAAGCATTGCCTGCTGCAGCGTTGCCGCTGCTCACGGTGCAGATCCAGTGCTGCAGATATCGGCGCGAGACAGTACGAGATCGGGCCTGCAGTCGCAGGCTGTTGGGGCTAACATTTTAGGGGTGAAAAATATCCTCTGTCTCTCCGGTGACAGTCCGCGTGTAGGGCCAACACCCAGGGGAAATCTGAACATTATCGATCTGGATTCGGTGCAGATGCTTTGGATACTCAGGAGAATGAGGGACGAGGGTATCTGGCTTGACGGACGGGAAATGAAGCACCGGCCTGAATTTTTCCTCGGTGCCGCGGCATCGCCCTTTGCACAGGATCCGTCACTTCAGGTAATCAGGGACAGGAAGAAGATCAATGCAGGTGCCCAGTTCTTCCAGACCAACCTGGTATTTGACCCTGACCGCCTCGACAGTTGGCTCGAGAACCTTGAAAAACAGCAGTTACTGGATAAGGTCTTCGTACTGGTGGGAGTAAGTCCTTTAAGAACCCTGAACATGGCAAAATACCTGAATGACAGGATCCCGGGTATCACTGTGCCGGATAATATTATGAAAAGGATGGAACAGGCGGGGGCCGATGCCGCTGAGGAGGGCATCAGGATTGCCGTGGAGACGATCCGCAGGCTAAGAACCAAACCCGGCATAAGCGGTGTCCATATTATGCCCCTGGGATGGGAGGCAGCAGTGCCGCAGATTGTCAACGCCTCTTTTTAATATTCCGGTAATAAACTACATTTGTAACAGAACGCTGTTACGATGAAACTCCTGACATCACGAGAGCTTGCCAGGGCTACCAATCTGGATATCCCCGGAGGCAATATAATTGCAAAGGCGCTGATGCAGATTTTCCGGTACAATAAGCTCAACAGGGTTTATTCATCTTCTTATGACAAGGACCCTGTAATCTTTATCAATTCAATTCTGGATCACCTTGATATCAGGTATGAAGTTCCTGAAAAGGATCTTGAGAACATCCCTGCAGAAGGTCCGTGCATGACGATATCAAACCACCCATTCGGAGGTATTGACGCCCTTATCCTGCTCAGGATTCTGACGTCACGCCGTTCTGATGTCAAGGGAATGGCCAATTTTCTCCTGCAGAAAATAGACCCGCTGAAAGATTATATTATTCCTGTTAATCCTTTTGAGACCCACAGGGACGTTAAATCTTCCTTCAAAGGCATAAAGGAAGGCCTTAACTACATCAGGGAGGGCCACCTGCTGGCTATCTTTCCTGCAGGAGAGGTCTCAACTTACCAGTCTGAGTCCAACCTTATAATTGACAGGGAGTGGAAGGACTCTGTGCTGAAATTCATTAAAATGGCCGAGGTGCCTGTGATCCCTGTTTACTTCCACGGAACAAATTCACGGTGGTTTCATATTCTTGGCAGGATTCACCCGTTGCTCAGAACGGCCAAGCTGGCCTCTGAGCTTTTCAATAAGAGAAACAAAAACATAAGGATTCGGATAGGCAAGCCGATTTCCGTGAAGGAACAGTCCGAGTTCCGCGATATTGCCCGTTACGGACGCTATCTCAGGGCAAGGACATATTCACTGGGATCCACACTGGAGGCAAAAAAATTCTTTTTTAACAGCATCGGCGGAAAGAGCAAAAACAGCGTGGCTGTGGCTGAACCCCAGCCGGTGGAGGTGCTTCGGGAAGAGTTTTACCGGGTTCGCCAGACGAATGAGCTGTTAACGAGTAAAAACTATTCTGTCATTTTTGCTCCCACACAGACGATCCCTCATATTTTCGAGGAGATAGGCCGCCTGAGGGAGCTCACCTTCAGAGCCGCGGGCGAAGGGACCAACAGGACTACCGATGTAGATGAGTTTGACTTCTACTATCACCACCTTGTGATATGGGATACCGATGCAGATGCAATTGTAGGGGCTTACAGGATAGGCAAGGGTAAAGAAATATTCAACCAGTACGGGATCAAGGGTTTTTATATCAACACCCTTTTTCGCATAAACAAAGCTTTTGCCCCTTACCTGGGTGAGGCTTTGGAGCTGGGCAGATCATTCATTGTGGCTGACTATCAGCGCAAGGCGCTGCCACTCTTCCTGCTCTGGAAAGGCCTGCTTACTGTTCTTCTTGAAAATACAGATTACCGCTACCTGATCGGGCCGGTGAGCATCAGCAACGACTTTTCGGAATTCTCCAAATCACTTATCGTGCAATTCATCAAGGATAATCATTATGATCCTGAACTTGCGGCACTCATTAAGCCGCGCAAAAAGTTCAATATCCAGGTAGACAGGCGGGTTGACAGCCGGATAATAATTGACAGCGCAGAAAAGGACATAAACAGGGTGGAGAAGGTTGTAAGCGATGTTGATAACGGATACCGTATTCCGGTGCTGCTGAAGAAGTATCTTGAGATCAATGCGAAGATAATCGGATTCAATGTCGACCCCGATTTTAACGACTGCCTTGACGGTCTTATATTCTTTGATGTATATAAGCTCCCGGCTGAATTTGTGAAAGCCCTTTCAAAGGATATGAGCGAGGAGAATCTCAGAAAGAGATTTGAAAATCCGCAATAAATAAAAACCCCGGTGACATGCCGGGGTTCTGTTAATGAATATTTTCTTTCTAGTAGAACTTGTATCTCATGTCAACTACCTCTTTCTTATCTCTTAAGGCCTGGTAAGCTTCGTATGAAGCTCTGATCTCGTAGTTTGAACCCAGTCTCTCGCGGACAAGTGCAAGATCCTCTGTCACAGTCGGGGCTGCGCTGTTAACTACAAACACATATACTCCGTTATTTCCGGCCACAGGCTTTGAAATAACACCGGTCTCAGAGGCCGAGGCAGCTGATATAAGGGCAGGTTCAACGCCTGCACCGGGCACAGAGTAAGACCTGAAGTTGATGCCGGTGGCATCCTGGACAGTAGTATTGTAATGTGAAGCAATATCATAAAGGGTCTTGCCCTCAGCGGTCAGCTTTTTAATCTCATCGGAGATAATCTCGCCCTTCTTTTTCTTTGCGAGGATAAACCTGATGTCAGATGTGACATCCTCCACCGGGGCTATGCCTTCCTTCTGAATGCGGGTACAGTAAGCCACAACATACATGTCAGGAAGTTCGAATATTGCCTGGCTGCTACCGTCAAGGACTATGCTTCCCTTTTCACTCCGCTCGAAAAGCGACATGACAAGACCTCTTGACTGAGTCAGCCCGGGAAGCTCCTTCTGCTCAGGAGTCACATTCAGTGCCAGCTTCTTGTTGAGATTGCCGGCAGCCACAGCTTTGTTGAATTTCTCGTAGGTGTCATTGGTCCCTGCGAACTGTGATGCTTCTGCATAAATCTTCTGGGTGGTTGCATTGCTGGGTATCACTTTGCGGTCGACGACTCCCATATCATATTTTCTGACTTTTTTGCTCTGGTCGAGGATTTTGATTATGTGCACCCCAAATGATGTCTCCACAGTCACGAGGTCACCTTTATTCCCTGAGAAGCAGGCATTATTGAACGGTACAATCATAATTCCTTCACTGAACCACCCGAGATCTCCGCCTACAGGGGCAGAGCCCTGATCCTCGGAAACCGCCATGGCAAGAGTGTTGAAGTCGATTCCTGCCCGGATAAGCTGCATGAGACTGTCAGCCTCAACCCTGGCCTGTGCCAGTGTTCTTGTCTGACCGGGTGTCAGGAGGATATGAGCAGCCCTCACGGAATCGGGACGGTCAGCAATGTCAACGATGCGTGCAATCTTGTAAGCCCCGTTTTCGAAGTAAGGTCCCGCGACAGTGTTCAGGTCTCCTGACTCAGCCAGCTGGCGGAGAGATTCCGGCAGCTCTGATAAAGGAAGATAGAACCCCGTATGACGGGTGTCAGCGGTGAGGTTTATGTACTGGATTATGTCTGTCGCAGCTGCGAACTCAGCCTTTTCGTTTACAGCCCAGAGCTCAGCTTCCTTCAGATCGCTTTCTGACGGAACGATGTCGAAAACAATATATTCCATATCCCTGACGGCGGTACGCTTAAAGTCGTCCTTATGAGCATCGTAGTATTTTTTGATCTCTTCGGTGCTGATTTTTACGGTGCTGTCTGAAACAGCAGCATAATTACGCATTGCATAACTGAAATTCACCGTCTGTTTTGCCAGTCCGGCCTCAAATTCCGACTGTTTTCCTGTCACGTACAGGCCCTTTGACATCAGGCTGACAAGTTTGGAATTGAGTTTGTCATTTATAATCTGGTTCTCGAAGAAGAGCCAGTATCTTTTAGTTGCTTCATCAGTCTCAGTTGCCTTCAGGAAGTTGACAAGGAATGATTTGTTGAACATTCCGGTCTGCGGGTCTGTAAAGAGCTGCTGGACTATGGGATGAGGGTTGTCGCCGAAAACCATCATCTCCACTTCTTCGGGGCTGACCGAAAGACCGGTTTTTCTGTATGTTTTGCCCATAAGTCTGTCAGTCAGAGTCTGCTGCCATATCTGCTCCCTTATGCTCTCAGCCATCTGTTCGTTGATGTCAGTTGAGCCCGACATTTTGTATATCTCTGTCAGTTCCTGAACCTTCGCCTCAAATTCCGGGTACTGAATGACCTCACCGTCAATGCGGGCCATTTCATAATATTTGTTCGCTTTTCTTCGCTGAGCGTTATTGTTGCCAAAGAAATCACTGATAACAAAAAGCAGAAGGGAAAGGCCTATAGCGCCTGCCACAAATGCTCCTGCCTTCTCTCTTAAAGTCTGAAGTACTGACATCGGAAAACTGTTTATCTGATTGAAATTACCTGTTTAAAAATACAGGCGACAAATATAACAAAATTCAGTAAAAAAAACGGCCACCCATTATTCTCTGTTTGGCGTGACCTTTAAAAAGTGATAATTCTCATTTTCAAGTTTTATCTTGCAGTTAATAAATAACTTGAAAATCTAATTATTAGAAACAACTCGCGATGTCAAAGAATCTGAGAGGGCTTTCTGAAAGAAAGGGTCTGGAACACGGTCTCTATGAAGAGATTGCCATGGCCGGGAGGAACGGAGAGGAGTTAAATGACAAAAATCTTGAAGCGGCAGCTGAAAGGTTTCTGGTGGGAAAATCACTTGTGCTTGGCGTAAGTTCGTTTTACGATTTTCTTTCTTCGGAGCACAGGGGAAAAAAGGTTTTTGTATGTGACGGTACAGCCTGCCTTACGTCAGGCAGGCAGGAGGAGGTAAAAAAGAGTCTCCTCGAAAGGTACGGGGAAGAAGAGATCGGAACAGTATCATGCCTGGGGCATTGCCACTCGAATAACGCATACATGGGTGATCACGGAGTCTGCTCGGCTGAAGATCATACGCCGGCAGACAAAAAGATCTTCACCGGCACCAATGCCGGAAAACCTGCTCTCATTACACCTACCGGGGAAAGAAAAGAATACTATTCGGTAATAAATGAATATGCAGACCGGACACTGGCACTCAGGGAAATAGAGTTATCCGGCCTTCGCGGAAGAGGCGGAGCGGGCTTTCCGTTTCACCTTAAGGTTAAGACATCCCTTGAGGCTAAATCAGACAGGAAGTATGTTGTATGCAATGCCGACGAAGGTGATCCGGGGGCTTTTTCTGACAAATGGCTTCTGGAAGAGCGGCCCCATTCAGTTCTCTTTGGGATGCTTATGACAGGGCTCATTACAGGGGCTGATACCGGGGTGATCTACATACGGGGTGAGTACCCCGGGGCAGTGGAAACTGTAAAGGAGGCTATCCGCCAGTTTGAGGATGAGAACATTGCAGGAAGGCTGCTGCCGGGCGGGAAATTCAGGTTTTATGTTGTCAAAGGCTCAGGCGCTTATATATGCGGAGAGGAGACCTCTCTTCTCAACTCGCTTGAGGGGCTCAGGCCGGAGGTTCGCACGCGCCCGCCGTTCCCGGCTGTATACGGTCTTTTCGGCAGGCCAACGGTCCTCAGTAATGTGGAAACATTCGCCAACCTGAGATATATCCTGAAAGAGGGAGGGGCGGCTTATGCTGCCCTGGGAACGGAAAAATCGCCCGGAACTAAGCTCGTCTGCCTTGACGGCGCCTTCCGGAGACCGGGTCTTTACGAGGTTAGGATGGGCACCCCGCTGAAGGAGGTGCTTGACGGGATGGGAGGAGGAACGAGGTACCCCGTAAAGGCTTTCCAGGTAGGCGGACCTCTGGGTGGTATAGTACCGGCTTCAAAAGTTGATGACATGACCCTCGATTTCGAGTCGTTCAGCCGCGAGGGATTTCTGCTGGGTCATGCCGGCATTGTATCTGTTCCCGAGGATTTCCCTGTAATAAAACTACTGGAGCATCTCTTCGAATTCACAAAAAAAGAGTCTTGCGGGAAGTGTTTCCCCTGCAGGATAGGCTCCATACGCGGGATGGAACTGCTCGCGGGAGCCTCAGCGAGAGGGGAAAAGATAGACAGGCAGCTCTTTGACGACCTGCTTGAGACGATGCAGCTTGGGTCACTGTGCGCGCTGGGTGGCGGACTGCCATTGCCGGTCAGGAATGCACTGCAATATTTCAGCAGTGAACTTGACGGCTATTTCACCTCAAACACTTATGGCCGTGAATGAAATAGCATATATCGACAACCAGCCGTTCCCCGTAATTACAGGGGAAACTATACTGGACTTTGTAAGAAGGGTACAGGGACGGGATATCATTCCCACCCTGTGCCAGGCTGACAACCTTGAAAACTACGGTTCCTGCCGTATTTGTTCGGTGGAGGTGGCACTCAAAGAAAACGGTCCTGCAAGGGTCATGGCATCATGCCATACCCCGGTTGCGCCGGGATATTATATTTATCATTCGACGGAAAGGATTAAAAGGCTCAGGAAGAATATCCTGGAACTTGTACTGACGGATTATCCTGAGGGTAAGCTGATTCCGGAGCCCGGAAAACTCCCCACAGAGTTTCAGAAGACTGTGGCTTCAGTCGGCCTGAATTCGGTAAGATACCCGAAGAATCATGAAAAAGCAGATGTTGCGCCTGACCGTAGTCATCCCTATATCTGGTCCGATATGTCAGAATGCATTAACTGCTACAGGTGTGTAAGAGCCTGTGACGAGTTACAGGCGGAACATGTTCTTGGAGTTTTCGGACGCGGCCCGGAGAGCAGGATCATCAAGGGAGCAGACAGTGATTTTATGGAATCACCATGTGTCTCATGCGGGGCGTGTGTACAGACCTGTCCGACAAATGCCATTTCAGACCGGTACGGTACAAAGACCCTTGCAGCTGATAAGATCGTCCGCACAACCTGCACATATTGCGGTGTGGGCTGTAACCTGGAGGTGAAGGTTATTGACGGTGTGGTCAGAGGTATACAGGCTCCTCTTGACAGCGAGGTTAACCGGGGCCATACCTGCCTGAAGGGAAGATTTGCCTTTGAGTTCTACAACCACCCTGACAGGCTTCGCTCTCCCATGATAAAGAAAGACGGGAGGTTTGAGGAAGTCTCGTGGGAGGAGGCTTACAGCCATACTGCAAAACGGTTCAGGGAGATAAAGGAGAAATTCGGTGCTGACGCCCTGGCAGGTATTTCCTCGGCAAGGTGTACAAACGAGGAGAACTACCTGATGCAAAAGTTTTTCAGGATAGTTCTGGGGACCAATAATATAGACGGCTGTGCACGGGTATGCCATGCCCCTACGGCAATGGGCATGCAATGGGCTTACGGCACTGGTGCAGCAACCAACTCGGTAGAAGAACTCTATAAGACGAAATGCATACTTGTAATAGGCGCCAATCCAACGGCAGCTCATCCGGTTACAGGGGCCAGGATTAAAGCCGTTGTTGAGTCGGGAACGCCGATGATAGTCATTGATCCGCTGAAAATAGAGCTTGCACGACTGGCAAAATATCACCTTCAGATTAAACCGGGGACGAACGTGGCTGTGCTCAACCTGTTTGCGCGTTACATTCTTGAGGCGGGACTTGTTGACAGGTCATTTATCGGGTCGAGGACCGAGGGGTGGGATGGTTTTGAGCGTTACCTGCGAAGCCTTGATATCGATGACCTTGAGAAAACCTGCGGTGTAGACCGTGAACTCGTCAGGGCTGCAGCGGTCGAATATGCGTCGGCTGAAACAGCCATGGAGTTCCACGGACTGGGAGTCACAGAGCACTGGCAGGGCACCAAGGCGATAACACTGTTGTCTGATATCGCAATGATGACCGGAAATATCGGCAAGGTTGGGTCGGGCATTAACCCGCTGAGGGGTCAGAACAATGTGCAGGGAGCCGCGGATATGGGTGTGCAGCCACATCAGGGAGCGGGTTATCTCGACGTCACCGATCCGGTAAACATCGCCTTGTATAATACGTACTACGGAGCAGAGCATCCTTCGAAAGTCGGATTACGTATTCCCGAGATGTTCCATGCCGCCCATCAGGGAGAGCTGAAGGCTATGTGGATTATGGGTGAAGACCTTCTTCAGACAGATCCCAATACATGTCATGTGAAAGGAGCCCTGGAGGGGCTCGAATTTCTTGTTGTACAGGAACTTTTTATGACTGAGACTGCGAAATTTGCAGATGTTGTGTTCCCTGCATCGTCATTCCTTGAGAAGGAGGGAACGTTCACCAACGGAGAAAGACGGATACAGAAGGTGCAGAAAGCTGTGGAGCCGCTGAACGGAACGAAGGCCGACGGGCAGATAGTGGTTGATATGATGAATGAGATGGGTTATCCGCAGCAGGGCTACTCAGCCGATGTGATCCTCCGGGAGATTGCCGGCATTGTTCCCTTCTTCAGGGGAGTCAGGTGGGATGAACTTGGCAAAAACGGCAAACAGTGGCCGGTAAAGGAGGACGGCACTGATACTAAAATACTGCATACCTCTTCATTCAAGCGGGGGTTAGGCAAGTTCCATTCCTGGGATTATGAAGAGACACCCGAACTGGTTGCCAATTCCGCAAAGTATCCTTACATCCTGACAACGGGCAGGGTTCTGGAGCATTACAACAGCGGCACGATGACCAGGAGAACGCCAAACAGCAAGCTGGTCAGTGAGGACATCCTTTATGTACATCCTGCCGATGCAGAGGTGAAAGGGCTGAAAACTGGAGATTTCGTGACCGTCATTTCCGAGCGCGGACAGGCTACCGTGAAGGCTGAGATTAATGATGCGGTCAAGCCCGGAGTGATCTACACAACCTTCCATTTCCCCGAGACATCAATAAATTACGTTACCAGCAGCATCGGAGATGAATTTACCATGACGCCTGAATATAAGGTTGTGGCCGTCGATATAAGAAAATCATTTTTTGCAGGGTTTAAAAAGGCGGAATGTGATCCCGGATCATGAAAAAGATTAGAAAAAATAAAATAATCCCCCAAAAACAGGGGGGGTAACCTGAAAAAATCATAAAATATTTAAAATTATTGTAATAAATAGGGGGTACATACTGAAAAAAGTTTTAGTTTTGCCAAAAACAATAAAATTATGGCAGAATTACGTTTCAGTGCACTCAAGGAATTATTCAGCAGGGAGCCGGTCGAAATAGACCTTCCCCATGAGACAGTATCACAGTACTTTGCTATCAACGTCTTCGACAACTCAAAGATGGAACGATACCTCTCAAGGGAGTCGTTCAAGGCAGTTATGACTGCAGTTGACGAGGGGACACCAATAACAAGGCAGATCGCGGATCAGGTTGCCACAGGAATGCAGGCCTGGGCTATGGAACGCGGAGTGACGCATTTCACTCACTGGTTTCATCCTCTTACAGATGCCACGGCAGAAAAACATGATTCTTTTCTGGGAAGGGGAGAAAGAGGCTCGATGGTGGAAGTCTTTTCCGGAGAGGTACTTGTGCAGCAGGAGCCTGATGCATCGAGTTTCCCCAGCGGAGGCATAAGAAACACCTTCGAGGCGCGCGGCTATACTGCCTGGGATGTCTCATCACCGGCGTTCATTGTCGGTACAACTCTTTGTATCCCCACCGTCTTCGTCTCCTACACCGGCGAGGCCCTCGATTACAAGACACCACTGCTTCGTTCCCTTGCAGCTCTTGACCGTGCTGCACTGGAGGTATGCCATCTCTTTGACAAGGATGTAAAGAAGGTCTTCGCCACCCTCGGATGGGAACAGGAGTATTTCCTTATCGACGAGGCTCTTTACTATGCACGTCCGGACCTGATGCTTGCTGACCGCACCCTTATGGGGCACCCATCGTCAAAGGACCAGCAGCTCTCCGACCACTATTTCGGTTCTATCCCTGACAGGGTCAAGGCATTCATGAGAGAGTTCGAATTTGAAGCCTATAAGCTGGGAATACCAGTTAAGACACGACACAATGAGGTAGCTCCAAACCAGTTCGAGTGTGCTCCCGTCTACGAGGAGGCAAATCTTGCCGTTGATCATAACCAGCTGATAATGGACGTGATGCGCAGGGTGGCACGTAAGCACAAGTTCAGGGTGCTGTTTCATGAAAAACCGTTTGCAGACGTCAATGGTTCAGGAAAGCACAGCAACTGGTCTATGGCCACTGACACCGGTGTAAACCTTCTTTCGCCCGGAAAGAATCCGAAAAGCAATATGCAGTTCCTGACTTTCCTGGTAAATGTGGTCAAGGCTGTAAATGACAATCAGGAGCTTCTTCGCGCCAGCGTGATGAACGAAAACAATTCCTACAGGCTCGGAGGTCATGAGGCCCCCCCGGCTATAATTTCAGTTTTTCTGGGATCATACCTGACAAATATCCTTGAAAATATAGCCAGCAAGGTGAAAGACAAAAAGATGACTCCGCAGGAGAAGACTGAAATAAAACTGGGACTGGGCAAGATACCCGAGATTCTGCTTGACAATACAGACAGGAACCGTACATCTCCATTTGCCTTCACCGGTAACAGGTTCGAATTCAGGGCTGTAGGATCGTCGGCCAACTGCAGTTCAGCAATGATCGTGCTGAATGCGGCCGTCACACGCCAGCTCACCCTTTTCTCGGCAGAGGTTGACGGACTTATAAAGAAAGGAAGAAAGAAAGATGAAGCGATCTTTCAGGTCCTTAAAAAGTACATTATCGATTCTGAGCGTATCCGCTTCGAAGGAGACGGCTACAGCCACGAATGGCATAAGGAGGCGATAAGGAGAGGCCTTTCGGTAGAAATGAGTGTACCGAAGACCCTGAAGTCATATGTCTCCGAGTCTTCACGTAAAGCTCTTGTCGATACGGGAGTGCTTACAAGCCGTGAGCTCGAAGGGCGTGTCGAGGTTGAGCTCGAGAAATTCACAAAGAAGCTGCAGATAGAATCGCGGGTGCTCAGTGACCTTGCCATAAACCACATAGTCCCCATCGCCGTGGGTTACATGACTACCCTGGTCGACAATGTCAGGGGACTGCGTGAGATATTCGAGGAAAACGAGTATATGAGACTTGCAGGGGCACGGAAGGAACTCATAGTCTCCATTTCCGACCATATATCCATGATCAAGAAGCTTGTAGGAGAGATGACTGAAGAAAGGAAGAAGGCGAATGTCATTACTGATGAATTTAAGAAATCTCTTGCCTACGAATCGAAGGTCAAACCTTACCTGGGTGAAATAAGAATTCATATTGACAAGCTGGAGAGCGTTGTCGACAATGAAATGTGGCCACTGCCGAAATACCGCGAGTTGCTTTTTACCCGTTAGTTCCGGTATTGTACCATTATTGATCAGCCCCGTCCGCCAGCTGGCGGACGGGGCTTTGTTTTACGAAGCCCTCTTTACGGTAATAATTAACCCTGCGCGCCGTTAACTATTATAACATTCATTACTTTTGCAATAAACGAATCCGGCTCGTATGAAAAAGAGTTTTATCAGCCTTTTAATAATATTATTTCTCGTTCCGGTTTCTGCAGAAGCCCAGAAGCAGAAGGCAGAACGCGCTTATGAGGCATTCAGAGCGGGCAGTTATTTCGAAGCCACCGATCTTTTCAAGGATGTCTATTCAAAGACCCGTGACAAACAGGTAAAGGCCGATATGGTTTACATGGTATCTGAATGTTACCGGATTATTAATGATCCGAAGAACGCAGAACTGTGGTACAAAAAGGCTGTCAAGTCGGCCTTCCCCAAACCTGAAGCTCAATACTGGCTTGCAGAGAGCATCAAAAAGAACGGTCGCTATCCGCAGGCTATCGAAGAATTCAGAAAATACCGGCAGATGGTCCCCGGCGATCCCCGCACGGAACAACAGATACGCTCGTGCGAACTGGCCATGGAATGGAAAAGCTCGCCGGAAGCATATAACATCGAAGAAGCAAAGGAACTTAATTCAAAGGACTCTGACTTCTCTCCTGCCTATGCCCGTGATGACTACGGCATGGTGTGGTTCACTTCGTCACGCGATGATGCCCAGGGCAACAAGAGTCACGGTGCCACAGGTCAGAATTTCACTGATATTTTCGAGACAAGACTCGATAAAAAGGGCCGGTGGAGCACCCCGGTGCCGGCCGATTATCTGAACAGTGAGTTCGAAGACGGGACCCCTTCGTTCTCCGGCGATTTTACAGAGGTATATTTCACAAGGTGCGAGGCAGGCAAAAGAGAGGAAAAGGGATGCGTGATAATGTATTCTGAACGCGACGGCACACAGTGGTCAGACCCCAAAGTTATTAGCCTGCTTGCTGACAGCCTCGTGGCTGCACACCCCTCAATATCGGCAGACGGTCTCACCCTCTATTTCGTCTCTGACATGCCCGGAGGTCTTGGAGGCAAGGATATCTACCGTTCGGTGCGCTCATCAGCCGGCGGCGACTGGCCGCGTCCCGAGAACCTGGGAAGTGACATCAATACGAAGGGCAATGAACTGTTTCCGTATGTCCGGGAGGATGGCACACTCTATTTTGCGTCTGACGGCCAGATAGGCATGGGAGGCCTCGACATCTTCAAGGCTTCGCCCCAGGCAGGGGGGGGATGGATTGTGGAAAACATGAAATCACCTGTTAACAGCAATGCTGACGATTTCGGAATTGTCTTTGAGAAGGAAGCTGAAAAAGGCATTTTCAGTTCCACACGGAAGGGCAGGGGGGATGATGATCTTTATTTTTTCGAGCTTCCTCCGTTGCGTTTCGGAATAACCGGGCTTGTCAGGGATGAGAAGACCGGCCAGCCGGTACAGGGAGCCACAGTTGCACTCATTGCAAGCGACGGGGTTAACCTGCAGGCTGAAACAGGAGCCGGAGGCGACTTTAAATTCACGCTCAAACCCAATGTTGATTATATCTTCCTGGCTTCCAAAAAAGGATATCTTAACGGAAAGGAGAAGGAGACAACCAGGGGCCAGGACAAGAGTCGCGATTTCATGGCCACAATACTCCTTACGGCCATTGACAAGCCCATTGAACTTCCAAATATTTTCTACGACTTCGGCAAATGGGATCTCAGACCCGAATCGATGGTGTCACTGGATAAACTGGTGGAGACACTTAATGATAACCCGAATGTTACTATTGAACTGATGTCTCACACTGACTCACGTGACACTGAGGAATATAATCTGGAACTGTCACAAAAAAGAGCACAGTCGGTGGTTGATTATCTGATAGGCAAGGGCATAGCAGTGGAAAGACTTACGGCCCGGGGCTATGGTGAAACCAATCCAAAGGTCGTGGATGCATCTATGGTTCAGGATTCTCCTTTCCTCAGGACAGGCACTACCCTCACGGAACAGTATATTAACACACTTGCCAGCGATGAACAGAAGGAAATAGCACATCAGATAAACCGGCGTACTGAGTTTAAAGTGTTGCGTACCGATTATGAACCTGCAAGGTAAAATGTCCGTAGGCTTTAACACATATTGTTCCTGAAACATGGCTGACAGTTCCCGTTACGGAAAGAGAGGAGTCTCTTCAGGCAAGGAAGATGTGCATGCTGCCATAAGCAATATTGACAGGGGAATTTTCCCGGGTGCATTCTGCAAGATAGTACCTGATCTCCTTGGCGGTGACCCGGAGTACTGCAACATTATGCATGCTGACGGGGCGGGTACCAAATCGTCACTTGCCTATGTCTACTGGAAAGAAACCGGAGACCTGACAGTATGGAAAGGAATTGCACAGGATGCGGTTGTAATGAATGTTGACGACCTGCTGTGTGTGGGAGCTACAGATAACATACTGCTTTCATCCACAATCGGCCGTAATAAAAACCTTATTCCGGGTGATGTAGTAAGGGCAATCATAGAGGGCACCGAAGAGTTTCTGAGTGAGTTGCGTGAGGCTGGCATAGGTATCCGGTCTACAGGAGGAGAGACGGCTGATGTGGGTGACCTTGTCAGGACGGTAATAGTTGATTCAACGGTAGTTGCGCGCATGCGCCGGGCTGAGATAATTGACAATGCCAATATCAGACCCGGAGACGTAATCGTTGGTCTTTCTTCATCGGGCAGGACATCCTACGAGAAGGAGTACAATGGCGGGATGGGCAGTAACGGGCTGACTTCGGCACGGCATGATGTTTTCGGTAAGTACCTCGCCGCTCTTTATCCTGAGAGCTTCGACCCAACTGTTCCTTCAGATCTCATTTATTCCGGAAGCTCACGACTTACTGACCCTACGGCTGTTCCCGGAGTCAATGCCGGCAAGCTGGTACTTTCACCGACGCGCACCTATGCTCCTGTCATAAAGAAGGTGTTGGACGAAATGCGGGGATCAGTCCACGGGATGGTGCACTGTTCCGGCGGCGGTCAGACTAAGATCCTCCATTTCATTGACAGGATACATGTCATAAAGGACAACCTGTTCCCGGTGCCGCCGCTTTTCTCACTTATACAGGGCAATTCAGGTACGCCATGGGAGGAGATGTACAGGGTCTTCAACATGGGTCACCGAATGGAGCTGTATGTCTCACCGGGAGATGCTCAGGCAGTCATTGATATTGCCGGCTCCTTTGAACTTGAAGCGCAGATTATCGGACGGTGCGAAGAGGCGCCGGCCAGGGCACTCACTGTCAGGAGCGAATTCGGGGAGTTTTTTTATTAGGCAGCAGGCAGTAGGCAGTAGGCAGTAGTGGGGGCGCTAATATATTTACGATCAGTATTTTATGTAAGACATATCTCACTATTGCCTACTGCCTATTGCCTATTGCCTCCCTTTCACTACCTTTGTCCCCTGAAATTTTTAAAAAATGGCAAACGATCTTATACTTGAGAAGCTTGAGGGAGTGAAGAACCGCTTTATTGAGGTGGGAGAGATTCTTACCGGACCTGACCTGATGTCAGACATGAAGCGGTATATAAAGCTGAATAAGGAGTACAAGGAACTGAAGCCCGTAGTGGAGTCATATGACCGGTATAAAAGTGCCCTCGCAAACCTTGCCAGCTCAAGGGAACTGCTGGCTGCAGAGAAGGATGAGGAGATGCGTGAGATGGCCAAGGCTGAGATAGACAATCTTATCAATACTATACCGGATATGGAAGAGGAGCTTCGGTTTCTTCTCCTGCCGGCGGATCCCGAGGATGACAAGAATGCCGTCTTTGAAATCAGAGCCGGTACAGGCGGCGACGAAGCCAGCATTTTTGCCGGAGATCTGTTCCGCATGTATTCCAAATATATCGAGTCACGCGGTTGGAAAATAGACCTTAACTATTATACCGACGGCACTTCAGGAGGATACAAGGAAATAGTCTTTGCCGTCACGGGTGAAGGCGTATACGGAACCATGAAATATGAATCAGGCGTCCACCGGGTTCAGCGCGTTCCGCAGACGGAAACACAGGGAAGGCTTCACACCTCTGCTGCCACCGTGGCCGTATTGCCGGAAGCCGACGAGTTCGACGTTGACTTACGGAATGAGGATATACGCAAGGATACATACTGTTCCTCCGGTCCCGGCGGACAGAGTGTCAACACAACTTACTCGGCCATAAGGCTGACCCACATACCTTCGGGACTTGTGGTGACATGTCAGGACGAGAAATCGCAGATCAAGAACCTCGAAAAGGCCATGAAGGAGCTGCGTACTCGACTCTATAACCTCGAATACCAGAAATATCTCGACGAGATTTCCTCCAAGCGTAAGACTATGGTCTCCACCGGCGACCGGTCGGCCAAGATTCGTACCTACAATTATCCCCAGAGCAGGGTCACCGATCACCGTATCAATTTGACAATTCATAACCTGCCGGTGGTGATGGACGGAAACATACAGGAGCTTCTCGACAAGCTGCAGATGGCAGAAAATGCCGAGCGACTGAAGGAAACATCTTACTGACAACAACAAAATGAACTCCAAAGAACTTTTTCAGAACATCCTGGCTAAGAAGTCGTTCCTCTGTGTCGGACTTGACCCTGAGATTACAAGGTTGCCGGCTGCAGTTGCAGGTGCCGAAGACCCCATTTTCGAGTTCAACAGGCAGATTATCGATGCCACACACAGCTTTACGGTGGCTTATAAGCCCAATTTTGCCTTCTATGAGAGTTACGGAAAGAAGGGGATGGCAGCGCTTGACAAAACGGTAAATTATATAAGGAAAGTGGATACTTCCATTTTAATTATTGCTGATGCCAAACGCGGGGATATCGGAAACACTTCGAAGATGTATGCCAGGGCTGTCTTTGGCGAGATGCCCTTTGATGCAATCACCGTTGCGCCTTACATGGGGGAAGATTCAGTAACCCCATTCCTCTCATATCCGGGGAAGTGGGCAATAATACTTGCGCTCACGTCAAATATGGGCGCTGACGATTTTCAGTACCACACTGACAAAGGGCAGCGGCTGTTTGAAAGAGTATTAAGTATTTCGCAGAAGTGGGGAACGAAGGATAATATAATGTATGTCGTTGGCGCCACCCGCGCTGAGATGCTGGCAGACATAAGGAAAATAGTCCCGGATCATTTTCTGCTGGTTCCCGGAGTAGGGGCCCAGGGCGGAAGCCTCGCCGAGGTGGCAAAATACGGTATGAACAGTCGCTGCGGCCTGCTTGTCAATTCCTCACGGGGTATCATTTATGCTGACAGTTCCGAAAACTTTGCCGAAACAGCCGGCAGAAAGGCCCGTGAGATGCAGGAGGAGATGGCCGGATACCTGGCGGAGAAATTTAAAGTCTAAAGGTCTTAAAGTCTGAAAGTCTGAAAGTCAGTTGGTCAGGTGAATTTGCACTACTGCCTACTGCCTACTGCCTGTTGCCTATTGCCTACTGCTTGCCTACTGCCTGAACACTTCCCACCTCATCCGCCACCATCTTTCTGATCGGAGAAATCATAAAGGCCCCGATGCCAAGCAGGGCTATGCCAATGCCTGAGATAATGAACGCATTTGCGATTCCGATTACGTCTGCAATGTAACCTGTTGCAAGCAGGCCTATCATTGAGGGGAGCAGGGTGATGCTTGAATAGAGTGAGAAAACCCTGCCAAGAGCAGCGGGCTCAACCATGGTCTGTAATATAACTGTGAATGAACCGGAATAAAGTGTCATGGTGATACCTCCAATGACAGTTATGGCGGCGAAAATAGCGAATCCTGACGGAGGCAGTATCCCGGAAAAAAGGAAAGTGAGCCCCAGTATCAGGTATGTAATGTTGATAAGGACAACCTTGTAGTTGTTCAGCCTGCGATGGCCTATGATGGCTCCACCTATAAGCATCCCTATTCCCCAGGCTATCTCCACTATGCTCATCATATATGTAGTCCCCCTGAAGTGTTCCAGCGTCATAAGCGGAAAAAGAGCTGCAACGGGCATGATAAAGAGCATGGCGGAGAGGGCAAGAATAAAGAGCCACAGTAAACCGGGTTTGCTGTAGATCTCCTTCAGTCCTTCCATCAACTCTCTTCCTATGTGGGGCTTGGCAGACTCTGTCTTTTCCGGATCCGGGATATGAACCAGCAGCAGGGAGGCAACTGCAATGACAGCTCCTGCGACATCAATAAGCAGTATCCACTGCAGTTCGAACAGGCTTATGAGAAGGGCAGCCAGGGCAGGGCTTGCTATAGTGCTGACTGACTGTATCATATTATTTATTCCAGCTATTCTCATCAACTTGTCCTTTGGTGCCAGGAGAGGGACAGAGGCCTGCATGGCAGGCATGTGAAATGCCATCCCGGCTGAACGCAGAACAAGCAGAATGTATATATAGACCATTTTCGCCTCACTCAGATAGAACAGACCGGCCATGACAAGCGTGCACAGGGCGATGAACAGATCGGCGAAGATCATTGTCCTCTTGCGGTTCCAGCGGTCGACAAAGACACCGGTGAACAGCCCGAGCACCATATGCGGCAGGAGGGAAGCTATCGTGGCATAGGCCAGCACTTCGGCCGATCTGGTCTCGACACTCATCCAGAAGATGACTGCATAGGCAACCACCATACTGCTCAGCGTGGAGAACAGCTGCCCCGTGAAGATTATAGCAAATACCTTTTTCCAGTCAGACATAATGCCCCCGGCAATGTGTGATTCCTGCTTTCAAAAATGAAAACACAAATATAGCTGCTTTTGTTCCGGAACCCCGGTGGACTCATTTTCCAATCAGCGGCAACAGCCTCCTGATGTCTTCCATATCATATGACTCCTCAAATAGCTTCACATCAGAGCTTATACTGAAATTCTTAAGGTATTCTTCCCTTAATTTTCTCAGGTATTCTTTATTCTGAATCGAATGAAAATTTATTATCTGAATTGCCGATCTTGGCAGTTCCCTGTTCCAGTAATCCGGATTTACCTTTACAATACGCGGGAATATACTGTCCATGCCTTCGGCACCTGGTTTATGATAAACCCTTGAAACACCGCCCCCGAAATAAGCAGGTTTATCACGATAGTCTTCAGGGATTTCATTCCACTCCTTTTCAATATACTCATTCAGGAACTGGGCTGCTATTTCGTTCTTCTTCCTTTTTTGCATTTTCCCTGACTGCTGCAAAGGCTTCCCTGACTGTGACGGGTACCCAATAAGGGCTTCTTGACGGGTCATAAATCACGAACCACTCCTTGTCATAAACATCAATTCCCGGTTCCACAGTCCTTTTTCTTAAAGGGGCCGTGAAATAGCCATATTTGGCGTCATGACTGTACGATGCCCCCCAGCCGGGTTTGGCCTGATTGATATATATAGACCATTCTGGAGGCTCAATCAGATTCCCTTGCAGGGGTGCCGTCCTTCAGTCTGAACCATGATGCAAATTCAAAGCTTATCCGTGACGGAATACCGTATCCTCCGACCTCCTTGCAGTTAATATTATAGATCCTCGCCCTGCCGTCGAAACCTTTTAGTCCGGCGAGGACAGGATTTTGTCTGACCACGGTTACCAGATCGGTAATCCTTTGAAGGTTAGCGGCTACCTCTGCTTTGGTGTATCCGCAGTCGTAGCCAACATAATCAGTCCGGCTCAGGATCTGAAATGTACCTTGTTTATCCCTTATGAGCGGAAGCTCCTGGGCAACAGCCAGTGAGGAAATTGACATCAGAAAAAGCATTATTGAATGAATGCCGTAGACTTGCAGAAGTTTCATAGAAGTAATTTATTAGTTAAAGCATAAAGTAAGAATTGAACTCAACCCTCTTTTCTATTTTTTATGAATAAGCTCTCTCAACTTTTCAACCGGGGTGCCGCATTCCTGAAGCTTCAGTCCGTCCGGGTACCCGGACCCGTCGAGTCGCTCGTGGTGGTGTCTGATGCACGGGATGATGCGGCTTAACTGTTTGATGGGCCCCAGCAGCCCCACGCCCCGAAGGGGGTGTCCTTTCAGGGTCTCATATTCTTCCCGGGTGAGCGGCGCCGGCTTGTTCAAGATGGCGTCGTAAATTCCTATTTTCCCCACGTCATGCAGGAGACTGCCGAGCTCCAGGTCCTTGAGGTCGGCTTCCGGAAAGCGCATCTTCGTGCCGATCTCGAGCGCGTAACGGGTGACGCGCTCGGAATGGCCTGCGGTCCAGGGAGATTTGGCGTCGATGGCGTTGGAAAGCGACTTTACCGTACCGATGAGGAGTTCCTTCAGGTCGGCCACCAACCGGGTATTCTCCAGGGCAACGCCGATCAAGGCCGCGAGCTTTTCGAGCGTCGAAAGATTTTCCGGCGTGAAGGCGGCCGTCCGCTTGCTGGCGACGCACAGAACGCCGACCGGTTCCCCTTTCACGATGAGGGGGACCCTCATGTGGGAGACGTACCCCTCTTCCATCAATTGCCGTTCCTTCGGCGGCAGGCCGACGCCGCTCTCCTTAGTTCCCACGTACTGCGGCCGGGATGTCCTGATAACCTCTGTCGCCGACGTGTCTCCAAAAGGGATGAACGGTTTGTCGCAAAGAGGCGGAAGCCCCATTGCCCGTTGCCTGGATGAAGCCCTGCCGTTCGCGGTCAATGAGCAGAATGTACGCACGCTCGCAGGGAACGATCCGGGATATGTTCCTCGAGGTCGTCTCCAGAATTTCATGGGGCTCCAGGCTCGACAGGATGCTGCGGTCGATCTCGTGGATGACCTGAAGCGTCTCGATCTTGTGGTTCAGCTCCAGGGACCGCTCCATCGCGGTCCGGTACAGCTGCGCGTCGTCGAGCGCGAGAGAAATCTGGCGGGAAAGCCCCGCCACGATTTTGTGATCGCGCTCCGTGAACGTCTTGTCGTTTCGGTATGCGGCAATGATAAGGCCGAGGGTGTCCGTTTTGCCGATGAGCGGAATGGCAACAAGCGTCTTCATCTCGCCGTTCATCCATGCCGGCGCGGCGGTGGGCTGCGACCAGTTTTCCATGCCTTCGGCGTCAGGCACGGGGGCAGCGAGTGGCGCGCGTCCACTCTTCGCGGGGTAGCACACCACAAGCGGAATTTTCCGGTCCAGAAGGCGTCGCACGAATTCCATGCCGCCGTCGAGCGGTTCCGTCCTGAAGAGAGGGATCCATTCATGATCAAGGCCGTAGTGCTGGCCCGGCTGAAACGCTTCCCGCTCCCGGTCCCACAGATAGGTGACGCAGGCATCGCACCCCAGGACCATGGCGCCGCATGACGCAGTATGCGCCATCAGCTTATCGACGTCTATGGTGTATGCTGCGGCCTTGGCGATCATGAGCAGGTTCGCGGTGATTTCCATTTCCTGCTTGATGTTTTCCTCGGCAAGCTTCATCTCCGTGATGTCCTCGAGGTTGTGCACGGAATAGAGATAATTGCCGGCGTCGTCATGGACCGGATAGTATCGTGCGCGAAAGATCTTTTGCAGCGCGGGCACGGAAATCTCTTCGTCGGGACCGGGCTCGGTCTCGCGGCCCGAGGTCAGCGCCAGTTCGCAGTTCCTGAACGGGGCGTCCATTTTCGGAAATACGGAATAGTACGGTTTGCCGATGAGTCTCCTGAAACGTCACGCCCGCCACTTTGCAGTACGCCCTGTTCGCCCTGATGATGCGGTATTTATCGTCATGGATGAACAGCGGGTTCGAGATGGCGTCGAAGGTGACCTCCCATTCTTTTTTTGCGCGGGTGCTGTTGTCCAGTTCCCGCTTCAGCTTTTCCTCGCTCTCGCGCAGCGCCTTGTTGACGCGCAGCAGTTCCCGCTCCGCCTGTTTGCGCGCGGTGATATCGGACACCAGGCCGTCGTAGGCGACCAGGTGTTGCTGCGGATCGCGATGGGGCACCGTGGTGTTCTTTATCCAGCGGATGCTGCCGTCCTTGTGGATTATGCGGTGCTCGAGCGGGAGGGGAGTTTTGCCGGCAAACACCGCATTGGTCATATCCAGGACGGCCTGCCGGTCGTCTTCGTGGACCATCCGGTACCACAGGAACGGGTCTCGCGCATACTCCTCGGACGTATAGCCGGTCACCGCGACGCAGCTGGGGCTGTGCAGCGACGCCACGGGTCGTCCGTTCTCGATCCGGACAGTATACACGTAATCCGTGACCGACTCAAGGAGTCGCCGGTAGCGCGCCTCGCTCTCCGTGAGGGCGCCTTCCGCCATCCGGTGTTCGATAGTCGTCGCTAATGCGCGAAGCAGCGTGTCGCGGTCGAAGCGGTCTTTCAGCAGACAATCCCAGGCGCCGAGTTGAAAGGCGCGCACCCTCCACGGTTCGCTTGTGCGTCAATGAGCGCAACAACGGGTGTCGTGCCCGCGTGGGCCAGGACGTTCTTGAGGACTTCCTCGTCGGGACCGGCGGCATGACAGAGGTCGAGGATGACCGTGTCGAACTCCTCGTTGTGAAGCCGTGCGACGGCCGCATCGACCTCCCGGACGGGAACAAAGTCGAAAAAGTCGCAAGCCTCCTGAAAGACCCCGTCGATCAGGGGCGCGCCTCCCCTATCGTTGTTGACGATCAGTATCCTGTGCTTTTCCGCATCCATAATGCCTCGCGTCATGCAGCATGCAGAGTGTCGCGGCCGCGGCGTCCGGGCCGTCTCAAAAGTTGACGACGTCTTCCAACTGGTGCCCCTCCGTGGCGGCTTTTACGACTTTCCTGAGCTCATGGGCCATAATGGGCTTGTTCATATATTCGAACACACCCATACTCAGGGTTTTGATATACGTTTCAATGCTGCTGCATGCGGTGACCATGATCACGGGGAGACCGGGGAAAAATGTTTTGACGGAAGAGACAAAAGCGATGCCGTCCATATCGGGAATCTGATACTCGGATATAACGAGGTCTACTTTGACGATCATTCCGCAAGGCGGACAGGGCGTCCGCACCGGTCTGCACGGCGATGACCTTGTACCCGCAGGTACCCAGGATGTCAACGATGCAGTCCTTCCCGACAGGAGTGTTGTCCACCACGAGAACCGTTTTCATAGCCCCACCTTTTTTAGCGCATTCCGTCAAGACAGGATGCGTTGCCTTCTGGAAAAGAGTACTGACTGCGCTCCTCACGCCTGGTCTAAGCCGCCTCCGTCAGGGCCGCTTCCGCAGCCGCCCGGCCCGGACCGCGGCAAGTTCCTCGGCGGAGAACACCTTGTCGATGTCGAGGATGATGATGAACCGGTCGTTGTGCTTTCCCATGCCCTTGATGAACTCCGTGTTCAATCCCGTTCCGATCTTCGGCGCCGGCTCGATGTTGTCGGGGTCGAGGTCGATCACCTCCTGCACCGAATCCGCAAGGGCGCCGAGGATCGTCTGCTCTCCGTCCACGCTCACCTCCGTGATGATGACGCAGGTGTCCACCGTCTTGTCCGTCTGCGGCATGCCGAACTTGAGCCGCAGGTCCACCACCGGCACGACGCTGCCGCGCAGGTTGATGACGCCGCGCAGGAAGTCCGGCATCTTCGGCACTTTCGTAATCGTCGTAAAGTCCAGTACCTCGCGGACCTTCGAGATGTCGAAGGCAAAAACCTCGTCCGCAAGTTTATACGTCAAATACTGGGTGGTGGCTGCGCGCTCCGCTGTGTTCATAAGAACCTCCTCCTGGAATTCGGACTTCGGACTTCGGAACGCGGAATTAAAACAGACTGCTCCGGTCAAGCCTGCCTTTTTCATTCCGAATTCCGAATTCGTCATTCCGCATTTTATCAGTATCTTTATCTTTCAAACTCGGGGTCCTTGCCGTTGCCGTTATTTCCCGGCCCCTTTTTCATGTTCAGCGCCGAGCCGGAAAGCCTGGCCTCGTCAGGCGGCGCAACCATGGGCTGCGACTGCTCCACAGCGTGGGGGAAGTCGCGGGATTCGCCCTTGCTACGGAACGTCCGCCGCGGCGTGCTCGAAAGCCGCTTCGCTGTTTTCGGCAAAAGCATTTTCCTCCCGCTCCGCGGCGCTGACGAGTTTCGGGAGGTCCAGGATCAGGGCCACGGTGCCGTCGCCCAGGATGGTCGCGCCCGAGATGCCCTCCACTTCTTTGTAGAAGCTGCCGAGGGACTTGAGCACCGTCTGATGCTGGCCGACCACGGTGTCCACCGTAAAGCCGACCCGCCGGCCGTCTTCGCCCACGATCACGATCTGCTCGATGGCGGGCGCTTTGCCCTCGATCGTGAACTTCTCGCGGAGCCGTATATAGGGCACCATATGGCCCCGGACGTTGACCAGGTGCCTGCCGTTTGACTTGGCGTTCGCGTTTGAGCTCGATGCACTCCTCCACGGAGGCCAGCGGGAAAATGAAGTGTTCCCCGCCGATCTTCGTGAGGAACCCGTCGATAATGGCGAGGGTGAGCGGCAGCTTGAGCGTGATCGTGGCGCCGGAGCCCTTGACGCTCGAAATCTCGATGGTCCCGCGCAGGGCATCGATGGCTTTCTTGACCACGTCCAGGCCCACGCCCCGGCCCGAAACGCTCGTCACTTTTTTCGCCGTGGAAAAATCGGGCATGAAGATGAGCGTAAAGAGCTCCTTGTCCGAGGGCGCGGCGTCGGGGGCGATCAGTCCTTTTTCGACGGCCTTGGCGCGGATGGCCCCGGTATCGAGACCGGTCCCGTCGTCTTGTATCCGGATGAGCACGTGGGCCCCGGAATGGACCGCGGAGAGGTGGATGGTGCCGCAGCGGGACTTTCCCGCCGCTTCGCGCACTTCCGGCGTTTCGATCCCGTGGTCGATGCTGTTTCTGATCAGGTGCACGAGCGGGTCGCTCAGCCGTTCGATGACGGTCTTGTCCAGTTCGGTCTCCGCGCCTTCGGTCGTGAGCTCGATCTCTTTTCCGAGCTCGGAGGAGAGGTCCCGCACGGCGCGCTTGAACTTGCTGAAGGTGGTGCCGATCGGCAGCATGCGGATGCTCATGGTGTTGTCCCGAAGCGACACGGTCAGCCGTTCCACTTCCTCGGCAATGGAGAGAAACTCCGGGATGCCGCGTACCAGCGCGGTCTGGCTCAGCCGCGCCTGCACGGTCACCAGTTCGCCGACCAGGTTTACCAGGGTGTCCAGCCGCTCCGTTGCGACCCGGATGCTCGACGTCGGCTCCGCGCCGTGCCGCCGCTCCCGCGCCTCGCGCACGTGCTGCTGCTCGGCCAGGGCAGATTCCACCTTGTCGGCGCTCACGATGCCGTTTTCCACGAGCATTTCGCCGACGCGTCTCTTCGATTGCAGCGCCTTTTGGAGGTCTTCCGGTTTCAGGTCGCCCCGCTCAACGAGGATTTCGCCCAGCCGCTTGTACGAGGCCTCGTCGTCCGGGCCCCCTTCCTCATCGACCACGTCGATGGTGAGCTCGCTGGCGTCTTTTGCAAAAATGAATATGTCCTCGATGGCGTTCCTGCCCCGGTTGGTCGTCAGGATAACGTCCCACAGGGTGTAGCATTCATCGGCCTGGTAGTCTTCCAGGAAGGGGATGTTCTCGGTCTGGGCCAGCACCCGGCAGGGGCCGAGCTGCCTGAGTTCTCCGCAGCAACATCAGCGGGTCCGTTCCGGTGGCAAAGATATGTTTCTGCGGGCCGAAAACGGATCCGGTAGGTGACCTGCTCTGGGGACCCTCTTTGACGGCTTTCTTTCTGCCCGGTTTTGACCGGGACTGAAGAAGCGGTGCCTTTCCAAGCGAGTCGGGAGCAGCTTTTTCAAGGCTGCAAGATTTCCGAAGCCTTTCGATTCATCGGCCATGCCCCCTTTATAGTAAACATCGAACGAGGCTTTGGATATGATCGCGGGCTGTGAGGGTCAGGTCGATGAGCTCTTTTGTGACGGCTATCTTCCCCTTCCGCACCTGATCGAACGCCGTCTCAAGCTCATGGGTAAACGTGGCGATTCCCTGGAACTCGCAGGTGGCGCCCGAGCCCTTGATCGTGTGCATGGCGCGGAACACCCGCCCGACCTGCTCCATGTCGCCGGGGTTATGCTCCAGTTCGAGCAGTCCCGCTTCAAGCTCGGCTAAGGAGCTCATAGGCTTCTTCCCTGAAGGTTTCCCGGAGTTGTTCGACGATATCTTCCATGCTTCATCCCTCTTTATTGCCAGTTCGGACCGCGCCGATTGAAGCTCAGCCTCTTGACCCAAAGACAACCGTGGTCAACGTCCAGACGGCAACCGGTAAGACGCATATAACCGGCATCTTCCACGGTCTGTGTAAAGCGTTCCGGCCAATCAGCGGATAACGAGAAACGTCTTTTTATACGGCTCGCGGACCGGTGGGCGGCGCACAAGAGCTGGAGGCAGGAAAGGTCCACCTCACTGACGGACGCGAAATCCACCCGCACCTCATCGGCCTCAGTGAGCGCCTTCATGAGCAGCATTCTCAGCTTTTCCGCCTGGTTCACCGTGAGCTTTCCGTCCAGCGTTACGCTCCCCTGTTTCCCCGGTGAATGGTCCTGCAAGAGAATGTTCATGCTGTCTCCTTTAACCGTACAATTCCCCGCAAATGCCGGCACGAACCTTCATTTGATGCAGGGAGCTTCACACGGCCCCCCGGCTTCCGGAGAGCGCCGGCGAGCGGTACAAGAGGCGCTTTTTATGCCGATTGCTCCTGCAGTATTGACGAAGCTCGAAAAGAGTGGGGATACATACAGCGCCGAGGCTCCTGCAAGACAGGATGCGGTTGCCTTCCAGAAAAAAGCACCGCATGCGCTCTTCACGCCTGGTCTAGGCCGCCTCCGTCAGGGCCGCTTCCGCACCGCCCGCCCGGACCGCGGCAAGTTCCTCGGCGGAGAACATTCTGTCGATGTCGAGGATGATGATGAACCCGTTGTTGTGCTTTCCCATGCCCTTGATGAACGCCGTGTTCAATCCCGTCCCGATCCTGGGCGCCGGCTCGATGTTCTCGGGACCGAGGTCGATTACCTCCTGCACCGAATCCGCGAGCGCGCCGATGGTCGTCGGCTCTCCCTCCACGCTTACCTCCGTGATGATGACGCAGGTGTCCACGGTCTTGTCCGTCTGCGGCATGCCGAACTTGAGCCGCAGGTCCACCACCGGCACGACGCTGCCGCGCAGGTTGATGACGCCGCGCAGGAAGTCCGGCATCTTCGGCACTTTCGTAATCGTCGTAAAGTCCAATACCTCTCGGACCTTCGAGATGTCGAAGGCAAAAACCTCGTCCGCAAGTTTATACGTCAAATACTCGGTGGTGGCTGCGCGCTCCGCTGTGTTCATAGGAACCTCCGGTTAGTGTCGGTGGACGAAGGACGATCACGCGCCTGCGCGCGTTCGGACGGCGGACGATTTTTTGCGTCTCACGTCCCTCTTCACCCGGTTCTTAGTATTTGTCGAAGTCGGGGTCCTCGCCGTTGCCGTTACTTCCCGGCCCCTTTTTCATGTTCAGCGCCACGCCGGAAGGCCTGACCCCGGCATACGAAGCAATCACGGGCTGCGACTGCCCCACGGCGCGGGGCGGATCGGGCCACGTGAATCCCGCCCTTTGCCTTCCGGGCATGCTCGACCTTTTCAAACTTTTTCACGGCCGCGAGCTTCCTTGTCTCGTTCGGCTCCAGGTCTTCGA
>CAVWSZ010000008.1:0-228318 GCA_963757935.1 uncultured Bacteroidales bacterium | reverse complement strand
TGATTCGGCTTTTTCATATCTCTGTTTGCCAATAAACCGGTCAATGATCTTTTCGCTGAGTAAAAAACCAATCAGGTAATCGATGGATTGGGATAAAATTGCAGTACAGATTGCCACCGCATTAAGCATCCAGACGTTTACATCACCGGAGAGATAATAGATAAAGGCGATCTCTACCGGCATAAAAAGGAAGAACAGGTAACCGGAAAAATTGATGATTCCAAAGGAAAGGAGACCGTGGTCACCGGCGCCGTAATAGATATCCCTTCCAATCGTCAGAGAGGCGATTGTAACTGCGGCAATTACAAGCAGTGCTGCAACAGACCACCGCGCAATATCAGCTTTCTTCCATTTTAGCCGCACTTCCCCTTTAGATTTTTAATAAATGTACTGAAATATCCTGATCTGCCAAATCAGGTCCTCAATTTCACCAGCGCGAAAAGGGATTGTCCTTGAGTGCCGAGTTATAGTACTTACGTTCGCCTGTAACTTCCTTTCCAAGCCAGGCGGGCATTTCAAAATATTCATTTTCAGAAGTCAATTCAACTTCAGCGATGACCAGTCCTGCGTTATCTCCGCTGAATACATCGATTTCAAAAAGATGATTTCCATGCCTGACCTCATACCGGGTTTTATCAATTATGCCGGGTTCGCATATTTTAAGCAACTCCTCAGCTTCAGCAAGCGGGATCTCTATTTCCCATTCGAACCGTGTGGTTCCTGAGTCATTTCCGGGCCCCTTTACTGTTATGAATCCCCTGTCGTCCTTTATCCGGACCCTGACGGTTCTTTCCGGATTGGATGAAAGATAGCCCTGGATGATTCTGAGAGTCTTCTCTGCCTCATTCCTGAATTCGCCCTTTACAAGGAATTTTCTTTCGATTTCGAATGCCATTGTCGGAATATTCCGCCTCATTTACTTCACTTAGTTTTTTATTCCGCCAAATTTATCTATTGACAACCGGCATTGCAAATTTAAGTTATATACATTTCGCCAGTTACCTGCAACAATTTCTTAAACCATTTTGTATGTGTGAATTATGTAACCTATTTTTAAGAATATATAAAATAAATTTTCATGATTCAGCATAACTTTCATGACTTCGTAAATCAGGTTATTGACGGTGGCACTATTTGTCTGTGGAATTCTTGGGAATGGATAATCACTTTGCCGGTATCGGATGTAAACCCAAACAATCATCCATGATCCATTTATTAAATTTATAAAAGTCTTAGCAATATGACAGAAATAATTGACAATCAGGAACCTGTCAAAGTTGGAAATTGTCGCTTTCAAAGAACAAGCAACGGGATATAGGCGTTCGTGCAGTGGAATATTTTTCGTAATATAATTGATTCATAGTATTTAATGTGGATGTTAATATGGATTTAAAAGTTAAAGCAACGGCTGAGTATAAAAAAATCTCTATAGAGGAGACGCTTTTATTTTTGGAAACAACCACAGACGGTCTTTGGGATGCAGAAGTAAAGAATCGTCTCAGTAAATTTGGGTATAACGAAATAGTTGAAAAGAAGCAAAACCCGTTTCTTAAATTTCTTCTCCGTTATTGGGGACCTATGCCCTGGCTACTGGAACTGGCAATGGGTCTTTCCTTTGTATTGGGTCATTACCTGGAAGGAGTGATCATCTTTGTACTGCTAACAATAAATGCCATCATTGGCCAGATACATTCAAGCAGTTCACAAAATCTGATTGAACTTTTAAAGAAAAAACTTGCCATCAAGGCAAAAGTCTTAAGGAATAAAAATTGGTCTAAGGAGGATGCTAAAGAGATTGTGATTGGTGACATCATCTCAGTAAAGCTTGGGGATATTGTTCCGGCTGATGCCAGAATTATGGCCGGTGAACTTTCAGTTGATCAGTCAGCACTCTCCGGAGAATCCCTGCCAATAGAAACACACCCGTCTGACATTATCTATTCAGGGTCCATCGTAAGGCGTGGAGAAGCTTCATGTATTGTAATTAATACCGGCACAAATACCAATTATGGTAAAACTGCTGAGTTGGTAAAAACAGCACATCCAAAATCTCATCAGCAGGAAGTAATGATGGCGGTGGTAAAATACATGATGTACCTCGGTATCGCTGCGTCTATACTAGTCTCCATATCTGCTGTCTTGATGCATTTAGGTCTTTTAATGATATTGACTTTCGTGGTTATATTTCTTTTGGGAGCGATTCCTGTTGCTCTTCCGGCAGTTCTTACTATTGTACAATCCGTAGGAGCAGCAGAGTTGGCAAGAAAAGGAGCATTGGTAACCCGACTTGAGTCGGTTGAAGATGCGTCGTCCATCGATATAATTTGCTTTGACAAGACGGGAACGATAACGCAAAATAAGTTATCAGTGGTTGATAGTATTCCATTTTCGGGAAATAAAAAAGAAGATGTGCTGAGAATTGCTTCACTCACATCCCGTTCGGAAGGGATGGACCTGATTGATATGGCAATTATGGATTATGCTGCTCAATCGGGTGTAAATTTTGACGGTTACAAACAGGTTTCTTATTCTCCTTTCGATCCATCTGTAAAGAGAACAGAGGCCACTATTGAGACTGGTGGAAAGCAGTTCAGAACCGTTAAAGGTGCTGCACAAGTGATTCTTTCACTATGCAAAGACACAGATAAAGCGACAAATGAGGAAGTTAATCAAAAAATTGACACATTTTCAAAGAAGGGATACAGGACAATTGCTGTGGCCCGGTCGAAAGAAGACGATCTGAATAATTTTCAACTGGTAGGATTACTTCCACTTGCTGATCCACCTCGTCCGGATTCAAAAAGCATGATTGAACAGGCAAAACAGTTAGGTATAAAGCCCTTAATGCTTACCGGTGACAGTATTAATATAGCAAAGGAAATTTCTAATCAGATTGGTATTGGGATAAACATTATCCGAATGGCGGATATAAAAGACCTTAGTCCAATACAACAATTAAAAATTGTTAGTGAATGTGATGGGTTTGCAGAAATATATCCGGAGGATAAGTATCATATTGTGAAGCTTTTGCAGTCTGGAGGGCATGCGGTAGGAATGACAGGAGATGGGGTTAATGATGCACCAGCCCTGAAACAAGCAGAGATGGGGATAGCCGTAAACAATTCCACTGATGTGGCCAAGGCAGCTGCGAGTGTAGTCCTGACAGAAGCAGGCATAGGCGTAATAATTGACACAATAACAATAAGCAGACAAACTTATCAGCGCATGCTTACATGGGTAATCAACAAGGTTGCCAAGGTGATCGAATTTGTCGTTTTGCTCACCATTGGCTTCTTCTGGCTGCACAATATTTTGCTTTCTCTTCTTGGGGTGTCATTTCTAGTATTTGCAAATGATTTCGTGACCATGTCGCTGGCAACCGATAACGTCAAACATACAAGTAATCCGAATAAATGGAATGTAAAAAATAATATTCTGGCATCTTTAATTCCCTCACTGTTTTATGTTTTGGAAGATATCGTGGTCATTCTGGCGGGTAAGTATTATTTCCATTTACAATGGAATGAACTCACCACACTCGTTATGCTGAGCCTTATATTTAACAGTCAATTCAGGGTGTTAATTGTAAGAGAACGAAGACATTTCTGGTCATCTTTTCCTGGCAAAGGATTGATTATATCCAGCACTGTAGCTATCATCGTGTTTTCACTCGTGGCTCTTTTCGGAATTCTTATTCCTCCTTTAAGTCAGGTAGTAGTACTCACCATTCTGGCATTATCAGCTTTGTTTACCATTGGAATTGATTTCCCGAAATACTACATGTTCCAAAAATTTGGATTATAGGAACCAAAAAACATTAAAAATCATACAACCCGGCCTGTCAGAACCCTGCCTTTTCAGAAGCCGCTCCTAAACAATTGCTGGAAGAAATAAATACTACCCGACAGAATATGGGAATATTGTAAATATTTAAAAAAAATGTATAAGACTAGACCTCTTACTGTTGACTAATTTGGCTCTTTGAAAACGTATAAACTCCTGTGAAGGAGAAGTATAATGATTGAAACCTACGAAAAACCATTCCGTTCAGCAAGACAGGGGATGTAAATATATGTAACATGAAAACAAATAAGATTAGTAAAGTATTGATAGCGCTGGATTATAATCCAACCGCTCAAAAAGTGGCAGAGTTGGGCTTTTCTATGGCAAGATCCATGGATGCTGAAGTATTATTGCTACATGTAATAAATGATCCGGAGTTTTATTCCAGCGCAGGATATTCTCCGATAATGGGATTTAATGGTGAAATGGATATGGGTCCTGTTCAAATGGAAAGTGTTGATGGACTGAAAAATGCATCTCTTCAATATCTTGAGAAATCAAAACAACACCTTGGCAATGATGACATCCGGACCATTGTAAAAGAAGGTGATTTTGCAGACACTATTCTGAAGACTGCAAAAGAGGAGCATGCAAGTATTATTGTACTTGGATCTCACAGTAGGAGGTGGCTGGAAAATATAGTAATGGGAAGTGTTACAGAAAAAGTGCTGCATAATTCTTCTATTCCGCTGTTAATTGTTCCAACAAAAAAGAACAACTCCGGTGATTAGTAATTCCATACAGAAGTGGTAACTGTTACCAAGTCGAAAAAGATGGATTTCAAAGGAAATCCATTATCTCATGACCAGTTGCAGAAGATGAATGCCTATTGGCGGGCTGCCAACTATCTGTCTGTTGGTCAACTATACCTGTGCGACAATCCTTTGCTTAGGGAGCCGCTAAAACAGTCGCATGTGAAGTCGATGCTGCTCGGGCACTGGGGCACTACCCCCGGTCAGAACTTTATATATGTTCACCTGAACCGGGTAATCAAAAAGTATGATCTGGATATGTTCTATATCTCAGGTCCGGGGCACGGAGGTCCGGCGCTTGTAGGCAATACTTACCTCGAAGGTACATACAGTGAGATTTATCCTGATATCAGTCAGGATGAAGCAGGTCTGAAAAAATTGTTCAAACAATTCTCATTTCCTGGTGGAATTCCAAGTCATGTATCTCCTGAATGTCCGGGATCGATTCACGAGGGTGGTGAGCTGGGATATTCACTAAGTCATGCTTTCGGAGCAGTCTTTGATAACCCGGAGCTGATTGTTGCATGCGTTATCGGAGATGGAGAAGCAGAAACAGGACCATTAGCAACTGCATGGCATTCCAATAAATTTCTAAATCCAATCACTGATGGAGCAGTTCTGCCAATTTTGCATCTCAATGGGTACAAAATAGCTAATCCAACAGTGCTTGCACGGATTAGTCATGATGAACTTGATCAATCTGCTCCGGGGTTATGGCTGGATGCCTTACTATGTTGAAGGTGATGAACCTGAAAAAATGCATCAAATCATGGCTGGTACTTTGGAAAAGACAATCGAAAGTATCCGGCAAATACAAAGCAATGCACGAGACAAAAACGAAACCACCCGACCACTCTGGCCGATGATCGTGCTCAATACACCCAAAGGATGGACCGGACCGAAAGAAGTTGATGGACTACAAATTGAAGGTACTTTCAGGGCACACCAGATCCCATTACTGGTGGATTCTGAACATCCTCATCATCTGCATCTTCTTGAGAACTGGATGAAAAGCTATAAGCCTGAAGAACTTTTCGATGAAAGAGGTCGTCTTTTGCCTGATCTTGCGGAACTGGCACCCAAAGGTGAACGAAGAATGGGTGCAAATCCACATGCCAATGGCGGGCTATTACTGCACGACCTGATTATGCCTGACTTTCAAAACTATAAGGTAAATGTTCCATCACCAGGATCAGTTCAGGCCGCTGACACACATGTGCTAGGAGAGTTCCTGCGGGATGTTATCAAACTTAATCGCAAACAACGCAATTTTCGGATTTTCGGTCCGGACGAGACACTTTCCAATCGATTGAATGCCGTTTTTGAAGCAACTAACAGGCAGTGGGAAGCTCAAACAAAAGAAAATGATGAGTTTCTTGCATCCGACGGACGGGTAATTGAAATGCTGAGCGAACATCAATGCGAAGGTTGGCTTGAGGGTTATCTGCTCACCGGAAGACACGGGTTGTTTAACTGCTACGAGGCGTTCATTCATATCATCGATTCGATGTTTAATCAACATGCTAAGTGGCTGAAAGTCAGTGCAGGATTGCCGTGGCGGAAGAAAATTGCATCCCTGAATTACCTGCTTGCATCTCATGTATGGCAGCAGGCACATAATGGTTTTACCCATCAGGACCCGGGCTTTATTGATCATGTGGTAAATAAGAAAGCTTCAATAGTGCGGGTGTACCTTCCACCCGACGCTAACTGTCTGTTGTCGGTTTGGGATCATTGTCTGAGGAGCCGGAATTATGTTAACGTCGTGATAGCAGGAAAATACCTTGCACCTCAATGGTTGACAATGGATGCTGCCGTAGAACATTGTACTAAAGGGATTGGTGTCTGGCAGTGGGCCAGTAGTGACCAGGGTAAGGAACCTGATGTAGTTATGGCATGTTGTGGCGACGTACCAACATTAGAGACCCTTGCCGCTGTTTCAATCCTTCGTAAATATCTGCCGGATCTGAAAATCAGGGTGATCAATGTTGTCGATCTCATGAAACTGGAACCTGATACGGAACATCCGCATGGACTGAGCGAACATGAATTCGATGCTTTATTCACTAAAGACAAGCCGATCGTCTTCGCTTTCCATGGTTACCCCTGGCTTGTTCACCGTTTGACATATCGTCGTACTAATCACGAAAATATGCATGTTCGTGGCTATAAAGAAGAAGGCACCATTACAACATACTTCGATATGACTGTTTTAAACGATCTTGACAGGTTTCACCTGGTTCAGGATGTGATAAATCGACTTCCTCGACAGGTGCAAACGGCGCCAGTTTGAAACAGTTGGTACGAGACAAGCTTATCGAACATAAGCAGTATATAGACAAGTATGGCGTGGACATGCCCGAGATTCTTAACTGGAAATGGAGCGATACATGATTAATCTGGTGCAGAAAGACAATTTTTAAAGGAAACAGCGCAACACATGAGGGAAAGGATATTACTTTCCGATACAGAAGTTTTTGAAAATATCTCCAAGTATTTCATCACCGGTGATCTTTCCGGTAATCTCCCCGAGGTAATGTATAGCCTGACGCACATCCGTTGCTATTAGCACTGTCGGAATTCCATTACGGAACCCTTCAAGTGCCCTTTCCAGGTTTGCTGAGACATTAATGAGCGAGTGCCAGTGCCGGGAGTTGGTGACAATCAGCTGCGGCGATTTCAGGCCTTCTGTTTCAACGGACTTTATAAGATGCTGCCTGACATCTTCAATTCCCGAGGACTCCCTGGCTGAGACAAAAAGGGGAACAAATCCACCGGATTCTTTAAGGATTTCCCTCAGACTGCCGGTCTCTCCCGTCGTAAGGAGATCCGTTTTGTTTATCACTGCAATGATCTTCGACCCGGGGGCTGTCTGTAAATTCTTTACGGAGTTGTAGAAAGCAATTATCTCATCAGGAGTGTCTGTGGCTTCAGTGACCGCAAGGACAACGGCAGCCTGGCTCATTTTTGAAAGTGTCCGCTCAATTCCCCGGGCTTCCACCTCATCATCAACCCCTTCCTTTCTCAGCCCTGCTGTATCTATGAACCTGAAAGAAAATCCTCCCAGATGAATGATTTCCTCAATTGTATCGCGGGTAGTGCCGGGGATCTCAGAGACTATCGCTCTCTCTTCCTGCAGCAAGACATTCAGTAACGACGACTTCCCGACGTTTGGTCTGCCGGCGATCACTACCGGGATCCCTTTTTTAATCGCATTGCCAAGCCTGAATGACGAGGCCAGAGCATCGACAAGGTACTTAATGCTGATAATGGTTTCGGTCATCCGGACCCTGTCGGCGAACTCAACATCCTCCTCACTGAAATCAAGCTCCAGCTCTATCAGTGCCGCAAAATGCATAAGCTCCTGCCTCAGCTTTTCAATTTCTGCAGAGAAACCTCCCCTTAGCTGGGTTGCTGCCAGCCTGTGTGCCGCTTCAGAGTCCGAGGCAATGATGTCAGCTACGGCTTCCGCCTGGGAAAGGTCCATTTTGCCGTTCATAAAGGCACGCATTGTAAATTCACCCGCATTTGCCGGAACGGCGCCGGAGGTTATCAGGAGCTCCATAGTCTTTTCCCTGATGTATTGTGAAGCATGGCAACTGATCTCAACCATATCCTCACCGGTGTAAGAGAGAGGTGCCCGGAACAGGGAAATAATCACTTCATCAAGGAATTCATCTGCCGAATGGAGGGTCCCGAATATGAGCGAGTATCCCTTCGTACTCTTTATATCAATCTTATCGTCATAAGGCTTGAAGATATTGTTAACTATGCCGATCGCATCAGGACCTGAAATCCTTATAATTGCAATGGCGCCGCCTCCCTGGGTTGCAGGAGCACATATTGTAGTACCTTTTTGAACCTTGTTATTCACAACGGCCCAAAGATATTAAACATAGGGTTCAGAACAAATCCGGGTCAGTATAATTCACCATGAAGCCTCAATAATTCAGGCAGCTACCTCGCCAGATTCCCGACCTCGAATGTATTTTCCGGTATGACTTCTGTGGTGTTAACATCATTGTAGACTATCCGGGAGCTTCTGCCGTTAAGAAGGTTTTTCGCCACCATCTCAGTCATTATATATCCTTCACCTCCTCCGAACGGCCGGGAGGCAAGAATCTCAATAGTGCGGTAAAGAGTATTGTCAAAATTGTAATACTCGATCCTGCTTATCCTAAGATCCTTTTTACCGAGCCATGTTACCTTGCGGCTGTAGCCGTACTCTTCAGCCTTTTCTTCGGTTACAGGCTTACTCTCTATTATCCACGAATCACCGGTACCCGACAGGGGTGCGTGAGAAATCCTGAAGTCCGAAAGAGCCGCCGTGGTCATGTCTGCATTTGAAAATTCGGAACTCATAAAGCTTTTCCCCTTTCTCCGTGGAGACAATGCGCCTGGTCTTTTTAAGTGCAGGCAGGTAGATCCACATCTCATCCTGGGTATCCTCGTTATCTACAATAAGCATTGCAGTTCCCCTTACATCGGCAGGTTCAACGAACCGGACCAGTCTCTTTTCAGTCCCGCCTGTGGTCTTTGAAACCATGCTGATGGTCCTGACCCTTGTGGCGCCGTTCTTCTCATAAATGGTAAGGGTCATTGTGGACTTAAGGGCAGAGATCATCGTGAGATCACGTCCCTTTTCCATTAACTGGACAGGGTCAGGTTGTGGCTGACCCGTGACTGCCGCGAAGGTGAGGACCAACACTGACAGTAATAATGTCTTTTTCATTTCTTTTCATTTTATTGATTTTACGACTCAGGTCCGCCTCGATGAAAGTCGGTTTGAATTTCAGCAGGAAGGCAGGTATGAAAATAATTGCAAACAGCAGGCAGGATCCGATTGAAAGGAGTACCATGTAACCGAAAAACCTTATCGACAGGAAACCTGAGAAAAAGGTGGCTGAAAAACCTGCCATTACGCTCAGTGCATTTATTATGATACTCCTGCCTGTTGTGGCGTATGTATTCAGAGTTGCCTCGCGGTGACTGAGCCCTTTCCTGAGTTCAGCATTGTAACGCCACATGTACTGTATTGTGAAATCCACCCCGACACCAATCATTATTGATGATAGCAGAGCAGTGGCGGCGTCAATGGCTATACCGGCAAGGCCCATGAAACCGAACTGAATCAGTATCGATGCAGCCAGCGGGATTGATCCGGTCAGACCACCTTTAACCGACCTGAAAATAATCGAAAGGAGTATGAATACAGTAAGCAGGGCAAACAATAGCGACGTCAGCTGTCCCTGGATTATTTTCCGGGCGAAATCAGCCATTATTAATGCATAACCCCCGACTGTCACCTTTGCAGGAAAGTCAGCTGTAAAGTGCCCGATATCTTCACTTAATGCCCGAATAATATCATTCTCCGGTTTCGAGAGTCTCACCAGGATATGGGCAGAGGTGTTTTCAAAATTCATCAGCTGTTTGAAATCGTCAGGGTCGCCGCTCATGTTGTAAAGCTCAAACATCTGGGCAATTGCCTCTCCCGAAGACGGTATCATGTCATATCCGGGCTCACCAGGTTCATACAGGGCCTTGCTCATTTCCCTGACCACATCGGAAATTGAAAACACATTACCGACACCTTCAGCATCCTTCAGGTGATGTGTCAGATCATCAATGGCGTTCATCACGTCTGGATCCTTAATTTCTCCCCTTATCATTATTGATATTGTCTGGGACCCTCCGAATTTTGAATTGATGATTTCAGATGCCTTTCTCACAGGGTGTTTTTGAGGAAAATAGTTTTCCTGATTTGTTTCTGTTCTGAGAAGGAAAATTCCTGTGGAGATGAGAAGCGTTAACGCAACAGATACCGACAGGACGCGACCGGGCCATCTGATGACCATTCTTGAAATGCCGCCTGTTATCTTCATCAGAAAGGCTCCAGGGTCCCGGTGTTTGGTATTGGTTTTTCGGGCGGGTTTTATAAAGGAAATCATTGCCGGAATAAACAGGAGACTCATAGCCAATGCCGCTGAGACTACCTATTGCAGCCAGCACTCCAAGCTGACGGGCAGGAATTATGGAGTGGGCAAGGAGGCCTAGTATGCCGGCGACTGTTGTCAGTCCGCTAAAAAGTATCGGCATGTTGAGTGACCCGATAAGCCCGTTGAGAATTTCCCTTTTATTCAGAGAAGTTTCAGATGCATGTCAGTTCCTGGTACCTGGTGACAAGATATATACCGTAATTGTTTGCCACCGAAATCATTATTATCGGGACAAGAAGACTGATTATTGAGATCTTCCACCCGAACAGCGGAATGAGACCCATGCTCAATGCGGTTGAAAGGACCACGACACTGAAGGGCATGAATACACTTCTCCAGTCGCCCAGTGTCACCTTCAGAAGAACCAGCATGATGACAAGGGCCAGAGGAACAAGCACCACTGCATCACGGTTGACATCTTTAATAATATACCTTCTTATGTACGGCAAACCCCCGGTGAGTGTCTCAGCGTCACCGCCGGAAGATGCAATGATTGAATCGATTTTCCCCAGAGTCACACTTTCGGGTACACCGGGATTAACGGTTCCGGTAATAGCTGCAGTTGTAAAGTCTGAAGAAATAACAATATCACGGGCAAACTGATTGGAGAGTATATTTTTCTTAAGCTCTGCTGTCTCCTCCGCAGTTTCCGGAATTTTGCCCACCAGGGGATCGACAATCATCATGCCCTCTTCACCCCGGATATCACGTGCCGTATACAGGGAGTTGACAGTTCCCAGCCCTTCAAGTCTTTTGAATGCCCTGTCCGTTTCTTTAAGCTGTCTGAGGTCGGGTCCGGTAATTACCGAGGAATCTGTAAACAGAGCCACAATCATATCCTGTACACCGAATTGCTGCTCAATTGAATCTGTGGTGACCCGTGAAGGCATTGAACCGGGGTATGTAATTACGTATCTCCGGGTCTGTCTCAGCCGATGGGATAAACAATCCGAAACCCGCTCCCAGTAAAATTGAGACTGAAATAATAACCCATCTGTATTTTAATATAAAGGCTGCCATTTTCTTAAAAGTCTATTCTCAATGAAAAATATACCGCATTCATGAAATCGTCAATTATGTTATACAAACCACCCTCAGATCCTGAATAATACTCAAGTCCGGCACTCAGGGTCACTCCGTCAGCAGGTTTGTATTTAAGTGAAGGCAACAGTACCAGGTCACGGGATGTGAAATTGTATATTCCAGACAGCGAGGGCATCAGCCTCCCGTAGAATGTCTCCGCTTCAATCCTCAGACCGGCGGAATGATAATATTCCATGAGCTGATTGTTGTAAAGCCTGTTAAATGCTTCGGTCTGCAGCCTGACATATTCCACGGGGTTGAATCCCGGCGTCGCAAATAAAGCTGCAAGCGCGGCAGGATCAGGCTCCGAGCCAATAAGAGGAGGGTAGGGTGCCTCATAAAAATCAAGCACCTTTTTTCCTGAGTATTCAGCTGTTATGCGAAAAATCCCTGGGTTCCAGTCCATCCCCGCCACCCACTCGACCTGGGGAAAAGGTATTTCTTCATTTCCGGCCTTTTCCCCAACAGGTGCCGACCAGGCAAATGTTCCCCTGGCGACAACAGTGGAAAGTACGGCCTCAAAGTCGATGCCGGCACTGTTTATAATACGGGGCACACCCTGTATTGTCATCAGCGGACTCATCGGATTTGTAAAATCTGCAGACACCAGTGACAGTCCCGGCATCAGGTCAGGACCGTGAAACCACTGAAATCCGGCATCAACGCCTTTAAGAATAAAGTCGGTCCGGATTCCGAATGAGGCAATATCCGTTTCCGGATTGCAGTCCTGACGGCAGGTCAAGAGAGATACCCTCCGGAAGAGCGAGGGGTGCGGTCATTAAAACGGACGGATTCCAGAGGGGGGCCGAGACTAAAGTGAGTTTAAAGGAAGGCGTTGGGGTAAAGACTATTTCGGCCAGCAGGTTGCCAAGGTCAGCATCCTCACGTTCCGGGCTCCGGAAAGAATAGTCGGTCGGATTGAATCTCGAGAGGGGGGTGAAAAAGTCAGATTTTCCCCATTTTATTATCTTCTTCCCCAGGGATACTCCGAAAAACCTGTTATAATATGATCCCCAGGCTTCTCGCAGGTAAAAGCTGCTGACCTGTTCGCCGTACTGCTGTCCGGTTCTGAACCTCAGGTCGGCAAAGCCTCTGTAACTGTTGTCATCAGATGCCGTAAGGGTGAATGCCGCATCACCGAAGAGCGCATTTACATCGTGGATGTAATCGCCAGTACTTATAAAAAGACCGCCTCTTATGAAACCTCCCGGAGTGAACATTTTTTCCTGGGCCCGCAAAACAAATACGGGAAGTATTAGCAACAAAAGAAATATCCAGCGCTTCATCTGAATTTGTTTTGTACAAAGTTCGCTAAAGCAGATGAAGCTTACCGACCGGACCGCTGAGGCCGGACAGGTTAAAAACTCCGGATTGGTTTGCGCCACACGGCTGACACCCTGATATTATGAAATCAGGTGCTCCCGGTACTGACTGGGGGTCTTGCCGGTAAAGGTCTTGAAGAAAGAGTTGAAGGTAGATTTTGAATTGAACCCCGAGTCAAAGGCGATGGCAATAATTGTATAATGCTGGTACTTTGCATCACTGAGGCGTGAAATAACCTCCTTAACCCTGTATTCATTTATGAATGTGAAGAAGTTCCTGCCGTGCTTTTCATTCAATACCTCGGTGATATAATGCCTCGGGATGCCGGTACTCCTGGCAACGTCATGGATTGTAAGGTCACTGTCGAGATATGGCTTCTCCCTGTCCATGTATTCCAGCAGTCGCTGCAGGTATTCCCCTGCCTGGTCATCCCTCAGCCCGCTTCGCGCATATTTGCCTGACACTTCGGAATTCTCCTGAATATCAGCTTCGTTATGAGCAATAACATCGAAGATCACCGGCTGCCGTATTGCATAGAAGCTGTATGCAAATGAAAAAAAAGTGATAAAGATGAATACAGTAATATAGGGATCGAAAGGAAGGAGGCCTGCTGCCATTTCAAATCCTCCGAGCAAAAAGACAATCAGGTATCCGATATAGAATGTTACCGAGAGGATCTTCAGCCAGTTAAGAGTCATCTTCGAGGGGGTGTAAGAGACAATATCACGGAGCCTCGACTGGTGATGCCGGATCTCCAGGAAGGAGAGGATGCTGTATCCGGTTATGGAGAGGAAAAAGCTGATACTGTATACTATCCTCAGTGAGATGAACCTGTCAACTACGAAGAAGCCTGTGAGGTCGTCAAAAATAGGTTTGGCCCTGAAAATGACCGAAACTGTAAAGAATCCGATAAAGGGTATAAAATGAAGGTAGTTCCATGGTGAAAACCTCAGGGAGGGATCGGTCTGATGTCTTACGTACAGATAAAGAAGAGGCCCGTAAGTGAATGATATAAAGGGGAAAGAGTACATTTCAAGCACAGTTCTGTTAACGAGTGCGAAGATCAGTTCAGTGCAGAGCAGAAAAACCCATGCTGACATCAGACGGTTGGAAGTATTGAACGGTCTTCGGGTTGCAATCAATAGTCCCGCAAAAAATGACTGTGCGATTCCGATATACAATATGGGCTCGATGAAATCCATCAGGATGACAATTATGAGCAAAATTAGTAAAAGGATAAAAAAAAATTTACTTTTGATTTAAAGGTAATAAAAACAACCATATCAATATGAGTGTACTACTCTCAGCAGAATCAAGGGTTATCGTTCAGGGCTTCACCGGAAGTGAAGGAACCTTTCATGCAACGCAGATGATTGAATACGGAACAAAAGTGGTGGGTGGGGTCACCCCCGGTAAAGGAGGCCAGACTCACCTGAATCTTCCGGTCTTCAATACTGTCCGTGAGGCAGTTGCAGCCACCGGTGCGGATACATCAGTCATTTTTGTCCCTCCGGCATTCGCTGCCGACTCCATAATGGAGGCGGCTGAGGCAGGGATAGGTTTGATAGTAGCAATTACTGAAGGAATACCTGTCTCAGACATGGTAAGGGTAAAAGAATATGTAAAAAAGTATCAAGACTGTGCTGATTGGTCCCAACTGTCCCGGAGTCATTACCCCCGGAGAAGCAAAGGTGGGCATCATGCCCGGGTTCATTCATAAAAAGGGTTCCGTCGGTGTTATTTCAAGGTCGGGCACGCTCACTTACGAGGCTGTAGACCAGCTGACAAAGGCCGGACTTGGGCAATCGACCTGCATCGGTATTGGTGGAGACCCGGTCATAGGGACAACATCACTGGATGCGATAAAACTGATGATGGATGATCCTCAGACTGAAGCTGTTGTTGTGATTGGAGAGATAGGAGGAGTAATGGAAGCCGATCTGGCCCACTGGGTGAAGGAACACGGTACTAAGCCTGTGATTGGGTTTATTGCCGGTCAGACAGCGCCCAAGGGACGCAGGATGGGTCATGCCGGTGCGATAATAGGCGGGAAAAATGACACTGCCGGGGCAAAGATGAAAATAATGGCTGAATGCGGGATTCATGTTGTGGAGTCTCCTGCCGAGATAGGGATTACAGTGTTAAAAGCCCTGAAAAAATAATTTTCTATATTTGTGCCTCGAAAACGGATGGAGGATCCATTCCGTCAAAAAAACAAATTATTAAATTATGAAATTACTTGAAGGAAAGACCGCTGTAATCACAGGAGGATCACGCGGTATAGGCAAAGGTATAGCTCTCAGGTTTGCCGGTCAGGGGGCAAATATAGCGCTCACAAACATAGTTGACAATGAAGAATTTGCTGATGCTGTCAAAGAGATAGAGGCTCTTGGAGTGAAGGCAAAGGGATATGTTGCAGATGCTTCTGATTTCAAAGCTTCCGAAAAGATTATTGATCAAATAGTTGCAGATTTCGGGACTGTCGATATTCTTGTAAACAATGCGGGAATTACTCGTGACACTCTGCTTATGCGAATGACGGAGGAGCAGTGGGACCAGGTGCTGACAGTCAATCTGAAGTCGGTATTCAATATGACAAAGGCTGCCATCAAACCCATGATGAAGCAGAGGGTCTGGGTCAATAGTCAATATGAGTTCAGTCGTAGGGGTTACAGGTAATGCGGGACAGGCCAATTATTCGGCTTCAAAGGCAGGGATTCTCGGTTTTACAAAGAGTGTTGCCAAGGAACTGGGTTCAAGGAATGTGAGATGCAATGCCATAGCACCTGGATTCATTCTTACAGAGATGACAGATAAGCTGCCTGAGGAGGTCAAGAACGAGTGGATATCAAAGATTCCCCTTCACCGGGGAGGCACCCCTGAGGATGTTGCAAACATAGCTCTTTTCCTTGCCTCAGACCTGTCGTCATATGTTACCGGACAGACAGTTAATGTCTGCGGCGGCATGGTGATGTAAAATTATTTTTGCAATTAATTTATTTATTATATTTGCACCGGCAGGGCGCTATTCCCTCAAGCACGAGGAAATGCAGCGAGACATAATTATTCCACACTTATATCTTATGCGCCCTGCTTTTTTCATTATATATGCCTCCTTAGCTCAGTGGTAGAGCAGCTCACTCGTAATGAGCAGGTCGTGGGTTCAACTCCCATGGGAGGCTCGGGGGTATGTATCAGGCAGTAGGCAGTAGAGGACCGAGCGTAAAGAAATGACCCGGTGGGTCATTTTAGCGAAGGAGACAGGCAGCGGGGTGGCAAAGAAATAGGCAGTAGGCAATAGAGGACCGAGCGTTAAGAAATGATCCGCCAGTTGGCGGATATTTTAGAGAAGGAGACAGACAGCGGGGAGGCAAATTATTAGCCAGTTGGCGGATCCCAAGCTGAGAGTTAAAATGAGAGTAAATAAGCGGGAGTAGCTCAGGGGTAGAGCATCAGCTTCCCAAGCTGAGGGTCGAGGGTTCGAATCCCTTTTCCCGCTCAAACAAAAAGGGTTGCGAAAGCAGCCTTTATTGATTTACACAGACCGATCAGGCTTGCCTGGAGAAGGGATGTGGAAATCAGAAAAGTACGCCACGACAGTGGCGCTTTTTGTTTGACAGCACCCCCTTAGGGAACGCTGCGCCGCAGGCGAAGCAATCCTTTTCCCGCTCAAACAAAAAGGGTTGCGAAAGCAGCCTTTTTTATTTATCTGAGCGACCCTGATTCACCAGAGGAGGAACCGATAAAGAAGAAAATAGCCACGACAGTGGCTCTTTTTGTTTGATAGCATCCCTGTCAGGGAACGCTGAGCCGCAGGTGAAAGGTGGAACCAACATTCCCGTATAACTCTACCTCTTATATTTGACCAATCAGATTATTCTTCCGACATTTGATTCTGCAGCGGCTCCAAAGGGCTTTTTCACTTAAAGACATATAAAAACAAGTTATGGCTTATACCTCTTGTGAAAAATAAACCTTCTGCTGACATTATACAAAAAACATCAAAAATGCGATCATTAAAATGAATAAAACACGATTTTTCACTTTAATACTTTCAGCGCATATTCTCTTCTATTTTTTTAAAATCGATCGAGATCTCTATGCTTTTCAAGAAATTATTCCTCATCCACATCAGACTTATAATGAACAACCCTTAATAGAAAACACCTCATATTTATTTACTTCTATTTCAGGTTTTTCTAAATTTTTGGATAAAGAGAATCCCAAAAGCAATCAAATATCCATATGGAATTCAATTTTATTATCGTACAATTCTAAGCTTCTCTATTTCCTAAAAATAAATAAGGCTTGTACTTATAACATATTACAAATTGTTTCAGTTTTATTTAAAAAGAATATATACCATAAGTCTTCTATTGATGGAGAGCCATTCCATCACATTTTCATATAAAACATAATTTTATTATCCGTCTGTTTACCTAAAACATTGGTTATTATTCAGAATAATAATGCTTTCGCCTATTCTTAAGGGGAGCAAACAGGCATTATTCGCTTTGCTCATAAGAAAGTTTGGCACTCCCTTTCAGTTTTTGGATATACGAAGAGAGGGGATAGCACTATTGAGTAGGATCAATATCATTTGGAGATTGACAACGGTAATTCAAAAAAATAAATACAATTCAATAGTTAATTTCATCTTAAAAAGAAAATATTATGCCTAAAAATAAATTATACAGTAAGTCAACAAAAAGTAGAACATTATTCTCCAGGATATTAAAATATTTTTTAATCTGTTTCGGATCAATTGTTTTTTTGATTATAGCTTTTGCAGTGTGGATCTACTTCTCGCTTATTTCAGGTCCCGATTCTATGGAAATATCGGAATTCCATCCATTTAAATCTTCGAAAGCCAGAACTGAGTATTTGGCGTTTGAAGATAAAATGGCTGAAAAATGGCCGGTAATTTCTGAGGAAAAAATTATTGAAACCTCGTATGGAAAAACATTCATGCGTATAAGTGGGCCAATAGATGGACCAACTCTTGTACTATTGCCAGCAGGAGGAGCTAATTCGTTGATCTGGCACGCAAATATTAAAGCCTTATCTTCGGTTTACCGAACCTATGCATTAGACAATATTTACGACTATGGACGAAGTATTTATACGCGGAAGATGGAAACTCCAAATGATTTCTCTCAATGGCTTAATGAACTCTTTGACACCCTCTCGTTTGGTAATGACATTCGAATTGCCGGATATTCATATGGGGGCTGGGTTACCGGAAACTATGCTGCAAGCCATCCCGATCGGTTAAGCAGAGTTATATTAATAGCACCTATATTTTCAATTCAGCCTGTTACGAAAGATTTTGTTTGGAATATGGTTCTGGGACTTTTGCCCTGCAAATACATGAGACGAAGATCAATATATTCAATATGGAATGACCTGGTTTTAAGTGGTGAAGAGGGTAAGAAAATTGCAGACGATAGAGTTGAGTATATTAATATTGCAATGAAAAGTTTCAAATTCAAATTTGGTGTTGAACCAAATACACTTACCGATACCGAACTTAAAAAATTGAAAATGCCTGTACTTTTTTTAATTGGAGAAAATGAAAAGGTGTGTAATCCACAATTTGCTATTGACCGCCTTAACAAGGTCGCTCCCGGAATAAAAACCGAATTAATTTCAGGGACGGGGCATGACTTACTGTTTACTCATACGGATGAGATTAATAATATGATGCTTGAGTTTCTTAAATAAAACTTTAGACATGCATTAAGAGAAAGAAAAGTGTATTTGGTTTCTCCAAGGGCAAGCGATGAGCCATTAAAAAATGCGTATTGCTTGCTTTTGTTTCAGATATCAGAACTGCCTCAGAACAGCAATTCTCTTTTCGATAGGAGGGTGAGTTCTGAACAGTGATGAAAGTGAGATTGAAGGTCCCTTTTTTTGATCAGTTTCGCCGGGATTCTCGATGAACAGCTGAGCCACGTCATGGCGTTCAACTGCCTCTATACGCGGGTCTGAAGATATCTTTTCAAGTGCGGCAGCAAGTGCCAGAGGTCTTCTTGTCATCTGCGCAGAACCCGCGTCAGCCATATACTCGCGCTGTCTTGAAATGGCAAACCTGAAAAGGGTTGAGAGCAGGTAGCCCAGACCGGCAAGAAGAAGGGCGATCAAAATAAAACGACCATCTTTTTTCCCTCGGCCTCCGACGCCGAACCTCATTGAACGCAGCAGGGCTTCGGTAATAAAAGCAAAAATACCCACGAAAATTATTGATACAATAAGCAGCCTGACATCACGGTTCCTGATATGCGTAAGTTCGTGGGCGATCACAGCTTCCAGTTCCTCATCGTCAAGCCTGTCTATTATTCCCCTGGAGAGAGACACAGTAAAGGTCGATGCGTTTATGCCACTGGCAAAAGCATTCAGCGAGTCATCATTTATGACATTGATTTTTGGCATCGGCATGCCGCTGCCGATGCACAGGTTCTCAACAAGGTTATAGATCCGCTTGTTTTCCTTCCGGCTCAGGGGTACCGAACCGGTGGCACTTTCAATCATTTTTGAATGAGAGAAAAATGCGATTGTAAACCACAAGAGTATCCCGGTGGCAACCCAGGGTATAATCTGCATAAAGGTCCGGTTGGAATTTGCAATCCTGTATTCAGCCTGTGGCTGAACAAAGTAAAGGAACAGCCACACCAGGCCGAAAACAACCAGTGGGAAAAGAATACAGCAATACAACCGATTTGAAGTTATTGGTCCAAATCTGCGTATTAAGACCGACGTATTTCATCTGAAACTAGAATTTTAAGGTAGGCGTCTCCTCAGCCTTAGCCCTGTCAGTCCCAGGTCATACATGGTCTCACGCTTGAACCCGAACATGCCGGCAAGCAGATTTGAGGGGAATACCTCAACGGCGTTATTCAGTTCTTTGGTTGCTGAGTTGAAGAACCTGCGGGCTGCTGCGAGCTTGTTCTCAATGTCCGATATCTCTTCCTGCAACTGCATGAAGTTCTGGCTGGCTTTAAGATCCGGGTATGCCTCCACAGCTACCCTCAGGCCCTGAAGGGCAGAAGTCATACCGGCATCAGCGGCTATCTTCTCATTGATCCCGTTAGCCTGCAGCGCCATAGCACGGGCATTTGTAATGTCAGTAAGCACAGTGCTCTCATGCTTCATATAGGCTTTCACCGACTCGACAAGCTGAGGGATCAGATCAAGTCTCTGCTTCAGCTGCACATCGATGTCAGCAAAAGCATTTTCACGGTTATTCCTGAGTTTAACAAGCCTGTTGTAGAGTCCGACGACAAAAAGGGCCACAACGACAAGAATAATAAACAATCCGATTAACATGTCAGTATGTTTTAGTATTTGTTCTGCTAATGTACAATAATATCACAATCAGTCAAAGCCTGTCAGCTGCACTGACCCAGAATAAGCCAGATGATTATAAACACCGCCACAGTTCCGAGGCATCCGCCCCCAAGTTTCCAGGCCCCGACACCTGCCAACAGTCCTCTGAATAAATTATTCATACAATTATTATTAGTAACCAAAGATACAAAATCTGTATCATACTAATGGATCACAACCTGCGAAGTTGGCAGTGGGGTTGTTTAAATCACCGGAGATCATTATTTTCACATCTTAATTTAAACCAGGATTTTAGTCCGCAGTCTCTCTGCTTCAGCCCAATGAAAGAAAATGCAGGAAAGCCCTTAAAAAAACTGTACTACAGTGCCGGTTCACTGCTGCTGATGGTGCAGGAAACACTTTTTCCGCCGAAAAACAGGGATCATAAGCAGATACCTGTCATCATAAATAACTTCAACAGGTTGGAATCCGTGAAGCAGCTTATTGCCGCCATGGAAGAGAGGGGATACAAAAACATATATATAATTGATAATCTTTCAACATACCCGCCACTGCTCGAATATTACGACATGTGTCCGTACCCGGTTTTCAGGCTTGAGAAGAATGTCGGAATAAACGCCCTGTGGATCTCAGGCATCCATAAGAAATTCAGGGGAGAATACTTTGTATACACTGACTCCGACGTGGTACCTGTAAAAGAGTGTCCTGAAGATTTTATGCTTGTTTTTCTGAATGCCCTGAAGAAGCACAGGATGGCAAGGAAGGCAGGTTTTTCGCTGAAGATAGATGATCTCCCTGACTGCTATGCAATGAAGGAGCAGGTAATTGAGTGGGAGAGGAGGTTTTTTGAAATTAAGGTTGACGATGTGCTTTTCAGGGCGCCGATTGACACCACATTTGCCCTCTACAGGCCTCGTGCCAGGCGCCGGCCGGCAAATTTCCATGCACAGATGTTCCGAACTGCCTGGCCCTATATGGCACGTCATATCCCCTGGTATGTCGACAGCCTCAATCCTGATGAGGAAAACCGTTATTACATGGAACACTCGCGTGTGCCTACAAGCTGGACGAGCAGGGGTCACAAAGTGATAAGCCAGAAATGACCCCGCCGGAATCCCTTGCCTTTATTTCCTCACACCTCAGTTTTAATTCTTATCTCTCCCCCGGATCCCATTCCCGGTAAAACTGCTCCAGATATTTCAGCATGAAAGTATGGCGCTCTTCAGCCAGCTTTTTACCGGTTGGGGTGTTCATGAGATCCTTTAGCAGCAGAAGCTTTTCATAGAAATGATTTACGGTACCTGAAGAAGGAGTTCTCCCTGCACCAAAATTACCGGGACTGGCAAATCCCTCCCGCGGGTCATAGATCTCCCTGCCTTTATAACCGCCGTAATTGAAGGCCCTGGCTATCCCTATGGCCCCCATGGCATCCAGCCTGTCTGCATCCTGGACTGTCATCAGTTCATCACTCTTAACGGAACCGGACTCACCTTTAGAGAATGATATCTTCTCATTTATTGATACTACCTCATTGATTACATTTTCATTCACACCTTCAGTTCACCCAGCAACCTGCGGATCTCTGCCGGACCGTCATGCGCGGCAAATTTGTGATCACCGACATCATGAAGCAGGGCGCCCAGCTCCACAGTGAACCTGTCGCCACGCTTTTCAGTGTCATGTATATGCAATGCCAAACGCACAACCCGCTCGATGTGAGACCATCCGTGCCCGCTGTCATAACCACTCACAACACCCTTCACAAACTCTTCCACTGACCTTATAATTCCGTCATTTTCAACCATCATGAACTAATTTTAATCGGGATACAAATTATTGATAATTTTGTCCGGTCCATTTATTCCGGGTCAAATAGATATGAACACTGCAGAAATAATAACGATAGGAGACGAATTGCTGATAGGTCAGACAGTAGATACCAACTCAGCCTGGATGGGCGCCGAACTGAGCCTTGCCGGTGTCAGGGTAAACCGCATCACCTCAATTTCAGACAACAGGGAGGAGATAATCAGCGCCCTCGACGAATCACTGGCACGTGCGGATATAATTCTTATCACAGGCGGACTGGGCCCCACCAGCGATGACATAACAAAAGAGACTCTCTGCGGCTTTTTTGAAGGAACAATGACACTCAGTGAGGAAGTTCTCAAAGATATTACCGACAGACTTCGTCGCCGCAATTTCCCGATGAATGAGAATAACCGCAGGCAGGCAATGGTTCCGGATACCTGCACGGTGCTCAGGAACGCTGCCGGCACAGCACCCGGAATGCTGTTCAGAAAGGGAGAGAAGATTGTAATTTCGATGCCGGGAGTTCCGCACGAGATGAAATATATAATGAATGAGCATGTTCTGCCGTTGCTTTCACACATTGCGGCCGGCAGTGTTATCATACACAAGAATATTATGACCTTCGGCACCTTCGAGGCCCTGCTGGCAGAACGGCTAGGGACTTTCGAAGAAGAGCTGCCCGGCCGGATTAAACTGGCATACCTTCCCGCACAGGGAATAATAAAACTTCGCCTTACAGCTGGCGGAGATAATTACAGTGAGATAAGAGAACTGGTGGACCAGCAGGTCAGGAAGCTGTACGGGATAATCCCTGATGTCATCTACGGCGAAGATGAAGTAACACTTGAAGAGACAATTGGTAAATTACTTTCGGATAATAACTTATCTGTATCTACTGCGGAGAGTTGCACTGGTGGAAGGATCGCTTCATTAATAACATCCGTTGCCGGCAGTTCAGGCTGGTACAAAGGATCTGTGATAGCATACGATAACAGTATCAAAGTCAATATTCTGATGTTAACCCGGAAATCATCTCAGAGGTCACGGAGCTGTCAGCAGGGAGACTGCAGCTGCAATGGCAGAGGGTGTCAGAAAGCTCACAGGACAGATTTCTCCGTTGCCGTAACAGGAATTGCAGGGCCTTCAGGCGGAACACCCGAAAAGCCGGTCGGAACCGTATGGATTGCCGTAGCTTCTGAAAAGGGCACGGTGACGGAGAAACAGACTTTCGGGGATGACCGTCTCACTAACATTTCACGCTCTTCATACAGTGCACTGAACCTGCTTAGAAAGCAGATTATCAACCGATAACGATACTGAATCAAGGTATCTGGAAAAAAAATGAATGGTTTATTTGTTTAATAGAATAAAAATCACGTATTTTGCGAACCGATTTTCGGAGTTTTTGAGAACAAGTTAAAACGAAACAACAATGTCAAAAGTTTGTCAGGTCACCGGCAAGAAGGCAGTAGTAGGAAACAATGTTTCCCACTCTAAAAGGAGGACCAAAAGAAAATTCATGGCCAATCTGTTCAATAAAAGATATTTTCTGCCGGAAGAAAATAAATGGATTACCCTTAAGGTTTCAGCCGCAGGAATGAGGAATATCAACAAGAACGGACTCACCTCAGTGCTTAAGGAAGCAAAGGAAAAAGGATTTATCAAAAATTAATAACCGGATAAGAAATGGCAAAGAAAAGTAAAGGCAACAGGGTGCAGGTAATTCTTGAATGCACCGAGCACAAAGATTCCGGGGTACCTGGCACATCAAGGTACATCACAACAAAGAACCGTAAGAATACCCCAGACCGTATCGAGAGAAAGAAATACAACCCTGTCCTCAAAAAGGTGACAGTTCACAGGGAAATCAAGTAAATAAACAGTGAGTTATGGCAAAGAAAGTTGTTGCAACACTTAAAGTAGGAACCGGAAAATCATTCACCAAATGCATTAAGATGGTGAAATCGGAAAAGTCCGGCTCATATCAGTTCAAGGAAGAAGTTGTTCATAACGACCACGTTAAGGACTTCTTTACGAAGAAATAAGATCGGTCAATTCTGATCTGACATTACAGGGAGACGCAGAAGAATGCGTCTCTTTTACTTTTATCGCTCAATTGTTCCCAGATGGCATTATTCGGTTTATTTAAGAAGGAGGAGAAGGAGATACTGGACAAGGGCCTGGTCAAAACACGCGAGAGTTTCTTCGGGAAGCTCACCAGGGCAGTGGCCGGCAAGTCAACGATAGATGACGCCCTTCTCGATAAGCTTGAGGAAGTGCTTATCTCATCGGATGTGGGTGTTGACACTACACTCAGGATCATCGACCGGATATCAAAAAGGGTGGCACGCGACAAATATGTGGACTCTGCAGAACTGAACAACATTCTGAAGGAAGAAATTGCCGGTCTCCTCGAAGAAAATCTAAGCACCTCAGCCTCAGCCTCAATCCTCAGCCTTTACCTTCACTTCTCCGCTGCCTTCAAAACCATACGTAATACTGGTTGTAGGCGTCAACGGCGTGGGAAAAACCACCACGATCGCCAAGCTTGCATATAATTTCAGAGAAGCGGGTAAAAGTGTACTTCTCGGCGCTGCGGACACCTTTCGTGCAGCCGCAATTGATCAGCTGAAGATTTGGGCTGAAAGGGCAGGAGTACCTATTGTTTCTCAGCAGATGGGATCAGACCCGGCATCGGTGGCCTTTGATACTGTCAAATCAGCTGTTGCAGCAGGCACCGATGTTGTAATCATCGATACGGCCGGGAGGCTGCACAACAAGATCAACCTGATGAATGAACTCTCAAAGATCAAAAGGGTCATGGAAAAGGTTGTTAGCGGAGCTCCGCACGAGGTCCTTCTTGTGATTGACGGTTCCACAGGCCAGAATGCCTTTGAGCAGGCGAAGCAGTTCACCTCCGCAACAGAAGTCAACGCGCTGGCTGTAACAAAATTAGACGGGACTGCAAAAGGTGGTGTGGTCATAGGCATTTCCGACCAGTTTAAAATACCCGTCAGATATATCGGTGTGGGGGAGAAAATGGAAGACCTGCGCATCTTTGACAGGTACGCTTTCGTCGACTCGTTCTTTACCCCGTGATGCGGATGAAAAGAAACAAAGTCAACATCGTTACCCTCGGTTGCTCCAAAAACCTTGTCGATTCACAGAAGCTGATGAGGCAGCTCGAGGCAGGAGGTTACCGAGTTACAAGTGAATCGGAGGATCCCTCCGACATCGTTATCATAAATACCTGCGGTTTTATTAATGATGCCAAGGAAGAGAGCATCGATACAATTATCTCACATGCTGCTGCAATAAAGGAGCAGGGCCATGGAAAGCTCTTTGTAATGGGCTGTATGGCTGAACGTTATAAGGATGATCTTGAAGAGGCTATACCAGAGGTAAAGGAGTGGTTTGGTGTTAACAGACCATCCGAAATCATTAACCGTCTGGGTCTTGTATACCGTCCCGAGCTGACAGGGGAGAGGGTGGTCACCGGACCCGGTCATTACGCCTATCTCAAGATTGCCGAGGGTTGTGACCGTACATGTGCTTTTTGCGCAATACCCGGCATCAGGGGAAAATATATTTCCACCCCTGTTGAAGAACTTGTTGCGGAAGCAGGTTTCCTGGCCGCGGCAGGAGTGAAGGAACTGCTTCTCATTGCACAGGATCTCAGCTACTACGGAATCGACCTGTACGGAGAACAATCCCTTACCCGCCTCGTTTCAGAGTTATCAGCTGTTGAAGGGATCGAATGGATAAGGCTGCATTATCTCTATCCGTCGAACTTCCCGATGGAGCTGCTTGATCTGATGGCAGTCAAACCCGAAGGTCTGCAGGTATATAGACATTCCAATCCAGCACATCTCTGACAAGATGCTCAGGATGATGCGACGTGCACACACTGCTGCCGGCACACGGACACTGCTGGAAGAAATCCGCCGAAGACTGCCTGATGCTGTTATTCGCACCACAGTAATAGCAGGTCATCCGGGGGAGACAGAGGAAGACTTCAAAGAGCTTCTGGGATTCATTAAGGAATTCAGGTTTGACAGGCTTGGATCATTCCGTTACTCCCATGAGGAAGATACCTACGGATATATCAATTACAGCGACGATATTCCCGAAAAGACCAAGGAGAAGAGGGTGGCGCGGATAATGGAGCTGCAGCAGAAGATCTCCGGAGAAATCAATGAGGCTGCAATCGGCAAAACAGTTAAGGTGATCATTGACAGGAAGGAGGGGATCTTTCATATCGGACGCAGCGCCGGTGACTCGCCGGAGGTAGACCAGGAGATTTTCATCACCGGCGCCGGAAAAATTAAACCCGGCACCTTTATAAATGTAAAGATCACCGGGTCAACTGAATTCGACCTGTATGCCGAAGCGGCTAAAGGATTAATCTTCCTTCATCTCTGTCTCTTCAGGCAGACTGGCTGTTTTTTTTCTTGAAACCTTGAATGAGAGTTCTTCCTTACCCTTCGAGTATCCGGCGTTGATTATTGCACCCTCTTTCAGCGAGGCTTTAATAATAACCTCCGCCAGCGGATCCTCAAGATACTTTTGTATTGCACGCTTGAGCGGACGGGCACCGTACTGAATATCAAAGCCGCGTTCAGCAAGGAAATCCCTTGCCTGGGCTGACAGTTTTACAGTAAATCCAAGTGATGCCGTGCGATCAAAGAGGCCCTTCAGTTCGATGTCGATAATCTTGTCGATATCCTCCCTGGTAAGGTGGTTGAACATAATCACATCATCGATCCTGTTCAGAAACTCCGGTGCAAAGGTCTTCTGTAAAGCCTTCTGCAATATGCTTTTGGAATAATCATCACGCGTTCCCTTCTTTGCGGAGGTCTCAAAGCCAACGCCGGAACCAAATTCGGAGAGCTGACGGGTACCAATGTTGGAGGTCATTATAACTATTGTATTCCTGAAGTCGACCCTGCGACCCAGGCTGTCAGTGAGCTGACCTTCGTCAAGCACCTGCAGCAAAATGTGGAACACATCAGGGTGCGCTTTCTCGATCTCATCAAGAAGCACCACTGAATAGGGCTTACGGCGGACCTTTTCAGTAAGCTGGCCGCCCTCCTCATAACCTACATATCCGGGAGGCGCTCCCACAAGACGGGAAACGGAGAACTTCTCCATGTATTCACTCATGTCAACCCTGATAAGGTTGTCAGTTGTCTCGAACAGGAATTTGGCGAGTACTTTTGCAAGCTGCGTCTTTCCGACACCGGTAGGTCCAAGGAATATGAAGGTTCCTATAGGTTTGTTCGGGTCTTTCAGTCCCGCCCGGTTTCGCTGTATCGATTTCACGATCTTGCCGATAGCCTGATCCTGACCTACAACACTTCCCCTAAGCTCATGGGCCATCTGGAGGAGCCTGGTACCCTCTGTCTCTGCAATCCGCTGTACCGGTACGCCGGTCATCATGGCTACCACCTCGGCAACCTTCTCTGCATCAACCGTTTCCCTGTTTGCAAGAAGTTCCTTCTCCCATCTTTTCTTTTCCACCTCTATCAGATCAAGGATATCTCGCTCCTTATCCCTGAAGCTGGCAGCACGCTCGTAGTTCTGGTTCTTAACGGCGCTGCTCTTTTCCTTCTTGGTCTCCTCCATCTGTTTTTCAAGCATGAGGATCTTTTCGGGGACTATTATATTTGAGATATGAACCCGTGAACCTGACTCGTCAAGGGCATCAATGGCCTTGTCAGGCAGGTGCCTGTCGCTTATGTACCGGTTTGTCAGCCTTACGCAGGCGATAATAGCGTCAGGTGTGTATGACACATTATGGTGATCCTCGTACTTGTCTTTTATGTTATTGAGGATTTCGATGGTCTCCTCTATGGTGGTAGGTTCAACGAGTACTTTCTGGAACCTGCGTTCGAGGGCGCCGTCCTTCTCTATATGCTGGCGGTATTCGTCCAGGGTGGTTGCACCGATGCACTGAATCTCACCCCTGGCCAGGGCAGGCTTGAGCATATTGGCAGCATCAAGCGACCCGCTGGCGCCTCCGGCACCAACTATCGTATGGATTTCGTCAATGAACAGAATTATATTGTCATTCTTTGCAAGTTCATTCAGAATGGCTTTCATTCTCTCCTCGAACTGACCGCGGTATTTCGTGCCGGCAACGATTGATGCAAGGTCAAGGGCAACAACCCGCTTATTGAAAAGCACCCTCGAAACATTCCTTTTGACTATCCTTAGTGCCAGTCCTTCAGCAATTGCGGACTTGCCAACGCCTGGTTCGCCTATGAGGACAGGATTGTTCTTCTTTCTCCTTGAAAGTATCTGTGCCAGACGCTCAATCTCACGCTCACGGCCTACGACGGGGTCAAGACGGCCTTCTTCCGCCGCTTTTGTCAGGTCGATGCCGAAGTTGTCAAGAACGGGTGTATCAGAAGAGGGCTTTGCCGTAGCCGGTCCCTGGGCCTGTTTGCCTCCCTGGCCGCCGCCGCCACCCGGGAATGTGCCCTCATCATCCTCATCACGAGGAAAATCGGCTTGCGAAGAAGGATTACCTGCTTCAACAGCCTTTTTGACAATTGAATAATCTATATCCAGTTCGGTAAGGAACCTGGTTACCAGGTTGCTTTCATCGCGCAGGATAGCCATGAGAAGGTGTTCAGTATCGATTACCTTCGTTTTCAAGGCTTTAGCTTCGATATGTACCAGCCTCAGTACCCTTTCGGTGCTTTTAAGGAGGGGAAGTATCTCATTGTCGGCCATGGCAACGGGTTTTTCAGCCTTGATGCTCTTTTCGATTGAACCTTTAAGCATCAGCAGATCAACGCCGTTGTTGAGGAGAATATCCACTGCCACTCCTTCACCTTCCCTTAAAATGCCAAGGAAAAGGTGTTCGGGGCTGATATGGCTGTTGCCCAGCCTGATTGCTTCCTCCTTGCTGTAACCAAGGATATCGTTTACTCTCTGTGAGAAATATGCGTCCATTCTGTATTTTTTGTGGGCTTATATGACAATAATGTCATTTATAACTGCCAAAAGTGCATAAAAAGCCCGTTTTCAAAGTTAATTCTATTGTTAATAAGTATAGACAATTATCATGCCCAATTTTTAACACTGAATGTTAACAAATCTACCCGAAAAAAGGCAAAAAAGACCGCCAATTTTCATTACTTTCGGGGACAAATAAAAACAGAGTTATAAAATTTACTAAATTATTAAAAGTCAATCTGATATGTCAGATCAAACAAAGATTATTAGAGTAAATATTGAAGAGGAGATGAAGTCGGCTTACATCGATTATTCGATGTCAGTCATTGTGTCAAGGGCATTACCTGATGTAAGGGATGGTTTAAAACCAGTCCACCGCAGGGTACTCTTCGGTATGTCAGAGCTTGGAGTTACGGCTAGCAAGGCTTATAAGAAATCTGCAAGGATAGTGGGGGAGGTTCTCGGTAAGTACCATCCACATGGTGATTCATCGGTTTATGAAGCTATGGTCCGCATGGCCCAGGAGTGGTCTCTGCGTTATCCGCTGGTTGACGGCCAGGGTAACTTCGGATCAATAGACGGCGATAGTCCTGCAGCAATGCGTTACACAGAGGCACGTCTGAAACGTATTGCCGAAGAGACTCTTGCCGACATAGAAAAAGGGACAGTAGATTTTGTGCCAAACTTTGATGACACCCTGGAGGAACCCTCTGTTCTTCCTACCCGCATACCACAGCTTCTTGTTAACGGAGCATCGGGAATTGCAGTGGGGATGGCCACCAATATGCCGCCTCACAATCTCACTGAATCGGTAAATGCAATAATCGCTTTCATAGATGATCCGGAAATAACAACCGACGGTCTGATGAAGCACATCAAAGGACCTGACTTCCCAACCGGCGGTATAATATACGGTGAGCAGGGCATCAGGGAAGCCTTTGAGACCGGCAGGGGACGTATAGTTGTCAGGGCAAGGACTGAAATTGAAATTACCCGTACTGGCAGGGAGTGTATTGTCGTTACCGAGATACCCTATATGGTCAACAAGGCAGAGATGATCAAAAAGATCGCTGACCTGATCAATGAAAAGAAACTGGAGGGGATATCTTATATTAACGATGAGTCAGACCGAAACGGGATGCGCATAATCATCATCCTCAAGAAGGAGATGCCTGCAAATATTATCCTGAATCATCTTTACAAACATTCACAGCTTCAGACTTCATTCAATGTCAATAATATAGCCCTGGTTAAAGGGAGGCCCAAGACACTGAATCTCAAGGAGCTTATTGACAATTTCGTAAAACACAGGCATGATGTGGTTGTGCGCAGAACCCGGTTCGATCTTGATCAGGCAGAGAAAAGGGCTCATATTCTTGAAGGACTGATAATTGCAAGTGACAATATAGATGAGGTAATAGCAATTATCAGAAGCTCACAGAACACCGACATAGCCAGGGAACGACTGATGGAACGTTTCAGTCTGACTGAAATTCAGTCGCGCGCCATTGTGGAGATGCGTCTGCGCCAGCTGACAGGGCTTGAACAGGACAAACTGAGGGGGGAATATGATGAGATCATGAAACTCATTGAATATCTGAAGAATGTACTTGCTGACGAGAAGTTACAGATGCAGATAATCAAGGATGAGTTAATCGAGGTAAGGGAAAAGTTCGGTGACAAGCGCAGGACAGAGATCGTACCAGCTGCCGGGGAGTTCAATCCCGAAGACTTTTATGCTGATGATGAGATGGTTATCACCATTTCGCATATGGGATACATCAAACGTACCCCTCTTACAGAATTCCGCCGCCAGAACAGGGGAGGGACAGGAGCGAAGGGAGGCGCCACCAGGGACGAAGATTTCATAGAACACCTTTATGTGGCCACAATGCATAATACGATGCTCCTCTTTACGCAGAGCGGCAAATGCTACTGGCTGAAGGTATATGACATTCCTGAAGGAACGCGCACCAGTAAGGGCAGGGCAATTCAGAACGTCATCAACATCGGTCAGGAGGACAGCCTGCAGGGCATTTATAAATGTACTTACGCTTTCATGATCCTGAATACATCAACAATAACTTCATAGTGCTCTGCACAAGAAAAGGGGTTATAAAGAAGACGTCGCTTGAAGCATATTCCAGACCCCGGGTCAATGGTGTAAATGCAATTACTGTAAGGGAGGGCGACGAGTTGCTCGAGGCAAGGATGACAAACGGCAAGCATGAAATAATGCTTGCGGTAAAATCAGGACGGGCAGTCAGATTCCCTGAATCCACAGTAAGGCCAATGGGCCGTACAGCATCCGGAGTCAGAGGGATAACCCTTTCGGGAGAGGATGACATGGTTATAGGTATGATTACCGTTCTCAATGAATCCGAAGACGTACTTGTGGTTTCGGAAAAAGGCTACGGAAAAAGATCTTCTATAGCTGATTACCGTATAACCAACAGGGGCGGTAAGGGTGTGAAGACTATCAGTGTGACTGAAAAAACCGGGAAACTGATTGCCCTTAAGGATGTCAGTGACCAGAACGACCTTATAATAATTACCCAGGGAGGAAACATTTTAAGGATCCCTGTAAGTGCACTCAGAGTAATGGGAAGAGCAACACAGGGGGTCAGACTGATAAATATCAAAGAAAATGATTCAATTGCATCCGTAGCCTATGTTGAAGTAAATGAGGAGGATAACATCGAGGAAGCAGAGAATCCTGTACAGGCTCCGGAAACCGAAGAGTAATTTGGCAAATTATTTGAAGATTAGATTCTAAAGTTATAATTTTGAAACCTTGATAAATTTCTAAAAGCAAATTATCGAATCATGAAGAAGATCACGTTTGTATTAATGGCAGTAATGATTTCAGTTGCTGCTTCTGCTCAGAAGGGTAAAATTACGGCTGCAGAAAGCTTCATCGCACAGGGAGCTTTTGACAAAGCCAAGGAAGCAATTGAAACTGCTATTGCCAACCCTAAGTCTGCTGTGCTTGCAAAGACCTTTTATGTCAAAGGGAAGCTTTGCCAGGCTGCTTTCGATTCAGGCAATCCTAAGTTCACAGAACTTTACCCTGACATCCTGAATGAGGCCCTCAAAAACTTCGGAATAGCCATTGAGATGGATCCGAAGATGAAGAATATCCTCATTAAGGACAATGCGTATGCGATGCTTGGAAACTCTTTTCTCAATGATGCCATTGCAAAGTTCTCAGCAAAGGATTATGTGGGAGCACTGAAGGCATTTGAAAGCAATGTAAAGATCTCTGAAAGTGATGTTTACGTAGGCATGGTTGACACTCTGGTTATTTTCAATGCCGGTCTTGCAGCATACAATGCAGGTCTGTACGAAGAAGCAATCAAGCACTTCCGTACATGTACGGCTTCAGGCACTGAAGATACAAAACCGTATATATTCATCTCTGACAGCTATCTGAAACTGAAAGATACGCTTAATGCCGAAGCTGCACTAACAGAAGGCGTTACAGCATATCCTGACACTCTTGACATAATCCTCCAGGCAACACAATTCTATCTCGATGCTGATAATTCAGAGAAGGCATTCCAGTTTGTAAGCAAGGCAATGGAAAAGGATCCGGGCAACTATATCCTTTACCTTGTCGAGGGCAGTCTATACATGAAAACCATGGACTTTCCCAAAGCAATTGCAAGCATGCAGAAGTCGCTTGAGCTGAATCCGACTCAGTTTGAGAGCAATTATAACATCGGGCTGTGCTACGTTTCAATAGCCAACCAGATGTTGACTGATGCCAATATGATTGCTGACAACAAGGAATATGAGGCAGCCAAGAACAAGGCCTTCGATAAAATGAAGGAGGCAGTTCCGTTCTTTCTGAAGGCTGAACAGGCTAATCCGACCTCACTTGCAACTCTTGAGTTCCTTCGCGAGATCTACCTGAAGGTCAAGATGATGCCCGAATTTGAGGTTTACAAGAAGAAAATTGAAAATCTTCAGTAGTCCTGAAGTTTATATTGCAAAAAAGCACCGGTGACGGTGCTTTTTTTTTGGGCAATAGGCAGCTTTCAGGCAATAGGCAGTCAGGCAATAGTCAGTAGCACGGGGCATGGAGCACGGAGCATGGAGCAATCCCGGGAGCATGGAGGCATGGAGCACGGATGAGAGCATGATAGAGCATGGAGCATGGAGCACGGAGAACCCCGAAGGGATGACATTATGATAGCATGGAGCATCGGATGCACGGAGATTCCCGAAGGGGATGACATTCTGGCAGCATGGAGCAGACTGGAAGCACGGAGAACCCCGAAGGGGTGACATTATGATAGGGGAGAATCGAATTATTTAAATCTTCCACGAAAAGCCTGCTTCAGGGCTATTCTGATATATGCTATTTAACATAATATTAATTATAGGCAAATAGCTGTTTGCTTGCATTTTTTTCTATTCTTCTCATAAAACAGCCTTAAACAGCAGCCCTTCAACAAGATAATTGCACCAATTCGTGAATGGGGATTCAATTCTACCCTTGCAGTTATGACTTACAGGTGAAAGATTCCGGAATTTACTATGAATCACTTTTTACCGGACGACCAGTCGTAATACGGAATACTTCCTTTAAAATGTCCTGTCACTGTTGCGCCTCCCTGGATTTCACCACTGAAAGTAAACTCATATTCATTTCCTGATTTTGAAACAGTAACCTTGCCTGAAATAATATTGATCACCTCTCCGGTCTGAGCATTAAAATCGAGGTTTGTGCCGAAGTTACCCTTATCGAAAGTCAAGGCATTTTCTGAAGCCAGCATGTCAAAAAGATAGTCGCCGTTTGCCAGCCCGGTAGCCGAAGAAGAAAACATTTCGAAGTATATGGCCTGTCCAGTGCCATCAAGATCAGCCTCAACCTCGTCAAACGTTATGCCGGAGGAAAACAATGAAACATCAAAATTATAGCCTGCTCCTTCTGTCAATTGACCGTAATACTGCATAACACCCTGATTCAGTGGATATTCTACTCCACCATAAAGAAAGTAGTTGCCTTCTTCCTTGTCTTTTGAGCATCCGGCCATTCCCAATAATGAACAAATAAGCAGTCCGGTTAGAATTTTCTCAGCTTTCATAAATTATCGGTTTTGATACGGTTTGAATTTATCAGGGTTTCCTGAGTAACATAATAGTAGTTAAATAGTTCTCACTTTCGTTGCGGATTGTACTAAGATAGAATTAATACATATTAAATTTGCATAAGCACATAAACTAATTTTCAAGGATTATGCCTCAGATTGACAAATCGACACTGCAGTTCCTGTCAGACCTCAAAAAACATAATGACAGGGATTGGTTTAATCAGAACCGAAAAAGATATGAAGCTGCAAAGCTTAATTATGAGACTTTCGTTCAGGAAGTTATAAACAGCATTACGACATTTGATCCGATTTTCAGGGGTCTGGAGGTCAAAAGCTGTACATTCAGAATTAATCGTGACATAAGATTTTCCGCTGACAAATCTGTATACAAGACTCACATGGGGGCATTTATTGTCAGGGGCGGCAAAAAGAACGGAGACAAATATACCGGTTACTATGTGCATGTTGAACCAGGTAACAGTTTTATTGCAGGAGGGGCACACATCCCTCCCGCCGGTTGGCTTAAAGAAATACGTGAAAAAATTGCTGAACGGGGCGATGAGCTTCTAAAGATCTTAAACAACAAGGATTTCTTAAACTACTTTGGAGCCATCGAAGGTGAGAAACTCAAGACTTCACCCAAAGGATTCCCAAAGGATCATCCTCATGTTGAGTTGCTGAAATTCAAGAGTTACATTGCCGAGAAGTCGTTTACCGATGAAGAGATTACCTCGGACGAGTGTTTAGCCGGGATTGTAAAGGGATTCAGGACTATGAAGCCGTTCAACGACTTTCTCACTGTATGATCAGTCCAGTTTCTCTTCTTTTCTGATTATCTGATTCCTGCCTTCACGCGTGTACTTTTTTCTGTTGCGGTAAACCCTTGTAACAGTAAGCCTGTCTGCCCCTGATTCCTTTGTTGCTTTTCTGACGGCGCTTTTATAGGCTCTGCGCTTATCCTTCTCCGAAAGCTGTATCTTCTTTATTTTCATTACTTTACAATTGCTCAGAATTTCTTGCACTTATTCGGGGATTTTCCCGGATCCCTGTCCACCTTCACATTTTGGTCTGATTTGTGCAGTGAAGTTAAAAAATTGTATCTTTCGCCTTCAACCAAAGAAGTACTTGATATGAAAAAATTGTTATTCGCTCTTCTCCTGGCAACATTCGTTCTCCCTCTTGCAATGGCGCAGGGAAAACTCGAGATTGGCAAACCGGCTCCGGAGTGGGTCTTTCAGGATGCCGATAAAAAGGAATTCACGATGGCCTCATGGCCTGGTAAAGTTCTGCAGATCAACTATGTGGATCCGGACGAATCTGATCTTAACGATACTTTCAATGATGCCGTAAATAAGGCAACAGATGTCGATAAGATCATAAATCAGGATTATTTCAAGGGATTCGGAATTGTTGACACCAAGTCGACATGGAAACCAAACGGCCTTATCAGGATGATCGCAGGTAACAAGGCAAAAAAATACGACACAACCATTCTATTCGACTTTGACGGAACCCTTCATGAAAAATGGGGAATGCCGAAGGACAGCTATACTATTGTAATTGTAGACAAGAATCGAATCGTAAGAGCCGTCTATGAAGGTAAAGTGCCTGATGCTGAAATTCCCGGAATTATTCAGATGATAGTCAAACTGACACAGGAATAAACAAGACACTCAGTTGATAATCAACCTGGTACGGAAATTAAAGATAGATAGTACCGGAGATTAAGTACCTGTAAGAATTAAAGAAACCGGCTCCTGCCGGTTTTTTTTATTCTCCGGCACTACTGCCGACTACCTGTTTATTTGTCTCTCCATTGTCAGTCTCCTTCCTGCCAGCTGGCAGATCGGCACTCTATTGCTTGCTGCTTCTATTTATTCAATACAAACCTGATTCTGAGAACACCATCCTCAAAATCGCAGGATGATATTGAAAACTCACCTATCTCTGAAGTATTTGACACATGCTGGCCGATGCACGGACAGGCATCAAAGTTTCCGACGGTGATGACCCGTATCCTTTCCCCTGCATCTTCAGGCAGCTTGCCTGTAAAGTACTTTTCATCAGCCTCCCCCCTGCTGACAAACAACTCCCCTACCGGGATATTCAACTTAATAATCTCATTTACAGTGTTTTCTACGGCCGTCAACTCACCTCGTGAAAGACATCTCTTTATCCTATAGTCGCATTTGCTCTTCTTTTCCTCGATATGACTGCGGAATGACCTGCCGCAGCCAAACATTTTATCCATTACTGAATTCAGTATATGCTCTGCAGTATGCATCGCAGGATTATATTCTTTGCCAGACATGAGTTATATTTGGCGCAAAGTAAACAAAAAGAGATTAAAGTGCCTATGATGGTGCATGCAATTGAGCATACGTTTCAGATCTTTTTGAACAGGACTGTATGACAAGGACAGAACGACTGCTGATTATCGGAGGTACCGGCAGGGATGCCGGCAAGAGTTCCCTGGCTGCCCTTCTGATCTCGAAATTTGCAGACAGAGGGATCACTGCGATAAAGATTACGCCTCATCCCCACCCCGAGGTGACCGGTCTCACTGTGATTGCCGGCAATACTGAATTTCAGGTATATGAGGAAAGAAACAGCACGTCTGAAAAGGACAGTTCGAGGATGCTCAGGGCAGGAGCCTCGAAAGTCTTCCTGATTGTCTCCGGGGAAGCCTGGCTGGCTGAGGCCTTTGCCGCGTTAATTCCTTTTCTGCCGGAAGGCATGCCGATTATCTGCGAGTCTCCCGCACTGCGCCGGTTTATCGAACCGGATCTGTTTATTCTAATGATACATTCAACCGCGTACAATCCTGACAGGAAAAACATAGATGATCTCATCCCTCTTGCCGACCTGCGTTTCACACTGCGGGACCTTGATCACAACATGGCTGATATCATTGACCTGGACAAAGACATGAGATGGTACTTAAAGGCATAGTCAGATGTCGGATGTCAAAGGTAGAAGGTAGAATGTCAGATGTCAAAGGTCGAAGGTCCAAGATCAAACGATGAATGTCATAAAACCTGTTAACGGTTGATTTTTACCATTCGATTTTCAGCCTTTCGACTCTCAGACTTTCAGACATTCGACTCTCAGACATTCAGACTTTCAGACTTTCGACTCTTCAGGTCACTCAGCCTCTGTTGCATCCTCGATATCCCTTCCCATGCTTTTCTTAAGCTGGTCAAGGTCATGCTTCATCGAAGCCACCGTTCGCATCAGCTGTTTTTCGGGAAGGACAGGGTCAGGCAGCTCGTCACTTATGTAATTCACAAACTTCCATATTTCCCTGACATCATTTACATGAACCTCATAAGGTTCGTACAGAGGGTTCAGCGAATAAAGGGTCAGCCTGCCGCTTTTTTCGATATTGTTCTCCACAACCTTGAAGACTATCCCGTCACTGACTGTCAGTATTATATATGCTTTTCCGCTCCTGATACCGCGCCAGTCCTGCAGGAACTCTCCGGTCACCCACGATTTGTCAGGTATTGGCAGCATGGAGTCGCCGCGCAGCTGGAAAGTACGGTATTTGCGGTCACGGGAGAGGAAGGGCAGGTTGAACAGAGGCAGGTCGCCAATGAATTCAGGATCTGCATACCCGGTTGTGTAACCCGCTTTGGCTTTCTCGTTCACCAGCTCGATGTTTTCCCTGTTGTCAGGAGCTACGGTTGTTGTAAGCACCCTCAGGTTACTGCCCCTGATATAAGCGTCATACCCTCTTTCAAGCTCGCCCAGCTGGCTCTCTGACAGATGTGTCAGGTCCACCTTCAGCATGGTGTCAAGCGAGATGTTGAAGTAGCCTGAGAATGCCACGAGGGCATCAATGCCGGGCTGTGCTACTCCGTTCTCATAGCCGCTCAGTGTTGAGCGCTTCATCTGCAGAGCCGAAGCAACGTCATCCTGGGTGCGTCCCCTGCGTCTGCGTAAAAATTTTATGTTCGATGCGAAGTACATGTTATTAAAATTGATTATATTGTAATCATAAGTTTGATTAATTTCTAATCAAAGATAAATGAAGTTTTGGAAATAACAAATAAAAAATGAGAAAAAGTCTGAAGGTCGGAAGGTCTGAGGTCTGAAGGTCAAAAGACCCACAGACCCGGGACCTTCAGACATAGCGACAGACGACAAACTTTCGACATTGGACTTCAGACTTTCGACTTTACAGACATTACGGACTAATTCATGGACTCGCGCAGCATCTTACATCTTGATCTTGACACCTTCTTCGTCTCCGTGGAGAGGGTGAAAGACAGTCGTCTCAACGGCCGTCCGGTGATCATCGGCGGCGGTTCTGACCGTGGCGTGGTCTCCAGTTGCAGCTATGAGGCGCGCAGCTTCGGCGTCAGCTCCGCCATGCCCATGAAAATGGCCAGGGCGATGTGTCCCGGGGCCGTATTCATCAGGGGTGACATGGAGGCCTACACGAAATATTCGCGCATGGTCACTGACATCATTGCGGAAAAATCTCCGCTGTATGAGAAGGCCTCTGTGGATGAGCATTATATTGACCTCACGGGCATGGACCGCTTCTACGGGTGCGCGCGGTGGTCGCATGAGCTGCGCAACACCATAATAAAGGAGACGGGACTGCCTATCTCGGTCGGGCTCTCGGTCAACAAGACAGTCTCCAAGATAGCTGCCGGCGAAGCTAAGCCCAACGGTGAGAGGGAGGTCGGGCAGCAGTATGTCATACCCTTCCTCGATCCGCTCTCCATTAAAAAGATACCAATGATAGGCCAGAAGACCTATCACACCCTTCGTTCCATGGGTATCTCAACGATACACACGCTGAGGGGCATCCCTGCCGAGATGCTTGAGTCGCTCATGGGAAAGAACGGCACCGAAATATGGAAGAAGGCCAACGGCATTGACAACAGTCCCGTTATAAGCTACTCAGAGCAGAAGTCGATCAGCACCGAGCACACCTTTGAGCGTGACACCACTGATGCGGTGATGCTCAACCAGTTGCTGGTGAGCATGACGGAGAAGCTGGCTTATGAGCTGCGGAGCCACGAGAAGCTCGCCTCGTGCATCACGGTGCGCATACGGTACTCTGATTTCGACACCCGCACGCTGCAGCAGCGTATACCGTACACCTCCTTTGATCATGTTCTCATCAGTGAAGCGCAGAGTCTCTTCCGCCGTCTCTGGCAGCGGCGCATGCTCATCAGGCTGATAGGTGTGCGTGTCAGCGGCCTGGTGCGCGGGATGCATCAGCTGAACATGTTTGAAGACACCCCGGAGATGATCAGTCTCTACATGGCCATGGACTCACTGCGCGGTCGTTTCGGGCGTACCGCAATACGAAGGGCCGCCGGGGTGATGACCGCCGCGGAGCGCAGCGAGCGCGAGCTCAGAAAGGCGTCAGAGGTGCTCGTTGAGAAGTCAAGGATGGAAGAACGTCTTCGGGGGTGGCATCACTAAAGGCAGTAGAGGGCCGAGCGTTAAGAAATGACCCGGTGGGTCATTTTAGCGAAGGAGACAGACAGCGGGGCGGCAAATAAGTAGGCAATAGGCAGTAGTGGTAATCACCGATTAATGAGGAATAACACTCAGACTTCAGACATTAGACCTTCAGACATTAGACCTTCAGACATTCGACTTTCAGACTTTCAGACATGTATTTAAACTGTCACTCATACTACAGCCTCCGCTACGGAACCGTTTCCGTCGAACGCCTTTCTGAGCTCGCCGCGGCTGCCGGCGTGAAACGCATGGTGCTGACAGACATCAACAACACTACCGGGGTGCCCGATTTTGTGAGAGAGTGCGGCAGCCGCGGCATCACCCCGGCGGCAGGAATAGAATTCCGCAGGGAGAACACGCTGTTATATATCGGCATAGCACGCAACAACGAGGGATTCAGGGAACTGAACGAGTTCCTCACAGACCATAACTTCAAAGGGGAACCACTCCCTCTCCGGCCTCCCTCCTTCCCGAATGCCTATATCATCTACCCTTCCCGGGGTCATGGTGGTAATGCAGGGAGTGACAGTACGAATAGTGCAGGGTGCCCGCAGGGGCCCGGTGGCGGCAGGGTTTCCGGCAGTGCGAATAGCGCAGACAGTGCAGGAAGCCCGCCGGGCCCCGCCGGCGGCGGGGCTGACGGCATTGCTGACAGCACCTGTAATGCAGTCGGTGCCGGTATCGCAGGCGGCGGATTTGACCCTGGCATGCTGCGCGACAATGAATTCATCGGCATAAGACCCGCCGCCGCCGGCCGACTCATCTCCATGACCAGAAAGCAACAGTCGAAATGCGTCATCCTCCATCCGGTGACAATGGAGTCGGCATCCGACTTCCCCATACACCGCAGCCTGCGCGCCATAGATAATAACCTGCTGCTGAGCCGCCTGGAGCCTCACCATACAGCCTCTCCCGATGAGATCATGCTGCCCGGAAATGAGATAACACGACCTTTTGAGATGTGGCCGCAGGTGACAGAGAATACGCGCAGGCTGCTGGAAGACTGCTCTCTGAGCATAGACTTCACCACGCCCAAAAACAAAAAGATATACTCTGCAAGCAGGTATGACGACAAACTGCTGCTTGAGAAGCTGGCGTGGGACGGCATGAAGTACCGCTACGGAACAAAAAACAGAATAGCCCAGGAGAGAGTAAGGCATGAACTGGAGATTATTGACAAGCTTGGGTTTTCATCTTACTTCCTCATCACATGGGATATAATCCGGTACTCTATGGCATGCGGATTCTATCATGTGGGACGTGGCAGCGGGGCCAACTCCGTGGTTGCTTACTGTCTGAAGATCACCAATGTTGACCCCATTGACCTGAACCTTTACTTTGAGCGGTTCATAAACCCCAAACGCACCTCTCCGCCCGACTTTGACATCGACTATTCATGGAAGGAGCGCGACACAGTCACCGAGTACATTTTCCGGCGCTACGGTCACCGTCATACCGCCCTCCTGGGCACCATTGGAACCTTCAGGGGCCGCTCCATTGTGCGTGAACTGGGCAAGGTGCACGGACTGCCCGTTGAAGAGATAGATGCGCTTATCGAGAATCCTTCCGCCACAAACAACCGCGGAGAGATCCAGGATATGATTTTTGAAACGGGAAACAAGATCGTGGACTACCCCAACATGCGCAGCATACACGCCGGCGGTGTGCTCATCTCCGAAGAGCCTGTATGCTGTTACACTGCCCTCGACATGCCCCCAAAGGGATTCCCGACCACCCAGTGGGACATGTACACTGCCGAAGAGCTGGGATACGAGAAGCTTGACATACTGAGTCAGAGAGGCATAGGCCATATAGCGGAGAGCGCCGAGATCATCAGGATGAACCGCGGGGTTGATGTGGACGTTCACGCCGTGCAGAAGTTCAAGAATGACCCGCTGGTGAAGGACCATCTGCGCCGCGGCGACGCCAAAGGGTGTTTCTATATCGAAAGCCCCTCGATGCGCGGCCTGCTGCAGAAACTGAAATGCGATGATTACCTGACGCTTGTGGCTGCCAGCTCGGTCATCAGGCCGGGGGTTGCCCGCTCCGGAATGATGCGGCAGTTCATCTACAGGTTCCACAACCCCGACAAATTCGAATATATACACCCCGTCATGAAGGATCTCCTGAGCGAGACCTTCGGAGTGATGGTGTACCAGGAGGATGTGCTGAAGGTATGTCACCACTTTGCAGGGCTCGACCTCTCCGATGCCGACACCCTGCGCCGCGCCATGAGTGGCAAATACCGCTCTAAAAAGGAGATGCAGAAGATTACTGAACGCTTTTTCGCCAACTGCCGCGAGAAGGGCTATCCCGAAGAGATAACAAAGGAGGTATGGCGCCAGATCGAGTCTTTTGCCGGATACTCTTTCTCCAAGGCACACTCGGCATCCTATGCCGTGGAGAGCTTCCAGAGTCTCTGGCTGAAGTCGCACTACCCCCTCGAGTTCATGGTCGCCGTCATCAACAACTTCGGCGGCTTCTACCGCACCTGGGTCTACGTTCACGAAGCGAAACGACAGGGAGCAGCCATTGAAGCACCCTGCATCAACAGAAGCACATACAAGACCTCCATCAGGCAAAGCACCGTTTATATCGGGTTCATTCACCTGTCAGGACTTGAAAACACCCTCTCACATGAGATTATCACAGAGCGCGATGAACACGGTGAATATAAGGATCTTACAGACTTTATCTCACGTATAGGTCCGGGTCTTGAGCAGTGCATACTGCTGATCCGATCCGGGGCCTTCAGGTTCACGGGAAAGAGCAAGGCACTGCTGCTGTGGGAGGCACATATGCAGATCAACAGGGGCAAGAGCGAAAGCGCCCGCACCCTCTTTAATCCCGAGCCAAAGAAATTTGCAATGCCTCCGTTCGAACAGAGCCGGCTTGAGGATGCCTACGATGAGATAGAGTTGCTGGGCTTCCCGGTGTCAATGACATGGTTCGATATGCTGCAGACAAAGTTCCGGGGCGATATAATGGCAGCGGGGATGAATGGTATGATTGGCCGCAAAGTGAAGATGATGGGACATCTTGTCAACGTCAAATATATCAAGACCGTAAAGAGGGAGTGGATGAACTTCGGCTGCTTCATTGACAACGCCGGAGAGTTCTTTGATACCGTGCATTTTCCGCAGACACTTGACAACTGGCCGTTCCGTGGCAGCGGAACATATCTTATTCAGGGAAAGATAGTTGATGAGTTTGGTTACACCACAGTTGAAGTTGAGAAGATGGCCCGTCTGCCGGTTCAGCCTGACCCCAGGTATTAGCTTTCGATGCGCATGGCGCGTGTTATACCCTTTACAGACTGGATCTTCTTTAACACAGAATAGAGAACATTGACATTGGGAACCAGGAGCTCGATATGTCCTTCAAAAAGACCGTTGTCCATTTTGTAGGTGAAGTTCTTCACGGAGAGCTTATATTCTGAGAGAATCTCCGAGATGCGGGCTACAATTCCCAGGTTTTCCACGCCTGTGACCTTCACGGAGGTAAGGAATCCGCGTGAGGCATCAAGACGCGTCCAGCGGGCCCTGACAACACGGTACGGAAAGTTTGAAATCATGTAATCGGCATTGGGACAACTGGCTCTGTGGATCTTGATACCTTCAAGCACTGTCACAAACCCGAAAACACGGTCGCCGAAAACAGGATTACAGCATTTTGAGAGTTTGTAGTCAAGTCCTTCAACCTTCTCATCAATAACCATATAGTCAGACTGCGATGAAGAAGGTTCTTCATGCTGTTCCGCGTGTTCCGGAGGTTTCGCTGTCACAGGGGCAGATTCTGATTCCTCGGAACGAAGCAGAACTTTTTTTGCCTGGAGAAGTTCTATCTCCCCGATGGCTATTTCAAAATAAAGATCCTGTGCCGTCTTCAGCCCGTATTCTTCCAGAAGCCTTGTAACAGTATGATCACCGTAGGGGATCTTCCAGTTTTTAAGTCTCCTTGTCAGAATCTCCTTTCCATCTGCCGCCAGCTTCACCTTTTCCTCATTCAGTGCCTGCTTGATCTTGGCCCGTGCCTTGTTTGTTATCACGTATCCGAGCCAGTCGCGTTTGGGAGACTGGCTCCTGGAAGTGATCACCGAGACATGGTCGCCGTTCTGGAGCTTGTATTTAAGCTGCACATTCCGGCCGTTGACCTTCCCTCCCACACATTTGGAGCCAACCTGGGTATGTATCTCAAAGGCGAAATCGAGAAGCGAGGATCCTGCCGGCAACTGTCTCACCTCGCCCTTGGGCGTGAATACAAATACTTCGTCGGAGTATAATCCCGGTCTTATCTCTCCCAGGAAGTCGGCGCCGTCTTTCTCCAGAGTGCCCAGTACCTCGCGCATCTGCGCCATCCAGGCATCGAGACCTCCCTCACCTTTGACACCCTTGTACCGGAAGTGAGCGGCAAGGCCCTTTTCGGCAATCTCATCCATGCGCCTTGTCCGTATCTGCACCTCGACCCACCGGCCTGTTTGTGTTCCTACAGTGGTATGCAGCGACTCATACCCATTCGATTTCGGAACAGATATCCAGTCGCGCATCCTGCTGGGGTCAGGCTGGTAGAGATCCGTCACCACGGAGTAGACCTGCCAGCAGGCAGACTTTTCATGGGCAGCTTCGGCATCAAGGATTATTCTTATGGCGAAGATGTCGAAGACCTCTTCAAAGGCCACACCCTGCTTCTTCATCTTCTGCCAGATGGAGTGGATGGATTTGGTGCGGCTCTTTATCTCATACTTAATCTTCAGTGAATCAAGCCTCTGAGTAAGTGGCAGTGAAAATTCCCTGATAAGTTTATTCCTTGAGTTTGTGGTGCTGCGAAGCAATGTTTCGATCTCGCCGTATTCAGAAGGCTCCATCAGTTTCATTGCAAGGTCTTCCATCTCCGATTTCACGTTATAGTAACCGAGGCGATGGGCCAGCGGAGCATAAAGGAAGTAGGCTTCAGATGCTACCGGTAATCTCTCTTTTTCAGGTAGTTTATCGAGGTTGCGCATCATTAGCAGACGTTCTGCAAGGGTGATCAGAATTACCCTGCCGTCATCGGCAAGGGTAAGGAGAAGCTTTCGGAAGTTCTCTGCCTGTCCGGTGAAATCGCGCCCATGAAGGGCTGAAACCCTCGAGAGTCCCTTGATTACATTCCTGACCGCCGGGTCTTTCAGTGTTTCAACTTTCTTCCATCCTTCAGTGCCTTCCCTGATACCGGAGAGCAAAGCACAGATGACGGCTGATGAACCGAGGCCCATTTCGCAGGCGGCAACACGCGCCAGTTCGCAATAATACATTACAAGCGGCTCGTCAAAATGCTTTTCCTGCGGTGAATAAGTGGAAGCTGCGATCTCCACGGCCTCAGCGACAGCTTGTTTTTCTGCATCGGTCACAGGTGCGGGAAGGCACTTTATTATAAGCCTTTGCTTGTTGCGTATCTGTACCGAAATATCTGGCATCAGCGGTTACTTCATTATTAATCAGCCGGTTACTTCAATGGTGATTCCGGCTCTTTCTTCATCTCAAGGTAATAGGCATAATCTACAACATCCGGTATTATTCTCTGCAAAAGAGCTGTGAACCGTCCCTCCCATGTGAGTATCTTGTTTCTCTTCTTCTTTCTAATTCCCTTCAGCACCCATCGGGCCACGTGCTCGGGAGTCATCATGCTGCCCTCCTCTCTGGGTGAGGTTCCCTGTTCAGTGCCGTTGGCAGTGAGTGCATGTTTCCTGACTTCAGAGGTAGTGAATCCGGGTGCAATTATCATTACGTGTAGCTTCTCCTTCAGGTTCTCAATGCGTATTGTCTCCAGGAATCCGTGCATTGCAAACTTTGAGGCTGAATACCCTGTGCGGCCCGGAAGTCCGTGAAACCCTGCCACCGAAGAAACACCCACAACAGAACCTTTGTTCTCCAAAAGATAAGGGAGAGCATATTTGGTACAGTAGACGGTACCCCAGAAATTGACATCCATCAGTCTCTTAAGGACAGTCAGGTCAACATCGCTGAACAGTGCCCGCATTGATATTCCGGCATTATTTATGAGGATATGGACAGTGCCATATTTCGCCACGGTGGTTTCAACGAGGAGGCGGCAGTCTTCCTCACGGGTAACATCCGTAACGCAGTATGAGGCTTCAAGACCTATTTCCCTGAGTTCAGATTCCAGGCTGTGGAGCTTTTCGGCTGACCTTGCTGCAAGCATTACCCTGCTTCCGTTCCGTGCAAACTCCCTTGCAATGGCGTTCCCGATACCGGTTGATGCTCCGGTGACAATGACGACCTTGTCTTTAAAAATATTATTCATACAGTTCTGATCTGGACCGATAAATATAGCTACAATTAATGGCGGTAGTCGCGATGGAAAAAAAATTGTAACATTGTTCTGTAAAAGTCAGTTTTTTCTTTGTTCAGAAATATTTTTACCATACATTTGCACTCGCAAAAATCAGGGATGATTCAGTAGCTCAGCTGGTAGAGCACATCCCTTTTAAGGATGGGGTCCTGGGTTCGAGCCCCAGCTGGATCACAAGGCAGCCGCAATGGCTGCCTTTTCTATTTGCATAAATCGAACCCATCTCCGCACAACCCAGTCCCCTCGCTAAAATTGCCCACAGGGCATTTCTTTACGCTCGCCCGGTTCGAGCCCCAGCTGGATCACAAGGCAGCCGCAATGGCTGCCTTTTCTATTTGCATAAATGCCATCTCCCCCCACGGCACAGTCCCTATCCCGGCATACCATGCCGGGTCTTAACGGTCGCTTCGGATCACAAGGCAGCCGCAATGGCTGCCTTTTCTATTTGTAAAAATCGCACCCGCCTGAGGGCAGGTATCAAAAAAAGAAGAAACGATAAGTCTCTTCCTTTTCAACAAAATAAGGTTACTCTTTTCTATTTTGAAGTCACCTGTTTCCAGCTAAAGGATTCTTTTGAATAATCCAGCATAAAATAATTTCTGCTCATGTTTACCTCATATTTGAGGTCTTTGTAGAAAAAATCTTCTGAAAAAGTGTCGGGCTCAAAGATCTTGCCGTCACTGAACCAGGCTTTGAGAGTGAGGATAACGATAAGCTTATCGTTATCATTATCAAACTTATACTGGTAAGGTTGCGGAAGGAATAGTCCTGCTGATAATTCGGCGGGCGTAAGTTCAACGGGAAAAAAAGCAGGGTTGTAAGTAAACCTGCCGCTTAGCTTGCCGCTGCAATAAACCTTTTCTATTGATCCGATAATCTCCAGCCTTGTTGCATTTTTCAGACTATAATCACCAAAAGAGGTGTTCATTGTCTCCGGGTTAAGCAGGACGCGCAGGTAAAGTAATGGCTCCTGGGGAGTTATCATTTTTGTTGCGTCACAGTCATCATTCTTAGTAGATAAAAGACTGCATCCTGCTGTTAAGGCGATCAGGAACATGGACAGGGCTGCACCAAAAGAAAATAATCTATTGCTGCGCATATAGTTTTTGTTTTATTTTGAAAGCACCGGAATCTGTCTGCTGATTGATTCTTCAAGTGAAATCAGTGTCTCCGTGCGGGCCACACCGGTTATCGTCTGAATCTTTTCGGTAAGAACCTCACGCAGGTGCTCATTATCCCGGGAATAGACCTTTATAAACAGTGAATAATTACCCGTAGTATAATGACATTCAATTACTTCAGGGATATCCTTCAGTTTTTTGATCACCTCTTTGTACTTACCGGGGTTGTCAAGAAAAAGCCCGATGTAAGCACATGTCTTGAAACCGACCATCACCGGATCAACCTTAAACTCTGATCCCTTAATTACACCTACCCGTATTAATCTCTGAACTCTCTGATGTATCGCTGCTCCTGAAACATTGCAGTCCCTTGCCACCTCAAGGTAAGGTATCCTCGCGTTCTTGGTTATTATGTCCAAGATTTTCCTGTCCAGACTGTCAATCAATAAGTTTTCTGCCATTTTGTCTCTCATTTTTTTAGTTATCGTCTTCTTTTACGGCTATAATTTTACAAATTTAAAGGAAAATAGTCGGGTTTCCAACAAATATCTTAAAAATCAAGCTGTAAAACTTAACTGATCGTTTACTTAAAAAAAATGGTTTTCCGGGAAGTGTGAACAGTACTATCGGTTAAGAATACCGGTTATTTCAGAAATACTGCTGAAATTTTTCCGGGTCAGAAAATTGGTAATCCCGGTCACGATCATTTCAGCAGTGCGCGGTTCAATAAAGGAGGCTGTGCCGACCTGTACTGCAGTAGCGCCGGCCATTATGAATTCGAGGGCATCGTCAGTGTTCATTATGCCTCCTATGCCTATCACCGGAATCTTCACCGCCCTGGCAACCTGCCACACCATGCGGAGAGCCACCGGCTTGACTGCAGGTCCGGACAGTCCTCCTGTAACAGTGGAGAGCTTCGGTTTCATTGTCTTAATGTCGACAGCCATACCAAGGAGGGTATTGATAAGCGAGACTGAGTCAGCTCCTTCACCTTCAGAAATGCGGGCAAATTCAGTAATATCCGTCACGTTGGGTGACAGCTTGACAATCAATGTTTTGGAATAAACCTTCCGGACTTCTGCAATCACTTCTCTTGCTGATGCGGGATTAGTGCCGAAAACCATGCCTCCCATTTTAACGTTAGGACAGGAGATATTCAGTTCTATTGCAGGGATGGATTCCAGGAGATTGATCCTTTCAGATAATTTTACATAATCATCTATTGTACTGCCGTTTACATTGACAATTACATTTGTTCTGTATCCTGCTATACGCGGATAAATGTGCTTTTCAAAATAGTCGATTCCCTTATTCTGAAGACCAACAGCGTTAAGCATTCCCGAGGGAGTCTCTGCCATTCTCGGGTAAGCATTGCCCTCCCTGTGTTCAAGAGTTGTACCCTTGACAATTATCCCGCCAAGTTTGGAAATATCAATAAAATCCTCTAATTCAGGTCCATACCCGAAGGTCCCGGAAGCAGTCATCACCGGGTTCTTCATAATCATTGACCCTATTTTTACATTCAGATCTGCCATTTTAAAACACGAGTATTAAATACAGGACCATCAGTGCAGGAACATACATTGCCGGAGGTAGTCTCTACAACACAGCAGAGGCAAACCCCAATTCCGCATGCCATCAGGTTCTCCAGAGATACTTCACAGAAAATATTTCTTGCTGAACACTTTGCAGCTACGGCTTTCATCATCGGTTCGGGGCCGCAGGAATAGACTTTATCCCAGTGATTATCAGTGAATACAGGCAGATCTGTCACAAATCCCCGGTGCCCGGAAGATCCGTCCTCCGTTGAGAGATGTACCTCTCCGAGCTTTTTGAATTCCTCATGCTCCAGTACCCTATCCCTGTTGCGGAAGCCAAGGGCGAATACCGGATCAATTCCTGACTCTTTGATTTTTCGGCCCAGGTAAAGCAAAGGCGCCATTCCGCAACCACCACCGGTAAGCAGAACCTTCTCGCCAGGTGAGGGTAGGGTAAATGAATTGCCAAGAGGGTAAACAAGGTTAAGACTATCTCCTGGTTTCATCCTGCTGAGGCTCTCCGTTCCGCTGCCAGCAATCTGAACAAGTATTGAGATGCTGTTTTTAAGTTTCATCAACGTCGTGCACTGAAAGCGGCCGGCGAAGGAAGGTGGAAGGGCTGTCTTTAACCAGTGCCTGAACGAACTGGCCTGGAAGAATGACGGGAAGAGGTACGGTGGAAGAGACGGTGAGGACAAAAAACTGTTCGTTAAGCTTCCTGTTCTCTATTACAGTGAGGTCTTCTATCCGCTTCTTCATCAGGCTCTCCTTTGGCAGCAAAATTAGCTAAAATGAGTGAATTTTATCATTCCGGCCGGTATTCACTGAAAGATTTGTCAGAATAAAAGAACATTACCCTGGTAAGTCTCTTATGTCCGTTGCTGACCTCCTTCAATTCCATTTCCTTCGCATCAGGGGCATTTTCCACCCCTTCAGGGAGATCCGGACTGACAGGTGTGACATTTATCCCCTCAAGGGGCAAAACAGCTTTACCGGGCTCAAATTGCGGCTCTGTGTCGAACAATGTAGGCTGCGAAACATATTTATGCATAGCGCCCCGTCCGAACAAAAGCCAGTCAGCAGACAGTGAAGGGTATTTCAGAAGCATTTTAACAATAAAATCAAGACTGGGGTTATTCCTTCCGGACAGAATATGAGAAATACCCGAAGGCTGAACTCCTATTTCCTCAGCAAACTGGGCGTAACTCTTGTTCTCATTCTGCAAAAACACAAGAATTCTCTCTTTCATGACAATTATGCTTTTTACAAATGTAATCAGATTATAATTTACATATGTAATTTAATGCTATTTACACTTGTAATTATAAAGCCAGAATAGCAGTATAATACGGCAAAGAAATCACGTATATACCTTTTATATCGCCATAAAAAGGCACATAATAGCTATTGTATTACTTTACTTTAGATGTATTTTATCACTGATATATAGTTATTTATATGATTAATATAATGAAATCTAATGTCATGGTACCTTATCTAATACCTCATATATCAGTAATAACATGAAATGTTTTATATATATCACTGATAAATAGTAAGTTAAATATATTAAAATTCAAAATCAAGTATTATTTACAAGTGTATATTCTGAGTAATTACATTTGTATTAAGATAAGTCAGTTTTAGACTGTTGTTTGTTGGTTACAATTGTAAATCGGGCTGAAAGTTGTTGTTTACTGTAATTTAGGGTAGTTCATTTTACCTGTTACACGGGGTTTGTTCCTGAAACTCCTGAGAATTGAATTTTCTCCCTCTCCTTCCCCGTTTGCTATGAATATCCGATTGTCGTCACATAATGTAAAACATCTTTCGGGCTTCTTACTTTTGATTATCTTCCCGCAGTACTGATTCATAATTCAGTTAAATTGCATTCTGTTTCCGAAATATTGAGTTAACGCATAACAAGAGTTCCTATGACCGGTAAAAAATTCACCCTGGCCCTGCCTTACCAGATTCTTATCGCCCTGGTCCTGGGCGGTTTCTTCGGGTATCTCTTTCCTGAATGGACTGTATATACCAACTGGATCGGGGATGTCTTTCTCCGGGGTCTGAACATGATCATCATCCCGCTGATCCTCTGCTCAATCTCTACCGGGGTGGCAAGTGTGGGCACTGCAGACAATCTTGGCAGGCTTGGTGCCAAGACGATGGGTTACTATGTTTTCTCCACGCTGGTGGCAATTGTGACAGGCTTTTTCTTTGTAATGCTTATCAAACCGGGCGTGGGTGCTGACCTGGGATTCAAAGTACCTGTGGAGAATATATCAGCTGTCACGGAAAGTTTCGGACAGACCCTTATTAAGATAGTTCCTTCGAACATTTTTGATTCGATGGTTCAGGGACATATGCTTTCAATAATCTTCTTTGCCGTGATCTTCGGTTATTTCATCACGAAGGTGGATGACAAGCCGCGCCTGCTGATGATGGATGTGCTTAATGCAGTGCTGGATGTGATCATGAAGATCACGATGTTCGTCATCAAATTCACTCCGCTCGGCATTTTCAGCATTTCTGCCAAAGTCATTGCACAGCAGATACTTATGGGAAACCAGGTAAGTGAAATAATCAGTCGTCTGGGTTTGTACTTCATTACTGTTCTTCTTGGACTGATGGTGCACGGGCTTATCACGCTTCCTCTATTCGTGAAATTTCTTGGCAGGGCAAATCCGATCAAGCATATGAGAAACATGTCGACTCCCCTTCTTACTGCTTTTTCGACTTCATCATCAAATGCAACACTTCCCCTTACAATGGAGGCAGTACAGGTTGAAGACGGTGTATCGAACAAGATTGCCAGTTTTACCCTTCCCCTGGGCGCAACAATAAACATGAACGGCACCGCACTGTACGAGTGTGTGGCGGTTATGTTCATCGCACAGGCTTACGGCATCGATCTTACATTCGGACAGCAGATTATTGTCATATTCACTGCATTGCTTGCGGCGATAGGTTCAGCAGGAATTCCCATGGCGGGACTGGTAATGATGACTGTAGTACTCAAGGCTGTAGGTCTTCCCCTTGAGGGTATTGGTCTGATCCTGGCTGTCGACAGGATCCTTGACATGTTCCGCACAACAATTAATGTTTACGGTGACACATGCTGTGCTGTAATAATTGCAAAATCTGAGGGTGAGACCCTGAAAGTATAAAAAAATCCGGACCTGCCGGCCCGGATTTTTCAGGGAATCATTCCCGGAAAAGAAATATGGCTTAGAATCAACCGCAGGATCCGCCGCAGCCGCTGCTCTTGCTTCCGCATGAGGAACATCCACCGGAGTCCGGTCCCATCAGTTCTTCAGCTGTAGCCTCTCTTACTTCAACTACTTTACCTGAAAAATGAAGATCTGTGCCTGCAAGCGGATGATTGAAATCCATCTTCACAAATGAGTCTCCAATTTCAGTTACAATACCGTTCATCCTGTGTCCCTGTGCATCCATCATAGGTACATTGTTGCCTATGAAGCATATCTCGGAGTTCAGCACTCCTTCATCTTCAAAAATATTCCTCGGAAGACTGACAACCATCTCTTCGCGCTTTTCACCGTATGCTTCAACGGCTGTGAGCATGAAATTAAAGTCGCCACCCTCCTCGAGTCCTGCAATGTTTGCCTCAAATGCCGGAAGAAGTCTCCCGGCACCAAACACAAATGTCAGAGGGGAATTCTCCTCCACGGTTTCAATCACCTTGCCGTCCTTTCCACCTTCCTGTAAAGTATATGCCAGGGATACAAATTTATTAATTTCAAGTTTCATAAATAATTATTTATTAGTATATTATAATATGTTATATGATTTAAAAGTTGAAGCTTACCCGAATCTCAGGTGAATCATAAACCTGGTACTCTGTATCGGTCAACGCCCACAGGACTGTAAAGTTCATGCTTGACCTCCTTCCTATAGGTTGGGAGATTCCGGCACCGGCAAGGAATGTCCCCATATATATCCTGTTATTCCCCTCGGGTATTATTGACCAGAATGATCTCTCGAGACTCAGTCCCTGGTATTCCGACTGTACGAAGATGCCCGATATTGATCCCGATAGGAATTATATTATTAAGATCCTGAATAAGGGTAATCTGAAGATAGGCCTTTCCGCCGTAAATGGATGTGGCATCAACGGGGTCCTTATAGTACTGGTATGAGGGTCCGGCTGCAATGGCAACGCGGGGCAAGACCCACAGGCCTATAACCGGGGATGCCTCAATATTGGTGATTGTGCCGAACTGCAAACCGAAGGAACCTCCAAAAAAGAGACGTTCTGAAAGTGGAGGACGCTCTCTTGAGGTATCCTGGCCAAATGCCGTAATGCCAATCCATGCAATAATTATAACCGTTATAACCCTTTTCATTGCGTCCCTCAGAACTTTTGCGGGGCTACAAATAAAATCAAAATTAGTACATTTACATAAACTGATCCGAAATTTTTCTCAACAAAATTTTCTAAAATACTGATATTGAAATGAATATAGTAATCACCGGAGCCTCATCAGGCATAGGCAGGGAAGTGGCACTGAAATTTTCAGAAACTTCCGGTAACAGGATTTTTGCACTGGCCCGCAATGAAGCAGCGCTGAAAACCCTTTTTGCAGGCGCAGTGCACGGGAATATTACCGGGATGGCTACATGATATCACCGGCACACAATCGTCCTTTACAGAGCTTAAAAATCGCATTGAGAACGAATTTAAGACTGTTGATATCCTTATCAATAATGCAGGATACCTGGTAAACAAGCCTTTCAGTGAACACAGCCGTGAAGAAATTTCCACAATTGTAGGTACAAATTTTACAGGACCGGCAGCAGTGATAAACGCTCTCCTTCCGATGCTCGTAAATGGGTCTCATGTGGTCAATATCAGCAGTATGGGCGGATTTCAGGGAAGCATGAAATATCCGGGTCTGTCGTTTTACAGTGCTTCAAAGGGAGCGCTGGCAGTGCTTACTGAATGTCTTGCTGCCGAATTTTCAGGAACCGGCATATCATTCAACTGTCTCTGCCCGGGAGCAGTTGATACTCAGATGTTCAACGCTGCATTTCCGGGATACAAGGCGCCTGTGTCTGCACCTGATATGGCGGCCTTCATCGCAGATTTTGCAGAAAAGGGAAATAAATTCTTTAATGGAAAAATCCTGCCTGTTGCTGTTTCAGTGCCGTAGAAGCAGTGGGAGCAGGGGCAGGCATGAGGAGATCATTTAGCGAGCAGATAGTCGAGCAGGGAGGGCATGGAGCAGGAGCATGGAGCATGGTTATTAACGACCGGTCACTACTGCCTGCTGCCTACTTATTTGGCGTCCCGCTGCTGTCTCCTCGCTAAAATAGCCCCTGGCTATTTTTAAACCTCGGCCCTCTACTGCCTAACCCAGATACTCCTTCACTGTGATGAGCCCTGAGACAGCCAATAAGCCGTTAAAAGCCAGTGCCTTAAGCTCATCCTCACCGGGATATACTGATACCGGTGCAAATTTCTTAACCATCGAGGTTATCATTTCAACGTGGACTTTCTGATGTGCCATGCCTCCTGTGAGAATTATTGCATCTACATCGCCCCTCAGCACTGCAACCATCGCCCCTATTTCCTTCGCCACCTGGTAAGCCGACCCTTTCATTACAGCCTCAGCCATAGTGTCACCGCCGGCCGCCCTAGCGCAAATCTCCATGAAGCTGTTGGTACCCAGATATGCAACCATGCCTCCTTTTCCGGTTATCATGGCTTTTACCTCCTGAATATCATATTTCCCTGAGAAGCACAACTCGGCAAGCTGTCCTGCAGGAAGACCGCCTGAACGCTCAGGGGAATAAGGCCCGTCACCGTTAAGTGCATTGTTTACATCGATGACCCTTCCCTTACAGTGAGCTCCGACACTTATCCCTCCGCCCATATGAGCAATTACAAGATTCAAATCCTCATACTGCCTGTTTACCGAGGCAGAGTAAATCCTTGCGACAGCCTTCTGGTTCAATGCGTGAAAAATGGATCTGCGTTCTATGAGCGGATGCCCCGAAAGCCTGGCGACAGGCTCCATCTCATCAACCACCACAGGGTCAACAATATAAGCCCTGGCTCCGGGAAGATCCTTTGCAATCTCATCAGCTATCAGTGCTCCCAGGTTGCTGGCATGTTCTCCGTTAGGGGCATCTGAAAGATGCTGCTTCATAAGGTCATTTACCTCATAAATACCTGATTCTATGGGATTAACGAGTCCTCCCCTGCCTACTACGGCTACTATTCCGGAAATATCTGTATTTTCATCGGCAAGTGCCTTCATGATAAGGTCATGGCGAAATGACTTCTGATCAATAATCCGCTTAAAAATCTCAAGTTCCTGAGTGCTGTGTCTCAGTGTCTTTTCGAAAACCAGCTTTTCCCCCCTGAACAGGGCAAATTTCGTAGATGTCGAGCCCGGATTTACTGCAAGTATCAGTTTATCATCCATTTTGTCAGTTATTTTCTGATGCCATAAGACATGCAAGTGCCACGCAATAGTATTTCGAGAGTTCGCTTTCGCTTCTGGACATAAGGACGACCGGTTTCGTGGTTCCGCAAATCATTCCGGCAAGTTCTCCCTTTCCAAAGAGCATCAGGCTTTTGTAGAACGGATTGCAGGCTTCCAGTGAAGGAAACAGCAGTATGTCGGCATCCCCGTCAACCGGTGTGGGTATCCCCTTTATCTTCACGCTTTCAGGGTCGCAGGCCAGAAACAGGTCGAGTGGACCGTCCATAATACACGGTGAAATCCTGCCATCCCCGGCCATCCTGCACATCTCCGAATAATCGAGGGTGTTCGGGAAATGATCACTTACCTTCTCCGAAGCTCCTATAAGGGCCACTTTCGGCATTGAAATCCCGAAGCGTCGTGCCATCGTCAACGCATATTCAGCCATTGCTACCTTCTGCTTAAGGTCGGGAAAAGGTATAACGGCAGTATCAGTTACAAAGAGCAATTTCTGATAAGCGGGAATCTCAACGGCGCATACATAGCTCATCACAGCGCCAGGGGCCAGCAGACCATTTTCCTTGTCCATCACTGCCCTGAGGAACTTATCGGTACCCACCAGGCCTTTCATGACAATATCAGCCTCACCCTCTGCCGTCATTCTGACAGCCGTCGCGGCGGCACTTTTTTCATCATCCGATCCGATAACAGTAAAAAGTGAAGGGTCACATCCGGTTTCCCGGCAGACCTTTACTATTTCGCTGACACTGCCTATCAGGACAGCTTCGACAAAACCCTCATTTACAGCCCTGTGAAGTGAGCCAACTGTATTCTGATCCTGTCCCCATGCAACGGCAATCCGGTATTTTCTTCCGGCCGTTCGCACAGCGTCAGCCATCTGCCTGAGGCTGGTGATCATTCTATTCGTTTTTTGTGACTGCGGCGGCCAGCAGAATGCTGTCATATTTAGCCTGGTCCGAGTCGCTTCTGGATGTCAGAACGATAGGCACAATGGCACCCAGGATCACTGCAGCCACCTTTGCATGTGCGAAGAAGACAAGCGACTTGTACAGTACGTTTCCTACCTCAATGTCAGGCATCAGCAGCAGGTCAGTGTCGCCGGCGACATCACTCCTGATACCCTTGTGGTTTGCGCTGTCAAGGCTTATTGCATTATCGAATGCCAGCGGACCGTCTATGATACAATGCTTTATCTGGTCACGCTGGTTCATCTTTGAAAGAAGAGCTGCGTCAAGTGTAGCCTGCATGTTTTCACTTACCATTTCAACGGCTCCGAGAACGGCAACTTTGGGAAGTTCAACACCCAAGCCTGTTCAGGCAGGCAACGGAGTTATTTACGATAGCGATCTTATCCTGGAGGTTTGGTGCAATGTTCATTGCAACATCGGTTACAGCTATCAGCTTGTGGTATGCCTCAACCTCAAATATTGCAATATGCGAAAGCAGCGTACCTGTCCGGAGACCCCACTCCTTGTTCAGAACAGCCTTCAGAAGTGTCGATGTTCCCACCTTTCCCTTCATGAGAATGTCTGCCTGGTTGCTCCTGACCATTTTAACGGCTATTTCAACAGCCACCTCGGTATCCGGTTCATGAATCATCCTCACGCCGGAAATATCAAGGTTGTTTTCCGAGGCAATATTCTGAATTGCCTCCTTATCACCTACAAGGATAGGCTCTATATAGCCATCCCTGGCAGCGGAGATGACCGAAGTCAACGAAGTCTGGTCCTGCGCGGCAGCAAGAACGAGTCTCCTGGTGGGCTTGTCAACAAGGATATCTTTGAGCTCGGATAAGTGTTTAAGAACCATTGTATTCCGTTATTAATTTGTAAATTTTTCAACTATAGTCTTTGTATCTGAGGCAATTACAAATTCTTCATCGGTGCTGACTGACATGACAGTTACCCTGGAAGAGGGTTTCGAAATCAGCAGATCCTTGCCTTTCATTCCGTGGTTGGCTTCCGGATCGAACTCAATTCCCAGGTATTCCATTCCTGTGCAGATCAGTTTCCGCATGTTGAAATCGTTTTCTCCCACACCGCCGGTAAAGATCAGGAGGTCAAGACCGTTCATTGCAGCAACATATGCGCCAATGAACTTCTTCACCTTGTATGCATACATGTTCAACGCAAGCAGGGCTTTTGTATTACCTTCTATCGAAGCAAGCTCAAGATCGCGCATATCAGAAGAGAGCTGTGAGATTCCCGCCACACCGCTCTTCTTGTTTATCATATTATTTACACCGGTTATGCTAAGTCCCTCCTTTTCAGCAAGGTAAAGGAGTACTCCGGGATCAATCTCACCGGTCCTTGTGCCCATAATGAGTCCGTCAACCGGGGTGAAACCCATTGAGGTGTCAACCGAAATCCCGTTGTGAATGGCTGTGATTGAGGCACCGTTTCCCAGGTGACATGTAATTATCTTTTGTTTTTCGAACTGCCTGTTCAGAATGTTGCAGGCCTTGACTGCCACGAACCTGTGGCTTGTTCCGTGAAAACCGTATTTTCTGATGCGGTACTTTTCATAATATTCGTACGGAATTGCATACATGTATGCATAGTCAGGCATTGTCTGATGGAATGAGGTGTCGAAGACAGCAACCTGCGGAATACCCGGCAGTAGTCTCTCGCATGACAGTATCCCTTTCAGGTGAGCCGGATTGTGCAGCGGAGCAAGTTCTCCGCACTTTTCGATATCCCTTTTGACGTCATTGTCTATCAGTACCGACTCCTTGAAGTTCTCACCACCGTGAGCTACCCGGTGCCCAACAGCCTTTATCTCATTAATATTTTTTATCACCCCGTGCTTCGGGCTGACAAGGGCTTCCATTACCAGGTTAATACCGACTGTATGGTCCGGAATATCCATTACGATCTTATATGGATCCTTACCTGCAGGTTTATGTGTCAGGATACCGTCATTTATTCCGATGCGCTCAATAAGTCCTTTTGCAAGAACCTCTGCGCGGTCATCCATATTGAACAGCTGATATTTTATTGAAGAACTGCCGCAGTTAAGTACAAGAATCATCATGGTGTATAAGTTATTTTTTCATCCCAGCTGCCTGGTTTGCTGTTATTGCAATGACGTTAATAATGTCGCTTACCGAGCAACCGCGGGACAGGTCGTTTATTGGTGCTGCCATACCCTGCAGGACAGGACCTATTGCCTGAGCATGAGCAAGGCGTTCCACAAGTTTATAGGCGATGTTTCCGCACTCAAGGTTAGGGAAAACCAGAACATTGGCTTTGCCTGCAATTTTGCTTCCCGGAGCCTTTTTCTGACCAATGGCCTCAATAAGAGCTGCATCGGCCTGCAGTTCGCCCTCGAACATGAATTCAGGAGCCATCTCCTTTGCCATTTTAGTGGCACTTATAACCTTATCCACCAAAGGATGCTTTGCACTTCCCATCGTCGAGAAACTCAGAAGAGCAACTTTCGGCTCCACACCTACTATGTCCTTCATTGTGCGGGCAGTAGCTACGGCTATTTCAGCCAGCTCCTTGTCTGTAGGATCGGGATGAACAGCACCGTCAGCAAATAATATGATGCCGTCAGCTCCGAACTCCTTGTCTTTCAGTATCATGATGAAAGCTCCGGAAACCACTGAAATACCGGGTGCAGTCTTGACATACTGGAAAGCCGGTCTCAGAACATCGCCGGTCGTATTCCTGGCTCCGGCAACTTCACCGTCGGCATCACCGTTTTTTATCATCAGAACCCCCAGGTAAAGAGGATCTTCAATCAGTTTTGATGCTTCCTCACGTGTCAGCCCCTTTGCTTTGCGAAGCTCGACCATCAGGTCGATATACTTCTCCTTCATTGGATGACTGAGAGGATCAATGATCTTAGCCCTTGCGATATTCTTAAGCCCGAACCCGGATGCAAGAGAGTTTATTTCGGCCGGGTTTCCGATAAGAGTAATCTGTGCCAGATTTTCTTCCACGGCAACATCAGCAGCCTTGAGCGTTCTCTCCTCCGTTCCCTCAGGCAGAACAATCCTTTTGTTATGCTTTCTTGCATTCTCCTTGATTTGTTCAAGCAATTCCATTGTATATCAGTAAATTAGTTTAAGTTTATATTCCGGGTTAAAAGTACTAAAAAAGTATAATCTGCAATTGGCTGCCGCATGATTAAAATCAGATTTTTAATATTTTATAAAGTTTTTTACTGAAAGTATAAAAAGATTTAGGGCCGGCTTCATTCAAATCTCTATTTTTGGAGGATATTCGAAGACCTGATGACAGATAGGATCATGGCGGCTGCACTGAGGGAGCTGTCGGACAATACTGAAGGTGAGTTACTGACTGACAGACTTACAACGCTGATGTATTCCACTGACGCATCGATCTACCGTGAGCAGCCCCTTGCAGTCTTTTATCCGCGCAACGTCAGTGACCTTAAACAGCTGCTTGCATTTGCAGGAAAGCATAGGGTGGGTATAATTCCGCGGGCGGCCGGTACTTCTCTTGCCGGTCAGGTAGTGGGTTCAGGAATTATTGCCGATCTGTCAAAACATTTCACCCGCATTCTCGGGATAAACAGGGACGAAAAATGGGTAAGGGTTGAACCGGGAGTGGTACTGGACGAACTCAATGAAGTGATCCGTAAGGAAGGGCTGTTTTTTGGTCCTGAGACATCAACCGCAAACCGCTGCAATATCGGCGGGATGATCGGGAACAACGCCTGCGGGCTCCATTCGGTGATTTACGGGTCAGTGAGAGACCATATTTCAGAGGTTAAAGTTCTGCTGGCTGACGGATCCGAAGTTGTTTTCGGAAGTGTTTCAAACAATGAATTCGAATCCAAATGCACTCTTGAAGGCCCTGAGGGCCATATTTACCGCGAGATACGCGACATGATGAATGAACCGGGAAACAGGGAATCCATCATGAACGACTACCCGGAACGGACTATCCCAAGGCGCAATACGGCATACTCACTCGATGATCTTTTGTATGGCGAACCATTCACCCCGGGCAGCGGCCGCCCGCTTAACATTGCAAGACTTATTGCCGGATCCGAGGGCACCCTGGCGATTGTTACGGAGGCTAAGCTGTCACTGGTGCCCCTGCCGCCCCCGGTAAAAGCACTCGTCTGTGTTCACCTTCGTCACAGAAACGAAGCTTTCAGTGCGAACCTGATAGCCTTGAAATACAAGCCCTGGGCAGTGGAGCTGATAGACGACAAAATACTCTCACTGGCAGAGGAGAGTGCCTCCCAGAGGAGTAACCGGTTTTTCATCGAAGGTCATCCCGGCGCCCTGCTGATAGCTGAGTTGTGCGCCGCCACCTCGGAAGAAATAAGATCTGCCGCCGCGGCAATGGAGGATGAATTGCGGTCAGCGGAGCTTGGTTATTCGTACCCAGTCGTGTGGGGGGCTGACATTAAAAAGGTATGGGATCTGCGAAAGGCCGGCCTTGGAATACTGTCAAACATGCCCGGTGACGCCAAGCCCATTTCGCTGATAGAAGACTGCGCGGTGGCTGTCGAGTAAGCTCGGCGATTTTGTGGCCGAGGTAGAGAAAATGCTGGACTCTTACGGGAAGGACTCGGTGTACCACGCACATATTGGATCAGGAGAGCTGCATATCAGGCCGTTAATCAACCTTAAGGAGAAGGAAGATGCAAAGCTTCTCCGGGTCATCGGGGAAGAAACAGCCCGCATTGTTAAGCGATACAGGGGGTCGATGAGCGGGGAACATGGCGACGGTCGGCTGAGAGGTGAATTCATTCCAATTATAATCGGAGAACATAACTACCTGCTAAACAAGAGACTGAAGGAGAGTTTTGATCCACTGAATATCCTGAATCCCGGAAAAATCGTCAACACCCCTCCTATGGATACCTCACTGAGGTATGTCCCGGGAAAAGGTACGCGTGAACTCTTAACATGGTATGACTTTTCCGCGGACGGTGGTATTGTAAGGGCTGCCGAGAAATGCAATGGCTCAGGAGACTGTCGTAAAAGCAGTGTAATCGGCGGCACAATGTGTCCGTCATATATGGCCACGGGTGATGAACGTCTAACCACCCGTGCACGGTCAAACATAGTACGTGAAATGCTGAGTGCAGAAGGGGAAAATCCATGGGACAGCAGTGAGATAAATGAAATCCTGGATTTGTGCCTGGCGTGCAAAGGATGCAAGAGTGAGTGTCCGTCAGGAGTTGATATGGCCAAGCTTAAATCCGAGTTCCTTCAGCACTACAATGAACAGCATTCTCCTTCACTCAGGACAAGTCTGATAGCCAACCTGCCCCGGATCAACTCCCTTTTCTCATACCTGCCGGAGCTGTTTAACTTTTTCGCACTCAACAGGTTCACATCGCGGGCAATCAAGAGAATTGCCGGATTTGCCGACGGGCGCAGTATTCCTGTGCTGGCACCATTGACATTCAGAAGGTGGCTTCGCAGAAACCTCGAAAAACATAATCCTTCAGCTCCCATAGGTTCCCTGTACCTTTTTGTTGATGAGTTCACGAATCACAATGACACTGCTGTCGGAATTGCAGCCGTAAAGCTGCTTACCACCCTGGGATATAAGATATTGACCGTCAAACATTCTTCAAGTGCAAGGACATATATCTCCAAAGGATTCCTGAAAAGTGCCAGGAAGATGATAATCGAAAACATAGAGACATTCTCTCCCCTTGTCTCTCAGGAAGTACCTCTTGTTGGTCTTGAGCCTTCAGCAATCCTCGGATTCAGGGACGAGTATCCCGACCTGGCCGGGGCGGGTCATAAACGAGCTGCACTGAAGCTTGCTGAAAATGTATTTCTTCTTGAAGAGTTCCTGTCAAGGGAATTCGTTGCAGGCAGGATAAGCCGGAGCTCATTCACTGATAAGGCTTCGGAAGTGCTGGTGCATGTTCATTGCCAGCAGAAGGCAATAGCCTCATCTTCAGCGGCTCTTGCGGCACTTGCAATTCCGGCAAATTACACCGTCAGGGAGATCCCTTCAGGATGTTGCGGCATGGCAGGTGCTTTCGGTTATGAAAAAGAGCATTTCGACCTTTCACAGAAGATAGGTGAGCTGGTTCTCTTTCCTGATGTCAGGTCAGCAGCCACAACTACCATCATTGCGGCGCCGGGGACAAGCTGCAGGCACCACATAAAGGACGGAACAGGGAGAAAAGCACAGCATCCGGCGGAAGTGCTCTTCGCTGCGCTCAAAGTCTGAAAGTCTGAAGGTCTAATGTCTGAGAGCCTGAAAGTCTGAGAGTCTGAAAGTCTGAGGTTTAATGTCTGGAAGTCTGAGTGTTAATCCTCATTAATCGGTGATTTCCACTACTGCCTATTGCCTATTGCCTATTGCCTCCTACTAAATACCTAAATCAACTCAAATGAATCAGCATCGCGCCAGACAGGCATGTCGGCACGGTATTGTTCCAACGACTGTTTTGAGAGTTCAGCCGTAATAACTCCTTCAGTATCAGGATCAAGTGAAGCCAGAATTTCACCCCTGGGACCAATTATGACCGAATCGCCCGAATAGCATGTCCCGTCAGGACTGGTTCCGGTCCTGTTTACACCCAGGACATAACACTGGTTTTCAATTGCCCGGGCAACAAGCAGTGACTTCCAGGCATAACTTCTGGCAGTCGGCCAGTTAGCTGAATAGATTATAACATCACTTCCACCCCTGTTCCGCGACCATACGGGGAAACGCAGGTCATAGCAGACCTGCAGGTTAAAGTTCAACTCTTTATAGTTACAGGTAACTTGCTCATTACCTGCCGTATAAACAGCATGCTCACCGCTAATTGAATGGAGGTGCCGCTTATCGTATTTAACTGTTTTACCAGAAGGAGTGACAAAGACGAGTCGGTTGTAGTATTTCCCGTTTTCCTCAATTATAAGTGAGCCGCACACAGCGTAATTTCCGGCAGAGGATATTGATTTCATCCAGTTTACGGAGTGACCGTCCATTGTTTCAGCCAGAGATACCGGATTCATCGAGAAAGCAGTTGTAAACATTTCCGGAAATGCAACAAGGTCTGTACCTGAGGGTACCTTTGCAAGCAATGATGAAAGATGCTCAAAGTTGGCATCTTTATCCTCCCACCTTAGATCTGACTGTATTATTGTTGCCTTCATCACAAAAAAAACAGGCCTGAGCCTGTTTTGTTCCTGATTTCAGATTATTTCTTTAAAGTCTGACTGTATTCGGTGAATATGCCGGTCACCAAAGGCTGATAGTACAGCCAGAAAAATCTCCTTCCATCTTCCTGTTTATCAGAATACAGCATGCCTTTAGGAATCATTGGGCTTTTGAGTTTCGCTGTCCAGAACGGAATTGAATTTGTTGTAAAGTCGCCTGAGAAATAATAAGTATGCTGAGTAGCCGGTTCCTGGACAACGGCAGGAAAAGAGGCCTGCAGGCCGAACAGTGTCAAAAGGCTGTCGCCGGCGGCAGTAGTACTGAGGTTGAATGTTGAAACCACGTTATTGGACCCGGCGCTGATAATGTCAAATTCGTTTTCGAAGCTCACTGTTTGCGGTAGATTAAAGCGCTCAGCATAGGGTTCGGAAGTAATTATTTCAGGGAAAGAAGCGGTAAGGTGTTTCCCTTCTTCGAGAACTATAATGCTGTTATCCTTAAGTAGAACTACACCCGGTTTGGTAAAACTCCATGGCTCCATGTACTGTTTTCTGTAAAGGGCCGGCATCCAGCCGGGGACACCTGTAGCCCCCACTGTATCAAGGCTGCTGTAATGCTTGCCCATCCAACCGGTCGAGGTGATCCCAAGAAGTTCCTCCGTCTTATACCGCTCAAGTGCGGCGGTTGGGTAGTCGAATGTATTGTATTCAAGGACAACAAGTTTGTCACGCAGTTTCATCTCTGACAACAGCAGGTAATCGTTGTTATTCAGTCCTCCGTAGAGCTTCCTCGATCTCCTTGCTTTTTTTATTCCCTGGTACCAGTCATTAAAGAAGACACCATATGTATCTGCATAGTATAATGCATCATTGCTATCAGCAAGATCTATCAGTTCGGTGAGCCTGAAATCTCTTTTTCTGAACTGTTTTTCCCTGACAGGTCTGAGGGGAAAGAACCCGTAATAATCCTTCTTTGCTGCGTAGCTCCCGCCTTTCTCCTTTTTCACGAAACGGTTGTTCGTCAGGACATATACAAGGGAGTGGTGCGCTGTCCTTTCAAGAGTCGGGACTGTTTTGTCGAGTATGACAATATTCATCGGTTTCTTTTCCTGGAAGGCCCATCTGATGAAGTTCACAGCAGGTAAGGCCAGAATAACCACCAGTATGATTATGGTTATCAGCAGAGGTTTTTTCATAGTGTTCCCAGAATTTGAAAATATTCAAATACTAATTTAGTCTCTTTCCGGAAAGATTTCCCACAAACCGGATTTTAATTGCTAAAAGTATTAATTTATTTCATTCAAAGGTAATATTTTGACCGAAAAGATATTTAAGGCACTCCCAGACAGGTTCATCAACTGCCTTTCGCAGCACCATCTCCGAGCGCCAATCCAATTCCGTTGCCTGAATCACTAATTGCTGCAATCATCCGGGCTGGTTATGCGGCGTATCGGGTCTTTGCCCCAAAAACGGTAAAAATGATGATTGTGGAATGGCATTGACAAATAATGTATACCTGCAGTAACCAACATTGCTTAAAATGTAATAATTTGCACCGCTTATACAAGTATCCGCATATGTTTTCAAATCAGCCCCTTGCAGACCGTTTAAGACCAAAATCCCTCGATGATTTTGCAGGGCAGGATCATCTTGTGGGCACTGACGGCGTACTGAGGAAGGTCATAGAATCGGGGAATGTGCCCTCATTCATACTCTGGGGCCCTCCGGGTGTGGGAAAGACAACTCTGGCGCGAATAGTTGCGGCCAAGCTTGACAGGTCGTTCTATCAGCTGAGCGCTGTCAACAGCGGTGTGAAGGAGGTCAGGGAGACTATTGAAAAGGCAAAGAGCCAGCAATTCTTCGGTAAACCGAATCCCATTCTCTTCATCGACGAGATACACCGCTTCAACAAGTCGCAGCAGGACTCACTGCTGGGAGCCGTAGAGCAGGGAATCATTACTCTGATAGGTGCCACAACCGAGAATCCGTCATTTGAGGTGATCTCTCCCCTCCTGTCGCGTTGCCAGGTTTACATCCTTAAACCGCTCAGTGATGATGAGCTTAGAGGGCTGATTGACAGGTCGCTTAAGACTGATTATTACCTTTCCCAATACAATGTAACGGTTAAGGAATACGAGGCGTTGTTGAGGATCAGCGGCGGTGATGCCCGCAAACTTTACAATGCACTTGAACTGACAGTATCACTTGAGGCAGAGAAAGGTGAGGGAGAGATAGTCATTACCGATGAAATGGTTCTGGGACATGTGCAGCAGAATCTTGCGATGTATGACAAGAACGGGGAGCAGCATTATGACATTATTTCAGCATTCATCAAGTCGCTCAGGGGTTCGGATCCGAACGCTGCTGTATACTGGCTTGCCAGGATGACCGAAGGCGGTGAGGATGTAAAGTTCATCGCCCGGAGAATGGTCATACTCGCCGCTGAGGATATCGGCATGGCCAATCCCAATGCATTGCTGCTTGCACAGGCCTGTTTCAATGCGGTAAACCTCGTCGGATGGCCGGAATCGAGGATAATACTTTCAGAAACTGCTGTTTACCTGGCCACCTCTCCCAAAAGCAATGCCTCTTACATGGCTATCGAGAACGCCATTGCTGCAGTGCATGAACACGGTGACCTGCCTGTGCCTCTTCACCTTCGCAATGCACCCACCCGACTCATGAAAGACCTGGGGTACCACAAGGGTTATAAATATGCTCACGAGTTTGAGGGCAATTTCGTTGCTGATAATTTCCTTCCGGAGGAGATCACCGGAAAAATATTTTATGAGCCCGGACCCAATCCCCGTGAGGATGAAATAAGAAGGCAACTTTCGGCAAGATGGCAGAAAATTTATAGATACCGGGATGTTAAAAAGCAATAATATTACCTAAATTTATAGCATGAAAGTAAGTGATCTTAATATTCCGTTTCTCAGGTTTGCAGACGGCGGGAATTTTTTTCTTCTTGCGGGCCCCTGTGTGGTTGAAACTGAAAAGATCACGATGCAGGTTGCTGAACATGTCATCAGGCTGGCTGAAAAATATCGTATACCGCTGATATTCAAAGCTTCATACCGAAAGGCCAACAGGTCACGCCTCGACAGTTTTTCAGGGATAGGTGATGAAAAGGCCTTAAAAGTCCTGGGTAAGGTCCGGGATGCCTTCTCTGTACCTGTTGTGACCGATATCCATTCGGCTATGGAGGCTCCGCTCGCGGCCCAATATGCTGATGTGCTTCAGATCCCTGCATTTTTATGCCGGCAGACAGACCTCCTTGTTGCAGCTGCCAGGACAGGCAGGGTGATAAACGTAAAAAAAGGACAGTTTCTTTCAGGTGCTTCGATGAGGTTTGCAGTTGAAAAGATCATTGAATCAGGAAATAACAGGATCATGCTTACTGACAGGGGTAACTTTTTCGGGTATAACGACCTGGTTGTGGACATGCGCAATATCCCTGCGATGAAGGAGATCGGGGTACCGGTCATAATGGATATAACACACTCGCTTCAGCAACCGAATCAGAGTGAGGGAGTCACCGGAGGATTGCCTTCGATGATAGAGACAATCGGGAAATGTGCCATTGCAGCCGGAGCTGACGGCATATTCATTGAGACACACCCTGATCCGCCTACCGCCCTTTCAGACGGGGCAAATATGCTCAGGCTGGAATATCTTGAAGACCTGCTGAAAAAGCTTACATTAATAAGAACTACAATTAATTCATTCTAAAACACACTAATACTGTCTATTATGAAAAAATTACTCGTGCTTGGAACAGCTATTCTGATGGCATCTGTCTGCGGTGCCCAGACACTTGATGAGATCATTAACAAGAACTATTCAGCCCTTGGAGCGGAGAAACTTGAAAAGGCAAAAACAATCTACATGGAAGGCAGGGCTTCCCAGATGGGAATGGAAATGCCGATGGTAATGCAGATGAAGCAGCCTGACAAGGTAAAGGTGGTCACCACATTCAACGGCATGGACATTATACTTGCATATGACGGAGTTAAGGGATACATGGTCAACCCAATGACCGGAGCATCAGACCCTGTGGAATTGCCAGCAGGAGCAGCTGGGCGACGTACAGCGCTACAACATGTTCCACAATCAGTTGCTTGATCAGTTCCGTGCCGGGAAACTGAAACTCCTTGGGGAAGAAGATGTGAACGGACAGCCTGCCTTCAAGATCGAGGCAACAGCTGAAGAGGGAAAACCGTCATATATTTTCATTGACAAGGCAAGCAGCATGATTGTCAAGGCAGTCGCTACTGTAAACCAGATGGGACAGGATTATGAGGTTGAAACATATACAAAGGAATATATGGATGTCAACGGCATCAAATTCCCGAAGGTCACCACCTCTTTTGTAAACGGCATGGAAGCAGGGGGAATGACCTTTGACAAGGTGGAGATAGACAGGGAAATGGATGATTCTATTTTCACCCTGAAATAACCATTCAGATTGCTTCCCGAAACGAAGGCTTAACAATAAAAATGCCGTCCGGAGGGGCGGCATTTTTATTTTAACAGCAGGCCTGTAAGCCGGATTCTGTCGGGGTGCGTCACCCTGCAAGAGGGTTTTGCACCTGTTCCATCATTTATCTTGCCCCGCAATTGCTTGCGGGATCGAACGACCTACCCCCCGGCTCGGGCGAGCAGCCCTCAGACGCCGGTATACACGGTCTTTCAACCCATCAGGTGTACGGCTCCCGGCGTCACCGCCGGAACCGGTGAGCCTTTACCTCACCTTTTCACCAATTCCCCGCAATGCGGGACTGTTATTTTCTGTTACACTGCTATACCCTTTCGGATATCTTCCCGTTAGGAAGGATGGTGCTCTCTGTTGCCCGGACTTTCCTCCCTCCGCCCTGCGGCGGGGAGCGATGGAACGGCCTGCAGGCTGCGAAGGTACGAAATTAAAAAATACTTACTGTTTTGATATTGAGGAATTCATGCAAACCCTGGGCTGCCAGCTCACGGCCGAATCCTGATTCCTTTACACCGCCGAATGGCAAGTCCCGGCTCTGACTTCACAAATCCGTTGACAGCCACCGTGCCTGCATCAATTTCACGGGCCACCCTCATTGCAGTACTTTCATCCGCAGTCCAGACTGTCGCACCCAACCCGAAAGGTGTCCTGTTTGCCATCTTGACGGCTTCCTCATAAGTCCTGAAGGAAAACAGGGCTGCAACAGGTCCGAAGACCTCCTCGCACGCCAGAGGAGCTGTAATGAGTATATTTTCAACCACGGCAGGATTAAACACCGCCGGACCGGCAGAACGGTCACGTCCGCCACAGAGCAACACCGCTCCCAGGGCAATTGTGTCATTAATCTGTCTTTCAAGGTCATCAGCCGCATTTACGCTTGCCATCGGTCCGACATCAGTGGTAATATCCAGGGGATCACCCACCCTGAGTGCAGCAACTTTCGACAGGAAAAGGCCCTTGAACAAGCCATAGATATCTTCGTGTACAATGAATCTCTTTGCTGCGATGCAGCTCTGTCCGCAGTTCTGAAAGCGTGAGAATACTGCAGCATCAACGGCCCTTTCGATATCAGCATCAGGGAAGACAATAAAAGGATCACTTCCCCCAAGTTCCATTACCACCTTTTTAAGATTCCTGCCTGCCACCGAGGCGATCTCAGCCCCGGCTTCACTGCTGCCTGTAAGGGAAACGCCCCTGATAAGGGGTGATGCAATAAGTTCATCAACCTGTTTGTGGCTCGGAAACAGGGATCTGAAGAGACCCGGGGGGAATCCGGATGCAACTACTGCCTTTTCAATGGCAAGAGCACACCGCGGCACATTGGAAGCATGTTTGAGCAGGGCACCGTTGCCTCCTGCCAAGGTTGGAACGATAAACCTGAAAACCTGCCAGAAAGGAAAATTCCAGGGCATAACACCCAGGATCACTCCCTGAGGTTCGTAGTAAATGAAGCTTTCTCTTGCGGAGGAGGCAATTTTCTGAGGTGCAAGCATCTGCTCTGCATGTTCGGCATAATAACCGCAAAGCAAGACGCATTTATCGATCTCAGCAAGACCCTGTCTCACCGGTTTACCCATTTCCGAAGCCATAACAGAGGCCAGTTCATCACGGTTTGAAGTGAGATAAGCGCCAAGAGTCAGGAGATTTCCGAGTCTTTTGTTTAAAGGTACCCTGCGCCAGGTCTGCCAGGCTATGTCCGCTTCATTCAGAACCTGCTTCATCTCTTCCGGGGAGGTCTCGGTAAAAGTTCCACCGGACACCTGAAGCCAGGGGTCAAAACTAAGGTATCCCATCAGATTTTGTTTTTCTTCAATGTCACAAGAGTCGCCCCTCCAAAGCCATATTTGCTAAAGGACGCATCCTGATAACTGCATGTTTTATAATGTGTTTCAATGATTTTCCTCAACTCCTGCTTTAGTTTTCCGTTGCCAATGCCGTGGATGAAGATAATTTCCCTTAACCCGCTTCTGACCGCGCTGTCAAGTTCAGCCCTGAACCTGGCAAGCTGCCTCTCAACCGCATCCGGCATGTTATACCCTTCCTTCAGATGCAGGTCGATTTCCCTTATTTTGTTTCCTGAGCTTGCAGTCATATTAAGCGTTTCCAACTAACGGGCCGTGAGAATTTGTGTTAAAATTAGCTATTTTTGGCGCACCGGAAAGCTAATGACAAAAGTTCCACAAAATATCAGAATTGAAGACTTCACGTATGACCTTCCGGATGAACGGATCGCGCGTTATCCCTTGAAGGAGAGGGACTCATCACGGTTGCTGGTCTGGAACGGATCAGGCATTACCGACATGACTTTCAGGGACCTTCCCAGCCTCATTGCCCCAGGCAGTATGCTGGTTTTCAATAACACAAGGGTCATACGGGCAAGACTCCTGTTTAAAAAAGAGAGTGGTGCCGCGATTGAGATATTCTGTCTTGAGCCACATGAGCCCCGCGAAATTTCTCAAAGCCTCGCCTCCCCGTCAGGAGTGGAATGGATTTGCCTTGTTGGAAACCTGAAAAGATGGAAGAACGGCAGGCTGACAGCAGTGTTTCAGCTGGCGGGGGCAGACCATAAGCTGTATGCTGAAAGGATTTCAGCCTCCGGTGATGCTTTCAGGATCAGATTCGCATGGGATGATCCCCGGATTACATTCGGTGAGATCCTTGACTCCCTGGGACATGTTCCGATACCCCCCTATCTCGGAAGGGAGGATGAGGAGAGTGACAGGAACCGTTATCAGACAACCTATGCAAGCATTGACGGTTCAGTGGCAGCCCCGACAGCAGGACTTCATTTTACACCTGCTGTAATGGAGGACCTCGACCGTGCCGGCATTAAGCATGCCGAAGTCACACTCCACGTCAGTGCCGGCACCTTCAGGCCCGTGAAGTCAGAAAATATCTCGGATCACAGGATGCATACCGAGCATTTTTATATATCAGCCAAGACAATTCATGAACTTCGTCAAGGCAATATTGTAGCTGTGGGCACCACTACAGTGAGGACACTTGAGAGCATTTACTGGCTCGGGGCGGCCATTGCAGCCGGAAGGATCGCGGATGAAGAAATCCCATCCGTATCGCAGTGGGAGCCATATGAGCACGATAGCCTGATCAGTGCTGAAAGCGCCCTTGACCATCTGCTGGAGTGGATGCATCGGAGGGTTGAGGTTAAGGCTGAGGTTGAGGTTGAGGTTGAGGTTAAGGTTGAGGTTAAGACGGACATAATTATTGTTCCGGGGTACCGGTTCAGGATTGTAAAAGGGCTTATAACTAACTTTCATCAGCCCCGAAGCACTCTGCTCCTCCTGGTTGCGGCCCTGACGGGAGATGCCTGGAAGGACATTTACAGTCATGCCCTTGCATCCGGTTACCGGTTTCTGAGCTACGGCGACTCCATGCTGCTGCTCCCGGAAAGCCTGAACAGCAAATAATTGACAGTTTTGTGTTGTTGAGCATATTTGCCAGAACCGGCTTTTGTTAATTTAGTAGCATTGAACATCTTATTAATCTGACCTTTGTTTTTTGATTCACACAAAAATGATAATTATCATATCTTTGTCAGCAAAAATTTGGGAAAGATATCTTTGCGGCGGTTCTGAATCATATATATATAAATCCATAAATTATGAGTAACCAAGCCCTTGTTCTTTTATTTTTAGTAGGGGCCATTTTTGTCGGAGTAGTGCTGATTTTCTCCGGTTATGTGGCTCCGCGATCCTTTTCACCGCAGAAGTTTGACCCTTATGAATGCGGTATTCCCACCAAAGGGACTACCTGGTTACAGTTCAATGTAGGGTATTATCTCTTTGCCATCCTGTTCCTTGTCTTTGATGCGGAGATAGTCTTTCTCTTTCCGTGGGCGGCAGTGATGCGCGAGGTAGGCATGGTAGCCTTCATCGAAATTGTGGTATTCATATTTATCCTGGGTCTCGGGCTTGCTTACGCATGGAAAAAACACGCTCTGACATGGGAATAAAAGGTATAAAGAAAGAGGAGTTCAGGGACAATGAAACCCTGGCAAAACTGCAGGAATCAGGAGCAAATGTATTCCTGGCATCGATTGACGGCGTCATCAACTGGGGTCGTAAGAATTCACTATGGCCGCTGACATTTGCAACAAGCTGCTGTGGTATCGAGATGATGGCAGCAGGTGCGCCCCGTCACGATTTTGCCCGTTTCGGCATGGAAGTATACAGGGCCTCACCGCGCCAGGCTGACGTCATTGTTGTTGCCGGCACCATCACAAACAAGATGGCACCTGTGCTAAAAATGCTTTATGACCAGATGTCTGAGCCCAAATATGTAGTTGCCATGGGTGCCTGCGCAGTCTCAGGCGGGCCTTTCTATCTGAACTCATATAATGTTGTAAAAGGGGTTGACCATATAATTCCGGTGGACGTATTTGTACCTGGCTGCCCTCCCCGTCCTGAAGCCCTTCTGTACGGTATGATACAGCTGCAAAGGAAAATCGAGACGGAGACAATGAAGTCGAGGAAAAAACGCAGTGAGTCACATAACACCCTGTAACAAAACATGGAAAAGAAACAACTGGCTGCTGCAGCGGCCTCGCTTGCCCAGGACTCGGTTGTCACCGAGGGTCTGCAATTCGTGGAGATAACCGTTTTGCCTGAAAACCTTGTAAAGGTTGTCTCTGCCCTGAAATTCAACAGGGAAACATCTCTCGACCTGCTGGTATCACTTACCGGCATGGATTGGGGTACTGACCTCGGGACAGTATATCACCTCAGATCTACAGAATTCAATCATATGCTTGTCGTGAAGACAAGAGTCTCAGACAGGGAAAACCCTGAGATCGACTCCCTCTGCCCTGTTTATAAGTCGGCAGAGTTTCACGAGAGAGAGGTATATGACCTTCTCGGAATAAAATTCAGGGGTCATCCCGACCTGCGCCGGCTGTTCCTTGACAGCACATGGGGCTTCCCGCTGAGAAAAGATTATAAGGACGACATAAATATTCTAGGCAAGTAGCATATGGAAGAAGCAGTAAAAGGCGTCGTTCCGGAGAACGAAGAGTATGTGATCAACATGGGCCCGCAGCATCCGTCGACTCACGGAGTGCTTCGGCTGGTTGTTTCACTTAAAGGCGAGATAGTTCAGAATGTGCAGCCGCACATCGGTTATATCCACCGGGGGATTGAGAAAATGTGTGAAAGCATGACCTACCCCCAGATCATTCATCTCACAGACAGGATGGACTACCTGTCAGCCCACATCAACAATGAAGCAGTATGCCTGACTGTTGAAAAGGCTCTTGGCATAGAAGTGTCAGACAGGGTAAAATACATACGTACAATCCTGAGTGAGCTTACCAGGATTCAGTCGCACCAGCTATTCTGGGCCACCTTCGGGATGGACCTCGGCGGACTCACCTGTTTCTTTTACGGACTGCGTGACCGCGAAAAGGTCCTTGACATCTTCGAAGAAACCTGCGGCGGAAGGATGATCGTAAGCTACAATGCTCCCGGCGGGCTGATGAATGACATCCATCCCAACTTCCAGAAGAGAACGAAGGAGTTTATCAAGTATTTCCGCAAGACAATACATGAATATGATGATCTGCTGACCGGCAACGTCATATTCCAGGAGCGCACGAAGGGGATAGGAAAAGTCACACGTGAAGATGCAATTGACTGGGGTATGACAGGTCCGGTGGGACGTGCATCAGGCTTCTCCTGCGATATCCGCAAACACAATCCCTACAGCGCTTATGACAAAGTTACCTTCAATGAGATCCTGTATAACGAAGGAGATACATTCCACAGGTACAAGGTGAGGATGGATGAGATGCTGGAGTCAATGAACATCATAGACCAGCTTATTGATAATATACCCGAGGGACCGTGGACCGAGAAGATGAAGCCGGTAATCAAGCTGCCCGAGGGAGAATATTTCCAGAGTGTCGAGACGGCAAGAGGAGAACTGGGAGTATATATTGTCAGTGACGGCAACAAGTATCCCTACAGGGTCAAATTCCGTTCACCCAACTTTGTGAACCTGGCTCCGCTGAACATAATGTCAAAAGGTTCCAAGATTGCTGACCTGGTAGCCATCAGCGGTTCACTCGACCTCATCATTCCCGATATTGACAGATAACAAAACAGAATCCTGATATGGAGTTTAGTATATACGATTTCTCCTCATTTACAGCATGGATTGACAGCAGTCTCCGTGCTTCAATGTCGCCCGGATGGGCAACAGCAGTTGAGTGGATCATCATCGGTGTCGCAATCCTGACGTTTTATGCGGTGGTAGGGCTTTTCCTGGTCTACCTTGAAAGAAAGGTATGTGCCCTTATGCAGAACCGTCTCGGACCCAACAGGGTTGGCCCCGGCGGTATCTTTCAGACCATTGCCGACCTTGTCAAGCTGCTGTTTGTCGAGCTTGTGCCGATAAAGAATGCAGACAGGATACTCTTTAACCTGGCACCTTATATTGTTATTATAGCCTCATTCATGGCCATAGGGGCAATTCCTTTCTCCAAGGGCCTTCAGGCCATCGACCTTGACATCGGTATCTTCTACCTGATGGCCATCTCGTCAATGGGAGTCATAGGTGTGCTGCTGGCCGGATGGGCAAGCAACAACAAGTACTCGCTCATCGGAGCCATGAGAAGCGGCGCCCAGATTGTAAGCTATGAGCTGTCTGTAGGGCTGGCGCTGGTGACAATGGTAGTGCTTGCCGGCACGATGCAGCTCTCTGAGATGGTCGAAGCACAGAGATGGGGCTGGTTCATATTCAAGGGACACATCCCGGCAGTGATAGCGTTTGTAATATATATTATCGCAGGCACCGCTGAGACCAACAGAGGGCCTTTTGACCTGGCGGAAGCCGAATCAGAGCTGACGGCAGGATATCACACCGAATATTCGGGGATCAGGTTCGCATTCTTCTTCCTGGCCGAATACATAAACATGTTCATCATCGCATCGATTGCTGCAACCATTTTCCTGGGCGGCTGGATGCCTTTCCACATTACCGGGCTCGACGGATTCAACGCTGTGATGGATTTCATTCCGCCGTTCCTCTGGTATCTGGCAAAAACCTTCGGTGTGGTCTTCATAATGATGTGGCTGAAATGGACTTTTCCCAGATTGAGGATCGACCAGCTTCTGACCCTGGAGTGGAAATACCTCCTCCCGATAAATATTTTCAACCTGCTGCTGATGGCCTTCCTCGTATTAAAAGGATGGCATTGGTAATAGCATGAATATAAGAAAGTTATGAATAGTGTAACAGAATATTTCAAAGGGCATCTTCAACGGCGTAAAGTCGCTTCTTACCGGGATGACAGTCACCGGCAAGTACTTCTTCAAGCCGGGAACCACCCTGACCCAGCAGTATCCGAATAACCGTGCGGAGCTGAAAATGTTCGACAAATTCAAGGGTGAGGTTATAATGCCTCACAATGAAAAGAATGAACATAAATGCACCGGTTGCGGCATCTGCGAGATCAACTGCCCCAACGGTTCAATTGAGATCATCTCGGCCTCCATAGTAAATGAGGAGGGCAAAAAGCAGAGAATTATAGACAAGCATATATATCATCTCGGGATGTGCACTTTCTGCGGACTGTGTGTCAAGACCTGTCCGTCGCAGGCTCTGGCCTTCGGACAGGAGTTTGAGCATGCAGTCTTTGACAGGACGAAGCTCACCAAAGTGCTTAACCAGCCGGGATCAAAACTTATGAAAGGAGTCGAGTAATGGAAGGCAGCCAGATAATGTTCGTAATCTTTGCATTGGTGATAGTCGTATTTTCGGTCTTCACCGTGACCAGCCGCAAGATCCTCAGGGCGGCTACTTCACTGCTCTTCGTGCTGATAGCAACGGCAGGGCTTTACTTTCTCCTTAACTACCAGTTCCTTGCAGCGGTTCAGATAACCCTTTATGCAGGCGGTATTGTGGTATTGATAATCTTTTCGATCCTGCTGACGAGCCAGATAAGCCATAAGTTCGAAGCTGTTGAGTGGAAGAAATCGATATTCTCCGCCCTGGCTTCGGCCTTCGGGGCAGTGGTGGTCATAACAACTGTACTCAGGCACACATTCGAGGCAGATCAGGCCATTGCGGCCGAGGTGAACATGAACCTTATCGGTAAGAGTCTCCTGAACACAGGGACTGACGGATACGTACTGCCATTTGAGGTCATTTCGGTTCTGCTGGTTGCAGCAATGATAGCAGCAATCGCAATAGCGAAAAAGGGCGGTCCGCGCAAAGACGTTAATAAAAACAACTAAACAGGAAGAGATATGAATTCAGGCATTCCATTGGAGTTTTTCATTATCCTGGCCACAGTAATGTTCTTTACAGGCATATACGGCTTTCTTACCCGCCGCAACCTGATCACGATACTCATGTCGCTGGAACTGATACTCAATTCAGTGAATATCAACTTTCTGGCGTTCAACAGGTATCTCTTCCCGGGCAAGCTTGACGGTCACTTTTTCAGTCTGTTCGTCATCGCCGTTGCGGCTGCCGAGGCTGCCGTGGCCATTGCAATCATAATTAACATCTACCGAAGATTCAACACAATCAATGTTGAGACCGTGGATGAGATGAAGTACTGATAATCAGAAAAGAGCATAACAATGGCAGATTTTGGATATACTATTTGGATTTTGATAATTCCCTTCGTCACTTTCGTGGTGCTGGGTCTTTTCGGGATGAAGCTCAAGGCGAAGATGTCAGGGCTGGTGGGAACCACCGCACTGGGGATTGTCACGGCTCTGTCCTACATAACAGCCTTCAGCTATTTCAGCGGCAACGGAATGACCGACGGCGTCTTTCAGAAGATTGTTGCCTTCAACTCGGTATGGCTTAACCTGACAGACCAGCTGCATGCCGACATCGGATTCCTGCTTGACCCGATTTCGGTGATGATGCTGATCGTTGTGAGCACCGTTTCGTTCATGGTGCATATCTACAGTCTGGGTTATATGAAGGGAGAAAAAGGATTTGAGCGCTTTTATGCATTTCTTTCGCTCTTTACATTTTCAATGCTTGGACTGGTTGTGGCAACCAATATCTTCCAGATGTACATTTTCTGGGAACTGGTGGGTGTTTCATCATATCTCCTGATCGGATTCTATTATACCAAAGAAACGGCGGTAAGAGCCTCAAAGAAAGCCTTTATAGTTACCCGTTTTGCTGACCTGGGGTTTCTTGTGGGGATACTGCTGCTGTCATTCAACACGAAGACATTCGATTTCATAACACTTACTGACCTGAACGGTCCTGCGGTAACAAGCACCGGCGGGGCAGTGTTCCTGGGCATGTCAGTGCTGACCTGGTCGATGATACTCATATTCATGGGCGGTGCAGGTAAATCAGCCATGTTCCCGCTGCATATCTGGCTTCCCGATGCAATGGAAGGTCCCACTCCTGTTTCGGCCCTTATACATGCGGCTACAATGGTGGTAGCGGGTGTTTACCTGGTTGCCAGGATGTTTCCGATATACTTTTTCGCAGCACCTGAGGCACTGAAAGTCGTAGCCTGGGTCGGGGCAATATCATCTCTCTTTGCCGCAATAATTGCGACCACGCAGAATGACATAAAGAGGGTTCTCGCCTACTCCACAATGTCACAGATAGGTTATATGATGTTTGCTCTCGGTGTATCCGGATATGGCGGTCATGACGGTCTCGGCTTCATGGCGTCAAACTTCCACCTATTCACACACGCGATGTTCAAGGCTCTGCTTTTCCTCGGTGCCGGTGCGGTGATCCATGCGGTACACACAAACTACATGACGGAGATGGGCGGCCTGAGAAAATATCTTCCTGTAACACATATCACATTCCTGATTGCATGTCTTACAATTGCGGGTATACCGCCACTTTCAGGCTTCTTCAGCAAGGATGAGATTCTCACCGCAGCATTCCATCATGATAAACTGCTTTTTGCCATTCAGTATGCAGTTGCGGGGCTGACCGCATTCTACATGTTCAGACTTTATTTTTCGGTTTTCCACGGCAAGGAGAGACAGTATCACCATACGCCTCATGAAGCTCCGGCAACGATGACCGTGCCGCTTATTTTCCTGGCTGCAGCTTCTGTCTTCAGCGGATTTATTCCTTTCAGCAGTCTTGTTACATCTGACGGTGTGCCATTTGAATCGCACATTGAACTGGGCATAGCAATTCCTTCAGTGCTGATCGGGCTTGTCGGAATAGCCATCGCCTGGGTAATGTACAAAAAGGAGACTACGCTGCCTCAAAGGATGGCGGATACCTTTAAATTAGGATATAAATGGGCTTACAATAAATTTTACATTGACGAGCTCTATCTCTTTATTACCCATAAGATTATCTTCAAACACATATCACAGCCAATAGCATGGTTTGACAGGCATATAGTTGACGGCACAATGAACGGCATCGCCTGGGTTACACAGACTGTATCATTCAAGATCAGAGGCTTCCAGTCGGGACAGTTGCAGAAGTACGCTTTTGTCTTTGTTTCCGGCGTTATAGGGCTGGTACTGGTTTTCATTTATATTCTCAAATAGGGTTCTGACATTGATAAATATTATATTATGAATATCTTAAGCTGGCTAGTAATAATACCCCTCCTCACAGTTACGGGGATCCTTTTTCTGAAAGATACCCGTAAGGTGAAGCTGGTATCAGCTATCGGGATGTCAGTTCAGCTGATAGTCTCGGCAGTCATTGTTTACATGTACCTGACAGCAAGAAAGGCAGGCAACATGGAGGAGATGCTTTTCGTAAGCAGTTTTGAGTGGTTCAGGACCCTGCACATTTACTATACTGTCGGAGTTGACGGTGTGTCAGTGGCCATGATTGCCCTTACTTCAGTTGTTGTCTTTGCCGGGATCTTTGCATCATGGGAGATGGAGGATCTGCGGAAGGAGTTCTTCATTTCTCTCATACTGCTTGCCACAGGGGTATTCGGGTTCTTCATATCCCTTGACCTGTTCACCATGTTCCTGTTTTACGAAGTTGCTGTTATCCCGATGTTCCTTCTCATTGGCATATGGGGCAGCGGACCCAAGGAATACTCGGCAATGAAGCTGACACTGATGCTTATGGGCGGATCTGCGCTTCTCATGGTAGGGCTTATCGGGATATATTTCAACTCGGCTCCCGACGGTGGACCGCTCACATTCAACATACTCGAGATATCGAAAATCACTATTCCCATTGCGGCACAGAGGATTTTCTTCCCGCTTACATTTGTGGGCTTCGGAGTACTGGGTGCACTGTTCCCCTTCCATACATGGTCTCCTGACGGACACGCCTCTGCCCCTACCGCCGTGTCAATGCTTCATGCCGGCGTGCTGATGAAACTTGGCGGATACGGTGCCTTCAGGGTGGCTATGTTCCTGATGCCTGAGGCAGCCAATGAGATGGCCTGGATATTTATAATCCTTACTACAATAAGTGTCGTATACGGCGCCTTTGGGGCCATAGTGCAGAAGGATCTCAAATACATCAACGCCTATTCTTCAGTGAGTCACTGCGGTCTGGTCCTATTTGCGGTTCTGATGATGAACCAGCACGCCCTTGGCGGTGCCATTCTGCAGATGATCTCGCACGGACTGATGACAGCCCTCTTCTTTGCACTCATCGGGATGATATACGGAAGGACACATACAAGGATGATAAATGAGATGGGCGGACTGATGAAGGTAATTCCCTTCCTGTCAGTAATCTATGTCATGGCCGGACTTGCATCACTGGGTCTTCCTGGCTTCAGCGGCTTTGTGGCCGAGATGTCGATCTTCTTCGGAGCATTTCAGCACCCCGACCTATTCCACCGTGTGGCAACAATTGTTGCCGTGTCTTCAATAGTCATCACGGCTGTATATATTCTGAGGGTTGTGGCAATACTTCTTCTTGGTCCGATAAAGGACCATCATTTTGACAACCTTACTGATGCGAAATGGTTTGAGAGCCTGTCAGTTGTGTCACTGCTGGCCGGAATTATTTATATCGGGATGGCACCGCTGGGTCTTGCCACAATGATCAAGGACAGCCTGATGCCGATTGTAGACAAACTGCTTTAATTTGAAAAATAACAGGAATAAAATTTAACCTGAGACGAAGATGAGTCTGGAGAACTTTGCAATAATGCGTCATGAGCTGCTACTGACGGCAGCCTTCCTGATAATACTTATTGGTGAGATATTCACCGCTGAGGAGAAAAAGGGCAAACTCAGGGGTTTAGCCGTAATACTTTTTGCGGTTGTAACAGCTGGCGGGCTTCCTTCCCGGAATTGAGGGATCGCTGTTCGGTGACATGTTCCGGTCAGACCGGACTACCCTTCTGATGAAGAATATTCTAAACATCGGGACGCTCATCGTCCTGATTCAGTCATATACATGGCTTGGTAAACCTGAGAACATTGACAGGACCAGTGAATACTTCATGCTTCTCATTTCCACGCTGATAGGGATGAACTTCATGATCTCATCAGGTCATTTCATAATGTTTTACCTGGGGCTCGAACTGGCAACGATTCCGCTGGCGGCACTTGCTGCATTTGAAAGGTACAGGAACAATTCGGCGGAAGCAGGTATTAAGCTTATACTTTCGTCGTCGCTCTCTTCAGGCATACTCCTTTTCGGACTCTCGATGATTTACGGGACTACAGGATCGCTGTACTTTGCAGAGATAGCGGTAAGGGCTACCACAATGCCTCTGACTGTGATGGGCTTTATCTTCTTCTTTGCAGGCATGGCTTTCAAGATGTCGCTGGTACCCTTCCATCTGTGGACGGCTGATGTCTATGAAGGCGCTCCGGTAAACATCACATCTTACCTCTCAGTTATAAGCAAGGGTGCTGCAGCATTCATTTTCGTGATAGTACTCTTCACAGTCTTCCCGGTAATAATCCATACCTGGGAACGCATAATCTGGGTTATAGCAGTACTTACGATGACAATAGGCAACCTCTTCGCTATCAGGCAGAAAAACATGAAGAGATTTCTTGCCTTCTCATCCATAGCCCAGGCAGGGTTCTTCCTCCTGGGGTTCATCGGAGGCAATGAACTGGGGATGACCACCGTGATCTATTATGCGCTGATCTATATCTTCTCCAATCTGGCTGCATTCGGTGTTGTGGCTGCCATTTCAAATCAGACCGGGAAGGAAAGCATGGATGAGTACAACGGCCTTTACAGAACCAATCCCGCGCTGAGCCTTGTAATGATGATTGCCCTCTTTTCACTTGCAGGCATACCTCCTGTTGCCGGATTCTTCGGTAAATTCTTCCTCTTTATGGCTGCCGCGGAAAAAGAGTATTACCTTCTGGTCACAATAGCTGTCCTGAATACGATCATAGGTCTCTATTACTACCTGCTGGTCGTGAAAGCCATGTTCATCAACAAGAATGAAGATCCGATTGCCCGTTTCAGGAGTGACAACATGACTAAACTGGGTCTGGCCATCTGTATTGCAGGCATTGTAATAACAGGCTTCGCAAGCGGTATCTTCGAGATGATAAGGAATATGAGCTACGGAATTTAAACTGGGAAAACATGGGATCACTTACCATTGCAAAGCATCAGATTACAGAGATTGACGGTGTACGCTGCACTTTAGTCGAAAGCGGGATTTCAGCAGAGCGGATGACATTTCTTCGTGAACTGCTGACATTCAACGGGCTGGAAGTAAAGATCAGGGAGGATGCCCCAGCTGAGGGAAGCAATGCCGTAACATACACCCTGGGAGTGACTGACATCATCTTCAATCCGGTTTACGCGATTTATGAAAGGACCCTGCACAGGGCCGACGGGAATGTGGTTTCACCGGCTTACTGGAGACAACAGGAAGGAGACACGACCGGAGATTACTGGGAGTTCGGCAAGACCACAGAGGCCGATCCCTACGAATAGCTGACCAATCCGAATATTCCGGGACTACTTCCCGGGATGCATCAGTTCATCAAGGCGTTTTGAAAAATGTTCAATTTCGTCAAGCGACGTATCCCAGCTTGTCATGAGCCTGTATTCTGACAGCTCCTCGTTCCACGGATAGAAGAAATACTCCCTGCGCAGCGTTTCAGCCACTTCACGCGGCATAATAACGAAGATCCCGTTCGATTCGACCTTCTGGGTTATTTTCAGCCCGCCTATCAGGGATAGCCTCTTTTCAAGCTCCAGCGCCATGCTGTTCGAATGCCCTGCACACTCTTTCCAGAGGTCGTGGGTAAGGTAGGCTGTATACTGTGCTGCTATGAAGCGCATCTTGGAGGCCAGCTGCATCCCCTGCTTGCGGAGGTATTTGAATCCATCCGCCAGTCCCGGGCTGCAGAAAACAGACAGCCTCGCCGTACATCATACCGTTCTTGGTACCCCCGAAAGAGAGTATGTCGACCCCGGCATCGGTTGTAAATGCCCTGAACGGGAGGTTCAGTGAAACCGCAGCATTGGCAAGGCGGGCACCGTCCATATGCAAAAGCAGACCGTGGTTGTGGGCATAGTCTGCCAGGGCCCTTATCTCCTCAACAGTGTATACGGTACCCATTTCAGTTACCTGGGAAACAGAAATTACCTTCGGCTGACTGTGATGTTCAAAATCGAAGCCGTGCATGTGCCTGGTGAGATATCCGGTCCTCAGTTTGCCGTCGGGAGTATCGACTGTAAGCACCTTGCAGCCGGTGAATTTTTCAGGTGCACCGCACTCATCCTGTTCAATATGTGCGGTACTTGCTGTGATGACCGAGTTCCATGATTGCGTCACGCCTGCAAGCCCGAGAACGTTGGCTGCAGTCCCGGTAAAGACAAAAAATATTTCAGCTTCACTTCCCAGGTGCTCCCTGAGCATTTCCTGAGCCTGTTCCGTATACCGGTCGCCGCCGTAGCCGACCACATGGCCGCGGTTCACCCGGGCTATCTGTTCCATAACATCAGGGTGAACTCCCGAATTATTGTCGCTTGCAAATCCCCGTTTAATAGTCTCCGCCATCATAGCCAGTCAGTTTGTTTGAGCCGCAATTTAGTGAAAAGACCGCGGCAGATCAATGCCGGGCAGCCTCTTTTTTCTATCTTTACGGCATATGGCACAGGTATCGAGGTACTTCATTTTTCTCTCCTTCAGGGGCACTGCCTATCACGGATGGCAACTGCAACCCGGTAAACCTACTGTCCAGGAAGTGATCAACAGGGCACTCAGCACCCTGCTGAGCGAGAACATAAATGTTACAGGAGCGGGACGGACAGACACCGGTGTGCATGCCGAGTTCTTCTGTGCACATTTTGACTCCGCAACTGACACCCTTGCCGGGAGATATGACCTTTCTTTACAGGCTGAACGGTTTTCTGCCCGAAGATATAGCAGTAAGCCGTATAGCCAGGGTGAAGGACGATGCGCATGCCCGATTTGATGCACTCTCCAGGACTTACAGGTACACTTTTGCCAACCGTGAAGGACCCGTTTCTGGCCGACACAGCCTGGTTGCTCTACTGGAAGACTGACATCGGACAGCTCAACCTGGCTTCATCCCTCCTTCTGGATCACAGCGACTTCACAAGCTTCAGCAGGCTTCACGGAGGGAACAAAACCAATATCTGCAAAGTTACCGAAGCCTCGTGGGAGGAGATGCCCGGCAGGCTTGTCTTCACGATCACGGCCGACAGGTTCCTCAGGAATATGGTAAGGGCAATCACCGGTACGCTGGTGCAGGTGGGAAGAGGAAAACTGTCAATAATTGAGTTTGAGGAAATTATCAAGGGCCGTGACCGCGGACTTGCAGGACAGTCGGCTCCCGCACACGGATTATCGCTTACGGATATCAAATATCCACCGGCTGTTTTTATTTAGATTCGCTGTTCCATATCTCCCAGGCCATCTCAGCCTGAAGATGAAACATATCTTCCCCATTTACGGTCTGGCATCCCTGCTCCTCTCCCAGCCTCAGGAAACTTGTCTGCGGCGGGTTATAAACCAGGTCAAAAAGCAGTTGTCCTTCTCTGAGGCAGCTGTAGTCTATCGGGGGTGAGGCTCCGATGTCCGGAAATGTGCCTACCGGTGTGGTGTTGACCACAACTCCTGCCGAACCCAAGACTTCTCCGGGGAGGTCCTGATATGTAAATATGCCTGCTGCAGGTTTTCTGGATACTGTTATTACCCTGATACCAAGTTCCAAAAGTTCATGGCACACGCTTCTTGAGGCACCTCCGGTTCCAAGTACCACTGCAGATTCAGGAAGTGACAACAGGTTATCGAGAAGTGACTGTCTGAATGCGGGGGCATCAGTATTGAACCCTTTAAGATAAGGTTTACCGTTTCTGCGTGAGACCCTGACTGTGTTTACGGCACCTATCTCTGCAGCCGCCTCGTCTACCTCATTCAGATATTTGATTATCTGTACCTTATAAGGTATGGTAACATTAAACCCGACGAGGTCATTTTCCTGTTCAAGCAATTCAGGGAGCATCTCAAGAGAAGGAAGTTCAAATTTACGGTATCGGTGGTCTGCAAGTTCTTCCCTTGCGAATTTGTCAGTAAAATAGCGCTCCGAGAATGAATGACCCAGAGGATATCCTATGATGCCGAAAAGTTTCATTTCAGTTCTGCCGGAAGAAAGCTGAAAAAGGTATCGCCTCTCAGCCCCAGTCTGAGCGACTCCAGCGGAATAATCTCGTACGGTGCAATATTGCCCAGATTGACATTTGCCCCGAAGTTCAGGATGAACCAGGCCTGCTGCGACTTCTGCGGCGCTTCCCAGAGAACGTTGTTAAAGCCGACGTGTTTTGAAATGGAGTTAATCAGTCCGGTATGGACAGATCCGTCGTCATTATAGATACCGACTGTCCCAGTCTCACGGGCTTCTGCTATTACCTTGACGGATCCGGCGTCGAGCTCTGCCCGCATCATCTTCACCCATTGATTGTGAGAAAAGACAACATTTTTCTTCTTCGATCCAACCTCAGAGATAACCGTAAAATCAAGTGAAAGCCTTCTGATGTAATCGAGTTTCTGTTCGTGTTCAAAGTCAAAGGAGCCGTCGGAGACCTCTGCCATTGTTATGCCTGTTGATTTAAGCAGATCAACATATTCATCGAACATTCCTCTAGCGATGAAAGCTTCGAAGAGTGTTCCCCCGAGGTAGACCTTCATTCCTGCCTTATGGTATACCTGTATCTTTTTTTCAACATCCGGGGTGATCAGTGAGGTCCCGAAACCCAGTTTCACAAAATCGGTATATTCACTTCCCACGGAGGCGAAGTCTTCGGCTTCCCTGAGGCTCAGCCCTTTGTCCATAACCATTGTGAGTCCCTCATTCCTTGGTTTCGACGGCCTGTCAGGAATGTGGGTGAGCAGTTTTCTGAGGTCTTTCATCTATTTTTTCTTTTTCCGGGCAAAAAGCCGCTTCATGGAAGGTTTCATCAGTTCTTCAGGAAGAAGGATGGAAAAGTCGGTAAAAAGTTCAGGATCAATTTCTGCGGCCCTTGAAAGGCATGCGGTGGCTTCCCTGTTTTTCCCGGTCTGGAGGTAACATGAAGCAAGAAGGTACCAGATACCGGGGACATCACCGTTAATAAGCCTTATTTCTTCAAGCAGGCGGATTGCCTTGCCGAAGGCTCCGGTCATCATAATTATCATACCCGTTTCTATCCATGCATCATCGAAGTAGGCATCCAGCCTGAGTGTCTCCCGGAAGCATTTCAGTGCCTGTTTAAGATCGCTGAGCATAATATGCGATTTCCCGAGCGAGAACCAGTAATCAGGATTGTTGCTGTCAAGTTCGATGGCCTTCCTGAAATAAGGCTGGCTCTCCGATGCCTTGTCACGGGTAAGAGCCAGCAGCCCAAGTCCGAACCAGGGGTCCGGGAATTCGGGAGTCAGTTCGATGGCTTCAAAATAATACTTCTTTGCCATCTCCTCATTCCCGATCTTGTCATAACACTCTGCAAGATATGTAAGGCCCTCCAGGCTTTCAGGCTCCTCATTTACAAACTCGCGGTAGACCTCCATGGCCTCGTTATACTTTTCAAGGTTGGAGAGGATATTCGCCTTGTTAAACAGGGCGAAAGTGTTTTCAGGATTTACCGCAAGAGCGTAGTCATATGCATTGATTGCATTATCGTAATCGCCTGTTTTATTGTATATTATGCCAAGATTGTACCAGGCGCTGTCAGAATTTGGCTCTTCATCGAGATACCGGCAGTAATATTTTATGCTGTTTTCAAAATCACCCCTTTTCTCGTAGGCATAGGCGAGGTCATAAATATGAGCCGCAAAATCAGGTTCAAGGTCCGCCAGCCTGTGCAGGTAGGGAATCATCTGCTCGTAATAGTTCAGGTTCTGCAGAACCGAGGTGATGCTGTAAAGTATCGTCTCCTGGTCATCCTCATCCGAAAGCAGGGCTAGGTCGAAAATCTTCTGTGCCCCGCTGATATCACCCAGCATTGCAAGGGCTGTTCCCTTAATTATATAAATCTCATAATTGCCGGGTTCGATATTCTCGATCCGCCTTACGATTGTAAGGGCCTCAAGAGCCCTTCCCTTTTCGAGAAATACTCTTGCCTTGCGAACCTGGATAGGAACTGAATGAGGATGCAGCTCGCAGGCAAATGACATTGCCTCATAAGCGTTCATCGGGTTATTTCCCTCGAGATAATAATCTATTATCGCCTCAAATTCAATTACATCGAAGTAGCATGACTCCTTATTCTTCCGCATCTTCTCAAAACGAAGGATCACCTCTTCCACCTCACTGTCATGTACAAATCCGTACCTTTCTTCTTCCATTTCCCACGAAATATTGTGCAAATGTAATACATATTGTCACACCTGAACACTTCCGGCTATCCAATTATCAACAGGCAACAATTTTTATAAACATGACTTACAGGGTGTTGGAAATTAATTTTCAGCTGACGCAACCATGGAGGCAATCTTTGCATCTTATAATTGAATCAGAAACAGATTTACCCTCAAACCCAATATTACCCTAGAATTAACCTAAATTCTACCTTCTGAAACCGGGCCTCTTGCCCGGTTTTTTTGCTTATGCCCTGATATTTAGTATCTTTGATATGAGGCAATACAAAAAGTTGAAAACATGAATCTAAGAGTTTTATTGCGCACAGTCCTGACTGTAATTGCCATAACTTTAATTGCCGGATGCAAAAAAGACAATCCGCCTGTGTTGAATTACCCGATGGGTGTCTTCCCTGATTCTGCAATTGTGCTTGAAGGTCTCAACTCCCCTTATGACGATTACAATTCGGATATTTGGAGCGGTGAATACGGAGTCCTGTCTGATTCCCGTCCGATAGTATTTTCATCCAACCGCGCGACATCCGGAGGAACATTTGATCTTGTTTACGGGATGATCGGCTACAGTTTCGGGCAGACCTCCGGCTTGTTCCTGCTTCAAAGCGGTATCTCCCAGGACGGCTTTCTCACTGCACTGACCGCAAAGTTCAACACTCCTTCAAACGACTTCGGGCCTTACAGGTTCTTCAATTCCGAAGACGGGCTTGAGTACATGGCGACTGCCACGGAAGTTGCCGGCAGGGGCCTTGACATTGTCTATTCAGGATTCACCCCGGCTTTTTCCGCTCTCCCAACCATTCCTGATCCGGTGCCTGCAACTTTGTTCAATTCCTCGTCCGATGATGCATACCTGTCACTGGATCCTGGCTTCGATACTGCATATTTCTGTTCCAACAGGGATGGAAACTTCGACATTTACATGCTTATAAGGCCGGCGGCAAAAACTGTAAATGAGTGGTTCCTCAGTCCGGCGGCGTCACCCATGGCGGTAGACAGCCTGAAAACCCCGCATAATGAAAAATGTCCGTTTGTTTCAGGCAGATATCTCGTATTTGTTTCTGATATGCCCGGAGGAATGGGCGGTCAGGACCTTTATTATTCCGTTTTCAGGGGCGGAAAATGGAGCACACCGGTGAATATGGGACCGAAGATCAACAGTTCATACAACGAATACCGTCCGGTTACAGGCACAGATCTGCAGTTTGAAAATCCTTTCATGGTGTTTTCGTCAGACAGACCGGGTGGCAAGGGAGGTTACGACCTCTATTTTACAGGATTGACTTTTGAATGAACTTTCGTTCTTCAGCGTTTACAGGCCTTCAGGGTATTCTGGAGCAGAGAAACTACAGTCAACAGTCCCACTCCGCCCGGAACGGGTGTTATATAGGAACATTTGGGTGCCACGGAATCAAAATCAACATCGCCCTTAAGCCTCCAGCCTGATTTTGTACCGGGTGCATCAACCCTGGTTGTCCCCACATCAATTACAACAACGCCGTCCTTAACCATCTCCCCTGTAATGAAACCGGGAGATCCGATGGCTGCAATAATAATATCCGATCTTTTAAGAATGTCAGCGATGTTTTTTGTGCGGCTGTGAACAACAGTCACCGTTGCGTCAATACCTTTCTGTGACATCAGGATGCTCACAGGCCGCCCTACTATGTTGCTTCTGCCCACAACCGTGCAGTTTGCCCCGCTGAGAGGAATTTTATACCTCTTTAGAAGTTCCATAATGCCGTAAGGTGTGGCGGAGACGAATGAGGGAATTCCGGCCATCATCCTGCCAAGGTTCAGGGGATGGAAACCATCAACATCTTTTTCCGGGGATACTGCCTCAATAATTTTATTCTCATTTATGTGAGCCGGAAGAGGAAGCTGTACAATGAATCCGTCGATGTCAGGATTCCTGTTTAGTTCATTCACTTTAGCAAGAAGCTGGGCCTCGGTTGCGGAAGCATCCATACGGATCAGCGTTGAGTCAAATCCCACTTCGGCACACGCTTTTACCTTATTTGCAACATAGGTCTCACTGCCTCCGTCACTCCCTACCAGGACTGCAGCAAGGTGAGGGGCACGTGCACCTCTTTTCTTCATTGAAATAACCTCGGCAGCGATTTCGGTTTTAATCTCCGCTGCGGTTTTTTTTCCGTCAATCAGCTGATACATATTATCGTTTTCTTGGTACTAATTTAGACAGATCTCCGCCCTTGCCAACCATTTTCATTATTTTTCTTGTCTCGTCGAACTGTTTCAGAAGCCTGTTTACATCAGCAACCGTTGTGCCGCTGCCGTCAGCAATTCGTTTCCTGCGGCTGCCATTCATTAGCAGCGGGTTTGTCCTTTCGGCCGGGGTCATACTGTGGATGATAGCCTCTATCCCCTTGAATGCATTGTCATCAATGTCAAGATTCTTTATGGCTTTTCCAACCCCCGGGATCATACCCATGAGGTCTTTCATGTTCCCCATTTTCTTGATCTGCTGAATCTGCGAGATGAAGTCGTTAAAGTCGAACTGGTCCTTTGCTATTCTCTTCTGCAGTTTCCTGGCTTCGTCTTCATCATACTGTTCCTGGGCTTTTTCAACAAGGGTGACGATATCGCCCATTCCAAGTATCCTGTCGGCCATCCTGTCGGGGTAGAAGAGGTCAAGAGCCTCCATTTTTTCACCGGCACTTATGAATTTGATTGGCTTATTGACAGTCGACCTTATTGAAAGGGCGGCTCCGCCGCGGGTGTCACCGTCGAGTTTTGTAAGGACCACCCCGTCAAAGTCAATCCTTTCATTGAATTCAAAGGCTGTGTTCACGGCATCCTGTCCTGTCATGGAATCAACCACGAACAGCGTCTCGTGAGGATTGACAGCGCTTTTTACCGCAGCGATCTCATTCATCATCTCCTCGTCCACCGCGAGGCGTCCTGCCGTGTCTATAATTATGACGTCATTCCCGTTCTTTTTTGCTTCGCGCACTGCATTCCGGGCTATCTCGACCGGATTCAGGTTTCCGTCTTCAGTGTAAACAGGCACTTCTATCTGCGTTCCCAGCACCTTGAGCTGCTCTATTGCAGCAGGCCTGTAGACGTCACCGGCAACAAGCAGCGGGTTCTTTCCTCTTTTGCTTTTGAGATATTTTGCAAGTTTTCCGCTGAAGGTAGTCTTGCCGCTTCCCTGAAGCCCTGCAACAAGTATCACGGAGGGGTTGGTCTTAATGTTGATATCGGTCTTCTCTCCTCCCATCAGCGCGGCAAGCTCGTCATGAACGATCTTGATCATCATCTGTGAGGGATTGACCGATTTAAGCACGTTCTGCCCCATTGCATTCTGCTTGACCGTATCGGTAAACTGTTTTGCAATTTTGAAGTTTACGTCTGCATCAAGAAGGGCCCGGCGAACCTCTTTAAGAGTCTCGGACACATTTATCTCTGATATCACCCCTTCACCTTTCAGTATCTTGAAGGATCGCTCAAGTCTTTCGCTTAGGTTTTCGAACATATATGTTTCTTTATGCTGAATTTACATTCTTTCCGGAGCTTCAATTCCAAGAAGCCACAGTCCTTTTTCAATTATAATACCTGTCATTTCAGTCAGGTTAAGCCTGAAATTGCGTTTTTCCGGGTTTTCTTCCCCGAGTATCGGCAGGTCATGGTAAAACTGGTTGAATTCCCGTGACAGGTCATAGCAGTAATTGGCCACCAGTGCAGGACTCAGTTCCTCCGCCGCTTCTGAGACCACAGACGGAAAATCATTCAACAGCTTAATAATATTTATTTCCTTCTGATCAGGCGTTACGTCATCAAATGACGGTTCACCCGGTGTGATTCCCGTTTCGGCCCCCTTATTCAGGACTGATTTTATACGGGTATAGGTATACTGAATGAAGGGACCGGTATTGCCGTTAAAATCAATTGATTCGGCCGGGTTAAAGGTCATATTCTTTTTTGGATCTACCTTGAGAATGAAGTATTTCAAAGCGCCCAGGCCTATCTTCCTGAAGATATCCTCTTTTTCGGAGTCGGTGAAACCGCCAAGTTTTCCCAGTTCCTGCGACATTGCCCGTGCCGTGTCAGTCATCTCAGCTATCAGATCATCAGCGTCGACCACGGTTCCTTCCCTGGATTTCATTTTACCCTCCGGGAGTTCGACCATTCCATAGGAGAAATGATGCAGTCCCCTCGCCCACTGGTAGCCCATTTTAAGCAAAACGAGAGCAAGCACCTGGAAGTGATAATTCTGTTCATTTCCGACGACATAAATGTGCCGGCTGAAACCGAAGTCATTGTATCTCAGTACGGCTGTGCCGAGATCCTGCGTCATATAGACCGCAGTGCCGTCAGACCTCAGGAGCAATTTCTGGTCAAGTTTTTCAGCGGTAAGGTCGACCCATACCGAGCCGTCGTCTTTTCTGAAGAGCAGGCCTGAATCAAGGGCTTCAAGTACAAGCTGCCGGCCTGTTTTATAGGTTTCAGATTCGTAGTATATCCTGTCAAACTCAACTCCCAGGGCTTTGTAGGTCACATCAAAACCGGCATAGACCCATGAGTTCATCAATTTCCACAGGTTTAATGTTTCAGCATCGCCGGCCTCCCATCTGAGAAGCATCTCCCGTGCCGCCAGCATCAGCCCGGCATTTTCCCTGGCTTCCTCAGGTGTCGATCCTGCCGCTTCAAGAACTGCCACCTGTTCCTTGTATTTCCTGTCAAAGAGGACATAGTATTCCCCAACGAGGTGGTCTCCCTTTTTTCCGCTTTTCTCCGGGGTCTCCCCATTGCCGAAAAGCTTCCAGGCAACCATTGACTTGCAGATATGAATGCCCCTGTCATTCACAATATTAGTTCTGATTACCTTCTTACCGGCTGCTGCGGTCAGCCTTGAAAGTGAAAAACCGAGGAGATTGTTGCGTATATGCCCGAGGTGAAGAGGTTTATTTGTATTGGGTGAAGAATATTCAATTACAATCACTTCGGCATCGGGAGCGGCCTCAGTGAAGCCCCAGTTATTTGCGGTCCTGATACTTTTGAGCCTGGATGCCCATTCCCGGGGGGCGACTGTAATATTCAGAAAGCCTTTTATGACATTGAAACTACTGACAGACTTAAGGTTAACGAGAAGATACTCACCGATATCATTTGCAGTCTGTTCAGGAGACCTGTGTGAAATCTTAAGCAGGGGAAACACGACAAGAGTCATGTCGCCAGAAAACTCCTTTCTGGTTTTCTGCAGCTGGATGGACTCATCCGGAACATCCGATTTATAGAGGCTTAACAGAGCCTCCCTGATTCCCTTTCTGAGCAGGTTTTCCATTTCAATTTATTTCGGCTGCAAAGATAATATTAAGTGCAATTAATAAGTACTTAAAGTTAACGGAGTTTGGAGTGCCTAAAATACTTTAGTCACAACAGGCACTCAAGACACTCTCCACACACTATGCATTTAATGACTGTGCGATAGGACGAAACGATAAAAAAAATTGATAATAATACCTTTTTTTTTGACGAAGGCTAAATAAGATCATATAATAATGGATTACCTTTATTCAACGTCAGAGTGACATAAAACATTCAGGGAAGGAACTGTTATATTATGGGTAATTTACAGGATATCAGGATTCAGGCGACCACCAAAACGCCACAGGTAGATCTTGTGGCATCATCGGGAGTACTGGGCTTTACAGGCAAATCTCTGCCTGAAAATGCAACATCTTTTTTTGAGCCTATTCATAAGTGGGCAAGTGAGTATGCAAAGAATCCGGCAGAAAACACGAATCTCAAATATAACATTGACTATTTCAATACTTCCTCGGCCTTATGGATGGCTAAAATTCTGAAAGTCCTCTGCAAAATCAAAAGATCTGAACATATCCTGTTCATCCATCTCTATTTCGATATTGAAGAATATGACTCCATGGGTGAGGAAGATGTCAGGGAGGCTGTCTCTCCCATTCTGGACATTGCTTCCACTGCTACCTGCAGCGTAGGTATCAGACTCTACGGAATAGATGATGACGGGAACACAATCAAGGAGAATATTGTTCTCATCTGATCTTCCTTTATCAGCTCCCGCTTTTTCACTTTTTTGACTTAACTTTACTTTGTTGTAAAGGACTGTTTCAATGAAAACGGTTGTTATCATTATTTCATTAATCCTACCGCTTATGAGCATCAACGGACAACAGGCCGGGAAAGACAGGCAACCTGCCGTTGCCGGCAGTTTTTATCCCTCCGGAAGCGAGAAACTGAGAAGTGACCTTCAGGAGCTTTTCGGTAAATGTAACGGTCCTGTGCCCGGTTCAACGGTTAGGGCAATAATAGTACCTCATGCCGGGTACGTTTATTCCGGACATACTGCAGCCGCCGCCTTTTCCGCAATACCGGCTGACGCAGAGTATGACAACATATTTCTGATCGGAGCCAGTCACAGGTTCGCCTTCGAAGGGGCAGCCGTTTTTACCTCCGGGGATATGGTGACACCTCTCGGGAAAGTGCGGGTGAACAGGCTGACAGGTGAAAAGCTGATTGACGACAGCAGGTATTTCTTTACCCGTGATGATGCACATAATCCTGAACACTCTCTGGAGGTTGAACTTCCGTTCATCCAGTATCATTTTAAAAAGACTCCCTCTGTTATTCCAATCCTGATAGGCACCAGGGACAAAAATATACTCATCTCCCTGGCTTCGTCGCTGAAACCGTATTTCACCGACCGGAATCTTTTTGTAATCAGCAGCGATTTCTCTCATTATCCTTCTTACAGTGATGCTGTGAAGACTGACAGGAAGACCAGCGATGCAATTGTCAGCGGAGATCCCGATGCCCTTTTAAAGGCTGTTAAAAGTGCTGAAGCTTCGGGGATTGAAGGTCTGGCTACAGCTATGTGCGGGTGGACTGCAGGAATGGTGCTGATGTACATTACTGAAGGAGACGGGAGTATGCATTACAGGAATGCTGACTATACAAATTCAGGTGACTCCCGTTTCGGAGACAGGCAGCAGGTTGTCGGTTACAACGCCATTATTGTCGAAGAGAAAGCAGCATCTGTCGGATCTCAGGCAACAGGCAAAGAATCTCTGGTGCTGTCACCTGAGGAAAAGAAGACACTTCTGGGTATTGCCAGGGAATCGATAAAAGCAGGATTAAACGATGTAAAACCGGGAACTCCCGATGCCATGAAACTAACCTCCGCGCTCAGGGAGCCTATGGGAGCCTTCGTCACAATCACCGTTCACGGTAACCTCAGGGGTTGCATAGGCCGTTTCACATCTCCTGATCCGCTTTACCGGGTTGTGGAAGTCATGGCACATGAGGCAGCCTTCGGAGACCCGAGGTTTCCTGCACTTTCTGCAAAGGAATATCCGGAGATAAAACTTGAAATATCAGTTCTCGGACCGATGAAAAAGATAAGCGACATCAGTGAGATTGTAATCGGAAAGCACGGCATATATATTAAAAAAGGTATAATGTCAGGGACGCTGCTGCCACAGGTTGCTTCAGAACGAGGCTGGAGCGTGGCCGAATTTCTTGGCTACTGTGCGCGTGACAAAGCCGGAATCGGCTGGGAAGGCTGGAAAAATGCCGAGATCTTTGTGTATGAGGCCCTCGTCTTCGGCGAATAAAGCACGAAACCATGTATCATGTCGGACCTATCGGGCTGACCGCCCTGGTACTCTATCTCCTCAGCCTTTATCTTTCAGCGTCCGGGCTTCTGAGCAGGCATGTTCACCGGAGGTTCTGGAACTGGATTTTGCTGATCACATTTTTCCTGACAGCAATCCTGGGCATCTTCCTGGCGTTGCAGGTCAATTACAGGTGGAACATTCCTTTTCTCAAGGAGGCACTTCATCTCCATGTTGAGTTCGGAATCGGGATGGCATGTGCTGCCATGATACACCTTACGTGGCATCTGCGCTACTATTCCGGAAGCGGTGCACAAAAGACCTCTGTAAGTGATTATTCCGCAGGAGACAAACCTGAAACCGAATCTTCGGTCCCCAGGATTCTGCTGCTTATAACAGGATTTGTGAGTTCATCTGTCCAGTTCACACTTCTTCGTGAGGCTGTTATACTTGGCGGTGGCAGCGAGGCCTCCGCAGGATCTTTCCTCTGGTTCTGGCTTGTGATTTCAGCTCTCGGTGCGGTTGCAGGCGGCAAATCACACTTCAACGATCTCAGGAGGATGATGTGGATAATGGCAGCAGCCCCTGCAATGTCACTCCTGCTTTTTATCCTGATGAACACAGTCATCCTGAAACCCGGAGAACTTCCTTCGCTCTTCAAATCGCTTGCTGTCATAGCTGTAAGTGTGGCACCTACAGCCTTCGTTTCATCTTTTATATTCATCCGACTTTCTTCCATCCGAAGCATTGGCGGAGGCACCGGGAGCGGTAACAGCTTCGGACTCGAGACTCTCGGGTCGGTGGCAGCAGGCATACTCACAACAATGGCATTTCTGATGTATGTCGGAAACTACCGGTTGTACCTCCTGGTGGTGACTTTTACGGTTTTTCTGGTGGTGATAATTTTTTATCCGTCACGCCGTTGGCGCATCGGAGCATTTGTATGCATGGCTGCGGTGATGCTGATCGTATTCATCTTCAAACCTGATCCTTTTGTGCGGGGGATGCTGCTGAGAGGCGTCAGGGTTACATCCAGCACAGACACCCCGTACGGAAATATTGCAACAGGAACCTACAGCGGGGAAACAGCCATATACTATGATCACCGGCCGCTGTTCTTTTCAGGAGACATAGCCAGGGAGGAGGAAAATATCCACTATACTCTCCTTCAGAGAGATGATTATGAGAGAGTTATGATCATATCCGGAGGACTGCAGAAGCACCTTGCCCCAGCTGTCGAAGTATAAAATTAAGGAGGTTGTTTACATTGAACATGATCCGGGAATTATTGCTGCAGAGAATGCGCATGACACTCTTCTCAATGAAATGCAGGTCAGAGTGGTGAAGAGTGATCCGGTAAAGTACCTGAAAAACACCCGGGCAACATTCGATGCTGTAATTCAGCTTATCCCTCCCGCTACTACTCTTGCGGTAAACAGGTATTTCACCCGGGAATACTTCGGGACTGTAAAGGAGCATCTGAAAGAAGGAGGAGTATTCACCTGCACACCAGCACCCTACTATAACTATTCCCCGGAGAGTTACCGGAGAAGTTTTTCGCCTGTATACAACAGTCTCAGGGCAGTATTCAACAACGTAACTGCCATCCCCGGATCATCTCTGTACGTTATGGCTTCAGACAGTTCACTGACAGCCGGGATAGCTTCTGTTGTGTCAGAGAGGGGAATTGAAAACATTTATGTTAACGGTGATTATCTCGATGATGCGGATATCAAGGCCCGGGGCGATCTGATAATCTCGCAGACCGATACTGCCGCAGGGCAGAACTCTGTTACGAAACCTGTATCCGCCTGGTTCAGTAATTCGATGTCACTTGAACTCAGGGGAGCCGGGAGTACTTCGTGGGCTATAACTGTAATGCTTGTAATAGTGCCATTTTTTTTCATTCGCCGTAAAGGGTTCGTGATGTTTGCGGCATCGGCCGGTCTTGCCGGGTACGCGATGATAACTGTTTTCCTGCTGCAGGCGGCGATTGGCAACATGTACATCCTGTCAGCCCTTGTGCTTTCACTTCTTATGGGGGGACTGGCTTCAGGGGCTTCGTATTCGCCCCTGCGCATGAAGCATAACACTGGTAACAGTTCCACTGCTTCTGGCATTATTATTTATCCTCACCGGCATCCTGGCGACACGGCTGACAGAAACCGGGCCCGCACTGCTCCTGCTGATTGTTTTCCCCGCATTGCTGATTGCCGGATTCCTGACAGGGAACATTTACAGGGTACTGACCTCGGGAAACCAGGTTGATTTTACAGGACGGGTATATGCCGCCGACCTTGCAGGTTCTGCTCTTGGCTACACGGTTGTCTCCACATTGCTTGTACCGCTTGCCGGAATAATGAACGCTTCTTTTATACTTGCATTATTCATTTTAATGGCTGTAGCACTTGTATCAGTTGTCTTTAAACGTTAGATTTATGCTCATCATTTCATAAGCGTATGACGCTCATAATCAGGGACAGAAAGATAACACGCAGGGTGTTTGCGCAACGGGGGTCACTTGCGGTTGCCGGAGGTATGTTTATTCCCATGGCTGGAAATGATCCGGAGATGTTATCGCCGGTTGTGAGCGGTGAGGGTCAGTCTTCCACAGAGAGGCTGGCAATGTACCAGGAAGAAAGTGCAAGAGGTGTGGTGTGCCGCATCTGCCCGAATGAATGTACTCTTAAGGAGGGGGAGATCAGTGATTGCCGGAACCGGGTCGTAAGAAAATCAAAGCTTTACACAATGGCATTCGGAAATCCATGTGCCGTCAATTCTGATCCTGTCGAGAAGAAACCTCTCTATCATTTTCTTCCCGGTTCGTCAGCATTTTCAATCGCAACGGCAGGATGCAACTTCGCCTGTCTGAATTGCCAGAACTGGACCATTTCGCAAACCTCTCCCGACAAAACCAAAAATTTTGATCTTCCTCCCGGCGATGTTGTGGCAAGTGCAAAGGCAAACAACTGCCGGTCAATTGCATACACCTATTCCGAACCCGTGACCTTCTATGAATATGTCTATGAGACCTCGAAGATCGCGAGGAAAGAAGGGATCCTGAACATTATGGTTTCGAACGGGTATATCAATCCTGCTCCGCTGAAAGAGCTGTGCCGCTATATCGACGGAGCCAACATTGATCTGAAATCATTCAGTGACGCCACATATCTGAAGCTTAACGGCGGAAAACTGCAGCCGGTACTGGATGCACTTAAGATATACAGGGATGAAGGAGTATGGCTGGAAATAACGAACCTCGTCATACCGGGCTACAATGACACTGCTGACGAAATCAGGCTCATGTGCAGGTGGCTCTTTTCGAACGGGTTTGCCGATACTCCCCTGCACTTTACCAGGTTCCAGCCCCTGTACAAGCTTGAGCATCTGCCCCCCACTCCGCTGGCTGTTCTGAACAGTGCTGCCGGCATTGCCAGGGAAGCCGGACTTCGTTATGTATATGTGGGTAATGTCCCAGGTTCGGGAACAGATGACACTGTATGTCCGGAGTGTGGTCAGAAAGTGGTGGAGAGAACCGGATTCAGAGTGATATCGAATAAAATAACTGGCGGCAAATGTAGCTGCGGGGCTGTAATACCCGGCAGATGGTCGTAACATATTACTTTAACCAATAATTGAAAATGAAGCTTGCCGAAGCGAGGAACAGAGCTGAAGAGCTCAGAAAAATAATCGATGAACATAACCACAGGTATTATGTTCTGAATCAGCCGGTAATATCCGATTTTGAGTTTGATATTCTGCTCAGCGAGCTTCAGACTATCGAAAAGAATTTCCCTGAACTGCAGACTGACGATTCACCCACGATGAGAGTTGGCAGCGACCTGACTGTAGAGTTCAGCCAGCATGAACACATCTATCCGATGATGTCACTCGGCAACACCTACAGCGAAACCGAGGTCAGAGAGTTTGGTGACAGGGTAAGTAAAATCCTCGGGTATGTTCCTGAATATGTTTGTGAGCTTAAGTATGACGGTCTCTCAATCAGTCTTATCTATGAAAACGGGAAACTTACAAGGGCTGTCACAAGGGGTGACGGAACCAGGGGTGATGATGTGACGGCAAACGTCAGGACCATCAGGAGCATACCTGTGAGGGTCTCTTCGGCCGATGTCCCCGGGACTTTCGAGATGCGAGGTGAAATATACCTTCCGCGCAGGGGATTTGAGGAGATGAATGCAGAACGCAGTGCCAGGGGTGAACCGTTGTTTGCCAACCCGCGTAATGCCGCTGCCGGCACTGTCAAGATGCTTGATCCGAGGGTTGTGGCATCAAGGCCGCTGGACTGTTACCTCTATTATTTGCTCGGAGAGACCCTCCCGGCGGATAATCATTACGACAACCTGATGGCGGCACGGGCCTGGGGATTCAGGATCACTGAGGTCATCGGGAGGTGTAAGGACATCGAAGAGGTCTTAAGTTTTATTCACAAGTGGGAAAAAGAAAGAAAGGAATTGCCTTACGATACCGACGGTGTGGTTGTCAAGGTCAACTCTCTCGAAGCGCAGGCAGAGCTGGGATACACGGCAAAGTCACCCCGTTGGGCTATTGCCTATAAGTATGCGGCGGAGCAGGCGACCACTACCCTCCTCTCAGTTGTATTCCAGGTAGGGAGGACCGGTAACATAACTCCCGTCGCCAATCTGCAACCGGTACTACTGGCCGGAACCACCGTAAAGCGTGCGTCACTTCACAACAGTGATCAGATAGATTTGCTGGGACTTCATTACGGTGATGCGGTGATAATTGAAAAAGGAGGAGAAATCATACCCAAGATTGTGTCGGTTGATATTGAAAAGCGTAGCCCCGATGCAGAACCTGTGGTGTTCCCGGAGAAATGTCCCGAGTGCGGCACACCACTCATCCGCGGAGAAGGCGAAGCCAATCACTACTGCCCGAATTATCTTCACTGTCCGCCCCAGATAACCGGAAGAATCATTCACTTCGTTTCCCGTAAGGCGATGAATATCGAAGGACTTGGGGAGGAGACAATTGAACTGCTTTATTCCGAGTCGCTCATACGCACTGTTGCTGACCTGTACGATCCTGAAGAAGGAGCAGCTTTCCGCTCTTGACCGTATGGGTGAAAAATCAGCAGCCAATATAATGGCAGGACTTGAGAAATCGTTTTCCGCTCCCTATCATAAGAAACTTTTTGCACTGGGTATAAGGCATGTAGGGGAAACTGTTGCCAAAACGCTGGCTGCTGGCTTCAGTGACATTGAAAAACTTATGTCGGCAACTGAAGAAGAGCTTACCGCGTTGTCGGAAATCGGGCCAAAAATTGCATCCAGTGTTAGGGAATACTTCAATGACCCTGAAAACATGGAGATAATCAGGAGACTCAGGGAGTCAGGAATGGAATTTTCAGGGCCGGCTGCCGTTTCTGTCAGCGGTCCGCTGACCGGCAAAACCATTGTGATTTCAGGTACATTTATCAACTATTCAAGGGAAGAGCTTAAAGCACTCATCGAAGCACACGGAGGTAAAGCGGGAACGTCGGTATCAGGCAACACTTCCTACCTTCTGGCAGGCAGCGATATGGGTCCGGCCAAGAAAGCCAGGGCAGAACAAACCGGTGTACCGGTGATAACCGAAGAAGAGTTCCTGAAAATGATTAAAGAATATTAGTCAGTGAGTGTTTATGAAAACAAAAAAAACATAGGTTTGCATTCACAATGGAACTGTTAGGCACAATCAGGCAAAACATAGGGCGTGCGATCCTTCGCAGGCGGGCATCATCTGTCAGTAGGATCAAGCCCGGATTCGATTTCGACAGGACAAAAAGCATCGGAATTCTGTGGGACGCCTCAAATGAAGAAGATCTGCAGCATATTGCAGCAATGGGACGCCGGATGACGGAGCTTGGCAAGACTGTGGAGGTCCTTGCCTGGATACCCGGTAAAACCGTCCCTGACAGATTAACGGGTCTGACATATATGAAATTTCTGAAACAGACGGACCTGAACCTGTTCTTCATCCCAAAATCTGAAGACTTCAGGTTGTTTGCGGAGAAAAAATTCGACCTGCTCATAGGGATAAATCCCCAACGCGTTTTTCCGCTATCATACATTGCCACGGTTTCACCGTCGCCTATGAAAGCAGGGCCCGATGATTCCAAAGAGCCTGAAAATGAGCCCTATGACCTGATGATCCAGGCAGGGAGTCCGTTTAAAACGGCTCATTTTCTTGAACAGGTACTTCATTATCTGACAATGATCGGCGGTCCTGAAAAAAGGGCCTGAGTGTTAAGGCAACTCATAATAATTGAAAACTGAGTAAATGAAGAAATTCAAAGGGACGGGTGTTGCGGTAGTGACGCCTTTTAAGAACGATCACAGCCTGGATTTTGCGGCCATGGGGCGCATTGTGGAGCATCTCATTTCCGGAGGTGTGAATTATATAGTTATAATGGGCACCACAGGTGAATCCTCTACTCTGAACAGGGATGAAAAGTGTGCACTGACATCATTTGTAACAGAAACAGTGAATAAGAGGGTGCCGGTCGTTGTTGGTATCGGGGGAAACAACACCTCTGAACTGGTCAGTTACATCAGGCAGGCTGATTTTGAAGGTGTTGATGCAATCCTTTCAGTGTCTCCCTATTACACAAGGCCCAGCCAGCGGGGACTTTACCAGCATTACAGACAGATTGCCGCCGCGAGTCCTGTACCGGTCATGTTGTACAACGTACCTTCACGGACCTGCGGGGGCCTGGCACCTGAAACTGTGCTGGAGCTTGCACGGGACTGTGAAAATATTATCGGGATCAAAGAGGCCTCCGGCAATTTTGAGAATATAATGAAGATACTCAGAGACAAGCCGGAGAATTTTCTTGTCATCAGCGGCAATGATATGGATGTCCTTCCTGTAATTGCTGCCGGCGGTGCCGGGGTTATTTCCGTCCTTGCCAATGCTTATCCGGCTGACTGGTCAGAGATGGTAAACCAGGCTCTTAAACATAACTTTAAAATTGCCAGGGAAATACAATTCAGGTACCTGGAGATTATAGGGCTTCTTTTTGCTGACGGAAATCCCGGCGGTATCAAAGCCATAATGAGCAGCATGAACCTCTGTCAGAATATCCTGAGACTGCCGCTGGTGCCTGTCAACAGGTCAGTGCAATCGCACATAATAAAGGCTATGGAAGCTTTCGGCAGCGGTGCCTGAGGTTTATCAGACCCCGGCGCCGGGTGAATCAGCGAGACCCTGTCCGTGGCAGTGTTTATACTTCTTCCCGCTTCCGCAGGGACACGGATCATTCCTTCCGACCTTTTTGTCAACCCTTACCGGAGTGGTCTGCTGCTGTTTTTTTTCAGGTGTGCCTCCCCCGGTGCCTCCGCCAAACGAATCCACCTCGCTCTTCTGGGTACGCAGACGGCTCATGTCAGCCTGTCTCCTTCGCTGTGCCTCGCGGACATTGATCCGGAGAGGTCACGGGAATTGTTCCCTTCATCAGCAGGCTAACTACATCGTGGTTCACCTTGTTTATCATTGTCTTGAACAGCTCGAACGACTCGAATTTATAAATCAGCAGCGGGTCTTTCTGTTCGTAGGTGGCATTCTGAACAGACTGTTTCAGGTCATCCATTTCACGAAGGTGTTCTCTCCAGGCATCATCAATAGTGAGCAAGCACCGCTGTCTTTTCAAATGCGCGCGACAGCTCTTTACCCTCCGACTCGACAGAAGCCTTAAGGTTCGTGATCACATTATATGTCCTTGCCCCGTCAGTGATAGGGACAACCACATTTTCATAGGTAGCTGACATCCGCTCGTAAACATCCTTCAGTACCGGAAGTGCAGTTGCAGAAATGGTTTCAGCCTTGCGGCGGTATGCATCAGTCACCTTGGCGAAAACAGTTTCCGTAACTTCTGAGGCCTCCTGCTTGTTGAACTCCTGCTTTTGCAACGGTGAGTCTATTGACAGTGAGCGTATCAGGTCAAACTGAAACTCTTCAAAATCACCGCTGTCTTTGGTCTTGCTGACAATATCGTCAGTAACATCATACATCATGTTGGCAATGTCCACACTGAGCCTCTCGCCGAGAAGAGCATGCCGGCGCTTGCTGTAGATGACCTCCCTCTGTGAGTTCATGACATCGTCATATTCAAGGAGTCTCTTGCGTATGCCGAAGTTGTTCTCCTCGACCTTTTTCTGAGCCCTTTCAATGGATTTGGTGATCATCGAGTGCTGAATCATCTCGCCGTCTTTAAGGCCCAGCCGGTCCATAATGCCGGAGATCCGTTCCGAACCGAAGAGGCGCATGAGGTCATCCTCGAGCGAAACGAAGAACTGTGACGAGCCTGGGTCACCCTGGCGTCCTGCACGTCCTCTCAGCTGCCTGTCAACGCGCCGTCGATTCATGGCGTTCCGTGCCAATGATTGCCAGTCCGCCTGCGGCACGGACTTCAGGTGTGAGCTTTATGTCAGTACCCCTACCCGCCATGTTTGTGGCTATTGTAATTGTTCCGGTCTTTCCGGCCTCAAGAACTATATCAGCCTCACGCTGGTGAAGCTTGGCATTCAACACGTTATGTTTAAGACCCTTCATTTTGAGCATCCGGCTGAGAAGCTCGGATATCTCGACTGATGTAGTACCAACCAGCACAGGTCTCCCCTGCTTGTTCAGATTCAATATCTCATCGATTACGGCATTGTACTTCTCACGCTTGGTCTTGTAGACAAGGTCCTCGTGGTCATTCCTGATAACCTTCACGTTTGTGGGTATTACCACCACATCAAGCTTGTAAATATTCCATAGCTCCCCGGCTTCCGTAATTGCTGTACCAGTCATCCCGGCAAGCTTGTGGTACATCCTGAAATAGTTCTGAAGGGTTATCGTCGCATAGGTCTGCGTTGCAGCCTCCACCTTGACGTTTTCCTTGGCCTCGATTGCCTGGTGCAAACCGTCGGAATAGCGGCGGCCTTCCAGTATACGGCCTGTCTGTTCGTCCACGATCTTCACCTTGTTGTCCATTACAACATATTCGATGTCAATCTCGAAAAGTGTGTATGCCTTCAGCAAGCTGGGTCATCGTATGCACCCTTTCCGACTTAATGGCGAAATCCTGCAGCAGTTCATCCTTTGCACGCAGCTTTGCCATTTCGTCATCCGGTACTCTTTTCAATATCAGCAATCTTGCTGCCGACATCAGGGAAGCACGAAGAAGCTTGCATCCTCAACAGATGTGGAAATAAGGTCCAGACCCTTTTCTGTGAGCTCAATCGAATTTGCTTTTTCATCAATCACGAAATAGAGCTGCTCTGTAACCTTGGGCATCTCTTTCGAGTTGTTCTGCATATAGAAGTTCTCGGTCTTCTGAAGAAGGGTTCTGACACCTTCCTCACTCAGGAATTTGATGAGGGCATTATTCCTCGGAAGCCCCTTGTAGACTTTCAGGAGCAGCAGTCCGCCTTCTTCATTCTTGCCTTCGGTGATAAGTCGCTTGGCATCTGCAAGAAGCTGTGTAACAAGCTTTTTCTGAGCACTGACAAGCAATTCCACCTTGTGTTTATACTCATCAAACTGGGAAGTATCATTCTTGGCTGTCGGGCCTGAAATTATGAGTGGCGTTCTGGCGTCATCAATAAGTACCGAGTCGACCTCGTCAACAATTGCATAATGGTGTTTCCTCTGCACCAGGTCTTCAGGATTGAGTGCCATGTTGTCACGGAGATAATCGAAGCCGAACTCATTATTGGTTCCGAAGGTTATATCCGAGTTATAGGCTTTGCGTCTTGCTGTTGAGTTAGGCTCGTGTTTGTCGATGCAGTCAACCGAAAGACCGTGGAATTCATAGAGGGGGCCCATCCATTCTGAGTCGCGCTTCGAGAGATAATCATTGACAGTAACTATATGTACTCCCCTTCCCGCCAGGGCATTCAGGAACACAGGCAGAGTGGCTACGAGGGTCTTGCCTTCACCTGTGGCCATCTCTGAAATCTTACCCTTGTGAAGGGCTACTCCACCGATAAGCTGTACATCATAATGAACCATATCCCAGAGGATTTCATTTCCTCCTGCTATCCAGCGGTTTTTCCAGTATGCCTTATCACCTTCAACTGTAATTGAAGTACGTGTAGCTGCAAGGTCCCTGTCAAACTGCCTGGCAGTAACCTCAAGAACGTCATTTTCCTTGAACCGGCGTGCGGTTTCCTTTACTATTGCGAAGGCACGGGGCAGCACTTCGTCAAGTTTCTTTTCGAGCTTTTCGAGGATCTCCTTATCGATCTTGTCTATCCGGTTATATATTTCTTCCTTGGCGTTGACATCTTCTTCGTTCTCAGCTGTGGTTTTCAGAGCGCGGATCTCCTCCTCCTCCTGGGAGAATGACTCCGGTGATCTCCTTTTTCAGTGTTGCCGTGAGGTCTCTCAGCTGGTCATTTGACAGTGAAGCCAGTTTTACTGATTCCTCCCTTATTTTCCCGACAAAGGGTTCCACCTCGCTCAGGTCACGTTCATACTTGTTACCGAGAAACAGCCCCAGGACCTTATTGACAATGCTCATTGAATGCTAATTTTAAAAAATACCACGCAAAATTAATGAATTTTCCGGATCAGCGCTTACAGTAGTCGCTACCGTATCTAATTTGCAGCGCCTGTAACGACTCACTGACAAATATAAAATGGCATACCTGTGATGCGGGTATGCCATTTCCGAATGGTTATGATCTGTAATTCTATGCCTGTGCAGGTGCTGCAGGTGCTGCCCTGAGGCCCATAATATCCCTGTCAAGGAAATATAGCCCGGCTGCTCCGGCAAGAGCGATCTTATCAAGGATAAGGCGTACATTGGATTCTTCCTCAATCTGTTCAGTGACAAACCACTGTACCCAGTTTGCGGTTGAAAAATCATTTTCCTTCATCGCAGCTGCCAGAACCTCATTTATGCTGGCACTGACAAACTGCTCGTGTTTAAGACACCTCCGCGAACATCTCTTCTGCACCCTTAAACTTTAAAGGCGGTTTTTCAAAAGCCGGAATAACTGCATGGCCTCCTCTTTCATTTACATATTTTATGAACTTGAGCATGTGCATTTTTTCTTCTTCAGCCTGGGCGTACAGCCAGTCTGCAATGCCCGGAAGGCCTTTGTTCTCTGCCCATGATGCCATTGCGAGGTACAGGTTTGATGAGTATCCTTCTCTTTCGATCTGCCTGTTGCAGATTGCTTCAACGTTTTTTGTAAGCATATGATTCTGTATTTAATGGTTAATCTTTCTTTATATACGCAACAAGTTCACCGGTTAAAAGTTTAACCCAACATCTCCCTGACTTTCTGCACAAGTTCTGAGGGAAGAAAGGGTTTGGAGAAAACCTGATCGGCTCCCAGGGTTTTAGCTATGTTGAGATAGCTTCCCGGGCCTGCTTTTCCACCTCCGCTGATTGCGATGATTTTTGTTTCCGGCTTGATCTTCCTGATGTTCATAATGACACTGAGACCGTCTTCTTCAGGCATCAAAAGATCAGTAATCACAAGATCAATAACGGAAGGTCGGAACTTAAGCATTGCCTCCCTGCCATCCGAGGCAGTGATAACTGTATACTTTCTCTTCTCCAGGGCTTCCCTGAGCAACTCCCTGAGAGAAAGATCATCCTCAACTATCATTACTCCGGGCATCCTCTGTTTTGTCTTTTATAATTCCCGAAGGTAACTCTTTTTCGCTGTTCATCAAAACACCTGAGTCAGAAATCAGCAAAGAGATGGGATGAGAAGCTCTATTACAGTTCCCCTGCCCTTTTTCGTTGTCACGCTTATTGTTCCGCCAATCGCGGAGATAATGCCGTAAACTACTGAAAGACCGAGGCCTGTGCCCCTGTTTTGGTTCCCTGCAGTGAAGAAAGGTTCAAACATCCTGGCGGTAGTTGTCTCATCCATGCCGTGACCCGTATCTTCAAAACAGATAAGTGCATATGCACCGGCCGCCTGTTTGCCTTCCGGAAGGTTTCTCACTTCAACGCCCTTTCTGGTATCCAGTTTCACTGTAAGAGTTCCGCCACTTTCTTCCATAGCCTGAATTGCATTGCGGGTCAGGTTTATAAACACCCTGTAAAGCTGAATGGGGTCAGCAGATACATACACCTCGGGGGTCAGGATCTTTTCCCTGAAAATGATCCTGTCTGTCACCAGCGGACGCAGGAACTCCAGGGTTTCCCGGAGGACATCCCTGACAGGCACCTTCATTCGCACCTGTTCAGCCTCCGTGCCAGGGGCAAAGCAACTGTGCGGTAATAGCCTTTGCCCTGTCGGCTGACTGAATGATCTTCTTAATGTTAGCGTAATTCTCACCGGCCGGGTCCAGTCCCTCGAGTGCCAGTTCACTGTAGCCATAGATAAGGGTCAGGATAGTATTTAAATCATGGGCGATGCCCCCTGTAACCAGGCCTGTGGAATCGCGTTTCTGAGCCTTTGGCAGGCTCTTTCCAGCGTCTCCCTGACTGCTTTGCTGAGGCTCCGTAAGACTTTTTCCGGGGTTTTTCACGGGAGAACTGTTATTCTATCATTCAAAATCGAGATTGAAGGTCTTTTTCAGGTCCTTAAGTGCCGGATTTTTACTGGCAAGATGGTTGAACTTCTGGTCCACCGAATAGAGAATGTCGCCTCTTTCGGTTGATTCGACAATGGTTGTAATTTTTATTCCGGCATTCCGGAGCGATTCCCTGAGATGGTTCTCAAGTTTTGACTTGTAATTGTGGTCAAAAGTCTCCTTCAGGGCTGAATTATCAAGTTTGAGTTCGATTGATTTATCCGGAAGAATTCCGGGGGTAACCGATAAGAGTGTTATTGAAATACGGGGACTCTCCTCTTTAACAGTATTTGCAAACGAATTCCATGATTCGAGCAATTCCTCAGGAGTGAACTCGCTGTCGGGTACCGGTTTGACTACAGTTTCCGAAGGTTCGTTGACAGTTCCGGCTGAGGGTCTGGCCTCAGCCATAAGGTTTTTTATTGAGATCTTTTTCCCGTCTTCAGAAGTCGGTTTTGAAGGCTGAGAACTGAGGTTGAGGTTGAGGCTGAGGCTGAGGTTGAGGCTGAGGCTGAGGTTTCCGTGTCAGAGGGGTCCCTTGTGAAGGCAGAGGGGATGGCTTTAATTCTTCATATTCACCTGAGAGAGGCTGTTCAGCTTTTTTTTTTGACTGTATCTCAACTGTCTCCCCTGAAAGCTGGCACATGCGCAACAGGGCAAGCTCGACGTGCAGCCGCTGATTCTTGCTCGATTTGAAGTTTAGCATGCACTGTGAGCCTATCTCAAGGGCATTGTAAAGGAACGGAAGTGATGATTTCACTGCCTGCTCCCTGTAGTGCTGCCTTACAGACGGAGAGGTTTCGAGAAGTTTTACAGTGGCCTCATCACGGCTTACGAGGAGGTCACGAAGATGATTGTTCAGTCCCGCCATGAAATTGTAACCGTCAAATCCCTTGCTCAGTATCTCATTATAAGTGATCAGGACTGCGGGGATATCTCCAACAACGGCGGCGTCAACAATTTTAAAGAAGTATTCATAGTCGAGAACATTGAGGTTCCCGATGACGTCGGCATATTTAATCTCCCTGCCGCTGAAACTTACTATCTGGTCGAATATTGAAAGTGCGTCGCGCAGGGCACCGTCAGCCTTTGTTGCGATAACATGCAGTGCTTCATGTTCTGCCTTGACTCCTTCATTTCCGGCAACCCAGACAAGTCTGTTGACTATATCATCGACGTTGATCCGGTTGAAATCAAAAATCTGACACCTTGAGAGGATGGTCGGAATGATTTTATGTTTCTCAGTGGTGGCAAGTATAAAAATGGCGTGTGGCGGCGGTTCCTCCAGGGTCTTCAGGAAAGCGTTGAAGGCTGACGCTGAAAGCATATGAACTTCATCGATTATATAGACACTGTATCTGCCGATCTGCGGTGGTATTCTCACCTGGTCGGTCAGGTTGCGGATATCATCGACGCCGTTGTTTGAGGCGCCGTCGAGCTCGTGTATATTAAACGATACCTGGGAATTGAAAGAGAGGCACGACTCACATTTGTCACATGCTTCAAAGTTAGGTCCCAGGCTGGCACAGTTGATAGTCTTGGCAAATATGCGGGCACAGGTTGTCTTGCCCACGCCGCGGGGCCCGCAGAAAAGATAGGCCTGTGCAAGATGGTTGTTCTTTATTGCGTTCTTCAGGGTTGTTGTAATGGTCTCCTGTCCGACTACCATATCGAATGTTGCAGGCCTGTATTTGCGGGCGGAAACAATAAAATTATCCATGTCTTTTTTACCGGGTCTTTCTCGTTATACCAGCCACAAATATAGTTAATTTGTTCGGGCAGGTGGCAGCTTATTCAAAAATCAGGAAAGCCGGCAGGACCTCTCCACCATGCTGCAGATAAAATAGTTAAGGCATTATTTTTTTTTACAATAAATTGTCTTACTTTTGCCACCCGAATTATTAAACAAATTATAAACAAAAAAGAGATGTTGAATCAGTACGAAACCGTTTTCATTGCAACTCCCGTTTTGTCTGAAAATCAGATGAAGGAAGCGGTCCAGAAATTCAAGAAGATCATCACCGACAACACCGGTGAGATCATTCACGAAGAGAACTGGGGCCTGAAGAAACTCGCTTATCCCATTCAAAAGAAATCGACCGGGTTTTACTACCTCGTCGAGTTCAGGGGATCAGGTGAGTTGATCGAAAAACTAGAACTGCAGTACAGGAGGGATGAAAGAATCATCCGTTTCCTGACCTTCCGTATGAACAAGTATTCAGTAGAGTATGCTGAAAAGAAAAGAAGAATGAAAGAAACCGCTAAAACTACGGAGGCATAATCATGGCACAGAATAACTCAGAAATCAGATATCTGACACCTCCGACAGTAGAGATTAAGAAGAAGAAATACTGCAGGTTCAAGAAGAACAAGATAAGGTATATTGACTACAAGGACCCCGAGTTCCTGAAGAAGTTCCTGAACGAGCAGGGTAAGATACTTCCGCGTCGTATTACCGGAACATCGCTCAAATACCAGAGAAGGGTTGCACAGGCTATCAAGCGTGCCCGTCATCTTGCTATTCTGCCTTATGTAGCTGATCTTTTAAAGTAAAGGAGGAGGAGAAATGAAAATAATTCTTAAACAGGATTTTGATACACTGGGACAGAAGAATGATATCCTGACTGTAAAGACAGGTTATGCAAGAAACTATCTGATTCCCAAGGGATACGCCGTTCAGGCAACTGAATCAGCTGTAAAGGTTCACAATGAAAACCTGAGGCAGAGAGCTCATAAGGAAGAGAAGATCAGGAACGAGGCCGAAGCAATTGCTAAAAAGCTTGAAGGAATCAAGCTTGTGATAGGAGCCAAAACCAGCTCTGCCGGCAAGATATTCGGTTCAGTGAACACAATTCAGATTGCTGAGGCACTGAAGGAAAAGGGCTTCGACCTGGACCGCAAGAATATTGTCCTTGGCGAAGATACAATTAAGGAAGTAGGCAACTATAAAGCTGTTGTGAAGCTTCACCGTGATGTAAAAGTTGAGGTTGAATTCGAAGTGAAAGGTGAATAAGAATTTCACATTTTAATAAAAAAAGCTGCCCCAAGGCAGCTTTTTTTTATCTGACAGCGATCGTCTCTATCTCTATAAGTGCTCCCAGAGGTAATCCTTTTACTGCATAGGCAGCCCTTGCCGGCTGATCTTCGGTGTAGTATTTTGCATAGACCTCATTCATTGCCTTAAAATCGGACATATCTGCCAGCAGGCAGGTCGACTTTACAACATCCGCCGCCGAATAGCCGGCAGCCTTCAGAATTGCCTTAATGTTTTTCAATACCTGCTCAGCCTGTTCGGTTATGCCTCCCTCTACCATTTTGCCTGTTGCCGGATCAATGGCCACCTGGCCGGAGATGTAAAGTGTACCGTTGGCTTCAACAGCCTGACTGTAAGGTCCGATAGCTCCCGGTGCGGAAGTTGTACTGATGATCTTTTTCATACCAGTTGTTTTTATTTCGTTAATAATTCTCATGATAGTCCTTTTTCCGTTCGTACTTGAGATCCTGGAGAACTCCTGATTTGGCCCTTATAGTGAAGTTCCAGCTACGCATGTATCCGATGGGGATCCAGGAAAAGCTCATCTCCCAGCAGTGGAGATCCCTTGAAATGCCCACACGGGTGGAGGTTATCTCGGCCTGGGCAAAATCGTATCCGGTGCTGTAATTTATGGCCGTTTTCGGAGTTAGTCTCACATCTCCGGACAGTGTAAGCTGCTGACTGATTGTTGTCCTGAAGGTGGGTTTGCTGTAGCTGAAGTTGTAGGCCATCCTCAGTGACCACGGAACATCGAACCTGATATAACCGTATTCATCGAGGTTTTTGTTAGTCAGCGGAAGATTATTAGCTGGTCCGGCAGATCCTTCAGCCCCGGCGTCACTCCCCGGTGTACCCGGAGGAGAACCCTGAGAGCCGGGCTGGACGGCCTTTTTAGTCTTCCCCCTGAGCAGTGCTCCGAGGTCCATATCTATGCTCATGTTAAGGTTCGTCATTCGCATTATGCCCCTCCCCTGCAGGTATGCAAGTTCGGCCACAGTGACGCCCTTCTCACTGAGTCCGTAGATTGTGAAGCTGCTCCCCGCCTGGAAGTTGATGTTCTCAGCCAGAACTGTCCTGAATGAAAGGCTCACCGGTGACCAGTTCAGGGAATCTGAGAAGAGGTTGTAGTTTGTCCCCAGGGATAGATTCTCGATAAGTTTTATTTTCTTCGGTTTCCCCGTAGTGTCATTCCTTTCGAAAACCTTGGCTTCCACAATATTGGACAGGCTGAATGAAACAGATCCGCTGCGGGTGCCCAGCGAGGGAGTGCCGAAAATGCTGCCTTCGAAAATGGAATATTCCCGTACACGACCGGTGGAGTCATACTGGACCTCCCTGTACATGTCAGTTGATAAGCCGGGCAATTCCGGAGAGAAGGAGAAGCCTATGGAAGGTCTCATGACATGCCTGATTGCCTGCAGACGTGATCCCTTCCTCGTAAACTGATAGTCGCCGTAAAGGGCGGGATTGAATGATGCACTCACAGACGGTGTAAGCGCCTGTCCGTAAAAGATTCCCCGGGTGGTGTCATTCACAACTGAAGGGACAATTTTGTTACGTGTTTCGTCAAAATAGAGTGGGTCCCATCTCTTTTCGATCTTCTGTGAATAAAGGACCCCTGAATAGCGTAACTGAGGTGAAATTGAAAAGTTACGGAAAGGCCTGATCTGCAGGCTGACGGGTATATCATGCTTAAATCCGTTCTGCATGCTCTTCCATACCTGGTTTGTAAAGAGCAGGCTGTCATATGTGTCTATCTTGTTGTCAAGCGATGCCGTATACTGCATCTGCAGGTCATGGTACCAGCGTGCCTTCAGCGCAGGTTTTCTGGGCTTGAGCGGGTAAATGCGCGCGACGGAGAAACTGGCTTTGGGAAGGTTAAGCTGTATAGTTTTGTTCTGTACGTTCTGACTCTGGTTTATGCTTGTCGAGAAATTGAATGGTGTGCCTGCCCATGTTTTGGTATAACTGATCCCCGACTGTCTTGTGGTTGTGACATGGTCAGCAATATCATAGCTGTTGTTCCTGTCATAACCGCTGGAGCTCATATTGACATTTGCTGAAAAACGGGAGCCGGGACTCGCTTTGGAGTCCTGCGCATGACTCCAGCTGACACGGTAGTTGGTTGTCTTACCGTAGTCAGGAAGACCTTTGTAACTGGTTATGTTGTTTGCATAACTGAATCCGAAAGAACCTGAATATCTGTATCTTACGCGGTAGGATGTAGCCGCGTCTGCAAGCCAGGTGCCATTCGTATAGGCAGTAGCTGTCAGCTTGAGATCAAAATAATCATTTATAGCAAAATAATATCCTCCATTGGAAAGGAAGTAACCCCTTCGTGCTTCCTGTCCGTACTTGGGGATAATGAGTCCTGAGGCCCTCCTCTGCTGTACCGGAAAGAACCCGAAAGGCACAATCAGGGGAAGCGGGATGTCAGCAACTACCATATACGCCGGGCCTGAAACGATTTTCTCACCCGGATAGACCTTGGCCCTGTTCAGGGCCAGGTAGAAATGAGGGAACTCGGCATCGCAGGTGGTGAACTTGCTCTTATTGATGTGCAGGCTGCCATCCTCCTGACGTTTTGTTGTCTGGCTCTGAAGAAAGCCACCCTCCTGCTCGGTGGTCACATTACGGATCACCCCCTTTTTCGACTTAAAGTTGTAAGTAAGCTCTTTACTGTCAAACTCTTCGGAGCCGTCCTTGAAATGAGGTTTGCCAGCCATTGTGCCGGTCGAATCCTTTCTGCCCGTGGCGTACACTGAACCTGTCTCCATATCGAGGACAATGGAGTCTGCCTTAAGCTCTATGGTCCCGTAGTTTACCTGGGCATTCTGAACCAGGTAGACCTTGCGGCTCCTGATGTCTGTTTTCATATACCCATCGGCAGTGTAAACTATTGTCTGATCAACGGCATCTTCAGATATTTTCCTGTTGCCCTGCAAAAGTGAGTCAAGGGGTATTGACACCCCTCTTATGCGGATCGTGTCACCGGGTAATGGGTCCTGCCCGGCAACGGCCATTGAAAAGATGATCAATAACGATGACACAAATAACCTTTGTGAGAGAAAATGCAAGTTAAATGCTATTTTTGCGTGATATTTGTGCATACGTGGCAAGCCGGTGACAAAACTAATTAAATTTCGTGAAGGAATAATGTGGCAGAACACCAAAATAAGAGGGTTCAGGAGTATTCTGATGTCAGCTGTGATAGTGGCCTCAATTACTATGCCATTCAGGATTGCAGCTCAGTCTGCCCCTCCGGTGAAGGAGTGGACGGTTGTCATTGACGCCGGTCACGGAGGAAAAGACCCGGGAACCCTGGGTTCAAAATCGAAGGAAAAGAATGTTGCACTTTCCGTTGCATTGAGGACCGGTAAGTATATTAGTGAAAATCTTAAGGACGTCAGGGTTATATATACACGTGACGATGATACGTTTATCGGACTCGATGAACGGGCTGCAATTGCGAACAGGAATAAGGCTGACATCTTCATCTCAATACATGCAAACGGGATGGATGACAAACGTCCCTCCGGGACTGAGACCTGGGTGCTGGGCCAGAGTATGGATGATGCCAATCTGAAACTGGCAATGAAGGAAAACTCGGTTATAACCTTCGAGGAGGACTATGAGACCAAATATGAGGGGTATGATCCTAATTCAGTGGAATCGTTCATCATTTTCTCCCTGATGCAGAATACATATCTGAAGCAGAGCACCGAATTTGCGTCCATAATTCAGTCGCAGTTCAGGGACAGGGTCGGTCGCAAGGACCGGGGTGTCAAACAGGCCGGATTTGTGGTTCTCTGGCGCAGTACAATGCCGTCTGTCCTTGTGGAACTCGGGTTTCTGTCAAATGCCGAAGAAGAGAAATACCTTATTTCCGAAACCGGGCAGGACTTTCTGGCTTCGGCAATATTCAGGGCTTTCAGGGATTACAAGAGCACAATTGACAGCCGTTCGGGAATAAAGAAAGTTAACGGGGAAGTAAAAGACAGTGCAGGTGAGAAGTCTGCTGCGGTAAAGACTGAAATGACAACTACTGAGAAGCCTGCCCAGACCACAACGGATAAGGCAGTGATGACCGCTTCGGAAAAACCTGCCGGGAAGCCTGCTGAAATTAAGCCAGTTGTAATTCCGGCGGATAAATCAGGTTCGGATAAGCCTTCTGCGGAGAAGTCAGCTGCAGTTGCTGAAACCCCATCCGTCAGACCCGCCGGTGAAGAGATTTATTTCACTGTCCAGCTATCTGCGGTGCCGAAGAATAAAGTCCCGAAACAGGTCAGATTCAAGGGAATAGAATCTTTCGAACGGATAGAGTCGGGTGAAAGGTATAAATACACTACCGGCAAATTCAGTGAAATCGACCAGGCGCTGGCATTCAGGCGAACGATTGCAAAAGATCATCCTGACGCTTTTGTGATTGCAGTTCAGAACGGAAAGATTATCCCGCTCAGGGAAGCAGTTGAAGCAAAAAAAACAAGAACAGACAAATAATGAAAATCTCAAACGAAGTCAAGGTAGGCATTGTAGCCCTTTTAACAATTGCAGCTTTCATATGGCTCTACAGTTTCCTCAAGGGTAGTGAGTTGTTTACAAAGACCGCTACCTACAATATCATATATAAAGAGATAGGCGGACTTAAGGAATCCAGCCCCGTTGAGATCAACGGCTACCAGGCAGGCATTGTGCAGGATATAAAATTCATAAATGACGGATCGGGAAGGCTGGCCGTTTCTGTGTCAGTCGACAAGAATTTTGATCTTCCGGTGGGCACCACAGCAGAGATCACTACCGCATCACTCATTGCCGGAATGAAGATAATCCTCATTATGGGAGACAGCAAGGAGATTCACAGTAATCACGATACTATTCCGGGTATTCTTGCCACTTCAATTATTGACAGGATCGGCGACCAGCTTTCTCCGGTTGAGGGCAACATCACGCATATGATAGTAAAGCTTGATTCTCTCATTACGCGAATTCATGATGTCTTCTCACCGCAATTTTCATCTGATATCAAGGCCTCCCTTGACAATGTAAACGGCATCACTGCCAACCTGAGAGAGATCTCAGACAAGGAAAAAGAGGCTCTCATGGCATCGATCAGTGACCTGAACAAATTCACAACCATGCTTTCGGCAAACAGCAGTTCCCTGGATGCCACACTGAAGAATATAGCCTCGATCTCTGACACCTTAGCTTCAGCTGACCTTGCCGGGGCACTCGGTTCACTGAGATCATCACTTGTCAGCACTGATTCGATTCTCCGGGGATTAAACAGCGGAACCGGTACGGCCGGCAAACTTATGACAAATGACAGTTTGTACAATAATCTTAATAATAGCCTGAACAGTCTTGACAATTTACTCCAGGATATGAAAGACAATCCGAAGAAATATGTACACTTCTCCCTTTTTGGCAGAAAAGACCAGTAATTTGTCGAAAATTTGATAAACACTATCAGATCACCCTATTGCGCACCCCCCCGTTTTTACCTTTGCAGGTCAAACAGATAAAGATCTGCAAATCCTCAATTTTCTAAAGCGCTGTATTACATATGATTCATCGTAACATACTTATAATCAACTGATTAATTATTTAATATTTTTTTTTCATCTATAATAACCTGATGTTCTGATGAGTATATAATATTTGTAAAAGTCAAGGGAAAAAAATTTTTTTTATTAGTTTTTTTTTTACAAATATTGTGGCACGTTTCAGCGAACAAAAACAAAAGAAGAATTTTTAATTTTTACCTGAATGAACAAGTCACACGATGAGGTTTGGAATAATTGTCTCGGTATAATCCGTGATATTATTCCATCCGCCAGTTTCAAGACATGGTTCGAGCCAATTGTCCCTCTCCGTCTGGAAAAAAATATTCTGACAATTCAGGTACCCAGTCCCTTCTTTTATGAATATCTCGAAGAGCAGTACATTGACATTCTCCGTAAGACGCTGAGACGTGAGATTGGAAATGATGCCAAGCTGGAGTACAACATAATAATGGAGAACTCCGCCTACAGTAACGGCAAGCCGTTTACGGTCAAATACCCTTCGAGAAACAAGACTGACCTGAATAACAAGCCGATGCAGGTTCCTTTTGAAATTGCCCAGCCTGCAATTAAAAATCCCTTTATAATTCCCGGGATCAAGAAGCTTCACTTTGATCCGAGGCTGAATCCGGATTATTCCTTCAGTAATTTTGTGGAGGGAGAATGCAACAGGCTTGCCCGCTCTGCAGGCATTGCCGTTGGCAACAATCCCGGCGGCACAGCCTTCAATCCGTTGATGATTTACGGCGATTCAGGTTTAGGGAAGACTCACCTTGTGCAGGCCATTGGCATCCTTGTCAAGGAGAAATACCCTGACAAGACAGTGCTTTATGTCAATGCGAATAAGTTTCAGACTCAGTTTGTAGAGTCAATCCGTAACAACAACAAGAATGATTTTCTTCATTTTTACCAGATGATTGACGTTCTCATAATCGATGACGTTCATGAATTTGCCGGAAAGGAGAAGACTCAGGATACTTTCTTTCACATTTTCAACCACCTGCACCAGTCAGGCAAGCAGCTGATACTCACATGTGACAAGCCTCCGGTAGAATTGCAGGGCATGGAACAGAGGCTTCTTTCACGATTCAAATGGGGATTGCTGGCAGACCTGCAGAAGCCGGACTTTGAAACCAGGCTTGCGATACTCAGAAAGAAGGCCTACAATGACGGAATTGAGCTTCCGGATGAGATTTTCGAATTCCTGGCTGAAAATATATCAAGCAACATACGTGAGCTTGAATCGGGGCTTATCTCCCTCTATGCACAGTCGACCCTCAACCGCAAAGAGGTGACGCTTGATCTTGCACGCCAGATGGTTGACAGACTTGTGAACACGCAGCGCAGGGAGATTACAATTGATTACATTCAGAAAATAGTATGCGAATACTATAAAATTCCGGTTGACCAGATGCAGGGAAAGACACGGAAGCGTGAAATTGTGCAGGCCAGGCAGGTTTCGATGTATTTCTCCAAAAGCCTCACCAAGGCTTCGCTTGCCAGTATAGGATCAATGATCGGCGGAAAAGACCATGCGACGGTACTGCATGCCTGCAAGACCGTGAACAACCTCATTGATACTGACCGTCATTTCAGAAATCAGATACTTGAAATTGAAAAGAAACTTAAGGTATGAAAGCAGACATCAACTTCCTGCACGAAGAGTTTTTCAGGATATACGGAGACAGGGGAAATACCCCTGTTCTTTATTTCTCACCGGGACGTGTAAATCTTATAGGAGAGCACACTGACTATAACGGAGGTTATGTCTTTCCGTGCGCCCTCGACTTTGGAACATACCTGCTGGTAAGGAAAAAGGGTGCATCGGAATTAAGGATGAACAGTCTTAATTTCCCCGGTGATGTCAGAATACCTGTAAGCCGGTCATATGTAAAAATCGAAAAGAGCTGGACCAATTATCCTGCCGGGGTAATAAATGAATTTGCAAAACTGGGATTCACGTCACCCGGTACGGAGATGCTCTTTTACGGAGATATACCCAACGGGGCAGGTCTTTCATCATCGGCCTCAATTGAGATGGTTACGGCAGTAGCAACTAATGATCTCTGCAATGCAGGCCTGCCTATGATGGAGCTTGTAAAAATGAGTCAGAGGGCGGAAAACATGTTCGTGGGGATGAACTGCGGCATTATGGACCAGTTTGCAGTTGGTTTCGGGAAAAAGGATCACGCGATAAACCTCAACTGTGACACTCTCGAATACAAATATGCACCACTTAATCTTGGGAACAGAAGGCTGGTAATAACAAACACCAATAAGCGCAGAGGTCTTACCGATTCAAAATACAATGAAAGAAGAGCGCAGTGCGACAGGGTTGTCGAACTCATCTCACCGCATCATCCTATAAAGAATCTGAGTGGCCTGGCGATAAGTGATCTGTGCCTGCTGGACAAGTATATCCCTGATGAGGTTTTAAGAAGAAGAGCCAGGCATGTCATAACCGAAAACAACAGAACACTGGAGGCAATCAGTGCACTTGAAAAGAATGATATAGTGAGCCTCGGAAAGCTGATGAACGAGTCGCACGACTCACTCTGCAAAGACTATGAGGTTACAGGTGCAGAGCTTGACACGCTTGTTTATGAAGGTCGCAAACTGCCGGGAGTTATCGGAACCCGGATGACCGGGGCCGGTTTCGGCGGTTGTACTGTATCAATTGTCGAGGCAGACCAGACAGAGGCATTTATGACAAAATTGGCGGAGATCTATCATTCCAAAACCGGACTTGTTGCTGACTTCTACCTTCCGGGAATCGGTGACGGTGCCCGTAAAATAGACTGACAGCCAATCCTTAATTCTTCTGCAGGTCCTTCACGCACCTGAATCCTACCGTTGCGCTCCTGTCGTATCCCGGTGAGACCAGCAACTGCATCTGGGTCATGTCAAGCCGCTGGGGCCCTCCCTGAATGTACCACCAGCTGGAGTCAGGCTTATAGTAACTGCCGCCTCTGATAATATTAAAATAATAGGCACCATTGCACCAGACGTCATTTGTCATCTGCCATACATTCCCGACAAGATCCTCCACACCGTAAATACTTCCCCCTTTAGGGAAAGCATCGACCGGAGTAGGCCTTCCAAACCCGTTGTTGCATTTTGTGGCATGGAATTCCTCTCCCCATGGCCAGGGCCTGCCGTCAGTTCCCTGTGCGGCAAGCTGCCACTCTGCCTCCGAAGGCAACCTTTTCCCGGCCCATTTTGCATATGCCCTCGCATCCTCGATGCTAATCCAGACCACAGGATACCTCTCCTGGCCGGTAACCGGGATGCCTTTTTCCCAATGCCTGAGAAAATTTGTCGTATCATCAGGGACATACCTGCTTTCACGCAGAAAACGGAGGAACTTCTCATTGGAGACCGGAAAAATGTCTATCAGAAAACTGTCAATGTCAGCCGTTATCTCCCTGCCTGTTTCAGGGTACGGAATAAACTCATCGTTTGAAGAGAGTTTGTATTTTATTCTTGTCGCGGGTACTACCACCATTCCTTCGGGAGTTCCTTCAGCGGGCGGATCAGTGCGGTCGGTTGAGCTTACCAGCCAGGGTATGCCACCTGTGAGGGAGACAACCCGTTCATCGAGCAGAATATCATTTTCAGTAAGCTGAATTACAATTTTACCCTCCATCACGCCGAATATTGTGTCAACTGACAAAAGAGTATCCGCGGGAGATTTTACTGTTACCGGTTTTGAGCCGTACCCGGGATTGCCTTTCCAAACGGTTATCTGGCCTTCCGCCATAGAAGATATCCGGAGTCTGTCACCCTTCAGTTCTGCCTTCAGAAGTGAAGGAAGAAGGGCTATGCAGTCAACAGAGCCTTCCCGGCGGGTTCCGTCATACCTTTGGTCCCACATTGAAGCCTTCACCGGCACCATCTGACGACCACCGGACGGTACGGGATGAATTTCTTCGTGGTTCCACAGTGAGACAAGATGCTTTTCATTACCCCATTCAGTTTCAAACAGCAGGGTATCCACGCCGCTGTGATTCATATTCAGAACAGTGTAGATGATTTTGTCACCGGATCTCCACTTATTGACATATGTTCTGTCAGCTGTTGTGTTAATCAGCGGTGTCCAGTTCATATCAAGGAATGCATCGCTGTTTTGTCTGAGAACAAATGTTGTCGCGGCGAGGAAGTGAAGGTCATTCGTGTACTCATCTCCCCGGCCACCCGGTCTGAAGAGATTCAGTTCGGTACCGTATCCGTTGAAAAATGCCACCGCTATTTCACGGTGAAGCACATCCTCTCCTACGTCAGCAACTCTGAATATTGCAAAATCAGGTCTTATCAGCTTATTGAGGTTCAGCTCAGGACTGAGGAAAATTGCATTATGCACACGGCCTGAGATGATGCCGGGCATGTCTTTCACAATTGCCATTCCTTCCGAGAACATAACCACGCCGCTGCGTACACTGTCGGCAGCCTGCTGCAGTTCTGCACTCGAGCTGCCCTTTGTGTCAAGCACTACTCCGTCGGCTTCGGTAAGTGATATCAGTTCAGCCATTCCCCTCAGGTGATCTTCCTTCCTGGTGCTGTTGTCCCAGGGATTATAGGCAATGAAGAACCGGCAGTCGTTTGCCCTGGCATAACGGCTGAAGTTTTTCAGACCTTCGGTACCGCCGGGAAGATCGCGGTACATATCCCACTGATTTCTCTCATCAAGGCCAAGCCTGGGCCAGGTGGGCCAGATCCCGAAAACATCGGCATGATCAAAGAGCTTATTGTATTCTGCGAGAAAATCTGCAAATCCGCTCCTGGCCCGGAATCTGTCATAAAACTGTCTGTCCCATGACATCTGCAATATGATCAGGTAGCTGCTCCGAATCCATTCCAGGTCTTCACGGAGGTACAGTGAATCATCGAAGGAAGTCAGATCATAAAGGTATCTTTTACTGAACATCAGCCTGAGTCCCTCCTGCCAGGGTCCGGTATAAGTATCTCCGTAAATGTTGTAGGTTACAGATGCCCCGGGGGGAAGTGAGGTCTCATACCTTCCTTTTTTACCGTCCTGAACAGAAACCCGTCTTGCAATAGCGCAAACAGAATGATTCCCGTCCGCCTCAAAGGCTGAAAATCCCATCTCCCAGGCATTATCAGGCAAAATAACCCTGACAGGCGTTTTTCCCGGCAGGAAAAGACGTGCCCTGGCAAGATCCCATGGACCGAAGCCTGTAATATATACATTGTTAATGTCTTCGGCGAACGGAACGACATCACTTACAGTCACTGTATCACGGCCGTGGTTCTGAAAAACCAGTTCAGCCATCCATCCCGGGTGTGAACCTCCGCGAGAGATAAAAGCTGCTTCCACCCCACCGGGGTAGATCATCACAAGCCGGCTGCCCGTAAGACCCGCCTCCACATCATCTGAATCGTAATACTTACCGTCAAGCCTGAAGCTGAAAACCGGTCTGGCTGGTGACAGCGGCACCACTGTGCTGTCGCCGAGATGAAAACGAACCACCTTTGCACCCTCATCCTTGGTGACACCTATGTTCTCAAGGGACTGTGCCGTAGAAACCAGTGCAAACAAAGTAAAACATGAAATCAGGAGAAATCTCATCTTATGCATTTTGACTAAATGTTCAAATCCGCTATTCCGAATAATACGAAATGCAATTTAAGATATTAACGCAACAAAATGAACAGGAGTCCGTATACCTATATAAACATTATACTTTTTTAATCAGGATTAAATTGTTAATTTTAGGCGTCCGAACAGACGTTTCGCCGATGAAAAAGAATTATCACAAAGGCCTATTGTTCATTATTTTAATCCTTTCTGCCATTCTGCTGATGCCGGGATGTGCCACATCTAAAAAGAATTCTTACCTGTCAAAAAAGGCAAAAGCGGCTTCTTACATCAATACAACACAGCTTGGCCGCAACAAGTACTTCTTCTCGCCTAAATACCAGAAGAAACTTTTCAAGTACAAAAGGCGATAGATTATTCTTTGCAGCTTACTTCAAGTCCATCCCAGGCAAGTGATACGTTGGCAGGCAACTCCCTGTTGATGTCTGCGTGCTTCCCCATCTGATGACCTATGTGGGTTATGAATGCATACCGTGGTGAGATCTCCTCAATAAAGCTCAAGGCCTCAGCAAGGCTGAAATGCGAAATATGCTTTTCCTTTCTTAATGCATTTATTACCAAATACTTAACGCCAATTAATTTTTCTTTGGTCTCTTCCGGGATATAATTTGCATCGGTTATATAAGCCATATCTCCGATCCTGAATCCGAGTATCGGAAGTCTGTAATGGAAAATTCTGAGGGGGATTATTGTATCTTCCCTGATAGTAATATTGTACCTGTCAATGTTATGAAGTTCCATTTTAGGAACTCCGGGATACTGATTTTCAGAAAAGACGTACGCATACTCCTTTCTCACAGCATTCTGCACCCTCTCCTCTGCATAGATATCAATTGCCGCCTGGCTTCTGTAGTTGAATGCCCTCAGGTCATCCATTCCTGAAATGTGGTCCTTATGTTCATGGGTGAGAAAAATTCCGTCAATTTTTTTAACCCGGGCACGAAGCATCTGCTGCCTGAAATCAGGTCCGGCGTCAATGACGAAAGTGTTTGTGGCAGTTTCCACAAGGAGTGCTGCACGAAGCCTGTTGTCTTTCGGGTCATCTGAAAGACATACGGCACAGTCGCAGGCTATTACGGGAACACCCTGAGAAGTTCCGGTTCCGAGAAAAGTAATCTTCACTGCAGATATATTCTTTCACAAACATAGCCTGAAAATGAGAGAAGAACAATGAAAAAATTCATTTTATGGCAAAGGGTGCTTTTATATATCTTTACTGCACAATTTCCACCTGACAAATGAAAGGTACCGTTTTCATGCTGCCTGTTACGCTGGGCAACCCTGAGTATTCTATGACGATTCCGGGAAAGGTCGCTGACATTACACGTTCATTAAGGATTTTTGCCGTAGAGGATATAAGGAGTGCCCGTAGGTACCTGAGAAGCATTGACAGGCAGTTTCCAATTGATGATTCTCAATTCTTCGAGATAGGAAAGCATGCGAAGCCGGAGGATCTGAAAGAGTTTTTCAGAATTGTAACTGACGGTTCTGATGCCGGTGTGATGAGTGAGGCAGGGATGCCGGGACTTGCCGATCCCGGAAACATTGTTGTTGAAGAGGCTCACAGAAGGGGTATCAGGGTCATACCGCTGACCGGTCCATCATCAATAATCCTGGGTCTTGTAGCCTCAGGATTAAGCGGACAGTCATTCGCATTCAACGGCTATCTGCCGTTAGATGCCGCCGGCAGGCAGAAAGCGCTTAAAAACCTTGAACAGAGATCTGCCGGCGGGCAGACCCAGATATTCATGGAGACGCCTTTCCGGACGGAGAAGATGCTGGATGATATCCTGACGGTATGCAATCCTTCAACCAGGCTGTGCATAGCTGCCGATCTCACGCTGGAAAGTGAATCGGTAAGAACCCTGACCCTCAGGGAATGGAGGACCCAAAAGCCTTCTCTTGACAAACGGCTGGTTGTCTTTTTGCTCATGGCATGAGGGTGTAATCACGGCATGACAATTACCTATTGTAAAACACAATCTCCCCCGTTTCCGGCTTACTTATTATTGACTAAATTGTGTCTGTTTAAAACTGCTGTAATGACAAAAAGACTCCTTACTCTGACCGTACTGATCATGGTTGCATTTCTGGCTTCCGGACAGAAAACTGACATGACCCTTTTCAACGGCATCAAACCCAGAAATATCGGTCCCGGAGGCATGAGCGGAAGGGTAACTGCATTTGCTGCTGACCCGCGAAATGAAAATGTCTTTTACATTGGCACCGCATCAGGTGGTCTGTGGAAGACAGTAAATGCCGGTACGACCTTCACTCCTATCTTTGACGGGGAGGCTGTGGCATCCATCGGAGCCCTGGCTGTAGACCCTGTTCGCCCCGATGTGGTATGGGCAGGTACCGGTGAGGGCAATCCCCGCAACAGCGTGACGGGGGGTTACGGCATTTACAGGAGTCTTGACGGCGGGGTGACATGGAAGTGTATGGGACTTGAGCTTACCCGCTATATTCACAGGATAATTATTGACCCTGTCAATCCTGATATTGTTTATGCCGGAGCCATAGGTAACCCGTGGGCCCCTCATAAGGAAAGAGGACTGTTCAGAACCACTGACGGAGGGAAAACCTGGAGCCAGGTGCTCTTTACAAATGAGACTTCCGGTGTCGCTGACATGGTGATGGACCCGTCAAACCCCGGAAAGATTTTCGTGGCTATGTGGGACCACCGGCGGTGGCCCTGGTTCTTCGAATCATCGGCAGCAGGGTCAGGACTTTGGGTTACTCATGACGGCGGCGATACCTTCACAAGGGTCAGGGATGGACTTCCGGAGGTGACAGGGCGCATGGGACTTGCCATTGCAGCGTCAAGACCAGATTATGTTTATGCATACGTGGAATCAAAAACCACCGCAATATACAGGTCTACTGACGGGGGTAAAACATGGCAGAAAAGGGGCGAAAACAATATCGGAAACAGGCCGTTTTATTATGCAGAGATATATGTCGATCCGAAAAACGAGAACAGGGTTTACACTCTTTTTTCCGGTGTAAATGTAAGTGAAGACGGCGGACTTACATTTCCCTTGAGCATTACCGGATCTGTACACCTTGATCACCACGCATGGTGGATAGACCCGGTCAATCCTGACAGGATGCTCGACGGAAATGACGGTGGCATGGCCATCAGTTATGATCGCGGGGAAACATGGCGTCATATAGAGAATCTCCCGCTGGGGCAGTTCTATCATATCAGGACTGACAATGAGACTCCATACAATGTTTACGGTGGACTTCAGGACAATGGATCGTGGCGCGGTCCGGCCTATGCCTGGTATAACGGTCCGCTTATCAACGAGATGTTCGATTTTCTTTCCGGCGGTGACGGCTTTGATGCCATGCCGGTGGCCGGAGATCCGAGGTACTGTTATGCACAGTCGCAGGGAGGATCAATAAGGCGGTATGACGTGCTTACAGGATGGTCGAAAAGTATCAGACCCGGACCTGAGGGCGAAGAGAAGCTAAGGTTTAACTGGAATTCAGCCATCGCACAGGATCCGTTTGAAAACGGCACCATCTATTTTGGCAGCCAGTATGTGCATCGCAGCACTGACAGGGGTGACACCTGGACAAAAATATCACCGGACCTTTCCACAAATGATCCGGAAAAGCAGAAGCAGGATAAAAGCGGAGGTATAACTATTGATGCCACCGGCGCCGAAAACCATTGCACAGTGATAACAATAGACCCCAGTCCTGTAAAACAGGGAGTGATCTGGGCCGGAACCGATGACGGCAATATTCAGGTCACCGTTGACGGAGGAAAAAACTGGAATAATGTTTCAAAGAATATCAAGGGCCTACCCCGCAACTGCTGGATTCCGCAGGTTACTGCCTCTGTGTTTGACCCTGCAACAGCGTTTATAGTTGCAAATGACTACCGTCAGGGTGACAACTCTGCGTATCTGTTCAGGACTGACGACTACGGTAAGAGCTGGAAAAGGATTATTGATGACACAGATGTCAGCGGATATGTGCTCAGTTTCGTTCAGGATCCGGCAGAGCCGGCCCTGATGTTTGCCGGAACTGAATATGGTCTTTATGTCAGCTTTGACGGTGGAGAAATATGGAACAGGTGGACCAGCGGATATCCCACGGTCTCTACATATGATCTGGCAATCCATCCGCGTGAACATGATCTTGTGATTGCCACCTTCGGGCGCGCCCTCTGGATTCTCGATGATATACGTCCCCTCAGAGCCCTGGCAAAAGAGGGAAACAGGCTGCTCAACAGTAAAATATCAGTATTCGAGGTACCTGAGGCAATAATGGCATCGACAAAGAACCTTCCCGGATATTATTTTTACGGTGATGCTATGTTCAGGGGCGAAAACCGTCAACCTGGTGCCATGATCTCATTCTTCACGCCTAAGGATTCAGCAAAAGTGAGCGTCACGATACTGGACAATGAGGGCAAGGTGGTGAAAACAACAGAGACAACAGCTTCAAAAGGTTTCAACAGACTTCTGTGGAGATTTGACAGAAATGCCCTTCCACAGGCCGGATTGCAGGATCAGGATGAGAATCCGCGTGCAAGATATTTCAGGAGCATGGGCGGCACTGCAGTCCCGGGAACCTACAGGGTGAGTGTGAAGAACGGGGATGAGACAGCCGAAACATCTGTAACTGTAAAACCAGACCCAAGATTGCCGGCACAGGACTATACGTCAATACAAAGAAACCAGGCGAGAGCGGTGGCTTTCGGATCAAAAATTACTGCATTTAATTCTGAGCTTGTAAAATACTCTGAGATGAAAAAACAGGTTGCGAAGGCAGATGACCTTTCTACAAAACAGCCTATCTTCGCAGATGCGGTCTCAGCAGCACAAAAGGCTATCAGAGAAGCTATTGAAAGGGTTGATCTGAAGCTCAATTCAAGACAGCAGGGATTGATTCAGCAGATAAACGGATACAGGGTCTTAATGATGGCTTCCGGGCCCCTTTCACAGCAGGAAGAGAAGAGTATGAATGATGCCGAGAGAGCCCTTGGTGAAGCCGAAAAGCTGTTGAAGGATTTTACGGAAATAGACTGGGCGGCTTATCGCTCAGCCCTGGAGAAAGTATCGTTGACGGGTGATAAAATTATTATTTTCCGTCCTTGACAAGGTCGACGATTTCGATCTCGAAAAACAGAGGAGTGTAACCAGGTATTACGGTTATGTATCTGCCGTAGTAGTCATAATAGCCGTATCCCATGGTTCCGTAGCCAAGGCTTGACGGAATAAGCAGCTGCGCTTTTGTTCCGGCCTTCATGTTCTTAAGGCCGATGTTCCATCCCTCGATCAGTCCCACAGACCCGAGTCTGAACCGGAAGGGTGTGTCTTCTTCCAGGTTGCCGTCAAATTCGGTTCCGTCAAGGAATTTCCCAATATAATATACACCCAATGAGTCTCCTTCGGCAATCTTTTCGCCTGTTCCGGAAATGAGTTCGATATAGTAAAGACCGTTTGCATCGGGTTCAACAGTGATACTGTGTGAAGCGATAAATCCTTCTATCTGGCTTCTTTCCTCCTCCTCGTATTTTTTTGCAGGATTACAGGCAACTGCGGCCAAAAGCAGAGAAAGGACGGCTAATTGTATAGATCTTCTTTTCATTGTCAGATTATTGTTTGGGATATCCCGCAAATATTGTTCCAAAATTAAATTACTTCTCTTATTCTTATCCTGTATATCAGAATTGACCTGCCGGGAATCTTGTTTCCGTCGCCGGTATGACCGTATGCGAGATAAGGCGGAATGATGAACATGAACTCGCTGCCTGTATTCATCATCTGCAGCCCCTCAGTCACTCCGCTGGCTGCGTCGGCATAGCCAACTTTAAGTGTGGAAGTTCCCCTGTAACAAAGTGTTCCGTCAAGGAGGCTGCACTCAAAATCAAATTTCACATTATCGCCCAGTTCGATCTCAGGGCCTTCTCCGCTCTTCATTTCAAGAAACCACAGACCGGTGGAAGTTTCTTTAACCGGGAGATTTTCCTTACCGGTATATTCTGTTATCAGGGCGCGGTCTTTTACAAGCAGTGATCTGTTGTATTCAATCAGGTCATTGTCATCGTTTCTGGAGTCAGTGCTCTTGCTGTCAGGTCTGCTGAGGCAGCCTGAAAGGGAGATCACAAAGGCAAAAAACAATGGAATGAGTTTTTTCATCTTGACATATCAAGAGCAGCTGCATCGAGCTCTGGTTTAAAAGTCGGGAGTACCTTTTCAAAATGATTCAGGACATCCTGTATAGTACCCTTCATCTCTCCTCCTGCCGCATTGCGGTGTCCGCCGCCGTTGAAACATTTTCGTGACAGAACATTGGCATTAAAGCTGCCTTTTGATCTGAGCGACATCTTGACAAAACCGCTGCGTTCGACAAAGAGAATTGACAACACAATCCCGTTGATTGCCAGCAGAAGATTGGCAAAACCTTCGGTGTCGCCCTTGACATGGTTGAATGCTTCCAGGTCTTCCTTGGTCAGCCAGATATAGGCTGTGTGAAGATCCTGATGGACTACTGTTCTGGAATGGAGGGCATATCCTTTCAGCCTCATCCTGTCTGCCGAGAAATTGCTGAATATATGATTCAGTATCTTTTCCTTATCCACACCCTTATCGAGCAGGTGGCCCACGGTTCTCATCGTGTCACCGCTGTAGAGGCCGTGTTCAAAATTTCCCGTATCCGTAATTATTCCGACATAAACCGCCTCGATAAAGTCGTGGTCTGAGAACTCGCCTTCTTCCATCTCATTGACCAGTGCATAGATGAGTTCAGACGTTGAGCTCCTGCCTGTGTCAGAGATCACGAGATCGGCAATCTTTCCCGGATCAGGATGATGGTCAATCATCACCTTGAATGCTTTTGAAGACAATACAAGTTCTTCAGCTTTTCCCAGACGCGAAGGGGAGTTGAAATCGACCATGATGATCAGGTCAGCCTCGCGGATAAGTGCCGAACCGGCCTCAATGTTATGATGAAAGTCAACGATCTTGTCTGCATCATGCATCCACATCAGGAATTTCTGCAGTGAATTTGGCGAAATCATATCCGCGGTCTTGCCCCTTGAAATGATCCATCGCCTGATAGCCAGCATTGCTCCTGCCGCATCACCGTCCGGGTTTATGTGGCAGATTAGCAGAATATGATTTGCTCCTGAGATGAGCCTTTTCAATTCTTTTGTATATTTACCGATATCTGTCAATTTGCAGTTTTGTGAGGGCGACAAAGTTAATTAAAAAACCAGGGTTACAAAAATCAAGCCACTGAAACCATAAAGCACAAGTATCATGTTTGTAGATTACACCTTCTCAATCATCAAGCCTAACGCAGTTAGAACCGGCAAGATAGGCCCCATCCTTTCAATGATTAATGAATCGGGATTTGAGATAGCAGCCATCAAGATGATACGTCTCACCCGTTTTCAGGCTGAGGAGTTCTATGCCGTTCACCGTGAAAGAGCCTTTTTTGAAGGTCTGGTTGAATTTATGACCTCAGGCCCGGTTGTAGTAATGGTGCTTAAACACGACAATGCCGTTGAGCAGTTCAGGAAGCTTATCGGCAACACTGATCCGGCGAAAGCCGAAAAAGGCACCATCAGGGCGGAATTTGCAGTCAGTGTGCAGATGAATGCGGTGCACGGCTCGGATTCAAAGGAGAACGCTTCAAGAGAGGCAAACTTCTTCTTCTCCTCCATTGAGGTGTTCTGATATTTTCCCCTGGCCGGAAAACAATAATGCCCTGTTTCTGTTACGTCTAAAAGATTTCTGATGACAATGCCTTTAAAACCTGATTTTTCCGATAAGAAAACCCTGGAAAAATACTCATCCGCATACACCCTCTCCGACATGGAGATTTTCATATTCCCTGATCTTTTTTACCCGCTCGTCATTGCAGATATTATGTCACCTATATTATGGAAGTGGCTCGATGATCCGTGGTTTAAGGATATCAGGAAGAAGAACTTCATAAGCAGGTCGAACCGGATCAAACAGTATATAATTGACAATTATGTCTTCAATCTTGATCTTGACACCTGGGGTCTTACAGAAAAGGAGAAAGAGATTGGCCGGTTCAGCGATTTCTTCGATACGGAGCTGCTGAAACAGTCAAATGCTCTCTTTGGTTACGAGGGCGATAAATATTACTTCAGCATAGATATCCGTAAGCATTTCGGGCTCGATAAATACAACACCTCGGTCATCCCCTACTGGAAGACTGAAACAATTGAAGCGATGACCGCATTCCGGCACAAGGAGCATTTTTCAACCGGAGCCGGAGAGTGTGTGAGCCTTGCAGCCCTGTATGCCGCTGCAATGTTCGTTGTGGGAGGCATCCCGCTTGATAAGATCTACCTGCTGGCTACTCCGCTGCACTCCCAGAACTTCATTGATGAAAAGGAAGGCCTGATAACCAACAACCGCCGCATTATGACCCGCAATATGTGGTTCAACGGCACATCGCTTTCAGAAAAGGCAAGAAGGGCCCTGGAGAACGAAAAAGTCACAATCGTTTCACACATCACAGGGTATATTCACACTGCTTTTGAAAGGGCCACAATTGACAGGGAGGTCTATGACAAATTCAGACTGAAACTGTCAGATTTCGTGACGACCCAGCTGACCCCGACAGTCTTCATAAATTTTCTCAGATTCAAATCAGAGTACAAGTGTCTCTTCCAGTACAGGTACCTGAATGCCGGCATTCCCAATTACATTACACTGGAGAAACTCTTTGAATATGAGCACAGTTCCAAATTCAGCGTGAATGCCGAGACCCGTGAAAAGCTTCTGTTTGAAGTTGACGGTGAAGAATTTTTCCTGGAGCCGGTTAACGGAAAGATAATCCTGAATGATGTTGAGGAATACCTGAAGCTTCAGTCCGGACCGGACCTGGGTCTGATTGAACAGGGGTTCTTCAGTCGTTTCAGGACGGAGCATGTGGACTGTGTGCACAGGATGTTCCGTGACATTAAGTCGTTCACAGTCACCGTACCTCAGCTTCCTTCAGCTGAAAAAGTATACGAAAAGGAAGACTATCCGGAAATAGATATTTCTGACTCAAGGGAAGAGATAATCAGGAAAGTAAAGTCAGCTTCAGGATATTCCGAAATGGCCTTGCTTTCGCTGTATGCATACCGTGATATGGAAGCTGCTGACTGGAGACCTTTTATCAAGGCTGCCATGGAGCGCAATCCGGTATGCCATTCATTTATCCAGGGGAAAAGTCCGGAAGAGATCTACAAAACGGTTTCCGGACTGAAGAACAAATCTGTTTATGACGGAGGCCGTCTGTCACAACCTGACGAGGTCTGGAACTTCCGCCGGGGTGACGGAGCAGAAAAGGCATTTCTGATGGCTGACGCACTCCTTCATAATAATCCTGATGGTCATATTGACATTAAATTAAACGGTGACACAGCCGTTCTTAATTTTGCGGGAACGGATTTTTCCTTTGAAACAGTCAAAGGGTACAGCAGGAACATATCGATAAGGGGTTACAATTACACTGTAAGTTGAACTGACCGGGATCAATGTAGCACGATTTCCCTGACCACCTCCTCGCCGGCATCCTTGTTAAGCCTCTGGCGCAGGGCTTCGCGCAGCATCATCAGTTCATTTTTTACTACGGAGGAGGTAAGGTAAACATGCAGGACTCCGTCACGGATATAGATTTTTGACGTCCTTGAGGAGATAGCTTTCCCTGTCACTTCGCTCCAGAGGTTTATGACCGAAGCTTCCCTGAGCTTTGGCCCGATGCGGTACTCGTCGATCAGATCTTTCAGTACTTCGCGGAGGGTGAGGGTCTTGTTGCGACGCATAAAAATTTTATTTCTTACCGTTTCTTATCTCTTCCTCAATGCCTTTGCGGCCTATTCTGTAAAGCCGGAAGTCAACGCCGGTATTGTCAAGAATACGGTGAATACGATCCTGCTGGGTATCTGTGACAAATACCTGACCGAAACCTCCGGATCCGACGAGTCTGATGATTTCCTCTACCCTTGTCTCGTCGAACTTATCGAAAATATCATCGAGCAAAAGAGCCGGATAAAATCCGTTCATCCGGCTTATATAAGCGAACTTTGCAAGCTTCAGGGCCACGACGAACGATTTCTGCTGTCCCTGGGAAGCGGTTGTTCTTGCGGAATGGCCGTTTATTTCAAAGACCAGGTCATCACGGTGAACTCCGAGACCGGTGAACTGGAGATTCCGGTCGCGGTCCCTGGAGGCGGCAAGCTGCACCCCGAAGTCTGATGAGCCGAGATGCGATTTGTACCTTATGTTCACTTCCTCGGCGCTTCTGGATATTCTTTCGTAATATGATGAAAACAGGGGCAGCATGTTTTCTGTCAGGCTTCTCCGGGCCTCATATATTATTTCGGAAGCCGTTATCATCTGCTCGTCGTACAGATCCAGCAGACCGTCAGAGTCATAACCGCCCTCCCTCAGGACTTTATTTCGTTGCAGGAGAGCCTTGTTGTACCTCATCTGGGCATCGAGGTAGACAGGGTCATACTGGCTGATTATCATGTTCAGGAAACGGCGTCGTTCTTCACTTCCCTCAGTAATAAGAGTACTGTCTGCCGGTGACACCATGACAACGGGGTATCTGCCAACATGGTCCGATAGTTTTGAGTACTCTTTTCCGTTACGCTTGAAGACCTTGGGTTTCTGCTTCTGAAAAGCACAGAAGAGCTCATCTTCCGTCCCGTCCTTCGCAAACTCACCCCTGAGAATAAAAAAATCTTCACCGTGCCTGATGCTCAGGGTGTCCGAATTATTGAAGAAGCTCTTTGTAAGTGAAAGATAATGCACAGCATCAAGAATATTTGTCTTCCCCACGCCGTTATTGCCAACAAAACAGTTGAACCGTGGAGAAAATTCCAGTGATACTTCTTCGTAATTCTTGAAATTTGTAAGCTCTATTCGGGTGAGGTGCATATGCCGACTCTTCAGCGGATAAGTGCACAAAGTTAAGAAAAGTTACGGCGGCGGCAATTATAAAAACACCGGACCGGGCACCCTGATACGACAACCTGCAGCAGCAGTGCATTTTTTTAATCAATTGTTTTAAAATAAGCAGGGAAATACTACTTTTGCGAAGTTATTTTTTTGACCTGTAATAGTATAATACTGATATGACTAAGAAAACAGAGACCACCAAAGGTATCGAGAACGTTGAACAGACACTGACACAAACAGAAAAATTTCTTGAAGAAAACTACAGGCCCATGCTCTACGGGCTGATTGCCCTTGTAGTACTTGTCGGTATCTTCTGGCTTGCCAAACTCTATATGAACAAACAGGATAAGGAAGCCCAGAGCCAGATGTTCATGGCAGAACAGTATTTTGCACAGGATTCCCTCAAACTGGCGCTTTACGGTAACGGCAACGACCTGGGATTCATTGACATAGCGAAAGAATACAAAATCACAAAATCAGGAAAACTTGCGAATTTCTATGCAGGAGCCTGTTTTATTCACCTTGGTGATTTTCAACAGTCTATAGATTACCTTGAAAAATATTCACTCAAGGACGAAATACTTGCACCCCAGGCAAAGGCTCTCATCGGAGATGCCAATGTTGAGCTGGGTGACAGCGAAAAGGGCATTAAGCTCTATCTTGAAGCAGCTGAAATGGCAGGAAATGCATTTCACTCCCCTATTTATCTCATGAAAGCAGGGGAACTCTATGAAACAGCGGAGAAATTCGAAGAAGCCCTGAAGGTCTACGAAATGATCCAGGACAAGTATCCTGAAAGCAATGAGGGCAGGTCAATTGACAAGTACATTGCAAGGGTTAAGCTGCACATCAATTAGCAGAAGTTTTTATGGCAACCCGGGATCTTTCAGCCTATGATCCGAAGGCAGTTCCCAATGCCTCGGAGATGAGATTCGGAATCGTGGTTTCGGACTGGAACAGTGAGATCACAGGAGCGCTTTTGAACGGTGCAACAAAGACACTGAGCCTGCACGGAGTGACTGCTGAAAACATCGTTGTCAAACACGTTCCCGGCACCTTTGAACTGACACTCGGTGGACAGTGGCTTGCAGAATATGATGATCTTGACGGCGTGATCTGCCTCGGATGTGTCATACAGGGCGAAACACCGCACTTTACATATATATGCCAGGGTGTAACCCAGGGCATTACCCAGCTTAACCTCGATTACAATATCCCGTTCATCTTCGGTGTGCTCACCACCCTTACCCGCGAACAGGCGCTCGAAAGAGCAGGCGGTATTCACGGCAACAAGGGCGACGAGGCTGCAGTCACTGCAATACGCATGGCTGCACTGCAGGCCGACATGGAGGATTAACTCACCGGCGACACAGCCTTATAAAGGGGCAATAGGTGCAACGCCTGTTGAATTCAGTCATTCTAAAAGGTTCATCAGGAGAAAATATTTTAGCGAGGGTAGAAGACAAACCCGAGTCGAAGCGGTCCATCACCTCTTTCCAGGTTTTCAGATCAGGCGCTTCCATGCCAAATTCAGTGAGATACGACGAAGGATTAAAATCCGGGGAGGAAATCTGCTGAACCCAGAATATTGCCGGATTGATAACAACGTCCCTGTAAGAGTCGGAAAGCACGCTGCAATAGAGCAGAGTCTGAAGCACTGCGTCGCTTCTTTTTTCGCGGGTCTCGTCGAACAGGTCATCGACCTGAACTGATTCGATTTTAGGCGTGCCGGTTTTATAGTCCACCACCCGCACGACACCGCCTGAAATATCAACGCGGTCAATGACCCCTCCCAGCTGTATTCTTACATTTCCTGATGCTGTACTGACATCGAGCATTCGTGCGAACCGGTTCTCAAGATGGCTGATTGTCAGGTTTACACTCTTCAGGTCGAATCTCAGGACATCCCTGACATAGCGTTCAAGGACATCCAGGATTATGACTCCCTTACCCTCCAGTATCGTCTCCTCTGACCATTTCATCTCGACTGATGCAGCTTTTCTGACTGTCTTTTGTATAAGGTCTCCGTCTGAAGCGATCAGCCTCAGCTTTTCAGCCGGGTTTGCGTCACCAACCAGTGGCTCATAAAGCCTCTTCATCACATCGTGGAGGATGTTTCCGAAGCGCCGCTGATCAATGTCCCTGTCAAGTTTCTCCTCTTCGGGAATTCCGCATACATATTTGTAATAAAACTTCATGCGGCAGTTCAGCCAGGTATTTACGGCGCTGGGAGAGAAAAACCTGTCACCGCCCCCACTCACTTCGTACCTCTCAAGCAGCGCCTGCATATGACCGGCTTCCCTTTCAAGCGTCTCAGGAATTATCCGGCTGCGGCCGACTGTTATATGCATAGTCCTGAACTCCGGGCTGTAAGCCTGTTCATATTTCATCTGTATCAGGTACCGGCTCATCTCGCCGGTATTCAATCCCTGTGCAGTGGAATTATAAAGAAACCATCCCCGTTCAGGTTTTCTGAGCAGCCTGAAAAAGTGGTATGAATATATTGACTCGTGCTCGTTTATCGTCGGCAGACCGAAAGCCCTCCGGATATTGTAGGGAATGAAGGTGTTGTCATAACTCTGGTGAGGGAAAATACCTTCGTTCATTGAAAGGAAGATCACCTTCCGGAATTCGAGTGCCCTGGTCTCGAGTACTCCCATCACCTGAAGTCCTTTTAACGGCTCACCTGAAAACGGCACAATGAGTCGCTTAAATACCCTGTCGATCAGTCTTATACAGGTCTCTGTCTTCATTTCGAGAAAGTACTCCCCGATCAGGTTCTCCAGTTTACGGGTCTCGGCAAGGGCCATCCTGATATATTCCCTGTCGATGCTCATCTCGTGCTTCGGTACCGGCAGACCGTATGTTGCGGACTCCAGCCGGCTGAGTATACCGGTAAGGTAAGCCGGGAAGTCAGCTCCAACGTCTGAGATGAGGAACAGTTCTGCATTGCCGAGTTTGTCAGCAAGGAAATCAGTGTCAACCCTGATCATGTTGCCTTCGATCATTTCAGAAATGACTTTTTCCTCCTCTCCTCCAGAGAGCAGTCTGAAGTACTGGTGCCTGAGTACGGAGAGTATATCTTCAGTTCTGAATGATGTTTTATGCCCGGTTCTTCTGGCGGACCTTGAAAGGATAAACAACTGCCTGACAAACGAATAGAGTGGAGTAAACCGGAACGGGTGACCCATTGTCACATTCACGTCTCCTATTTCTGCTGGCAATGAAGTCAGTACGGGTATCAGAAGCTTTTCATCGGCAAGGATGACAGCGGTATCAGTCAGGTCATCGTTTTCGCTTATCCCTGCCTCGCTGAGTATATCGGGAAGCATTTTGGCCTGCGCCGTATCAGAAGGAGTGTCGGTAATGACCCATCTGCCGACATCCTTTTCATCCTCACGGGTAGCGGGTTTTTCAAGGTCATTTCCAAAAAGGCCTATGTTTTCACGGATGAAGAATGAAGCCCTGTGGTCAGGGTCATCCATAAACCGGTGATCGTCATCCCAGTAGAAACGTGCCTGATTTTTTCCTTTCAGGTATTTAAAAAGTCGTTTTTCACACTCGTTCAGTGCATTCAGTCCTGCTATATGCCATGTGTACTCCCCCGGCACTGTCAGAGTTGCGTTATCTGCTCCGGAAGCGACACTGCGGCACAGCATACCGTCGCCGGCGTATCCCCTTCTGACAAGTGCATCTCTGAATCCCTGATAGAGTGGTCCCAGCATCATCCAGACCGCCCTGAACCTGTTCCTGGCTTCGCTCCCTGATGACCTGGGGTTAAAGGAGATCCAGAACTTCCTTATTATTTCAATCTGTTCATCGGTCAGGTCTCCGAATTTATCATCGATTTCTTTCAGGTCAGAAATGTTGCTGTAGAGCTTTTCAGCATCAGCCATGTAAAGGTCTATATCGTTGAAGTCGGAAATGATCACTTCTCCCCATGACCAGAAGTCGTCAAACGGCATTGGCTCCGGAACAGATGCTGCATAGATGCGGTAGAGTTCGAAAATAAGGATCTCTGTACCGGCGGGCTTAACCGTTGTGAATGACTGGAACAGTTCGGTGACAGTAACCATTTGCGGAGCCCATTGCGGAGTGCTGCTGAGCCGCCCCAGGCATCGTGAGAGATAGAGTCCTGCACGACGGCTGGGCAGGACCACAATCTGGTTCTCCATATCTCCGTGATGTTCATCATAGAGCTTCTTCGCCACTTTCTCAAGGAAATCCACCGTTGTACCTATTTAGTTTTATAAAGTCTTCCCTGCCATGTGTCCAGGGTTTCCAGCCGTTTCTCGAAAAGCGCGAAGATCTCGTTGCTGCGCAGGTGCCAGTTGCGTGGGTCAGCCAGCATCCTCGGGGGAGCTTCGCCGCTTATTCGCTCGATCATAATTGAAGGATTGAGTCTTTCGGCAAATGACACGGCGAGGTCAATGTATTCTTCAAGTGTATAGAGGTCAAAATGCTCCGGATGTTCAGCATATTCGGCTGCCATGGCTGTTCCCCTGATAAGTTGAAGCTGATGCATCTTGATTGAATGAAGCGGCAGCTCAGAGATAACCTGTGCGCTGGATGTTATCTGCTCCCGGCTCTCGCCCGGAAGGCCGAAAATAAGATGGCCACCCGTCGGGATGCCCCGGGCTGCCGTTTCTCTTACTGCCTTTACGGAAGCTGCAAAATCGTGACCCCGGTTGATCCGTTTCAGGGTCTCATCATAAACGGATTCTATGCCGTACTCCACAATAATAATATGTTCCTGACGCATTTCCGCCAGGTAATCGAGAAGGGCGTCATTTACACAGTCGGGACGGGTGCCGATCACCAGCCCGACCACAGCCGGATGAGCGAGTGCTTCCGCGTACAGGTTTTTCAGCCTGTCAATGCCTGCATATGTATTTGAATATGCCTGGAAGTAAGCAAGGTAGGTGTCTGCCCGGCGGTACCGGCGCCGGTGGAAGGCAATGCCCTGATCAAGCTGCTGCGTCACACTTTTGTCAGGGGTGCAATAGGCCGGGCTGAAGGCGTCATTACTGCAGTATGTGCATCCTCCCGTGCCCTTCGAACCGTCACGGTTCGGACAGGTAAAACCGGCATCGAGGCTCACTTTCTGCACTCTTTTTCCGGCAAGCGAGGTAAACCAGGCCGTGTAGGCATTGAACCTGCGTGAGCTTCCCCAGGGATATGTTTCAGGTCCGTTCATGCTTCCCTTAACAAATCCTTTTCAACATACCAGAGCCAGGCCTTCACCTCTCTGTAGCCCATTTCCTCCAGCAACCGCCGGTATCCGGATGCCTGGTTCATATGTTCATCTGACGGTTCCCCGAATTTAAAATCCAGAACGTACAGTTTACTGTCACGGATCATCACCCTGTCAGGGCGGCGGGCGGCGCCCGAGGGTAGTATAATTGTGGCTTCCGTGCGCACGGCGGAAGAGCCGTCAAACCACTCCCTCACCTTCGGGGACGTCAGGAGGAGTCTCACCTTTTCAGTCAGCGGATCCCGCTGGGCGTTGTTTATCAGTCCCCTGTCGCACACGTGACCGACTGCTTTGGGTATGTCATCAAGGGTTTTCACCCTGCTCAGCAGTTCATGCATCATGATTCCGTAGGCTCTTCCGCCGGGCTCGTCAAGTTTTATCTCATCGAGAGGGAGGGCGCCGCCCGTCCGCAGCCGCATAGTGCCGCGACGTTCTGAAACCGGGTAACGGTCCATAGTGATCACACCTTTTTCCTCAATCCTTTGAGGCACAGGAAGCTCTCCCAGGGTCAGGCAACGCATCTTGTCCGACTCCGTCCACCGTGCATCCCCTATTCCGTCACCAAGTGAATTTATCAGGAGACTCTCAGTATTGGCGTTTATCTTGTCGCCCTTCCTGTCTTCCGGAGCCATAATGAAAAGAGCATCTACAGGCCTGGTGAATGCCACGTAAAGCATATTGATGCCGTCAAGCCATTCTGAAGCCTTTTCCAGGGCTGCTTCCTCAGCAAAGTAAGTATTTTCGAGCTGTGCTGTAAGTTCCGGAAGCACCACAGGCATCGGGGTGAACGGCTCGGGGACATTTCTGACCCAGAGCAGCGGTTTGGTGAATCCGTGCCTCGAAAATTCCCAGGAGGCAAATGGTATAATCACCACTCTGCTCTGCAATCCTTTTGCCTTGTGGATTGTCATCACCCTGATGGCCTCCTGCCTGTCGGACTGGGCAACGGTCTTCCTGTATCCTTCGGACTCCCACCATGTTACGAAAGATGAAATATCAGAGCTGTAACGCGATGAATACCAGAGCACAACATCCTGAAATGAATTGATAAATGCAACATTCTCCCTCCCCTTCCCGTCGCCTTTGGCATTGCCCAGACCGAAAAGCTGGATCATCTTTTCTGCCGCGGTGAAGAGTGAGGAGTTACGTATCTGATTCAGGCTCTCCTCCCATCCGGCAGGAAGAATTCCGGCAGGAATCTCCGTACCGGCATCGGCAGAATAGACTGTTGTTTCATCAGCCCCCGTGGCAAGTGCAAAAGATCTTACCAAAAGGCTTTTGTTCACCCTGCTTCCGGGATCAACCATGTAACGGAGACAGGAAAGAAGCAGGCTGACTGCAGGATTTCTTTCGAGGTAAAGCGATTCACCGGAGGTAACCTCAAAATTATACCTGGCGAGTTTTTCGGGGCTGCATACCGAACTGTGCTCAAGGATCGAGTTTATGATGCTCTTGCCTTCCTCATTCGTCCTGCACAGGAACATAATGTCCCTGGCGCTGTAACCTGCATCCTGCAGCTGCTCCAAAAGCTCAGGGATTTGTCTGAGAACGCTTTCCTTCCACGGTTCCTCACCGTTTCTCGGGTACAGGGTCACCTTCACGAGGCCCCCGGGTCTCTCCTTCGTACCTGTTTGTTCCGAGCCTGAATAGACAGAGCTGAGGCTCAGGTTTTCATTGCCCAGTCTTGAATCGCACAGCGCCGGAATACCCTGAGGTCTGAAGATATGGTTGTTAAAAGCTATGATATTTGCACGGCTGCGGAAGTTTACATTCAGGGGCATGGTTGTGACGGTTTCATCACCGAACACTTCTGACACCCGTGAGTGAAGAATCCGCCAGTCGCTGTTTCTCCACCTGTAGATTGACTGTTTCACATCACCCACAACAAGGTTGTCCTTTCCCCGGGACAGGGTTTCATTTATAAGGGGCATGAAATTCTGCCACTGAATCTGCGAGGTATCCTGAAATTCATCGATAATGAAATGGTCATATGCCGTGCCTATCTTCTCATATATGAACGGGGCATCGTCATCGGCAATGAGTTTATTGATAAGCTCTCCGGAATCAGATAGCAGAAACAGGTTTTCGTCGTGTGCTATAGACCTGACTTTTTCCGAGATTGCCCCGAGAATGCCCATAACGTGTATTGTCCTTTGCTGCACCAGTGCTGAAACATAAAGTCTGTAACCCTTTTCAAAGAGACTGTCTATCTTTTTCATTACAGTGAGCAGGCCTGCGGCCAGGGCGCCATCAAGGGCGGCGACAACCGGTGCCGGAGACTTTTTAGGCAGGAAACCGGAGTCTTCCACGGCCCTGCTCCATATCTTACCCGGGATGTCTGTTCTTCCCCCGCTCATTTTCAGAAGTACGGCTCCGACACCGCCCTTTTCCCTGTATGAGAAGTCCTCAACCGTCAGACCGCAACTCTGATAGATCCTGACGCCCTCTGTTGCCAGGGCCTTAAGTTCAGATTCGAACCCGTTCTTTATGCTGAATACCCTGGCTGCATATTGCTCAAGTACCTCGTAATCACCAAGTTTCTTGCGATCTTCATTACTCAGCTGTCTGAACTTCTCGCCAAAAATCAGTCCTGCCACCTCCATTATCTCACGCCTGATATCCCAGTTCCGGTTATCGTCAAGGCGCGATGCCACATAGGAGGATATCCAGGTTTTGAGTTTGTTGTCTGAGGAGACCTGGTAAAGTATCTCATCGACGGCATTTCCGAGGAGTATCTCGTGCTCCAGTTCTATCTCATATCCGGCAGGTATATCTATCTCGCGGGCAAAAGCCCTGATTATCCTCTGAAAGAAGGAGTCTATTGTTCCGACTGTAAACCTTGAATAATCGCGGAGTATGTTCCGAAGAGCGACAGGAGCATTAATTCTTATAATTTTTTCAGCCGCTGCCGTGTCATAAAAATATTCGGGGAAGTTTTTGCAGAGGTATTCGATGAAATCCTGTTCTTCCCTTATTCCTTTCTCCGTACAGAGTTTGTCGAGCCGGGAAAGGATACGGCTCTTCATCTCTGCCGCGGCTGAGTTGGTGAAAGTGACGGCAAGTATTCTCCGGTAAGCTGACGGATCATTCAATACCCTGGAAAGGTAGAATCCTGTCAGTGCATGAGTCTTGCCTGACCCTGCCGATGCGCTGTATCTGAATAACTTAGCCTGTCGGTTCATTTTGCTAAATATAGCCATTATAAACGTTCAGGAGTTCCGGCAGGGGATTGAGTTTTCAACATATAAAGATAAACAGCTACCTTTGGCGCGTGAAAAAGAAGGCGGTAGTAGGGCTCTCGGGCGGGGTTGACTCCAGCGTAGCGGCATATATCCTGAAGCAGCAGGGCTATGAAGTGGAAGGACTCTTCATGGTCAACTGGCATGATCACAGGGGTTTGCTTAAGGGAGACTGTCCTTTTGACGAGGATATCACTTTTGCCGAAATGGTGGCGAAACGCCTTGGCATCAAGCTTCGTACAGTTGACCTCAGCGTCGAATACAGGGCCAGGGTGGTCGATTACATGTTTGACGAGTACGCCCTCGGACGTACTCCCAATCCTGATGTGCTCTGCAACCGTGAGATAAAATTTGATTCTTTTGTCCGCGAAGCACTGAAGTACGGTGCAGACTATACTGCCACAGGGCATTACTGCCGGAGAGATGTCACTGAGATTGACGGCAGACCTGTTTCACGTTTACTCGCCGGATTGGATCACAATAAGGACCAGAGTTATTTCCTCTGCCAGGTAAGCCAGAAACAGCTTGAGAACGTTCTGTTTCCGGTAGGATCTCTCACCAAATCTGAGGTCAGGAAGATTGCGGCAGATCTGGGTCTGGCGACGGCCGAGCGTAAAGACTCGCAGGGAATATGCTTCGTTGGCAAGGTTGATCTGCCGGTGTTCCTGCAGCAGAAACTCGAAGCGCGAACCGGCAGGGTCATAAATGTCAGTGACAATTTTAATTTCATGAGCTGGGAAACAGGACTGCCTGACCCGGATTCCAAAACTTCCCTTTTGACTGAGATGTCAGCACCTCATCTTCCGGGTCCGGGTGACGGGATCACGATTGGCAAGCATTCAGGGGCTCACTTTTATACAGTGGGTCAGCGCAAAGGTCTGAATATCGGGGGGTTCAAAGAACCGCTGTTCGTGATATCCACAGATGTGAAAGAGAATATCGTCTATGTTGGTGAAGGGCAGGCTCATCCCGGACTTCACCGCAAAGGGCTCTTCATAAAGAATAACGAGACCCACTGGATCAGGCCTGACCTGGCAATGACAACAGGTGAATATCGTGATTATCAGGTAAGGATACGATACCGGCAGCCGCTTCAGCGGGCACGTATTTTCGCCCGTGAGGAAGGTTATTATGTCATCTTTGACAAACTGCAGCGTGGCATCACTCCGGGCCAGTTCGCAGCGTGGTATGACGGTGAGGAGCTGCTGGGATCAGGAGTTATACATGAATGAGAAGCTGTAATTTGCTTTGTATTGATGCTGGCATGATCAGATGTGATAGCTATTGGATTTATCAGGGGCATTTGTAAAGACCACAGAATGTAAAAAGTTTTTTAAAAAAATTGACCGGAAAACTCTTTTTAACATTATGTGTTTTATTCTTACTTTTGTTATTCATTATTACCTAACTAATTAGATAACCATGAAAAAATTATTTCTTACCCTGAGCTTCGTTGCCCTGGTTTTTAGCTTAAGTGCACAGAGCAATGTAATCAAAACCAATCCTCTCGGAATGGCATTTGGAAATTTCAATGCCACCTATGAAAGAGTATTGGGTACGACATCATCTATTTTAATAAGAGGGCAGTATATGTACAAACTGCTTGGCGTAGAAGTTAACCTGGCCGGATTCGGGCTTGGTTACCGTTATTATTTCACGCATGCCAAAAAGACGGTGCCGGGCGGATTTTATATCAACCCCCAGGTAGCCTTTGCTTTTGGCAGCCTTACAAACGTTTTGGAAGAAGAGGTAAGTGCAAACACAATTGGCTTCGGAGCCGAACTGGGCTATCAGTGGGCATGGCCCAGCGGTTTTGTCCTGGATCTGGGTATCGGGCCGATGTACACTTTTGCCACTGGTGGTGGTCCTGACGCAGAAACAATCACCGGAATCATGCCGAGCGCTACACTCGCCATCGGATATGCATTCTAACAACGATATTAAAAAACGATAACAGCGCAAGCGGAGGATATTGTTCATGTGGCCGAAGTACAGGCTCATTGCGTACTTAACCACAAGGGACTGTTGATAAGGAATCATGAGACTCACCGGATCAGGCCTGATCTGGCAATGACCACAGGTGAGTTTCATGATTTTCTTTTCAGGATAAGTGACCGCCAGCCGCCAGGTTTATGGATTTATGGCAAAGAAGACTGAGAACAACCGATTTACAGTTATCTCCGGCGGCGGAAGCGGTCTGGGGATGGCGCTGGCCGAAGAAGCACTCCGCAGAGATAAAAACGTCATCATCACCGGAAGGGATGAGTCCAAACTTATAGGTACAGCCGCTGTACTTTCTGAAAAGAACGGGAAGGGAATAATCATCCCATTCCCCTGTGACATAAGCAACCAGGCAGAGGTTGATCTCCTTGCAGGCTTCATTAAGGAAAACGACTTTTCAGTTGAATATCTGTTCAACAATGCAGGAACCGGGTCATTTGGCAGTGCGGCAGGCAACAGATCGCCGCGTGTGGAGGAGATCCTCGGATCGAACCTGACAGGAATGATCCTGCTTACCTCTGCAATTTTAAGCATCACGCCGGCAGACAGTCCCCTTACCATTGTCAATATAATGTCTACATCTGCGCTGGTAGGCAGGTCGACAGAGACGGTGTACTGTGCCGCAAAATGGGGAGCACGGGGTTTTACAGAAGCCCTGAAGGCTGAGCTGAAAGGAACAAAACGAAGGGTTGTCGCAGTCTATCCCGGCGGCATGAATACACCGTTCTGGGCAGAAGCGAAGGGAAAGGACGTATCAGCTTTTATGAATCCCGCTGACGTTGCTGAAGAGATAGCCCACGCAGTCTTCTCAGCTGCAAAAATCATGGTCACTGACATCACTATTAACCGCCCGTAAATAAGGTTAAGGTTGAGGTTAAGGTTAAGAAACAATCATATCACGACCTCAGTTCTCATCTCAGCCTCATCCTCAGTCTCAGACCTCAGTCTCAGGAAAGTCTGTCTTTGTAATCACTGTAGCCGAACTTCTTCACCAGTCTGAATTTCTGGTCGCGGCCCCATATGCCGATTGACGGGTGCGGTACTCCGTTGAAAGTGGTTGTTTTAACCATTGTATAATGGATCATATCCCAGAAGACTATCCTGTCTCCTGGCTTAAGTTCACGGTGAAAGGACCAGTCTCCCATTACATCACCTGAAAGGCAGGAATTACCACCCATCCTGTAGACAGGTTTCCCCTTTAAAGGTTCAACAGCTCCTAAAATCACCGGTTTGTATGGCATCTCGAGGCAGTCAGGCATATGTGCAGTAAATGATACATCAAGGATTGCCGTTTTTATTCCGTCTCTCACGATTATATCTTCAACCGTAGACACCAGTTCACCTGTTTCCCAGGCAAATGCACTGCCGGGCTCAAGTATTATATGAATGTCATGCTTCTCCCTGAACTTCTTCAACAGCGAAACCAGGTGAGCCCTGTCATAGTCTTTGCGTGTCATCAGGTGACCGCCGCCCATGTTAATCCATTTTACCTGCTTAAGCAGCTTCCCGAATTTTGACTCAACAACTTCCAGCACCTTCTCAAGGGTATGGGAGTCTGATTCAAAGAGTACATGAAAATGAAGACCTTCTATACCCTCAGGCAATCCGTTTTTCAGGTCGTCAGCGGTTACTCCCAGGCGGGAACCGGGTGAGCAGGGATTGTATATTCCATGGGCTATCTCAGAATATTCCGGGTTAATTCGCAGTCCTGCCGAGACATGAGATCCTTCCTTTTTAATTACAGGCGCGAACTTACTGTACTGAGCCAGCGAGTTAAATGTCACATGGGAGCTGTAACGAAGGATTTTACCAAACTCCTCAGTCCGATAGGCTGGTGAATAAGTATGTGCAGGTACGCCCATCTCCTCGAAACAGAGCCTGGCTTCATGTATTGAACTAGCTGCGGCTCCTGAGATGTATTCGCGCACAATCGGGAAAACCGACCACATTGCAAATCCCTTGAAGGCCAGAATGATTTCGGCACCAGACTGCCGGGATACATCCCTTATCAGTTCAAGATTGCTGCGAAGCCTCTCCTCTTCAATTACATACGCAGGTGAGGGTACCTGTCCATAATCAATCATTTTTTCAGAGCTCGAGGTCAATATCAAATTTCTCGTGCCACGGCAGACCCATTCTGTTAAGTTCGGTCATGAAAGGATCAGGGTCAAACTGTTCGACGTTCCATACACCGGGATTCTTCCAGAGCCCCTTCATGTACATCATTGCCCCGATGGCAGCCGGCACACCCGTTGTATAGCTTACCCCCTGTGTGCCTGTCTCGCGGTAGGCTTCCTCGTGGCTGCAGTTATTCCAGATATAATAAGTACGTTCCCTGCCCTTACTGATTCCCTTAATACGGCATCCTATGGAGGTCCATCCGGTGTAATTCTCTCCAAGGTCACCGGGGTTTGGCAGTACCGCTTTCAGGAACTGTATGGGGACTATTTCCACGCCGTTATAGATTATAGGATCTATGCGGGCCATCCCTATATTCTGTATCACCCTGAGGTGGGTCAGGTATTCCTGGCCGAAGGTCATCCAGAAACGTGCCCGTTTCAATGTTGGGAAGTTTTTTACAAGTGATTCGAGTTCTTCGTGATAGATCAGATATGACTCTTTCGGTCCGATGTCCGGATAATTGAGGGGTTTGTGAATTTCGTGCGGTTCGGTAAAAATCCATTTTCCGTTTTCGAAGTATTTGCCCTTCTGGGTCACCTCGCGGATGTTGATTTCAGGGTTGAAGTTTGTGGCAAACGGTTTTCCATGGTCACCTGCATTGCAGTCGACAATATCGAGATATTGAATCTCGTCAAAATGGTGCTTTGCAGCGTGTGCTGTAAATATGCTTGTCACTCCCGGATCGAATCCGCAGCCCAGGATAGCAGTCAGTCCTGCTTCGCGAAAGCGGTCATGGTAGGCCCATTGCCAGCTGTACTCGTATTTTGCCTCCTCAGGCGGTTCATAGTTGGCTGTATCGAGATAGGCCACTCCTGTTTCCAGGCAGGCATCCATAATATGGAGATCCTGGTATGGCAGTGCCACATTCACAACAAGATCAGGCTTATAGGACCTTATCAGTCTTACAAGCTCCGGCACATTGTCTGCATCTACCTGTGCGGTCTGCACCCTGTCTCCCCCAATCCTGGCAGCAATATCGTCACATTTCGACTTTGTCCGGCTGGCCAGCATTATTCCGCTGAAGACCTCAGGCAACCCTGCCATTTTGTGAATGACAACTGTTCCTACGCCTCCGGCGCCAATTACCAAAACTTTTCCCATTACCTGAATTTGAAGGTTTATGTGCAAAGGTAAATTTTTTACGACATTTTTTTTGGCAGGCAGAACTCTTAAGAATAAAAGTTATACTTTTGCGACAAATCAACATTATTGTCTGGTATGGACGATTATCACGCGGATAACTGTATTAATTTCATTCTTCTGCTGAGGTAACTTGCGAAAGCAACCTCCGCGGAATATAAAAAGAGGAGGTATTATAATGATTACTTACTGGCAGATGATCCCCAACGGTCTCCTTCCGTTAAACTCTTTCGAAAAAAGCTGCATTGTACACGTCACTGATCCAACACCTTCGGAGATTGGCACATTAAAGACAGCTCTCAAGGTCCCGGACGATTTTCTGGCCGATATTCTCGACGTCGACGAAAGGTCCAGGATGGAGATCGAGGATGACATGCTGCTGATGATATACCGAATTCCTTACCAGAACATGTCCAACGGTTTTCCCTTTACAACAGTGCCTCTTGGGATCGTCCTCGCGAAAGACAGTCTGGTTATAATCTGCCACAAGAACAACGAGGTTCTTGACGACTTCTTCAGCCGCAGCGGGAAAGGCATAATCATTGAAACGAAGATTGACCTGATTCTTCATCTCTTCCTGCGTACGACAATGTTTTACCACCGTTACCTGAAGCAGATCAACAACCAGACTGGCATGATAGAGCAGGAACTGGAGAAATCGACCCGCAACAAGGAACTGCACAGGTTACTTAAAATGGAAAAATGCCTTGTATATTTCACCACCTCACTCCGGTCCAACGAAATGATGATGCTGAAACTCAAGACCTCAAAATGGATCCGCGAATATGAATTCTCGCAGGATCTGCTTGATGAGGCAACAATTGAGAACAGGCAGGCAATCGAAATGGCAAAAATATACAGCGATATTCAGAGCGGCATGATGGATGCATTTGCTTCGGTAATATCCAATAACCTGAACATAGTGATGAAGCAGCTGACAATCATCACCATTATCCTTATGATCCCCACATTGATTGCCAGCTTCTACGGGATGAACGTGCCTAATAAATTTGAAGAAAACAAATATGCCTTCTGGTTCATCCTGGGTGGATCAGCACTGATCGCCACCATAGGCGCTCTTCTGATCCGAAGAAAGAAATGGATGTAGGCTGCAGCCTGAACCTAGAATTATATCTGGCTTAATATGAGATATATTAATTTCAGGTCCCTTCTGAAAATATTAAGCCTGATTCTTATAATTGTTTCATTTACTTACCTTTTATGTGTCCCGGTTGCCTTAATTTACAGTGAACCCCTGCGGCCGTTTCTGGCCTCTTTCCTTGTCACCGTTATCCCCGGTCTGTTGATCTATTTTCTTATGCGGGCACCTCTCGAGGAAAAGGTAACCACCCGCGAGGGCTATCTCAGCGTTACCCTGTCATGGTTCATGCTAAGTATAGCCGGGACCCTGCCCTATCTCTTCAGCGGGGCCATAAACGATTTTGTACGCGCTCTGTTTGAATCGGTAAGCGGATATACTACTACCGGCAGCACAATCCTGGCAGATGTTGAGATCCTTCCAAGATCAATACTCTTCTGGAGAAGTCTCACGCACTGGATCGGCGGTATCGGGATCATCCTGCTTGTGATAATTGTTCTGCCGACCCTTAAAGTTGGCGGTTACAACCTTTTCTCGCTTGAATCCTCAGTAAAGCAGAAGATCCTTCCCAAGACCAAATCGATGGCCATTACCTTCCTGGTAATTTATCTCGGCATCAGTCTGACCGAAATAGTATTTCTGCTGATCGGTGGTCTGGGGCTTTTCGAAAGCATTTGCATCACCTTCGGTACTGTGGCTACCGGAGGGTTTTCAATCAGAAATACAAGCCTGACCGAATTCTCCCCGTACCTTCAGTATGTTGTGGCAGTCTTCATGTTCATGTCAGCGGCAAGCTTCATCCTCTATTTCTTCCTCCTGAAAGGAGAATTTAAAAGGATAAAACAGAATGAGGAACTCTGGTTCTACATCTTTTTCGTAACAGCATCGGTTGTATTTATTACCCTGACATTATATTTCCGCACAGAGAGGGATTTCGCAACGTCATTCAGACACTCGTTTTTTCAGGTAATTGCGCAAATAACCACAACCGGTTTTGCCACCACGGATTATATGAAATGGCCTGCCATCGGCTGGTTCTTCATGTTCCTCCTTCTTTTTGCAGGAGGATCTACCGGGTCGACAACCGGAGGTATCAAGATGGCACGGCACCTTATTGCGCTCAGGAACATGAAAAGTGTCTTTCTGAGACTGCAGCATCCCAATCTGGTGATCCCGATCAAACTCAACGGCAAGGTCATACCCGGATGACATAAACATGATGATGATGCTATTCATCTTCATTTACTTATTGATTTTTCTGATTGGAACCCTGCTGCTTATAATTACCGGCTTACCCGTGAATGAAGCTGCAGGAGCCAGTGTAACGGCAATGTCAAACGTTGGCCCCGGCCTCGGGGCTTCCGGAAATATGGGAAATTTTTCGGCTTTTAACGATACAGCGCTGGGAATAATGACAATTCTGATGCTTATCGGCCGTCTTGAACTGTTTACATTCCTGGCTATTTTCACCAGGTCATTCTGGAAGAATTAGCTAGCTGCCTGATCCGGTAAAAGACCTTATCTTCTCAAGATTCTGCGGCGTTCCGCAATCAAACCAGTAACCTTCGTCATGCAGCAATGATGAGATAACATTCTTACCGGCCACCATTAAAAGAAGGGAAATCATGGAGTAAATTCCGGCCGGCATCAAACCAAATATTGCAGGAGAGACAACCTGTATTCCTGAGAAAGCTATCTCCTCCAATCCCTTACGGCTATCAACCGTCAATATCTCCTCCTTTGTAGCCTTGTTGCACCATCCGCGTACCCGTGCATTACGGTCCACGAGCAGAAACCTGTTGCCCGGCCGGTGCCTGACTGCGAGTGTTGCAAGTGCTCCGGCAGCCAGGTGCTGATCATATAAAGCCTTGATATTAAGATCAGTAAATATATCCACATTATAGCATACAAACGGTCCGTCTGTAAAAAACGATTGTGCTTTATAGAGTCCGCCGCCGGTATCCAGAAGTTCTTCGCTCTCGTCCGAGACTGTGATTTTGAATCCGTCTGTACGCAGCTTCTCAATCTCATCCATCATCAGCGCAGGATGGTGGTGAAGGTTCACAAGTATATCATCGAAGCCGTATCCGGTGAGTTTCTCAACAGCTATACGAAGTGCCGTTTTTCCATTTATGTCAACAAGGGCTTTTGGCCTCTCGCGGCTGATTTCGCCGAGCCTGGTGCCAAGTCCGGCAGCAAAAATCATTGCCTTCATCGGCGTTTCAGTTCTGTATGTGTAACTTCAACCGTCACCGCCGGCATACCGGAGAGCATTGACCCTACCTTGGCGGCGCACCAGACAGAGCGGTGCTTTCCTCCCACGCATCCGAATGAGACAAATATCTCGGTTACTCCCTTGCGCCTCATAAGCGGGAGAGAGTTGCGTATTATACTCATGCAGTCTCCTGCAAAAGCAATGGCCTCGTCATCATTCCCGTAAAACTCTGCAAGCTCCGGGTCTCTCCCTGTAAGGCCGCTGAACTCGGGCATGGAGGCAGGATTTCTCAGTCCCCTGCAGTCGAAGACGAATCCGCCTCCGTTTTCGTAATTTACCTTTTTGCCTTTTATGTATGAGAAGCTTGATACGTTTATCTTCATCATCTCCTGCGACTGAGACAGGGCTCTGAATTTTCTCTGCAGCGGAACAGCCCGTGAAGCGCTCCTGAGTTCAGGCAGATCGATCTTCACCTCACCGTTCTCGAAGAGCTGGTTCATCAGTTCAACTGCAGGCACAATACTTTCCGTGAAGGTAGGCTTGTTCTCGTGAAGCCCCCGGAATCCGAATGCCCCCAGAGCCTGCATCAGCCTTATAAGGGTAAATGCCCCGGAAAATTTTCCCAGCTGGGCTTTGGTTATTCCGGTCGTTTCCGAAAAGAGTGCGAGGTGATGTTCCATTGTCCTGTTCCTGATATGTTCAGGAATAAAGGCTTTGGCATCATATACAAGGGATGCAATATCATACTGTGGCGCTCCGCAGCGCCCTCCCTGGTAATCGATGTACCAGGGCTTTCCGTCGCGTATCATGATATTGGCGGTCTGGAAGTCGCGGAAGAGAAAATAATCCTGTCCGGCATCGAGCAGAAAGCGGGTAAGTGTCTCAAAATCACGCTCCAGTCTTATCTCGTTGAATGGTGCTGCGATGAGCTTCAGGAACATGTACTTGTAATAGTTCATGTCCCAGACGATGCTCTGCCTGTCAAAGCTTTTGTGGGGGTAACAGAGAGTCAGGTCGAGCCCTTTTATGCCCTCGGTCTGTATCCTGACAAGGTCAGAGGCGATTGTCAGGAACAATGACTCGGTCTCACTGTTGAATCTCTCATTTTCGGGCCGCAGGGCCAGCCAGGTGAAAAGATTTATGTCGCCCAGGTCTTCAAGAAAATAGACTTTCTGTTCCGGATAATAGATATAAATCTCAGGCACAGGGAGGTCTTTGGACCTGAAGTGATTTGAGAAGCCGACGAAAGCATCATTTTCTTCCCTGCTGGGATTGAAGGCTCCGATGATATGGTTTCCCCGGTCAATAAGCCTGAAGTATACCCTGTCCGAGCCGGACTGGGGCAGCCTGGTCATTAGCTCGGGAGACCTGCCTTTCCATTTTATGTATTCAGTTTCAACTGTCGCTCTTACATCCATTTCAGAACCTGAGTATTATTTTTCTGCGGTAGAGAATGTAGCCGAATACCCAAATAATACAAACCTGCATCAAAGCGAACATGAGACTCGCAATTTTCTGTTCTGCAAACAGGGGGCTGCAGAGATGAGTGAATATCCAGTTATAGAGTGTCACCTCTCCTATTTTTACTGCCAGCATTGTCTTAGTCCATATTCCGGCGAGCAGGTAGGTAAACATCGGGTTAGTGCCGAATGTATTAAAGAAACCGGTCCAGCCCTGAAGTCCCCATATATCAATTATCATGAAGAGCAATGACAGCAGTATCATGCCTATCCCACCAGCATACAGAACGTAAGAGCTGGTCCAGATCGGCTTGTTGATCGGGAAAAACTGTCCCCACACAAGACCTGCGGCAACAAGCGCTGCACCGATGGCAGCAAGGTAACCGACAGTTTTCCATGATGTGCCGAAACTTCCGATGAGATTGCCTGCCATGAACCCGAGAAGCACAGTACCCACTGCAGGAATGGTACTCACAAGCCCTTCCGGGTCAAACGGTACTCCGAATCCCTTGTAGAGGTGATTGGCTCCCAATATAGCGGCATCAACCCTTGTTGCCAGGTTGCCTTCAAGGCTGTAGGGATCGCTTCCTCCGAGGAAATACATTAAAGCCCAGTATCCGAGAAGTATGATTGCCGTTACTATCCAGATATAGTTTCGTTTTACAAGCAGAACAATGATGGCCCCCAGACCGTATGCAAGGGCAATACGCTGCAAAACACCCAGTATACGCAGGGTGCTGTAGTCACGGTCAAAATGAGGAAATATATTTAAGAAAAGACCCGCAGCAAAAATCAGTGCCACTCTGCGCAGAATGCGAAAGAGGGATGGCCCGGAAAACTCGAAATTGTATTTTTTAAGGGAATAATATACTGCTACGCCTGCGATAAAAAGAAAAGACGGAAAGACAAGATCAGTAGGTGTGCATCCGTGCCATTTTGCATGCCTGAGAGGCGCGAAAACATGACTCCAGGTCCCCGGAGTGTTGACTATTATCATAAATGCGATAGTCATGCCCCTGAATACATCAAGGGACATCAGTCTCCCGGTTTTCACGGAACCGGTCCTGCCTGAGGTTGCTCTTTTAGCCATCTTTGTTTATTTTGTTCCGTAAAAATAGCAAAATGCCACATATAAACGGATTAAGATTCATGAAGAAAAATGCTATTTTTGATTGATTCCAAGAACCGTAGTAAAATGAAGAGAAATATCAGTAAGCTGTCATTTTTAATTTTGGTGGCAGCGTTGTCCCTGCAACCTGTTTCGGGCCAGACACAGGATGTACCATGGTTAAAATACCTCAGGGTGCCTGAAGTTGACAGTTTACTTAACTCGATGTCTGTTAGGGACATGGTTGCGCAGAGCATATGGGTTGAGGCGTGGGCCGGGGATGAAAAAAACAATTTCGACGGAGTAAGGGAGCTGGTTACAAAATATGGGATTGGCGGTGTTATTTTCTTTGAAGGCTCTGCTGAAGACCAGGTTGACTTCATTGCCCGCCTTGACAAAATCACCAAAATACCGCTTGTTTACGCGCTGGATGCCGAATGGGGTACCGGTATGCGTTTGAAAGGCGTTGAGGATTTTCCATACCAGATGACTCTCGGTGCCATTCAGAATGATTCCCTGATCTACAGCATGGGGGCTGCCGTTGCCGTTCAGTGCCGTGAAACGGGCATCAACCTGAACCTGGCACCTGTTGCAGATGTAAATAACAATCCCCGCAATCCTGTGATTAACTATCGCTCTTTTGGAGAAGATCCTGAAAAGGTGGCAAGAAAAGCTGCCCTGTATATGAAAGGAATGCAGGATAACGGAATTATGGCCTGTGCCAAACATTTCCCTGGTCATGGAGATACTGAAACTGATTCACATTTCGGATTGCCTGTCATCAACGGCAAACGTGACCGGTTCGAAAGTGTGGAGTTCGTCCCGTTCCGTTATCTGATAAGCCAGGGTGTCGGTGCTGTGATGACAGCACATATCAACGCCCCTGCACTCGACAATACCCCCAGACTGCCGGCAACTTTTTCATCGAAGATCATTACAGGACTGCTGAAGGAAAAGATGGGATTCAAAGGGCTGGTGCTTACTGATGCCCTTAATATGGCCGGAGCCACGATGGCCTTTCCATCAGGCAAGGCCGATGCTGAAGCGTATGCAGCAGGAAACGACGTACTGGAGTATTCCACTGATCCTGTAAAAGCGATCACCGAGATCTTAACAAGGGTCGAGAAAGGTGATATTTCAATTGAGGATGTCAGGACCAAATGCCGTAAGATACTGGCCGCCAAACACTGGATGGCATTGGAAAAATGCCGGAGCAGGGTTACTGCGGATCCGACCGGTGCAGTCATGGAGGATACAACCGGAGCAGTCATTGCGGATACCGACCGGCAGCAGATTACGGGGGACGCAGCGAGCCGCACTTCATCTCTCCCCGACGCCGTATGCACTTATCAGGGATCTCTATGCCGATGCAATTACACTCCTGGAGAATAATGACAATGTGATCCCTGTTGGCAGGCTTGACAGGTTACGGATAGCTACAGTTGCAGTAAATGCGTCTGGCCAGGCTGAGTTCCAGACAATGGTTAGCAAGTACACCCGTGCCGACCATTATTTCCTCGATCCGGGAAACCTACGCACTTCTGAGTTTGTCTACTCAAAACTCAGGGAATATGATATTGTAATTGCAGGAATTACCGGGATTGAACCGCGCACCTCATCCAATTTCGGTGTGACGCCGGCGCTTACAAATGCCGTTAACAGGCTTGCTTCCCAGCAGGGCACAATTATTACCTGGTTTGGCAATCCGTACGGTATCGAGAAACTGAATCTCACATACACACCGTCAGGACTGATAATTGCCTACCAGGATAATGTGTATACGCAGCAGGCGGCTGTGCAGGTTATTTTCGGAGCCCTGGGCGCTTCCGGAAGGTTGCCGGTTACGATAAACAATAAGTATCCTGAAGGCTACGGTTTGAAGTCCCCGGGAAACCTTAGGCTTCAGTATGGATTTCCTGAAAATGCGGGTCTTTCATCAGTAACACTGAACAGTAAAATTGATTCCATCGCTGTTGCAGGTCTTGATTCAATGGCTTATCCCGGATGCCAGGTACTGATTGCGAGGAAGGGTATTGTCGTATTTGAAAAAAGTTACGGGTTTCATACGTATGACAGCACCCTGAAAGTCACAGAAGATGATCTGTGGGACCTGGCGTCGGTAACAAAGGTTTCCGCTGCAACTCCGTCTCTGATGTTGCTTAATGACCGTGGTCTGTTTGATCCGGACAGGACTCTCGGGTATTATCTGCCCTGGTACAGATTCTCCAACAAGGGAGATATGGTACTTCGTGACATGCTTGCCCACCAGGCGGGAATGACGCCTTTCATTCCTTTCTACAGGTATACGGTGAAGGAAGACGGTACATTTAAACATGGAATTTTCAGTGACCGGGAAAACCGGAGATACGCCATGCCTGTGACTGACTCGCTCTACATAAACAGACGCTATACAAAGGAAATTTTCAAGGAAATAAGAGACAGCCAGACAGGAGAGAAAAAATATGTATACTCGGATCTGACCTTTATCCTTGCTGCTGAGATCATTGAAAGCCTTACAGATACTACTATCGATAAATTTGCACCTTTAAACATTTACAGGCCGATCGGGGCGTTTGACATTACATACAATCCGCTTGACAAATATCCAAAGGATCGGATAATTCCGACTGAATACGACTCGACATTCAGAAAGCAGCTTATATGGGGCACGGTTCACGATGAGGGTGCTGCAATGCTGGGTGGTGTCTCCGGGCACGCCGGACTCTTTGCCACAGGAAGAGACCTGTTGAAACTCTGGGAGATGTACCGGAGGGGCGGCACCTACGGCGGCACAAGAGTCCTGAGCCAGGAAGTGCTTAAAGAATATACCCGGGTGCAGTTCCCTGAAAATGATAACAGGCGCGGACTCTGTTTTGATAAACCCGGGCTTCCGAATGATACAATACCTCCGGAGGATATCTACCCCTGCGAATCAGCCTCTCCTTCCAGTTTCGGTCATTCAGGCTTTACAGGAACCTTCGTCTGGGTTGATCCTGATGCTGAACTTACATATATCTTTCTGAGTAATCACGTCTATCCGACACGAAAAAACTACAAACTTTCTGAAATGAAAATACGGAAATCAATACTGCAGGCGGCCTATGATTCCATACTGGATTAAATAATTCACCACTGTATTGAAATGAAAAAGGCCGGAGAAATTCCGACCTTTTTTTGTGGTGCCCAGAACAAGACTCGAACTTGCACACCGTAACCGGCACCAGCCCCTCAAGCTGGCGTGTCTACCAATTTCACCACCTGGGCAGGGTGTTTTTGCGGTGACAAATATATTAATTTTTTCAAAACAGAGTACCTGCAGGTAAAATAAAACCTTTTTAAATGAGCTTCTCCTCCAGTGCTATCTTAACAAGAACGGCGGTATTCCTTGCGTTAAGTTTAAATAGCAGGTTTTTCCGGTAGCTGTTTACTGTTTCAACGCCGAGGAATAGTTTGCCGGCAATCTCCTGGTTGGTATAGCCGTCAACAATAAGACGCAACAGGTCAGTTTCTCGAGGCGTGAGAAAAATATGGCGGTCAGATTGCCTCTTCAGAAAGAGGTCAATTTCATGGCAAAGAAAGATCTCTCCTCTTGACACTGACCTTATACCCTCGATGATCTCCTCGGGCATTGCATTCTTCAGAAGGTAGCCTTTTGCCCCGTTGTCAAGCATTTTACGGACGCTCGTATACTCGCTGTAGCTTGTAAGTGCGACTATATTTACCCGGGGCCATTTGCTGTTTATATTGCTGCACAAATCTATTCCGCTGATATCGGGCAGGTTAATATCCAGAAGCAGGACATCCGGATTTTCGGCTGCGAGCATTCGCATACATTCTCTTCCGTTCACTGCAGTACCGGTGATAACTGCCTCCCCTGATCCTTCTATGAGTTTTTTCAACCCTTCTATCAGCAAGGGATGGTCATCGACAATGGCCACTCTTATCATTTCCCTGGTTTATTATATTATGAAATCAACATGTACTTCTGTTCCGTTGCCGGGAGATGAAAGCAGATCAAGCTGACCATTCAGAGATTCAACCCTTGAGCGGATGCTGTTCAGACCGGTTGTTTTGGAGGTGTCGGTTGCTGTCACATCAAAGCCTGCTCCGTTGTCCTGCACCACCATGCTGATCCGGTTAGGTTCAAAGATAAGCTGGACATTTATCTGGCTTGCCCCTGAGTGTTTTATTGCATTGTTGACCAGTTCCTGAATAATCCTGAAGAGTGTAATTTCCAGTTTTTCATCGAGACGGCGCTCTTCGCCATAGAAATGGAGGCTCACCAGTTCAATGCCACCGCAGAAATCTGTGAGTGCAGCCCTCAGCCCGTAGCGCATAAGAGATTCCGGCATCAGGTTGCGGGCTACGCGTCTTAATTCAGTGATTGAATTATCAAGTAAGCCAAGTGCATTCTGAAACAGAGGCACATCTGATTCGGGCAAAACAAGATTCCCTTTCATGTCAATCAATTTTAATTTAACTACTGAAAGCATTCCGCCCAGGCCGTCATGGAGGTCACGGGCAATTCTGGCACGTTCCGTCGTTTCGCCCTTAAGTACGGCCTGTGTGGCGATAAGTTGCTTCTCCTGTTCCAGCTGAAAAACCTTTTGCTCGGCCAGGTCTTTTTTATGGCTTATTGCCTTGTGACGGAAAAACAGGGAGGCGATTACTAGAATGGAGATCAGGGCACCAAGAATAGTAATGGCTATGCCCAGTTTCTTCTGCTTCTCAAGGGCGGTCAGTTTGAGCTCTTTCTTTTCGGTCTCATATCTCGTCTGCATCTCTGTCAGGGCATTCTGGTACTCCCTGTTGGCCCTGTAGTCAATAGCCCTGCGATAGATGTCAAAATATCTGAGAGCATTTTCTGTATCACCTGTCTCAATTCCTGACCTGACTACATTGGCAGCCATGTTACTGTAAATATTCAGGTCAGTGGTATCGGTCGCAATTGCTTTTAATGCATATTCTTTGCTTTCATCATACCTTCCCTGATGAAAATAGATGTTGGACAAATTATTCTGCAGTGATGCGATGTTCCCCGGGTAACCCAGCTCCTCGGCCAGCGCCAGCCCCTTTTTCGCATACTCCTCTGCTTTGTCAAAATCATTGAAATGTGCATAGTAAACCTCTGAGATTGTCTGTGCAGCCAATGCTTCTGTCTGTAAATCTCCACATTCCTTCCCGATTTTTTCAGACTTCAGGGTATAGTCAAGTGCCTTTTCGTATTCCTTTTTGCTGCAGTAGATAATACCTAACCCGTTATATGCCTGTGCGAGACCCCATTGATCATCGAGTTCAATACTCAGTTTTTCAGCCTGAAAATAGTACTTTTCAGCCTCATCAAAATTCTGAAGACTGGCGTACAGAACACCAATATTTCCAAGGACCCTGCGTACACGCGGTTTATTCCCTGCTTCCTCAAAGACCGGCAGAGTCTTCAGGTAAAGTTCAAGGGCCTTCTGATACTCTCCGTTGAGATTATAAAGATTTGCCCTGGCAAAATTGACCAGTGCTTCAAGATTCCCGTCACCGGTTTTTACGGCATACTCCATTGCCTTATCAAAGCAGAGATGGGCTGAATCAAGTTTGCTTGCCATATAATAGGCAACCCCAAGATTACGGTAAAGAGTGCCTGTCATTAACAGGTCATTCTCTTTTTCGGCAAGGGAAATGCCTTCCAATGCATATTTCTTTGATTTGTCAAAATCTGAATTAAGATATCCCCAGCTAAGGTCATCGCATATTTTTATCTTTTCTGAAGGTCTGATGCTGGCTGTTGCCAGTACATTCTCCAGCGAATCCAGATCCTGAGCACCTGCCTGGCAGAAAAAAAACAGGCATAACAAAGGTGTTACGGTCAGTAGTTTTTGAAATCGGTTCAGGATTGTTATCATGGTTTACCTAATATAATCTAAAGATGGGTAAAACTTCTTGAGATGCAACAGCAGTTTAATAAGTACAAATATATTTTGCGTTGCGGGAATGAGATACCCCTTTTTGGGGGTAAAAGCAGATTTGTTATACCTCCTACATTCGTATAACCAAATTAACAGTTTACAAAAACGGGCCATTTAAAAACAATGGTCAGTGAAATTTAAGTAACTTTAATTAAATACTGAAAACATGAAAAAATGTTCTCTGATACTGGCTACCCTGATTTGCAGTTTCAACCTCTTTGCCCAGGGGTTTAAACTTCCTGCCTACTACTCCCAGCGTGAATTAAAGGCGCCGGTTGCTGTAAAAGAACAGCTTGAACTTATGAGAAGGGAAATAAGCACAAAGAACCTGAAATACCAGGTAGGTTATACATCTGTTTCGGAGGTGCCGATAGAAAAAATAAAAGGCCTGAGAATGTCCACCCCGGATGAAGGAAGGCAGATAACGGAAACTATCCGGCCTGATGCAACAAAAGCTGGCAAACAGGCCGCTGGTCTGGACCGGTTATCAAAGGAAGCACTAAACCCTTACGTTTATGGCAATCCAAAAATGAAAAAACTTGACCTTCGGGAAGCAGGTTTTGTCACCCCGGTTCATGACCAGAAACAATTCTGGAACGTATGCTGGGCCTTTGCAGCATCAGATGCCTACGAGAGCAGTTATAAAATACTAACAAAAAAGACTATAGATGTTTCTGAACAGTTTGTGGTAGACTGTTCAGGTGTAAGTGACTGGATATCCGGAGGATATATACATAAGGTTTTTCAATGGATGGTAAGTTCGCGGAAAAATCTGGCCGGGGAAGCCGCAGTTCCGCTTGTCGGTCCTCCATCTAATTGTACAGGAGTCTCCCCTGCAACTGATTATTATGCATCAGGCTGGAATTTTGTAGAACCCTCCTCTGGTTACGGTTTTATTCCGTCTGTCGATATGCTTAAGGAAGCAATATGTACCCATGGGGCCATTTCGTCAGTTGTAATGGCTGACAAATTCTTCCTGGCATATATTGACGGTCCGTTTTCCAGCTTTAAGACTGATGACCCCAAAGCGTCTATGAATGGAAAGGCTGGTACAGGTGTTACGATTATAGGTTGGGACGACTCGATTGAATGCTGGCTTATTAAGAATTCATTTGGAACCGACTGGGGAAGCGAGTGTGGTTACGGGACTGAACGGGGTTACATGTGGATAAACTACTATTCAAATAAAATTGGTCTGGGTGCGGCATGGGTTCAGGCTTCACTGAAAAGTCAGAATTAGACCTTGGAGAATCTACTAAACGAATGTTATAAGATTTTAACTAAATACTGAAAACATGAAAAAATTTATTCTGTTATGCACGATTTTTCTGTCCGGCTATTTTTTTATAGCTGATGCCCAGGTAATTCTGTCAATAGAGATAAATACCGGGAGCGACGATCTGAGAGGAGGCAATGACAACGTAAACCTGATAGTGCTTATGAAATCAGGCGCACAGGTAAGGTTTAACAACCTGAATCTCAGTTCACGTCTTGCTGATAATACAACCTATAAAAGTACCCAGATACTTACATCAGGCAAGGTTGCTGATATCTCAGGTTTTCGGCTTGAGACAACTCTCAGCGGTGGAATGGGCGGTGACAACTGGAACCTTAACCGCCTTACTATTTATGGCATTGTAAACAACGTGCCCACAAAGATGATTGATGTGAGCGGAAATCCATTGTTCAGGTTTACCGGAGATCAGAAGGTAAAGGATTTCATGTACACTCCGGCCACTACCTCAACCTCAACCTCAACCTCAACCTCAGCTTCAACCCCCTCTGCGCCTGCAGTCATGACAAGGTTCAATCCTGAGATTCACGGGTTCAAATTCATCAACCAGTTCAAGAATATCTTCGTCAGCGGAATAGACTGGTTCACAGGGGGTCTCTGCGGAGGGATGAGTTATGCGGCTCTTGACTACTACAAGTCCGGAAAAAAAATTCCACAGCAGCCTTACATGCCTGCCGAAGGAATGCCTTTGCAGAGTTATTTATATGACAGGCAGGTAAATTCAATTACAGCAAATGTCGACCGATGGGCAGAATTTGGTGCTACTAACCCCTTCGGGGCACGTAACAGGGAATTCTTTAACTGGGGACTTCAGAACGGTTCCGGGCAGCTGGGCAGGCTGATGTCATATATTGACAGGGGTGAACCGGTTGTTCTCGGGCTTTCCTCATGCGGTGACGGTTGCGGTGGTGACCACCAGGTAGTAGCTATCGGGTACCAGCTCGGAAGGTATAAAGGTGATCTGGGGTATTATGCCGATGACCTCACTATCTTCGTCTGTGACCCCAATCTCCCCGGGAAGACAGTAAAGATGAGACCAAACTTCTCCCAGGGATACTTTTATTATCCGGAAGAGAGCAGTGATAAACGCTGGCGTACATATTTCGTTGACACTAAATACACTCCAAAAACTCCACCGGTTATTCAGGATAATCCCAACGAGATAATAGTAACCTTCTTAACAGGTAATGATGATCTTCGCGGCGGAAATGACAATGTCAACTTTGTAATAATGGGGATTGTCATGCCGGGAAATCGCCAGGCTACAGACATCAGGTTTAATAATGTAAATAACGGTAAACGCTGGATTAACGGGTCAATGCAGACAATTTCCCGTCCGTTGCCTGATTATATTTTATTTAATATGCTTAATACCTTCACAATCGAAACAACTTTTGGCGGAGGAACAGGCGGTGATAACTGGAATATGAATGCAATAGTTATCTCAGCCCGTATAAACGGAAGAGTCAGGGAGCTATACAGAAAGGAAGGTAACCCTGTTGTACGTTTTACCGGTGACTTTCAAAGTTATAGAATCCAGTTCCAGCCAATCTCCAAATAGATCATTTGGCAAAACCCGGTACTGCCGGAAGGCGGGAAGGTAATCTGAAAAGGAAGTAACTGTTAAAGAAACAGCCCCGGACATTAATCCGGGGCTGTTTCTTTGTGCCCAGAACAGGACTCGAACCTGCACATCATTACTGACACTAGTCCCTGAAACTAGCGCGTCTACCACTTTCGCCATCTGGGCGCAAGTGAGAGAAATCTCTCAATGCGGCTGCAAAAATAAAGATTTTTTCTTAATCAATGAACCTAATTGAATAAAAGAGATGAAATAATTGTTCTCTCCGACCGGGGTCCAGGCTGACACCGTTGCTCTCCTCAAAGTATTTGAAATAATAATAGAGACGGCGTTCAAATTCCAGCCCGTAGTCAATGAAATAATCATAATCGAGATAGCTCCCGTACTGGCTTCCGTAACGTGACTGGTTCATGTAACGGTAGTTCCACTCACTCACATACACCCTGTTTTTGGCCTTGAAGTACTCGTGAGAATGTTGCTGTGACGGCTGCATCAGCAACCATGTTTCAAAGCCCTGATCAAATACTACCAGTTCGTATTCGGTGCTGTCTGCTTCATCTGAATTATGTACAACCTCCACCCTCTTCCTTTCTTCCCTGTTGAATATTGCACAGGCAGGGATGACCAGTAAAAGAATCAAAAAGAATCCCAGGTTCTTCATATCTGCCTCCTTTTTACTTATATGACAATTTATGTACAAAAAATATACCGGAACGTTATCATCAGCTTCACTTTTATTTATATTTGCCCCCGCAAATCTGATAATGTATAATCTAAAGATATATAAAAAGATGGAGAACCCTGAAAGGTAACGGGTTATCATTGTCATGATGTTTGAATAAAAATTAAGATGATAATGGAGACCCGCGACAAAAGCTGGTCTTTTTTGTTTTAAAGAGATGAAAGTTTACAAATTCGGAGGAACCTCGGTAGGGTCGGCAGAGCGCTTCAGGGCTCTGGTGCCCCTGATCAACGACGACACGCAAAAGATAGTTGTTCTGTCAGCCATGGCAGGTACAACAAACGCTCTGGTTGAGATGTCAGACCTTTTCTCAGCCGGAAAGATAAATGAAGCCCGTAAGAAGTGTGAGGAACTGCGTAAACATTATCATTCGGTCACCGGAGAGCTTTTTGCCTCGGTAACCTGGGCTGAGAGAGCCTCTGATCTTGTTAATGAGCACTTCGATTACATAACCGGTCTCTTCGCAAGGGAGTACAGCAGGCATAATGAAAAACGGATACTCGCCCGCGGCGAGTTAATCTCTACTGCACTGCTTCACTTCTTTCTTTCGGAAACAGGGATTGAGTCCAAACTTCTTCCCGCGCTCAATTTCATGCGGATAGACAAGGACGGTGAGCCTGACTACTTTTACATAAGGGAGAACCTGAAAAGGGAAATGGCCACCCTGAATGATGAGAATATCCTGATCACCCAGGGTTTCATCTGCCGAAATGTCTTCGGTGAGACTGACAATCTCCGCAGGGGAGGCAGTGACTACAGCGCAACGATTATCGGCGCAGCAATCGGTGCAGATGAGGTCCAGATATGGACTGACATCAGCGGGTTTCACAACAACGATCCCAGGTATGTTGCAAACACAAGCGCCATCAGGGAGCTTTCCTTCGATGAGGCGGCAGAACTGGCCTACTTCGGTGCTAAAATACTTCATCCCTCAAGTGTCAATCCGGCGAGACTCAAAAAGATACCTGTAAGGCTTAAAAACACATTGGATCCTTCCGATGAGGGGACCCTTATAACTGCTGAGTCAAAACCTGAGGATTACAAGGCCGTGGCTGCAAAGGACGGGATCATAGTAGTCCGTATCAGGTCAGACAGGATGCTGCAGGCATACGGTTTTATGGGCAGGATCTTCGATGTGTTCGAGTCATTCAAGACCCCCATTGACATGATTACAACTTCGGAGGTGGCAGTATCGCTCACAATTGATGAACCTGCATACCTCAGCGATATCATAAAGGCCCTTGAAAAACTCGGTACCGTGGAAGTGGAACAGGAACAGACAATTATCTGTGTTGTAGGCGACTTCCGCACCGGAAGAGTCGGTTCGGCGCCTGAAATCTTTGAAGCCCTTGACACAATCCCGGTAAAAATGATATCTTACGGTGGAAGTGACAACAGCGTTTCCATACTTATTGATACAAAAAATAAGATCGAAGCCCTTAAAGCGCTAAGTAATAAACTATTCCCTCCAAAATAATGATTGACAAGAAGACCACGGACAAGCTTCTCAGCCTGCCAACACCGTTTTACTTTTATGATATGGCCGTCCTGAATGAAACCCTCATGCTGGTAAAGACCGAAGCTGAGGAAAAGGGATTCAGCGTTCACTATGCAGTAAAAGCCAACTTCAATCCTGTAATAATGAGAACTGTTGCAGCCGCAGGTTTCGGGGCTGACTGTGTAAGCGGGAATGAGATTGAGCATGCCATAAGTTGCGGGTTCAGGGCAGGTGATGTGGTTTTTGCAGGAGTGGGCAAGAGCGATAATGAAATTGAGACTGCACTCAGGGCGGGTATTAAATGCTTTAACTGCGAATCAATTCCCGAACTCAGGGTAATTGATGAAATTGCAGGCAGGATTGGCCTGAGGGCACCTGTGGCCCTGCGTATTAACCCTAATATTGAGGCACATACAATCCGCAACATAACAACCGGCACCGATGAAAACAAATTCGGTATCAGGATCCAGGAGCTGGATGCGGTGGTGTCGCTTCTTGAACAATTGAAGAACATTGATTTCAGGGGAATTCACTTCCATATCGGCTCCCAGGTGACCGATATGGAGCCCTACCGCAACCTTTGCACAAGGGTAAATCAACTCTATGAATGGTTCTGTGACAGGGGTTTTGAGCCCGTGAATATTAATCTCGGCGGAGGCCTTGGTATAAGCTATGATGACCCTGACCGCCTCCCTCCTTTCAGGGAATATTTCGGCATATTCAAAGAGCACCTTGACAAAAGGATCCGGAGCACCATTTCATTCGAACTTGGGCGGTCGCTTACGGCACCTTGCGGATCACTTATATCAAGGGTACTGTATGTTAAGGAGGGAGCCGCTGAAACTTTTGTCATACTTGATGCCGGTATGACTGACCTTATGAGGCCTGCACTTTACCATGCATATCACAGGATCGAAAATCTCACCTCCCGGCTGCCTGTGAAGAAGTATACTGTGGCGGGTCCGATTTGTGAGACCACTGACACTTTCGGTAAGTTCGTGGAGTTACCCGGGACATCCCGCGGCGACCTTATTGCAATAAGATCAGCAGGGGCCTACGGCGAATCGATGGCTTCGAGATATAACCTGAGGGCGCTTCCCGGATCAGTGTTTTCCGATAAAATATAAAAAGAAGGCTGCCCGCAGGCAGCCTTCTTTTTTCACTCATATTCATCAAGCCCTTCTCTTCTTTATCCAGTTTTTGAAAGGTGTGGAAAAGAATAGCATTATCAGGCCGAAGATCAGCATGCAAATGCCTGAAATCAGGTTGACATTTATGTTCAGTGACCTGATGTACATTGCATCGTTGCCCAATGTGGCCAGACCGTAAACTGTTATTATTATTCCGAATACCGAAAACATCAGTCCGATCGGAAATCTTATATCTATCATGATAGTACGCTTTTAGGTTACCAGAACAAAATTGTCAGAATTATGCAGATCACCGCCACTATGAGTGCCAGGAACCAGGGTCTCTGATACCAAACCACATCACTGTCATTTAACGGAGCAGTCATTGAATAGACGAGGCCATCAAGTTCAGCATCGCTCTTGACGCTTTTGGTCAGAAGTGAAATGATCACTGTCAGCAGGGTTGCCGTTGTGAAGGCAAAGATGGCGGTCCAGAAGTTCTGTGCCATCTCCACCGGGTATTCATGTATCACTCCCAGCCAGCCTCCCTTTACAAGAGTATCGGAACCCATAGGCTGAGTCAGGCCGTGATGAATAAGAGCCACCGCAAAACCTGCCAGCAGGCCTGTGAATGCCGCGTGACCCGTGGATCTTTTCCAGAACATGCCCAGGAATATGACCGCAAAGAGTGGTGCATTGATCATTGAAAAGATAGTCTGCAGGAAGTCCATGATGTTGCCGAACTTACTTGCGATGTATGCCGCACCGATGCTTACAACCACTCCAAATACAGTTGCTATCTTACCGACTTTCAGGTAATGTTTGTCGTCAAGTTCGTGGTTTCCCGTCAGAGGCCTGATGTAGCTCTGGTAGATGTCATATGTCCACACTGTATTGAAGGCTGAAACGTTGCCTGCCATCCCGGACATGAACGAGGCCAGCAGGGCCGTAATACCCAGGCCCAGCACACCGGCAGGAAGATACTGCTTGAGCAGCATAATTATTGTGTAGTCATAGACCGGCTGACCGGTAGCATTCAGCGGCAGGGCAAAACCTTTTGTCGGGTCATTCAGCAGTACCAGGGCAGCAATACCCGGGACGATAATGAGGAAGGGAATGAACATCTTGGGGATTGCACCGATAAGAGGTGTCTTGCGTGCTGCAATATTCGATTCGGCAGCCATGGCTCTCTGTACGATCAGGAAGTTCGTGCACCAGTAACCGAATGAGAGAACAAATCCAAGACCGGCTGCGATGCCGTACCAGGCAACTCCAAGGGGGTTGGTCCCGCCTGAGCCGGTATATTTCCAGGTTGTTGTCCAGGTATCGGCGGCAAAGCCCTTGGCCTCAACAATCGGGGCCAGCCCGCTCTGCAGTCCGCCCCAGCCTCCGACATCCTTCATCACAAGGATAGTCATAGGCAACAGGCCGATGACAATGATGAAGAACTGGAGTACCTCGTTGTAAATCGCTGACGAGAGGCCTCCAAGGTATGTGTATGCAAGGACAATGGCAGCCGAAGCGAGGATCGATACGTTGAAATTCCATCCCAGCACGTTTTCAAGGAGAAGTGCCAGGGCATACATAGATATGCCGGAAGCCAGTATTGTCATCACCGCGAACAGAATTGCATTCAGTCCCCGTGTCTTTTCGTCAAAGCGAAGTTTCAGGTATTCAGGAACTGATCTGGCCTTTGATCCGTAATAGAAACGCATCATGAACAGGGCCAGGAAAAGCATCGCAGGGATTGCTCCTATCCAGTAAAAGTGTGTGGTGAGCATACCGTATTTCAGGCCAGAGCCTGTCATCCCCATGACCTCGAGTGCCCCCAGGTTGGTAGAGATGAATGCCAGCCCTGCTACCCATGCGGGTATGGAGCGCCCGGCTTCGAGGAATGCGCTTGCATTCTTCATGTATTTTTTCAGGGCCCATCCTATGCCCAGCACAAAAATAAAATAGACTACCATTATCAGGTAGTCTATTCCTTCCAGCGCGAATCTTGTGTCCATGTGATTCTTTCGATTAGGTTTGTTAACACACAAACTTAACGAAATTTATTTCACCCTGACACCGGCTGAGATGTTTTTGGAGGTAATTTACTATTTCTTCACCGTCGCATTTAAAGTTCTGTCTTTCGAGACTACCAGCATCTTTCTGTCACGGGTTGCCGAAGCTCCCTTTGCACCGGTATAGTCAACCCAGGCTGTGAACTGGTTCAGTTCGCGGGCGTTAAGCCTGTCTGTCATAATGAAGTTCACATCTTCATCGCGCAGGGTATAGTTGTTGTGTTCTGCATGCCATACATCCACGTAATAGACTCTTGGTGCCAGGTTGGTGAAAATGACCTTGCCCGAAGCATTCGTGAAGCCCTCGATAAGGGGGTTGGTTTCGTTATCCCAGTCGTCAAGAGTGCGGTAAAGAATCACGCTGGCATTCTGGACAGGATACTGATCCCAGTACTCGAGTACTTCCACCTCAAGCATTGTGGGGGAAAGGACTTCTATTTCCTGGTATGATTCATCGAGATTGCCGGTATTTGACCATACCTTAAGCACTACTGTAAATATCCCTGTTGCTGAGTAAGAGTGTACCACATTAAAGGCATCGGAAACGGTTCCGTCGCCAAAGTCCCATTCAAAATCAGCAGCATTGCTGGAAGCGTTTGTGAAGTAGATGTCTTCACCTACTTCGGCTACTACCTTGTCGGAATAAAAGTTTGCGTCAGGCTGCATTTCACATGAAGTGAATATGAGTGCTGCGATTGCGGTTAAGAAGATTAGTCTTTTCATGACTTTAAGTATTAGTGACGCTGGAGTAAATCCAAAATCTGTGCCACATTTTTCGGTACAGGTTTGATAAGGTAATAGCAGCGCGGAATCATGAACTTATCAATCGAAAAAATCGTTATCTTTGCGAACTAATTTATTTTCCAGCAATGATCAGGATAACTTTTCCGGACGGGTCGGTAAGAGAGTATGAAAAAGGAGTCAGCAGCTATGATATAGCTATGTCTATAAGTCCCAGGCTGGCTGCTGAGGTTTATGCAGCCACCGTCAACGGTGAAGTGCGTGACCTGTCGCGCCCCGTGGAGACGGATGCTACCCTGAAACTTCACAAGTGGGATGATGCTGAGGCGAAGCATGCCTTCTGGCATTCATCGGCGCATCTGATGGCAGAAGCTCTCGAAGCACTTTTCCCCGGAATGAAATTCGGCATAGGCCCTGCAATTGAGAACGGATTCTACTATGATGTTGACCCTGGTGAGGGTAAGGCTATCACTGATTCGGATCTGCCCCTTATCGAGGCAAAGATGAAGGAGCTGGCAGCACAGAACAATAAAATCATACGGTCAGATGTCTCCAAGAAAGAGGCGATGGAAATCTTCGGATCGAAGGGCGACGAGTACAAGACCGAACTTATTTCAGAGCTGGAAGACGGGACCATAACTCTTTACAGGCAGGGCAATTTCACTGATCTGTGCCGCGGGCCTCACCTGCCTGATACGTCACCTATAAAAGCCATAAGGGTATTGAGCCTTGCAGGAGCATACTGGAGGGGCGATGAAAAGAGAAGGATGCTTACCCGTATTTACGGTATCTACATTCCCGAAACAAAAGCTGCTGGATGAATACATTACTCTTCTCGAGGAGGCCCGTAAACGTGACCACAGGCGTATCGGGAAAGAACTTGAGTTGTTTGCATTTTCGCCGAAGGTGGGAATGGGACTGCCTCTCTGGCTGCCAAAGGGTGCCGATCTGAAGCAGAGGCTCATCGATTTCATGACCAAAGTACTGAAAGAGAGAGGGTATGTCATGGTTTCAACGCCGCATATCGGCAATGTCGACCTTTACAAGACCTCAGGCCATTATGAAAAGTACGGGGCTGACTCGTTCAGGCCCATCACCACACCCCAGGAGGGCGAGGTCTTCATGCTGAAACCAATGAACTGCCCGCATCACTGCGAAATATACAATGCCACTCCCCATTCGTACAAGGATCTGCCGCTTCGCATGGCGGAGTTCGGAACCGTATACAGGTACGAGCAGAGCGGTGAACTTCACGGCCTGACAAGGGTGCGCAGCTTCACCCAGGATGATGCACACCATTTCTGTCGTCCCGATCAGCTTAAGGAGGAGTTCAAGAGCATTATCGACCTTGTCCAGTACATCTTCAAAATTGGCGGATTTCAGTGAATTTACAGCACAGATATCTCTTCGCGATCCGGCAAACAAGCAGAAGTACATCGGGTCCGATGAAAACTGGGAAAAGGCCGAAAAGGCAATAATTGAAGCTGCCGGAGAAAAGAATCTTGTGACTACGATAGCCATGGGAGAAGCAGCCTTCTACGGTCCCAAGCTCGATTTCATGGTAAGGGACGCAATAGGCCGCAAATGGCAGCTGGGAACCATACAGGTTGATTATAACCTTCCGGAGAGGTTCGAACTGACCTACATGGGCAACGATAACCAGAAGCATCAGCCGGTGATGATACACCGTGCCATCTTCGGGTCGATGGAACGTTTTGTTGCAGTACTCATTGAAAATACTTCGGGAAAATTCCCGATCTGGCTCACGCCTGATCAGGCTGTGATTCTTCCCATAAGTGAAAAATTCAATGATTATGCAAAAACTGTTTTGAAATTCCTTAATAATTCCGATATTCGCACCCTGATTGACGACAGGAACGAAAAGATAGGTAAAAAGATAAGGGATAATGAGTTAAAGAGAATACCCTACCTTCTTGTGATCGGTGAAAAAGAGGTTGAAAGCGGTACAATTGCTGTCCGCAGGCAGGGTGAAGGAGACAAGGGGGCAATGAAACCAGAAGAGTTTATTGCTCTTGTAAAGGGTGAAGTTGCTGCCGAAATAAAGGTTTAACAAACTGATAATTAACATATTACTAACTTAACTGGAGGACAATACCATAGCAGGACCAATCTTTTCCAGGCCTAGGCCAGGAAGAAAACCGGAACCGGAACACAAGATCAACAACAGGATCACCGCCAGAACTGTAAGGGTAGTGGGTGAAAGCATGGAGCCTCAGGTACTGAGTATCCAGGATGCACTCAGACTCGCTGACGAAATGGAACTTGATCTTGTTGAGATATCTCCAAATGCTGAGCCACCTGTTTGTAAGATTGTTGATTACCAGAAGTTTCTGTACCAGCAGAAAAAGAAACAGAAGGAGATAAAGGCAAATGCCGCTAAAAGTAGTTGTAAAAGAGATCCGTTTCGGTCCGAACACTGATGATCACGATTACAATTTCAAGCTGAAGCATGCAATCAGCTTTCCTTGAGGAAGGAGCAAAAGTAAGAGCATATGTTTTCTTCAAGGGAAGATCAATACTCTTCAAGGAACAGGGAGAGAAGCTTCTTGCCAGGTTTGTGGGCGACCTCGATGAATACGGGAAAGTTGACCAGATGCCCAGGCTCGAAGGAAAAAGGATGATCATCATCCTCTCACCCAAGAAAAAGAAATAAACACTTTTATATACATATATATCTATATCAGAAATGCCAAAAATGAAGACAAATCCGGGTGCAAAGAAGAGATTTTCTTTGACCGGTACAGGTAAAATCAAGCGGAAACATGCCTTCAAGAGTCACATTCTTGACCAAGAAATCGACAAAACGTAAGAGAAATCTTACCTATGACGGACTGGTTCCAAGGCTGACCAGAAGAACGTCAAGCTTCTTCTTGGGACTGAAGTAATGTTTCACCACCTGACAGTGTGATAATTAATTAATTATTAACCAGGATGTGAAGCAGAAAAGACCGTAACGGCGCTTACATTCAAAAAAAGAAAAACAATGCCAAGAGCAACAAACGCAGTAGCATCAAGGGCAAGGAGAAAAAAGATCCTTGACCAGACCAAGGGTTACTTCGGCAGTCGTAAAAATGTTTACACTGTTGCCAAGAATACTCTTGAAAAAGGCCTAGGTTATGCCTACCGTGACCGCAAAGACAAAAAAGGACAATTCAGGGCGCTCTGGATCCAGAGGATCAATGCAGGTGTACGCCTGTACGGAATGAGCTATTCAGAGTTCATCGGCAAACTTGACAAGAAGGGTATCACCCTGAACCGCAAGACCCTTGCTGACCTCGCAATGAATCACCCCGAAGCCTTCAAGGCGATAGTAGATAAAGTAAAAGACTAGACACAGTCAATACAATATAGAAAAAGCTGCCCGAACTGGCAGCTTTTTTTATTTGCGATTTCAATGCGATTTGCGAATTATCTGACAATTTTAAGGAACCTGTTGAACCTTATCTTCTTCAGTCCTGATGACTCTTTGTCAATCGACAGCCAGACAAATACCGGCTTGCCTACAACGTGATCCTCCGGTACGAATCCCCAGAAGCGGGAGTCAGCAGAGTCGTGCCGGTTGTCTCCCATCATCCAGTAATAATCCATTTTAAAGGTATAGCTGTCAGCAGGTTTTCCGTTGATGTAAATAATACTGTCCTTTACTGCCAGTTCATTTTCCTCGTAAATATCAATGATCTGTGCGTAGAGTCCGATATTGCCTATATCAAGTTTGACAGTCGTTCCTTTAGAAGGCACTGTCAGAGGCCCGAAATTATCTTCATTCCATCTTATGTCAGGGTTATGGGGAAATATGTAGGGAGCATATTCTCCTTCCCTTTTCAGTTCCATATCGACCCCGGTAACATTTGCAAAACCTGATATCAGTTTTGCATTCTCAGTTGTCAGCGGAAGAAGATAGACTGTACCTGAAATCATTGACTGGTCGGATTGTGACACCTTCATGCGCTCAAAAGCCTTCGGGTTAATGCGCGTACCGTTGGTACGTACATAATATGAAGTCTGTTGTGTTCCATTATCGGGAACAAGTTTATCATTCACGTAAAGGATGCCTGACTTGATTTTTATAACATCTCCCGGTATGCCGACACACCGTTTTACATAGTTGTCGCGTCTGTCAACAGGACGGTAAATAACTGTGTAATGATCCCATATCTCCTTGCGGGCCAATGCGTTGTATTCAGCCTGACTGCTCATAGGCCGACCTGTCCGCAAATCATCCATCGCAAGTGTTTCAGCACCCTGCCTCAGTATCTCATAATAGCTGGTTGCCTGGTTCTCCAGCACCACGGTGTCTCCTGCAGGAAAATTAAAAACCACAACGTCATTATTCCTTATATGTCTGAATCCTGCAAGCCTGTTGTACTTCCAGTGTACAAGGTCAGACCACGACTTCCTTTTGCCGTTTGAAAGAGGAAGAGTATGCTGCGTGAAGGGGAATGCAAGCGGTGTGTTGGGCATCCGGGGTCCGAAAGCCACCTTACTTACAAAGAGATGATCGCCCACCAGCAGTGACTTTTCCATTGAAGGTGTCGGGATGCGGTAGTTCTGAAAGAGAAAGATATTGATAAGGGTAACCGCAACAACTGCAAATATGAGAGCATCGAGCCATTCTATAACTGTACTGTTCTTACCTGTGCGTTTTTTCCAGAACGACCAGTTGACCTTTTTGGTCACATAAACATCATAAAGGATGGCCAGCCCAAAAAGGAGCCAGAAGTTGCCGATCCAGATAACTACCAGAAGATAGATTATTCCTGCAATTCCGAATCTGACAAATTTGTTTCCAAGAAGATTATTCATCTGAAATATATTTTTGGTGCAAATCTAGCTATTATTAAAGACTCAGAACGTCGGACATGCTAAAAACCCCTTTTCTCTGCACAATATACTCTGCTGCAAGAAGTGCTCCAACAGCAAAGCCTCTCCTGTTCAGTGCCTCGTGGCGGAGTGTGATCCTGTCGATATCCGATTCCCAGATCACCGAGTGTGTACCGGGGGTCCCTCCTTCCCTCAGCGATGTCACCGGAATATGCTTTGAGCCAGCAATCTGCTCAGCTTTTTTCCATCCGTCATAATCAGCGTGCTGCCGGGCTATCTCCTCCGCCAGAGTCACGGCAGTTCCGCTTGGTGAATCCAGTTTACGGATATGGTGGATCTCCTCGATTGTCACCTTGTAATCTCCCATGGTATTCATAATACGGGCCAGTTCAGAGTTGAGCCTGAAGAGTATGTTGACCCCGATGCTGAGGTTTGAGGAATGGAGAAAAGACCCGTTGTTACGCAGGCAATAATCCTTTACCTCGTCATACCTCTCAAGCCAGCCGGTTGATCCGGAGACAACCGGCAACCCCAGTGAAAGAGCCTTAATAACAGTATCTGCTGCTGCTGCCGGGCCCGTGAACTCGACAGCAACATCGACATCCTTCACCGCATCTGCGGTGAAGGTGTCGCTGTTTTCCATGTCAATCTTCAGGACTACGGTATGTCCCCGGGCAGGAGCATTCAGTTCCACCTCCTGACCCATCCGGCCATATCCAAGCAATGCGATCCTCACCTATTCAACCTCGAGTTTGATTGCTGAAACCTTTCCGATATCATTGTTGTAATACCTTGACCCGATCAGGAACAGTAAAGCCCCCAGAAGCAATGAGAACGGAAGTATGCTCATTGCAGTTTTTATGTTTGTCAGGTCTGAAATCCTTCCCAGAACAATCGGAGCAGTAAATGAGCCCAGTAGATTCTGCACCATTACCGCAATGGCATATGAGGTCGCCCTGAGTCCGGGGTGGATAACATCCTGAGTTACGGCAGCTGCACCTGAGATGAACAGCATTATAAATATCCCGAAAACAAACAGCGTTATGATCTGCAGTGTGCCGCTGAAAAGAAAGAATGCAAGGAAAAGCAGCACAGCTGAAATAAATGTCGTGATAGCCGGGAAAAGCATTCTTGCCCTCGGTTCTTTCTTCCTCCACCTGTCAGTGATATATCCTCCCATCGGAGCGCCAATCAGTGCAAGCATCATTACAGCACCCGCAAGCGTTCCCGCTTTCTTGGGATCCATGCCTGAAGTGGATTCGAAGAATTTCGGCAGCCAGACAATCATTGCCGTTGTGACAAAGACTATGGCGGTCATTCCAAAATATGTGAAAATCACAGATGGCTTTTTAAGGAACTCCTTAACTATATCCTTCCTCTCCATCTTAATTTTATTGTTGGCCTTGTCAACCTTGGAAAGATCAACAGTCTTGTAATCCTTGACGAACAGGAACAGTATTGCAATTATAAGCCCCGGGATGGCAACAATTCCGAAAGCATGCTTCCATCCCCACGTGCTGGCGATGATGCCTCCCATTGTGACACCTATGGCTGAGCCAAGAGGTATCGAAGCATTCCAGAGACCCATCATTTTCGACCGCTTCTCCATGGGATACATACCGGAAATAAGGGCACTGCCTCCGGGTGCATAACCGGCTTCACCAAATCCGATAAGGATACGGGCCATGAAAAGCTGTATATAATTGCCTGTAAAGGCGCACAACAGTGTGGCCAGACTCCATACTATCGCCATAATACCGACTGTTTTTGTCCGGCTCCACCGGTCAATTACAATCGAAACAGGGAATGTCAGTATCCCGATTGTAAGATATATTATCGAAACAAGCCATCCCGACTGAAAGTTATTTATGCCGAGGTCGTTCTGGATGTATGAGAACATAGAGTTGACGACCATTCTGTCAGCATAATCAAAAAGATAGAGCAGGAAAAGCAGAATGAACACATAATTGGAGTAGCTCTTTGTAAAGAGATAACCCGGACGGATGACTTTGTTTTTCATAATGTCACTTGTTGGAGTTAGTTTCACAGGTTTACCGGGAACTAAAGTAATGTCATTTTTTTTAAATTGCGCCTGTTTTATGAAATCATTAACATGAAAAGAAAAATTCTGAGCCTGATGACAATCACGATGCTGGTAACAGGGGGATGCGCACAAAATGAAAAAGCGGACCTGGTAATTACCAATGCAAAAGTTTACACGGTTGATGCAAATGCGCCTTTTGCCGAAGCTGTTGCCGTGAATGGCAACAAAATTATTGCTGTGGGAAGCAGCAAAGAGATTGAAAAGTATGTTGACCCTGAAACCACAAAGGTCATTGATGCCGGAGGAAAGCTTGTCATTCCGGGATTCAATGATGCCCATGCGCATTTCGGTCCTGTTGACCCTGACTATATCGAGCTCAGGTATACCACCGATCCCTCCGTGATTACTGAAAAAGTCAGGGCTCAGGTTGCCCTGTCAGCAAAAGGCCAGCCGGTATACGGAGGTCATTGGGAGCATGAAATGTTTTCTACCGGGGAATGGCCGTCTAAGGAGCTTATTGATGCCGTATCGCCTGACAATCCTGTTGTTCTGAACCGCACTGACGGTCACAGCGCGCTGGTAAACAGCTACGTCCTCAGGCTGTCGGGCATCACACGTGATACCCCTGATCCCTTCGGCGGTGAGATAATGAAGGATCCGGTGACAGGAGAACCGACCGGTATTTTAAAGGAGAGTGCAATGAGCCTGATAAAAACCGGAGATTTTAAAGTAAAGAGAAGTCCCGCTGAAGAAAAGGAACGCGAAATGAGGGGATACCTTCTTGCAATCAGGCAGGCGGCAGAATATGGTATAACCAGCATCCAGATCCCCGGGCCTGCAGACTTCGCAATGTATGACAGGATCATGGCTGACAACCTGCTTACCTGCCGTCTTGACATTGGTGGCGTACTGACTGCTGACGCCGCCAGGCTGGCAGAATATCAGAAACTCAGGGATAAGTATCCTGCCGGAGGCGACTGGATCAGGTTCGGTTACCTCAAGGATTTTATGGATGGCACACTTGGTTCGGCCACCGCAATGATGTTCGAGCCCTTCGATGACGAGCCTGACAAAAGCGGTCTGGCACAGATGTCATATGAGGAGCTTGAACAGCGTGTTCTTGCAGCTGATGCCCTGGGATTCCAGATAGGCATACATGCGATCGGTTCGAAAGCAAACAACTGGATACTCAATGCATACGGGAAAGCCCGTGAGGTGAACGGTGTGCGCGACAGCCGGCACCGGTCGGAACATGCACAGATACTTATAGAATCAGATATTCCGCGTTTCAGTGAGCTGGGTGTGATTGCCTTCGATGCAGCCCACTCATTGCATAACTGACAAGAGGTTTGCCGAGAAACGCATCGGGACTGCACGCAGCAGATGGGCATATGCCTGGAAAAGCCTTGCTGACAGCGGAGCACAGCTCGCTTTCGGTACAGACTATTCGGTTGAGCCTCTCAATCCCATGGAAGGGCTGTACGCTGCGGTTACGCGTAAGGACCGCAAGGGAGAGGAAGGTGAAGGGTGGTTTCCGGAGGAGAAACTGAGTATGGAGAAAGCCATTGAGTACTATACACTCGGTGCAGCCTATGCCCAGTTCATGGAGGAGAGAAAAGGAATGATCAGGCCCGGGTACCTTGCCGATCTGGTAATTGTTTCAGATGACCTGCTTACGGTGCCGGAAAACAGGATTATGACCGTAAAAGCCGACTGTACAGTTGTAGACGGCAAAGTTGTATTTGAAAGGGAAAAATAATCACATCAGGGAGGTGAGTATTTGTAATGCCTCATCACGGTCTCTGCCGCAAAACTCCACTTCTGCCCTGAAGGCACCGCAGACTTTCGGGCGTTCGGGTTTGCCCCACAGTGCGCACCTGTAATCGGGAAGAAGGTGGATACACCTCACCCCTGCCGGTTTGCCGTCCGGCATGCCGGGAATAGGAGATGATATCGACGGTGCAATGCAGCATGCACCGCATTCTGGTCTGCAAATCATACAGGTGTTTACTTAAGATAGAAGCCCCGCTCTTACGGGCAGGGCTTCATCTAAATTCCGGTAACGGATTACTTCGTCTTGTCTTCAATTGTTGCTCCTGGAGCATTCTTCTTAACTGATTCGATCCCGTTGGTGCAGCTTGTCTGAGACTCATACATCTCGCTGACGCCAATTATCTGGCCGTTTGATGCTTTCAGGTTAAAATGGAATTTGCCGTTCTTTGCAACTTTGGCGTCAAACCTTTTCTCGACAGCGGCATTTTTCATTACTGACTTGACACCGTTCACACATGAAGGTTTTGAGGCGTAGCCCTCGCTGGCGAGGATAACCTGTCCGTTGCCTGCAAGAAGATTGAACTGGAACTCGCCATTCTTTCTCTTTGAAATAACAAATTTTCCCATGATTACTAAACTTTTTAGTTGGATTAATTTCGCTGAATTATCCCAAAGATACAAAAAAACTATAGTAGTTTTACAAAACCAAAATTTTATGCGAATAGACATAATCACAGTACTGCCTGAACTGCTGCAGAGCCCGTTAAATGAATCGATCATTAAGAGAGCCAGGGCCAGGGGCATTGTGGAGATTAACATAATTAACCTCCGTGATTTCTCTGCAGACAGGCACAGGAATGTTGACGACTATGCCTTCGGTGGAGGTGCCGGAATGGTGATGATGATAGAACCTGTCTACAACTGTATCACACAACTCCGGTCAGAGAGAGATTATGACGAAGTTATCTATACCTCTCCTGACGGTCAGCAGTTTAATCAGCAGATTGCAAATGAACTCTCAATGAAGGGGAATATTATCATCCTGGCAGGTCATTACAAGGGCATTGATCAGCGCATCAGGGACCATCTGATTACAAGGGAGATCTCTGTTGGTGATTATGTACTTACAGGAGGAGAACTGCCGGCAGCAGTCATAACAGATGCCATTGTGAGGCTGTTGCCCGGTGCCATTTCAGACGCGGAGTCAGCACTTTCAGATTCGTTCCAGGACAATCTGCTTGCACCTCCGGTTTATACGAGGCCTGCAGAGTTCAACGGGTGGAAAGTTCCGGAGATTCTTACAGGAGGCAACACTCCCGAGATTGAAAAGTGGCGATTCGAAAAATCGCTCGAGCGGACAAAGCAGAAGAGACCTGACCTTTACGACGGTGAATAATGACAACCGCCCTTTTCTTTGTGGAAAAACTTTTTTTAATTGCGCTATACATTATAAACCTTAAATAACTGTTTTATGAAACCTCATGATTACATAGAGAGAGAAGAGAAATACGGAGCCCATAATTACCATCCGCTGCCTGTGGTGCTTGAGCGTGGCCAGGGTCCGTTTGTGTGGGATGTGGAAGGCAAGAGGTACTATGATTTTCTGTCGGCCTATTCAGCAGTAAATCAAGGACATTGCCATCCTAAAATTACAAAAGCAATGGTTGATCAGGCCCAGGTGCTGACTCTTACTTCAAGGGCATTCTTCAGTTCAGTGCTGGGAGAATATGAGGAATACGTCACAAAGTTTTTCGGTTATGACAAGGTTCTGCCGATGAACACAGGGGCCGAGGGCGACGAGACTGCACTCAAGCTCTGCCGGAAATGGGCATATCTGAGGAAAGGCATAAAGGAGAATCAGGCTAAAATAATTGTCTGTGAGGGTAACTTTCACGGTCGTACAATTACAATAGTATCGATGTCCACCGATCCGGATGCACGTAAGGATTACGGTCCGTTTACGCCCGGATTCATCACAATACCCTACAATGATATCCCTGCCCTTGAAAAAGCGCTGCAGGATCCGGATGTTGCTGGATTCCTGGTTGAGCCGATACAGGGTGAAGCCGGAGTATTCGTCCCGGATGAGGGGTACCTCAGCAAATCTTACGCTCTCTGCAAGAAGCACAACGTGCTGTTCATTGCTGATGAGGTACAGACCGGAATAGCCCGTACAGGGAAGCTTCTGGCATGTGACCATGAAGGCGTGCGCCCCGACATTCTTATACTCGGCAAGGCTCTTTCAGGAGGTGCAATGCCCATTTCCGCAGTACTGGCTGATGATGACATAATGATGACAATCAAGCCCGGAGAACACGGTTCCACTTTCGGTGGCAATCCTCTGGCCGGTAAAGTTGCAATGGCAGCCCTCGAGGTTGTCAGGGAGGAAAAGCTTGCAGAAAGAGCTGAGGCTCTGGGCAGAATCTTCCGTGATGAGATGAGGGCTGTTAAATCTGATATGATAGAGCTGGTTCGCGGCAAGGGGTTGTTGAACGCAATAGTCATCAGACCGAAAAACGGTAAAGAAGCCTGGGATGTCTGCCTGGAAATGATGGAACAGGGGGTACTTGCCAAACCCACCCACGGTCATATAATCAGGTTTGCCCCTCCCCTTGTGATAACCGAGGAGCAGCTGCGTGATGCCATTTCAAGGATAATAAAGGCTATTCATAAGTTTGAATAGTAATCCGAATTCAGCCTGGTTTGCAATTCGCAAATCGCAAATTCGCATTTCGCGATTCGCAAATTCAAAAGCTGCCACCGGCAGCTTTTTGTTATATATATGATGATGAAGGGTAAATAAAAGATTTCTATTTTTGTGACCTCAATAAAAATGATAAAATGAGATACTCTATAATAATTGTTTCTGCCGTTCTTTTTGTGCTGACCTCCTGCGCCGGGGCACGCAGGCATTCTGAAATCACCCACGATGAACTTGTTGTTCTTACCTCCTATCTTGCATCCGACAGGCTGGCGGGAAGGGAAACGGGGTCTGAAGGTGATTCCCTTGCTGAGAGTTATATCAGGAAAGAGCTGCAGAAAGCAGGGCTTGAACCTTTTACCGGTGACGGTCTCCAGCGTTTTGAGGTGCCGTATTCTGCTGAGGCCGGTCCGGCAAACAGCCTGAAGGTAAACGGCAGGGAATTTGAAGCTACCGTAGATTTTACTCCGCTTGCGCTCACTTCCAACGGTTCGTTGAAGTCTGAAGTAACATTTGCCGGATACGGATTCAGGATCGATAATGACTCCATGAAGTGGAATGATTATTCCGGTATTGACCTGACAGGTAAATGGGCGCTGGTATTGAGGGGCTATCCTGAATCTAATCCCAAAGCCTCTGATTACCAGTCTTTCAGTTCTGACAGGATGAAGGTACTGACTGCAAAGGATATGGGAGCCTCGGGTGTACTGATTGTCGCCGGTGAATCATGGGACAGCGCCGATAACCTCGACAAGCCTGCAAAGGGTGAGAGCACATCGGGCATCCCGGTACTTCACATAAAAAGAGCTGTAGCCGACTCCATACTTCATTCATCAGGAAAGACACTAAAGGATCTCGAGTCACTTATCAACACTGACCTTGTATCTCTGAGTTTCGGCACCGGTACAACCGTTGATGCGGTTGCTGAAGTCAATGCAAGGAATGTTTCGACGGCCAACGTTGCAATGGTGCTGCCCGGAACCGGCACAAAAAATGAATACGTCATTGTAGGAGCACATTTCGACCATCTTGGCATGGGAGGTCCGGGAAGTTCAAGCCGTGCGCTTGACACCGTGGGAGTTCATCACGGCGCGGATGACAATGCTTCGGGTGTCGCCCTTATGATAGAGATTGCCGGAAAGCTGGCAGCTGAAAAACAGGGACATCAGAGAAGCATAATTTTTGTTGCATTCACAGGCGAGGAAATGGGACTGCTGGGTTCAAAATACTTCGTTGAAAATATGGGCATAGACCCGAAAAGCGTTAACCTGATGGTAAACCTTGACATGGTGGGACGCATGAAAGAAGGTAACGGTGTTCAGGTTGGCGGTGTGGGCACTGCCGCAGGACTTCGCGATTCAGTTTTTGCATTGGCTGATACTACCCTGCTCAGTCTGAGCTTTACCGAGGAAGGCTACGGTCCTTCAGACCATTCTTCGTTTTACGGAAAGGAGATTCCTGTACTTTTTATTACGACAGGTGCACATCTTGACTATCACACTCCCGATGACACCTCTGACAAGCTCAATTATGCAGGTATGGTCAGGATCGGTGACCTGTTTACCGAAGTCATATCGGCTGCAGCTAATGACAGCACGAGGCTTTCATTCCGTGAGGCAGGTCCTATGGCCCCGGCTCAGGGCATGAACCGCCGCCGTGGTATAACGCTGGGGATAATGCCTGATTTTGCAGGGAATGTTAAAGAGGGACTCCGTGCCGACTTCGTAACTCCGGGCAAGCCGGCAGCCCAGGGTGGCATGCTGAAGGGTGACATAATTATCGCCATAGACAACAAGTCTGTCAGTAACATACAGGATTACATGTTCAGGCTCAGTCAGCTCAAGGCGGGACAGATGATCACAGTTGACGTGATACGCAATGACAAACGCGAAGTATTGCTGATCCAGTTATAAGAACAATTAAAAATATAAGATATGAAAAACTTCCTGTTCTGGCTGATCGCTATTATTATTACCGTTTCGGCCGCTATGTACCAGAGAATGACAGGGCCCACATACCCTCAGAAAATAACCACCACCGTCGACGGCACCGAATACAGGCTACATCTTAAAAGAAGCCAGACAAACACCCACCCTTGCAAGATCAAGCTTGAGGTGGCCGAAGGTATTACTGGAAAAATCTACTTTAAGAAATTCCGTGTCAATGAGGAATGGACAGTTTCTGACATGGTCCGTGAAGAGGGTAAACTCGTGGGAGAACTCCCTTCCCAGCCTGCAGCCGGAAAACTTGAGTATTATATTAAGCTTGGGACACCTTCAGGCAAGGAAGTTGCTATAGCAGGTGACAAGCCTGTTGTGATAAGATTCAAGGGCAATGTGCCGGCAGGTATTATGATACCTCACATCCTCATCATGTTTTTTGCAATGCTCCTTTCAAATCTTGCAGGACTTACTGCCTCGTTTAAAAGTCCAAGGCAGAAAATTTACGGACAGTGGGCGCTGTGGATGCTTATCGCCGGCGGTATGATCCTTGGTCCGCTTGTCCAGAAATATGCATTTGGTGATCTGTGGACCGGTATTCCCTTCGGTTGGGACCTGACAGACAATAAAACACTGATTGCCGTTTTCGCCTGGATTCTTGCTGTGGTGATGAACCGCAAGAAGGACCGTCCTGCCTATACAATCGCGGCAGCAGTCATCCTGCTGCTCATTTATTCGATTCCTCACAGCCTTTTCGGATCGGAACTTGACTATGTAACAGGTACCGTAACGCAGGGCTGAAAACTTTTTTTCGCCCAATACCAGCTTTTTTTTATCTTGGATGCAGCATTGGCAAACTGCCCACGTCATTGCTATGAATAGTTCAATTACGTGGGTGCAGCGTCATACATACAGCAAACAGATCTTTCAGTAAAGATGGAAAATGTTGAAGCAGCATTCAGGAACATACACCAGGACCTGATAGACGGGTGCAGAGACGGAGACCAAAAGGCTCAGTTTCAGGTGTACAAACTGTACTACAAGGCTATGTATAACACGAGCCTGCGTATTGTGAACGACGGGATGGAGGCTGAAGATGTAATGCAGGAAGCATTTCTCTCGGCCTTCGAAAAGATCGGAACATACTCGGGCACTGTCAGTTTTGGGGCATGGCTCAAGAGAATAGTAGTAAACAGGTCACTCGATGCCCTGGGGAAAAGAAAAGCGGTCTTTGAAGACATTGAAACTCACACGGGCCTCCGCGATGACAGTCCTGACGAAGCATCCTATAAAGAGGATCTTGAGTCCAGGGTCGAAGAGGTAAAAGCAGCAATTGAAAGGCTGCCCGAAGGTTACCGCGTGATACTCTCTCTCTACCTCATCGAAGGCTATGACCACGATGAGATAGCAGAGATGCTGAACATCTCAAGCAGCACCTCGAGATCACAACTCTCGAGGGCTAAACAGAAGCTGGTAAGCGAAATCAGGAACAAAAAAATTATGAGTCATGAATAAGATTGACGAAATATTCAAAAAGGAAAGAGGAGCCTTTGACGACCGCGAACCGTCTGAAGGACATTTCGAACGGTTCAGCTTCAAGCTTGCAACTCGTTTGCACGCCGGCGGAATCAAACGAAGCATCGTTCCATACCTGCTCAAGGCAGCCGTAGTAACCCTGCTTGTCACACTTTCATCGCTGTGGACATATGACCACATAATCAGGCCGGATCTGAAAAAGACCATGACCCTCAGCGAGGTTTCTCCGGAATACAAGGAAGTGGAGAACTACTATGTTCGGCAGGTTTCCTTCATGGAGAACGAGTTCACGAATCTTGATTTTGCAAATAACCCGGAGCAGAAGAAGATCATGCTCAGTGAACTCCAGAGCATGGACTCAGTTTATGTTGAGCTTCAGAAGGAACTCAGGGCGAATCCAAACGACCAGCGCATTGTAAATGCAATGATCAAACATTATCAGACCAAAATAGAAGTCATGAGCTATATTCTTGACCAGCTCAAACAGATCAATACCGAAACCGAAAACACAGGCAGCCATGAAAAAGTTACAATTTAAGCAGGGTCTAGTCACCCTCGCAGTATTTCTCAGTGCAACGACACTCAGTGTCAGCGCGGAGGAGGTAAAGAAGGATTTTCACAGGGAAATGGTTCCCGGAGCCAATACCACTCTTACCGTAATCAACAAATTCGGTGATGTGGTTACTCAGACCTGGGATCAGAACAACATCGTGGTAGATGTGATAGTCACAGTTGAAAACACCTCCCCGGAAAAAGCAAGGAAGATGCTTGACATGATCAATGTTGTGTTCACCGAAGCTGACGGCAACCTTACAGCGGAAACAGTCTTCGAGGAAGATTTCTCTTCCAAAAGCTGGGGTAATGACAATAATAAGTTCAGCATCGACTACAGCATTAAAATGCCTGCAAAAATAAATCTTGCGGTCACGAACAAGTACGGGAACAGCGACATCGACGAGGTTTCAGGCCTTGCCAGTCTGGAGGTCAAGTACGGTAACCTTACGGTACACAAGCTAACCAGGGGCAATGTCAAACCGCTCAACAGACTCGTGGTAGCATACGGTAAGGCAACTGTTGACGAGGTTTCATGGGCTGAGATCAATGCCCGTTACTGCGGACAGTTCACTGTTGTGAAAGCCACCGCCCTGCTTGCAGACACAAGGTATTCGAAAATCAGCATCGGTGAAGTCAGCTCGCTTGTAAGCGAAAGCAAGTATGACGGTTACAATGTTGACAAAGCGGTAAATATTATTGCTATCAGCGGCTATACGAACCTTACATTCAAGAGTGTGAGCAAGAAGCTGGATGTTGAGACAAAGTATGGCAATCTCTCCGTTGAACGTGTACCGGCAGGATTTGAAAATATTAAAGTAAAGGCAGCATACTGCTCCGTAAGACTCGGAATGGAACCCGGTGCCTGCTATATGCTGAACGCAACCAGTTCCTACGGGGGCGTGAAGGTTGATGAAGCAGGGTTCGCACCCGACAGGAGGATCATAAACAACACCTCTTCGGAGCTTGCCGGAAAAGTCGGCAGCTGTGCAAACCCGAAATCAACAGTAAATGTTTCAATCTCTTACGGATCGGCAAAACTGTATTGAGCATCTTAGGTTTAGGATCAGGTTTAGGTAAGTAAACATTATGCTCAGAAGGCTGCTTCCTGCGGGGAGGCAGCCTTCATCATTTACTGCCTGGTGAGCCTGTCTGGTTCGTCGGCGAAGATAAAGACGCCGGTCGCACCTTCCGAAGTCCGGTAACCTCTGTACATGCCTTCAGAGTTAAAAGGCATCGAGATATTTCCTTTCCGGTCAATTGCTATCACGCCTCCTGATCCGCCCGCTTTTAACAGCTTTTCTTTCACCACCAGTCTGGCAGCCGAGTCGAGTGTCAGGCCTTTGTATTCCATCAGTGCTGAAATATCGTGTGCTACTGTATAGCGGATAAAGTACTCCCCATGTCCGGTTGCCGAGACTGCGCACGTATTGTTATTTGCGTAGTTGCCTGCCCCTATTATCGGAGTGTCACCTATACGGTTATAGCGCTTGTTAGTCATTCCCCCTGTGGAGGTTCCCGCTGCGATGTTACCGTGCAGGTCAAGCACCACGCATCCTACAGTGCCGAATTTTTCCTTGTCCAGTGCCTTGCGCAGCTGCTGGTATCTCTCCTCGGTGTAGAAATATGAGGGGTCGACTATCTCGAGGCCCTGTTCAGCGGCGAATTCCGAAGCGCCCTTCCCTGCGAGGAGTACATGCGGTGAGGCCTCCATCACCTTGCGGGCGGCGGAGATGGGGCTTTTGATGTCTGTGACGCCGGCAACGGCGCCGGCGGCGAGGTTCGAGCCGTCCATAATCGAGGCATCCATCTCATTGCGGCCCTCGTGGGTAAAGACAGCGCCCTTGCCGGCGTTGAACAGCGGGCATTCCTCCATGACGTGGATAGTGCGTTCAATGGCATCGAGTGCGGTTCCGCCGCCCGCAAGCACTGCGGCGCCGGTGTCAAGGGCGGTCTGAAGTTTTTCACGGTATTCAGACTCCACCTCGGGAGTCAGACGGTCGCGGGTGATGACACCGGCGCCGCCGTGAATCACTATTGCCCAGTGCGGCTCCTCTGCAACAGGGACTGCAGCCTGTTGCTGCTCAGCAGGTTTGCACGAGAAAAGGACTATGGCTGCCATGAGGCAGATAAACTGCATCTTTTTCATAAGGTCAGGTTTTAACTTTATGATGCAAGATACAGTTTCCGTCAATCACCTTATTCAGGGAAGCAGAATATTGATCTCCATTATGGATTTTATGGCACGGTCGGAGAAAAAGTCACAGCCCGGGAAAAGAGAGAATCTTCCTGCTCCGTCTTCGTTTCCGCGATCAATAATAAGAATCTCGTTCTGGTCGTTGCGGTTAACAATCTCACTAAGGGTAAATGCAGACCTGTAGCCGTCTATGCCGGCGATGACAACCAGGCCTTTCTGCAGTGATCCATTTGACAGAACATAGTGGCCTTTAAGCCTCTCTGAAAGAAGAGTCCCGGTAAATGGTGTGGTGCCGTGAATGCCCATCCCCCTTCCGTAAAATACTGTATGGTAAGTATATGTAACAGCTTCCTTCGGAATACCTGCAATCTCGCCCTTTAAAACACCGTTGACACACAAACGCATTCTATCACTGAACATGGGGCTCATACCCTTTGTAATTGCGTATTTACTGTCAAGCGATCTGATTGTTATCCTTGAAGGATTCGAGATGTTGCGTGCAGTTATGAGGTCAGGGCCGACAATGAGTTTTGTCTGTTCCGGAAGTGGCCAGAGATCTTTTGACTTGGACGGCACAATGCGTGCCACGGAAGTGGCTATCATAACCTGATGCCGGTTAGAGGGGTAATAGAGTTCCCCCCATGATAGGACCACAGTTTCGCCTGCCTCATTGGAGACCTCCACATAAAGGTCTATTATAGGCGGAAACTCGGCTTCATTCTTCTTCTTCAATACTATCCTGTCAAGAATATCATAAAGTGAATACCCGTCATAACGGTATGCCCCGGTAAAGCCTACCCCGTCACCTTTGATAGACGTCTCCTTGACTATTATGCTGTGAAGCGGAAGTCCGGAAAAATCAATTTTCATATCCTTCTCCACCTCGCCGGTGACAAGTATTGAGGAGTAACCCGTAAGCTTATTTGTTGGGGCATCGTCGTAAAAGTCGTTGGTCTGAGCGTTTAAAGACATTATTGCCCCCAGGAGCATTACCGATAGTGATGTGGCTAGTCTATTCATGATTTAATGTTTTCGTTATGCAAAGCTATGCATTTCGGGAAATAACATCATGATTAATGTCACTCAATCCGGGGTTGACATCCAATTGAATCCCGAAGGGATGACATTCTGATAGCCTATGAATTTACGATCTATTAAACCCCGAAGGGGTGATATTTTGATAGCCTATGAATTTAAAATCTAGTTAATCCCGAAGGGATGACATTTTGATAGCATATAAATTTAAAATCTAGTTAATCCCGAAGGGATGACATTTTGATAGCCATGAATTTAAAATCTAGTTAATCCCGAAGGGATGACATTTTGATAGCATATAAATTTAAAATCTATTTAATCCCGAAGGGATGACATTTTTATAGCCTATGAATTTAAAATCTAGTTAATCCCGAAGGGATGACATTTTTGATAGCCATGAATTTAAAATCTAGTTAATCCCGAAGGGATGACATTTTGATAGCATATAAATTTAAAATCCATTTAAATCCCGAAGGGATGACATTTTGATAGCCATGAATTCAAAATCATTTAAATCCCGAAGGGATGACATTTTGATAGCATATGAATTTAAAAACCTATTAAATCCCGAAGGGATGACATTTTGATAGCCCATGTATTTCAATTCCATTAAACCCCGAAGGGGTGATATTTTGATAGCCATGAATTCAAAATCATTTAAATCCCGAAGGGATGACATTATGCTAGATGAAATAATTTTCCGAAATTCACATAAATATTGTGGAATATGGCTGGTACGTTCTCGCAGATCTACATTCATGCTGTATTTGCTGTAAGCGGCAGACGCAACATGCTCTCTGAAAAATGGAGAGAGGAAGTATACAAATACATTGCCGGTTTAATCCGAAATAAGGATCAAAAACCAATAATTGTTGGGGGTTTCTCTGACCATATACATATGTTGATTGGATTGAGACCATCTGTTATGATATCTGATCTCATAAGAGACATTAAGAACAATTCCTCAAAGTTTATCAATCAACACCGCATGGGATTGGACAAGTTCACATGGCAGGTGGGTTATGGTGTTTTCTCTGTCTCCCACTCCATGGTCGGGAAGGTATATGATTACATTCTGAATCAACCGGAGCATCATCACAGGAAATCATTCAAAGAAGAGTACATGGAAATGCTGAGATTGAACGACATAAAATTCGAAGACAAATATGTGTTTGATTTTCAGGAAAATGAGGATTGAGAATCTGGTAAATTAGCTATCATAATGTCACCCCTTCGGGGTTCAGAGGTATTTTTTCTCTTCAATCTATTATGCGCCCACACCGTCTGGCTACTCACTAAAAATGCCCACCGGGCATTTTCTATACGTTCGCTCCCCCTTCGGGGTTTAGAAGTATTTTTCATGTTCAATCTATCATAATGTCACCCCTTCGAGGTTTATGAAGGTTAACCCCGAAGGGGTGACATTTTACTAGAGGTCAAGTTCTATAACGGTGATGCCGGCGCCGCCGCGCTCAACGTGCTCGTCAACAGCGCTCTTCACTGCACCTGTGGTATCCAGATACTGACGGATCATCTGCCTCAGGATGCCGTTACCCTTTCCGTGCAGGATACGCAGACTGCGATACTGGATCATAACCGCCATGTCTATGAACTCCTGTACCTTCTGCAGCGCTTCATCGGTGCGCATACCGCGTACGTCAATCTCGGGGTTGAACTGAGTCCTTTTTGTGGTGAACGACCAGTCGATCTTCCGCTGCGGCTTCAATCCCGGTGCGAGCCGCCGGTATTCCTCAGCACTTACCACCTCCACATTCGAAATATCAACAGTCATTGTCAGGCTGTTGGATACAACCTGCACCTTTTTTCCGCGGATCACACTTATCTCCCCTATCGTATCACTGCCGGTGATTCTCACATGGTCGCCGGGTTTCAGGGCTTCGGTCTTTTTCTTTTTCACCGGTTCTTCCGGTTTCCGTGTAATGCGCTTCACAATTCCGGCCGTGCTGCCGGTCAATGTCACCGGTGAGGGCACGACTTCAGTCTGCGGATGCTTTTCAACCCTGGCGACATTCTCCCTGAACGACTCCAGTTCCTCACGCACCTCCTTCGTCCTCTCCTTCTCAGCCTGTGCCTCACGTATTGTACGGATTGTGTTCTCAATAACCCTGTTGGAGTCACGCAGCAGCTCCTCAGCCTTATCCTTTGCCTGCGTGATGATCTCCTTCTGTTTCGTCTTTATTTCGCCCATCTGCGACTCATATGCCGCAATCAGCTCCTCAAGCCTCTTCTCATGGCGCCTGACTGTCTCGCGCTTCTTCTCCCAGTACCGTTTATCACGGGCTATCTCCCGCAGGTTGCGGTCAAAATCGACATTCCCCACTCCCGCCCTTGTGGCGGCATCATTGAGTATCTCCTGTGGCAGTCCGATCTTTTTTGCGATCTCAAAGGCGAAGGAGCTGCCGGGTTTGCCCTGATCGAGACGGAAGAGCGGAAGCATGAGCTGATTGTCGAATGCCATGGCTCCGTTAACGATACCCTCCTGCGAGGTGGCGAAATGTTTAAGGTTGGTGTAGTGGGTTGTCAGGACACCGTAAACGCCGCGTGCATTCAGTTCCGAAAGGATCGCCTCAGCGATGGCTCCTCCTATGACGGGCTCTGTTCCTGTACCGAACTCATCGATCATCACAAGCGAAGTGTTGTCGGCATTCCGGAGCATCTGTTTCATGTTTATCAGGTGCGAAGAGTAGGTGCTGAGATCGTTCTCGAGGCTCTGCTCATCGCCGATATCGATGAAGAACTTTCCGAAGATACCTGCCTCGGTACCTTCAGCCACCGGGACAGTCATTCCGCATTGCAGCATATACTGTATGAGAGCAACCGTTTTAAGGCATACCGACTTCCCCCCGGCATTCGGTCCGGAGATAACCAGGATACGGTCGTGATGGTCGAGGCTGATGTTCAGCGGTACCACCTGCCTGCCGGCTGTCTTTGCAAAGGCGAGTGTAAGCAGCGGGTGCCGTGCATTCACCCACCTGATATGGGGAGTATCAACAACAACAGGCCTGATACAATCAAGCTTTCGTCCGAAGAGAGCCTTCGCCCTTATAAAATCTATCTCTCCCAGGAATGAAAAATTGGCTATCAGATCGTCGATATATGGCCTTATGTTATCAGCCAGGGTGGTAAGTATGCGTATTATCTCCCTCCTCTCCTGATGTTCCAGCTCAGTTATTTCGTTATTGAGTTCAACAACTTCGGAAGGCTCAATGAAGACTGTTTTTCCTGTTGCTGACTCATCATGGACGAATCCTTTGATCCCGCGTTTGTTGGATGCGCTGACGGGTATTACACCGCGACCGTTCCGGATCGCTACCGTCGCCTCACGGTCCACGATACCGTCGGCCTGTGCCTGGCGCATCACCGAATGCAGTTTTCTTACTGCAGCAAGTGTTTTTGACGACAGGTTGGCTCTTATCTCCTTGAGTGCCGGGGAAGCGCCGTCACGCACTTTTCCCTCCTTGTCTATGATGCGTTCAATTGCCTCTCCCACAAACGGGTAGAAGCTCACAGCCGAGCAGAGGCGGCGTAATTCAGGGTAACGGTCGTCCTTGCGGTTTTTGAAGAAAAAGATTATTTTTCTTATGGTTTCGAGTGATCCCCTCAACGCAACAACCTCCTCCAGTTCAGGAAAGGTCCCTTCAACGCGCAGCTTTTCAAGCATGGAAACAGGATCGTGGTAGTTATCCGACGGAAACTGTTCGCTGTACTGAAGAATCTGCTGAAACTCATGGGTCAGTTCAAGATTCAGTCTTGATCTCTTCAGCCGAATATGAAACCGCCATCGTCTCGACATTCCTGATGCCCAGCGGGCTCAGGCATAACGCTACCAGATTATCCCTGATACGGTCAAATCCTACCTTTGTCTCAAATGTGTCGGGATATACCATTGTAAGCAGTTGTCAGCACAAAAGTAAAGTTAATTAATGTTAATGCTTAATCTCTTTGGAAATTATGCCGCTATATTTAAAATTCAATTTCACCAAATCAACTAACCGTTCAGCAAATGAAAATTATTAAAAACGCAGCACTCACATGCATTCTGCTCTCGTTCAGTATTTTAATGCTGGCCCAGGGTACATCCACTGACCTTTCAATGGCTTACAAGATCAGGCAGGAAGGGCTTAAAAACTCAGAAATTGAGAACATTTCATATATAATGACTGATCTTGCAGGTCCCAGGCTTACGGGTTCACCGGGCATCGACCGTGCAAATGAGATCGCCAGGGCAAAGCTGGCTGAGATTGGTCTCTCAAACGTCAGGGTTGAAAAAGCGCGTGATTTTGCACGCGGCGGCTGGGATTATTCAAAGGCCTATGCAGCAATGACGAAGCCCTATTACAACAATTTTGCCGTGACACCGACAGCCTGGACTGCAGGCACGAACGGTGCTGGTTAAGGGCGAAGTGATTCTTGTTGATATAAAGAAAGCTGAAGATATCGAACAGTACAGGGGCAAGCTTAAGGGCAACTTTGTAATTGCACCGACAACAACTCCGTACCAGGTAAGTTACGAACCGCTGGCCGAGAGATATACCGAACAGCAGCTTGAAGAGCTTGAAAAGGTTCCTGTTGCAGTGCTCCGTCATCAGGAAGGAATATGGGTGACTATCAGGCAATGCGCGAACTGGGCAACAAGATAACAGCTTTCATGGCGGAAGAGGGTGTTGGCGTAATGATAAGCAACGGAAGGCCTTTCAACATTCCTTCGTCCTCCGGGGCAAATTATGACGGCAAATCGAAGCCCCCGGTTACTGCAATCAGTATTCCTCAGGAGGCTTACGGACGTATGGAACGACTGCTTAAGAATGGCGAGAAGGTAGAGATGGAAGTCGAGATCAACAGCACCTTCATTCCCGGAAAAGAGGTATATAATGTTATTGCTGAGATACCCGGAACTGATCCAAAACTTAAGGATGAAGTTGTCCTGCTGGGTGCGCACATTGATTCGTGGCACGGTGGAACCGGGGCTGCTGACAATGCATCGGGATGCATCGTGATGATGGAAGCCATCCGCATACTTAAGGCCCTTGATGTCAAACCGAAACGCACAATCCGCATTGCCCTCTGGGGTGGTGAAGAGCAGGGACTGAACGGTTCAAGGGGATATGTCGAGAAATATCTCTATGACGCTGCAACCAAAGAACGCAAGCCCGGATTTGACAAATTCTCTGTTTATTTCAACATGGATAACGGAACCGGACGTTACCGCGGCATTTACCTGCAGGAGAATGAACTGGCACGTCCGCTGTTTGAAGCATGGATGAAACCCTATGCAGATATGGAGTTTGAGACCATTACAAACCGTAACACCTCCGGCACTGACCATCTGAGTTTTGACGGCATCGGACTTCCCGGATTCCAGTTTATCCAGGATGAGATAGAATACGGTCGCGGCTATCACACAAACACCGACACCTGGGAGAGGCTTCTGCTGCCCGATCTGAGGCAGAATGCTATTATCACTGCATGGTTTGCCTATAATGCAGCCATGATGAACGACAGGTTTCCCCGTGAACCCGAAATGAATTTCAAACAGCAGCCGAGGGGCTTCTGATTATTTTCTACATAAAATCTGTTTTAAAAAAGGAGAGGCTGATGGGCAACACATCAGCCTCTGCAATTTTAACACTACCAACGCCGTCGCTTCGTCATGGAAGAGCATGCGGGCAGTAAAATTCCTGCTATTGCTTTATTCCTGCAAGATCAAGTATGAAAGCATATTCAAGGGCAGTAGTCTTAAGCCTTTCGAACCGGCCTGAGGCACCACCGTGGCCTGCACTCATGTTCACATCCATTATCAGGATGTTGTCATCTGTCTTCATTTCCCTGAGTTTGGCAACCCATTTTGCAGGCTCCCAGTACTGTACCTGTGAATCCCAGTAACCGGTAGTGACAAGCATGTTGGGATAACTCTGTGCTTTTACCTGATCATAGGGAGAATATGAGAGCATGTAATCATAGTACTCCTGTTTGCGGGGATCGCCCCATTCATCCCATTCGAACGTCGTGAGAGGGATGGAGGCATCAAGCATCGTGCTTACAACATCCACAAACGGAACAGCTGCAATTACACCCTTGTACAGTTGAGGCTCCATATTTACGACAGCACCCATAAGGAGTCCGCCGGCACTGCCACCCATTGCAAACAGGTTGTCAGCCGATGTATACTTTTCATTTATCAGGAACCGTGCACAGTCGTTGTAGTCTGTAAACGTATTAATCTTCTTCAGAAGTTTGCCGTCTTCGTACCACTGGCGTCCCATCTCGCTTCCACCCCTGATATGGGCAATTGCATAGACAAAGCCGCGGTCAAGGAGACTGATTATCGTGGTGCGGAATGACGGGTCAGTTGAAGAGCCGTAGGAACCGTAAGCGTAGAGCAGTAACGGTGCTGTGCCGTTCTGTTCAAATCCTTTCCGGTAGACAAGTGAGACAGGAACCATCGTGCCGTCTGCTGCCTTTGCCCACAGCCGTTTTGATTCATAATTGTTTTTGTCAAAACCGCCCAGTACGCTATCCTGTTTCAAAAGGGTTTTACTCTTTGAAGCCATGTCATAATCGAAGACAGAGTTCGGGGTGGTGAGTGACGAATAGCTGTATCTCAGCACGGAGGTGTTTGCATTTGGATTTACACTGATTCCTGCAGTGTAGGTTTCCTCACCGAAGTCGAGGAAATGCTCTGTTCCGTCAGCCTTGTTTATGATACGAAGATTGCTGAGACCTTTAATGCGCTCATCTACAACCAGGTAGTTATCAAAAAGTTCAAAATTCTCAAGCAGGATATCGCTGCGGTGCGGTATCACTTCTGTCCAGTTTGCGATGCCCAGTTTTTTGTCGCTGCATTTCATCAGCTTGAAATTGAGGCTGCTGTCAGCATTTGTACGGATATAAAACTCACCGTTAAGGTGATCTACAGAGTACAAATGATCTACCTTCCGGGGTTCAAAAACTGTGACCGGAGCGTCCGGTTTCGAGGCGTCGATCAATCTTACCTCTGTTGTAAGGGTCTGGCCGGAGACAATTGAAATGTATTTTTTGCTCTTTGTCTTGGCAAGGTATACGGCGAATGTTTCATCTGTCTCATCGAAGACCAGCTTGTCTTCAGATACAGGGGTGCCAAGCACATGTTTCATAACTCTTGCAGCCCTGAGAGTCTCGGGATCTTTCTGTACATAGAATACTGTCTTATTGTCATCAGCCCACTCAGTCTGTCCCGTTGTATTTACTATCGAGTCAGGCAGAAGCTCCCCTGTAGTCAGATCTTTAAAAAAGATAGTGTATTGCCGGCGGCTGACATGGTCAACACCGTAAGCAAGAAGGGCATTGGACGGGCTGACGCTTGCCCCGCCGACACCTGTATATTTGAATCCTTCAGCCAGGGTGTTGACATCGAGCATCACCTCAGGCTGATCGGCAGTCTCATCTCTCCTGTAAAACACCGGATACTCTTTACCTTCAAAGTATCTTGTAAAATAATAATAGCCGTTGTCAAGGTAAGGGACTGTTTCGTCATTTTCCTTAATACGTCCTTTCATTTCGTCGAAAAGGGTTTGCTGGAAGGCTTCGGTATGCTTCATCATAGCCTTAGCGTAATCATTCTCGGCGTTGAGATAACTGAGTACTTCAACGGTCTGTGAATCCGGAACTTCAGCATTTTTCTGTTCGTCGCTCAGGCGCATCCAGAAATAATCATCGGTACGTGTGTTACCGTTGCTTTCAATAACATAAGGTTTTTTGAGAGCCACGGGTGGCTGAGGACCTGTTTTGCCGCATGAGGCAAAAACGAGAGCCATTGCTGCCAAAAACAAAAAATTCATTCTTTTCATAAGCATTTGATTTGGTTATTTTATGTTGTCTGAAGGTCTGAGGGTCTGGGGTCCTGCGGTCCTGCAGTCTGGGGTCTGAGGTATAAATATACAAAATCGGGGCATTCGGTGCATCAAATCTATCAAAATGTCACCCCTTCGGGGTTCTCCATGCTCCATGCTCCATGCTCCATGCAATTTAACCTCCCCACTGTCTGTCTGCTCGCTAAAATTGTCAGCCAGCTGCGGACAATTTCTTAACGCTCGCTCCCCTTCATCGAGAGCTGAATCCGCTTCCGGGCAAGGTCTACGCTGACAACTTTCACAGTCACCTGCTGGTGAAGCTTCACAACCTTCGACGGGTCATCAACATACTTATCAGCCATCTGCGACACGTGCACAAGACCATCCTGTTTCACCCCAATATCCACGAAAGCACCGAATTTTGTAATGTTGGTCACTATCCCCGGAACAATCATACCTTCCTTAACATCTTCCAGGGTACGGATGTCTGCAAAACTGAACTCCTGAATGACTGACCTGGGATCACGCCCGGGTTTTGCAAGCTCCTGCATTATGTCCTTAAGTGTGGGAAGCCCTATGACAGGGGTGACATAATTTTCAGGCTTTATTGCCTTGCGTTTCTCCCCGTCCTGTATCAGGTCAGCGACAGAACATCGCAGGTCAGAGGCCATTTTCTCAACTATATGGTAGCTTTCGGGGTGGACTGCCGAAGCGTCAAGGGGATTTACCGCATTTCTGATTCTCAGGAAGCCGGCACTCTGCTCGAAGGCCTTGTCGCCCATCCTCTTCACTTTCAGCAGCTGTTTCCTCGAGCCGAAAGGTCCGTTCTGAGTTCTGTATTCGACAATATTCTGTGCCAGCTGCGGTCCCAGTCCCGAGACATAGGCAAGCAGGTGAGGACTGGCGGTGTTAACCTCCACTCCCACAGCGTTTACGCAAGACATCACCACCTCATCCAGGGAACTGTGCAGTCTTGGCTGATCGACATCGTGCTGGTACTGCCCGACACCTATTGATTTGGGATCTATCTTCACCAGTTCTGCGAGTGGATCCATCAGCCGGCGTCCTATCGAAATTGCACCACGGACCGTCACATCATGGTCAGGGAACTCATCGCGGGCTGTTTTTGAGGCCGAATAAACCGAAGCGCCTGCCTCGCTGACAACATAGACCTTTATGCCTGTAGCGGCGGGGACATACTGCCTTACAAAATCTTCGGTCTCACGACTGGCAGTACCGTTGCCGATAGCGATGGCTTCGATTTTGAATTTTTCAATAAGCGAAAGCATCTTGCTGACGCTCTTTGCGGTCTCATTCTGGGGTGGATGAGGATAGATATTGTCATTGTGCACCAGTGCTCCCTGCCTGTCGAGGCAGACGAGCTTGCATCCGGAACGATATCCCGGGTCAAGGGCCAGGACGCTCTTCTCACCCAGCGGCGGGGATAGCAGAAGCTGGCGCAGGTTATCGGCAAACACCCTTATTGCCTCCTCGTCCGCCTTCTCCTTTGATATCTTCCTGAATTCAGTCTCCATCGAGGGTGCCAGCAGCCGGTCCCAGCTGTCGGCAGCTGCCTGTCTGACCTGCCGTGAGCAGTGGTTGTTCCCGATTATAAAGACCTTATCAATTACCGGCATCACATCTTCCTCCCGTGGCATAATTGTCAGCTTCAGGAAGCCTTCCTCCTCACCGCGGCGCATTGCCAGCAGCCTGTGAGAAGGACATTTACGCAGGGGTTCGGACCATTCAAAATAGTCACGGAATTTACTGCCCTCTTCCTCCTTGCCCTTAAGAACCCTGGAAGTTATCACTGCATCGCGCTCGTACAGTCTTCTCAGGCTGCTGCGTACCGGTTCGCTCTCACTTACTGTTTCTGCAATGATATCACGGGCTCCTGCCAGTGCATCATCGGCTGTTTCAACCTTGTCACTGATGTATTTTTCAGCTTCCTCCTCCGGGGAGCCATTACCCTGACCGAGCAGCCAGAGAGCCAGAGGTTCGAGACCTTTCTCGCGGGCCACAGTGGCACGGGTTCGTCTTTTAGGCCTGTAAGGAAGGTAGATATCTTCAATCTCAGAAAGTGTCAGTGCCGCGTTGAGTCTTTCGAGGAGTTCGGGAGTCATTTTCTCCTGCTCCACTATCGATTTAACAATGGCTTCCCTCCTCTTGTCAAGCTCTTTCAACCTCTCATATTCATCACGGATCTCAAGAAGCTGCACCTCATTCAGGCTTCCGGTGACCTCCTTGCGGTAGCGGCTGATGAAGGGAATTGTGGCTCCGTCATCAAGAAGCCTTATCGTATTTTCAACCTGCCAGTCGTGCAGCTGAAGTTTCTTTGCGATATACTTTATATTCTTGGCGACCTCCATCACACTTATTCAACGTGCAGTATAAATCCCTTAAGATATTCACTCTCAGGATGATAAATATTTACCGGGTGATCCGCCGGCTGTCCCATCTGATCGACAATCCTGACTGTGCGCCCGGTATTTGCCGCAGCAACAAAGAGCGATCGCCGGAAGTCGTCACGGCTGACTACCTGTGAACAGGAGAATGTAAAAAGCATTCCTCCCGGCCGGATCCTTTCCATAGCGATTGCATTAAGTCTCCGGTAGCCCTGCAATGCTTTTGTAAGCACATTCTGATGTTTTGCAAAGGCAGGAGGGTCAAGCACAATGAGGTCATAGTCTCTTTTCATCTCGGCCAGGTAGCTGAAAGCGTCTGCAGTGACAGCCTTATGCCGCGGGTCATCGCCGAAGTTCATTTTCACGTTCTCATCAGCCAGCGCCATGGCTCCGGCCGAGCTGTCAACTGTATGGACCAGGGCAGCGTTTTTCATTGCATAAACTGAGAATCCTCCGGTATACCCGAACATATTGAGCACATTTCTTCCCTTGCTGTATTTTGCCAGCAGCTCCCTGTTATCACGCTGGTCAATGAAAAACCCGGTTTTCTGTCCGGTCTTCCAGTCGACCCTGAATTTCATTCCATTCTCAGTCACCACGGCACTGTTTCCGGGGTCTTCTCCTGCCAGATTACCGTTCAGTGCTCCGAGATGGGCCATGAACGGCAGGGTACCCTCACTCTTATCGTATACAGAGGTAATGCGGCCCTTAAGTACTTCGGTGACCAGTTCTGCAATCATCTGCCGGATATGCCAGAATCCGGCACTGTGAGCCTGCAACACGGCAACGCTTCCATAGATATCCACGATCAGTCCCGGCAGGCCGTCGCCCTCACCGTGAATCAGGCGCCATGTATCAGTGTCATCTTTTCCGGCAATTCCTGCAACGAGCCTGTAATTATATGCGGCCTTGATTTTACCGAGGAAGAATTCACGGTCTGCATCGCATTTTATGAAGGAGAATATGCGTACGGCAATGGAGCCCGGTGACCAGTGGCCTGTTGCCAGGTATGTACCGTCGGAGGCATTCACCTCCACAACATCGCCTTCTGCCGGGGAACCGGTTGTGTGGCCTATTGCCCCTGAGAATATCCAGGGGTGATAACGCCTCACCGACTGTTCTTTGCCTTTTTTAAGGAATAGCTGTATTGCGGTCACCTGTATATTTATTAGTGGCCGTCGTGGCCGTTTATTCCAAGGTAAATTTTGCGGCAGACCCACGCATCAGTGGCTGCGTACAGTTGCTGGGGCCAGGTCAGGGCAGGTGTCTCCCAATTGGTTACCTGCTGTGATTTCGAGATTGAGAAGCCCAGAACGATGGCTGACAGTTTTTTCAGCCCCAGCTCTTTGATCCCGTGATCGGCAACAATGCTCTGAAGGTCGATAAATCCGCCTGGTTCAAAGGGTCTCAGGCTGCGCAGGGCTTTTAAGTCGTCATGTATGGCAACACCCACTTTGGTTATTCTTGGGTCAGAGAGAATGTGCGCAAGCTCCTGCGGAAGACCTATAATGTTCAGTCTGAAGATCCAGGCCTGATTGTCATCAGAGAGCTGAAGCAGTGCCACTTTGTTTTTCTGGCCTTTTTTGAATGTAGGCTTGGTTTCGGTATCAAAGCCCAGGAGCCTGGATTTTCTAAGATCAGGGAGTACAGGATAGAATTTATCGAGGCTGTCAACCACCATTATCTGACCATCGAACTGTGAGACCGGCAGCTTTTTCAGATCCTCATCTGTAACGCCCTCGTTAAACAGCCTTGCCATTGTTTCCCTACTTCTTTTGAATCAGCATCGTCGGCCTCCGAATAGAGTACCCGGTGAATTGCGTTAAGCACAACAAGCAGTTTCTGTCCCCAGAACTCTTCGAAGTTCATAAGCACTTCCCAGACGGCGTCATTCATGACATCGTCAGTGCCGGTTTTATAGTTGACTATGAAGTCTTTAAGGTCCTGGTAAATGTCCGTAAGGCTCTCTGAGATGCTTCCTGTGTAGAGTCTGTCCGAAGGGTCACCGAAGTCCGCCAGTACCGGGAACGGGTCATTATTGCCAATCTTGGAGAGCAGGACATCGTGCATCCTGGTATAGTCAAACTCTGTGACAGTCTTTTCATTGCCGTCCTCCAGCAGAGGTTCGAGCATGGGCAAAAGTGAAGCTCTCAGGTAAATAAAGGGCAACAGCCGCTGCATCACCTTGAGTATTTCGATTCCCTTAATCTCCTTACACCCTTCAAGATACTTGCAGAATTCATTTGCGGAGGCTGCAAATTCCACAGCCTGACGCGAATAGATCATTTTGTCTTCTTTTTCCATTGAAAATTTAATAACGGACAAAAGTAGGAATTAAAGGGATAGAAACGGCTTCCTGTTGAAAAAAGGAGAGTACTTTCAGTGTTTCCAGGCAAGTTTGTGATCACTGTCAGTAACCAGTTTTTCACGGTCAAGGAGCCAGCGAATCACCTTTACGCTTTTTTCAGCAGGAATCTCCAATCTGTCAGTCAGGTCTTCGACACGGAGATTCTGCTCCTCCACGAGTAATTTTATTTTGCCGATGATCAAATCAAATTCGTACTCGCTGAGGTCCAGTTCATTTCTCTCCTGGCAGGTGTCACACTGGCCGCAACGGCCGTTTTCCTCGCCGAAGTAGCCGGTAAGGAATGCTGACCTGCACCTGTTTTTATTCCCGGCATATTCAATCATCATACCCACCCTCTCAATATAATTCTCCTTGACTCTCAGGTACACATCGGGCGATATGTTCAGCTGGCGCCGCTCAAGACGTTCTTCAGTGAAGATTACGAGGGGGCTTTTCTTCCCCGGAATAAAATGGATTATGTTCTGTGCGGAGAGGCGGACAAGGAACTGATAAATGGCCTCCCGTGTGAGTCCTGAGCGGTTGGCGAGCGACTCCTCGTTTATCGGAACGAATTCTGAGAACATGCCGCTGTAAGTGCGAAGAAGGAGTTTGATGAACTTGTCATATTCCTCATTGGCCACCTGGAATTTATAGAGATCGTCACGGCTCACCACGAAGTGCACACGCGATGGGTTGTTTATCTCATCGGTGAATTCAAGGTATCCCTCTTTCTGGAGGAAGTTGAGGCTGTTGTATGTCTCGGTGACAGAGAATCGGAAGGCGGAGACGAACTTCCAGAGGTCAAAGTCATAAACACCGTTTTTCCCTGACCCTACCGGTATCTGGTAGAAATTTCCAACGGCCTCATAGATATCCTTAATGCGGTCGATGGGCGGAAATTTGATTCTGACGGAGTCGGTGAGCTTCTTTTTTTCATCCTGAGACCAGAGGAGGACTGCCCAGGCAGGTTTATCGTCACGACCTGCCCTGCCTGACTCCTGGTAGTATGCCTCGATGGAATCAGGGGCATCCCAGTGAATGACGAACCTGACATCGGATTTATCTATACCCATTCCGAAGGCATTTGTGGCCACTATGACGCGCACCTCGCCGGTGGTCCACGATGTCTGTTTCCGGTCGCGCAGCTCCTGTGGGAGGCCTGCATGGTAGAAGTCAGCGGTGATTCCGTTTGCCACCAGCATTTCGGCAATCTCCTTCGAGCGCTTGCGGCTGCTTACATAGATGATTCCGCAACCCTTCTCCCTCTTCAGGCTTTTCAGAACATAGAGACTTTTATCCTCCACTTCGCGCACCACGTATGTTATGTTTGGCCTTTTGAAGCTTGCCTGCAACACCGGTGGATTCTTCAGGTGAAGTCTTTCGATTATATCCTTAACCACCCTTGGGGTTGCGGTTGCAGTCAGAGCCAGGAATGGCACCTCCGGGCCTATGAGGTCACGTATTTCGGCGATGCGCAGGTACGATGGACGGAAATCGAAGCCCCACTGGGAAATACAGTGAGCTTCGTCAACGGCTACCAGTGAAAAGTTGAATCGCGGCAGTCTTGAGCGGAAGACAGGTGTATGGAGCCGCTCAGGGCTAACGTACAGGAGCTTGTAATCGCCGTAGAGGCAGTTGTCAACAGAGATATCGACCTCTTCGCGGGTCATCCCGCTGTGAATAGCCATTGCCTTAATATTCAGCGACTTCAGCCTGGTAACCTGGTCTTTCATCAGGGCTATCAGCGGGGTAATAACAAGGCACAGGCCATCGGAAGCTACAGCCGGAACCTGGAATGTAACCGATTTGCCACCACCGGTAGGAAGAAGGCCCACGCAATCCTTGCCGGAAGTCACGGTACCGATGATCTCTTCCTGCAGCGGCCTGAAGGCAGTGAATCCCCAGTAACGGGCAAGAGTCTCCCTGTATATTTCCGGTAACATTTTCGTGCAGCGTGCAGATTATACACAAAAATAGTAACTCAAACTCACTTTTAACCTTTTATTGACATTTTAGATGTATTGGCGCTCATCATTTTTTTGTAATTTTCGCCCCAAATAAAACATACCCCATGTCATTCTCTGAAGATAAGTTGTTGTTTGAGGGCCTCACCTTCGACGATGTTCTGCTTCTTCCGGCATACTCGGAGGTCCTTCCGCGGGATGTGGATCTGAGATCACATTTTTCGCGTAACATAATCATTAACACGCCAATAGTCTCGGCAGCGATGGATACCGTCACCGAGGCCGAACTGGCTATTGCAATTGCCCGTGAAGGAGGTATCGGGGTGATTCACAAGAACATGTCTATCGGACAGCAGGCAGCCCAGGTGCGCAAGGTAAAGAGAGCCGAAAGTGTGATGATCTTCGACCCTGTTACAATCAATGATAAATCGACGGTGGCAGATGCACTTGCTCTGATGAAGGAGTTTAAGATAGGGGGAATACCGGTGATAAGTGATGACGGGGCGCTGGTAGGAATTGTGACAAACAGGGATCTGCGTTTCGAAAAAGACTATTCCAGGAGGATAAGCGAGATAATGACAACGAGGCTCATCACGCTGAGTCACTCAACCAACCTGGCGGCGGCGGCGGAGATTCTGCAGAAGCATAAGATCGAGAAGCTGCCGATAGTCGATGAAAAGGGAAGACTGAAAGGGCTGGTAACCTATAAGGATATAACAAAAGCGAAGGACAGGCCGAATTCCTGTAAGGATGAGAAGGGAAGGCTGCGGGTCGCCGCCGCCGTGGGTATTGCTGCAAATACACTTTCAAGAGTGGAAGCTCTTGTCGGTGCCGGTGTCGATGCCATTGCGATTGACACTGCTCATGCACATACAAAGGGAGTCATCAATATACTGAGGGAGGTGAAGAAAATCTTCCCGGGTACCGAGGTAGTTGTTGGCAATATCGGAACTGCAGATGCTGCAAAACGTCTTGTTGACGAGGGTGCTGATGCTGTCAAGGTCGGGATAGGTCCGGGCTCAATATGCACCACGCGTGTGGTTGCAGGTGTCGGCGTTCCTCAGCTCTCTGCAATTTACAATGTGGCGAGGGCTATTGACGGCAGCGGCATCCCGGTAATAGGTGACGGCGGGATACGTTATTCCGGTGACATTGTAAAAGCCATTGCAGCAGGAGCTGACAGCGTAATGGCCGGCTCGTTATTTGCAGGTGTTGAAGAATCACCCGGTGAAACAATAATTTACAACGGACGCAAGTTCAAGACATACAGGGGCATGGGTTCTGTAGAGGCAATGCAGATGGGATCAAAGGACAGGTATTTCCAGGATATGGAAGATGACATTCACAAGCTTGTGCCGGAAGGAATTGCAGCACGTGTGCCCTATAAGGGAACGCTGACCGAGGTAATTTACCAGTTCCTTGGAGGACTACGTTCAGGAATGGGTTACTGCGGTGCTCCCGATATTGCCACACTCAAGAAGGATGGGCGGTTTGTGAGTGTTACAGCGCCGGCGTAACAGAGAGTCACCCGCATGATGTTACAATAACGCGTGAAGCGCCTAACTACAGCCGTAAGAACAACGAATACTGATGACCCGCATTTCAATCATACTTTTATCAGCACTGCTTTTTGTCGCATCCTGCTCAAGAACAGCCAGGGAAGAAAACCGTATAGCGGTTGCGCGTGCAGGTGACAGGGTGCTGTATTTCGACCAGGTACCTCCTACCCTGGTAGCCCCGGGAATGAGCAAGCCTGACAGCATCTCGGCCATCCAGAGTTATGTGCGCCGGTGGGCACGTAAAGAGCTGCTTGCAATCAGGGCCGAACAGAACCTTACCTCTGAGTACAAGGCAGAGGTAAACAGGCAGCTTGACGAGATGAGGAATAACCTGCTGATCTACCAGTACCAGCAGCAGATGATAATTCAGAAGATGGATACCACTGTCAGCGACAGTGAGATGCAGGAGTATTATATAAGCAACATAAACACTTTCTCACTTACTTCGAACCTTGTCAAGGCGATTTTCTTCAAGCTTCCAAAAGATGCACCTGATCTTGACAAAGTAAGGGGATGGTATAAGTCTAACGCTCCCGAGGACTACAGGGCACTTGAAAATTACTGCCTTCAGTTTGCACTCAGGTACGATGATTTTGATGAGTCATGGATACCATTCACTCAGCTCCTGATGGAAGTGCCGCTCGAGTCTGACGACCAGGAGGCGTGGCTGGCACGTAACAGTACTGTGGAGTTGCAGGATGATAAATTCCTGTACTTCATAAACATAAGAGAATACAGGCTCCGCAACAGTGTGGCTCCTTTTGAATACATCAGCGGTCAGGTAAAGACCATAATACTTAACAACCGCAGGAACGACTTCCTGCAGAAACTCGAAGACGGAATTTATAATGAGGCCTTAAGGGACAACTCCCTTACGGTCTACTAACGGAAAGATCAGATATGAAAATCAGGATTACCATTTTTGCTGTGCTGATGATGCTTGCAGGGAACAGTGCAGCCGGTCAGGAAGTTGTTGAATCGATAGTGGCTATTGTGGGGAATGAGGTCATCTACCTGTCCGACCTGGAGGGTCAGATGATGCAGCGCAAGGCTGAGAAGGACCAGACACCGGATGACATTATGCGGTGCCAGATACTTGAAGACCAGTTGATACAGAAGCTTTTTCTTGATCAGGCCAAGATTGACTCCATTGAGGTTTCGCCGGAGAATGTGGAAGCTGACCTTACCGCGAGGCTCTCCGACTATGTAAGACGGGCAGGATCTGAACAGGCTCTTGAAACCTACTTCAACAAGAGCATGGCTGAGATCAGGAAGGACCTTCGTGAAATGCTCACCAACCAGTATATTATTGAAGAGACCCAGGGAACAATCGCAAAGAATATTACAATCACCCCTGAGGAGATCAAAAAATATTACAATTCCATTCCGAAGGATTCGCTTGCACTGGTACCGCGTAAAGTGGAACTGAGCATAATCCAGGTTGAGCCTCCTTCAATGGAGGAAAGTAAGGCTGAGGTTCGTCAGAAACTGCTTGAGCTGCGCAGCCGCATCATAAACGGAGAGAGTTTCAGGACCCTGGCGGTGCTTTATTCAGAGGATCCGGGATCTGCACCCCTTGGCGGAGAACTGGGATTCCTGACACGCGGAGAGCTTGCCAAGCCGTATGCCGAGGCTGCATGGAGCCTGAAAAAGGATGTGGTTTCGAAAATCGTGGAGACAGAATTCGGATTTCATATTATCCAGTTAATTGACCGTAAGGGAGATATGGTTAATTCGCGCCATATCCTGATGAAGCCTAAACTCTCAGCCACGCAGACTGAATGGTCAATTATGAGGCTCGACAGTATTGCCGAACTGGTCCGTAAAGACAGTGTAACCTTTGCAAGGGCTGCTATGCTGCTCTCTTCCGACAAGACCACAAGGGCCAACGGTGGCAAGATGGTTCAGGCAAACCCTTCTGAGCGGATCACATGGTTCACCCTCGACGAGCTCTCAAAAGAGGTGAACCTGGTTGTGCGAACCATGAAACTCGGCGAGATCTCGGCGCCGTTCCGCACTACTGATTCAAAAGGTAACAGCGTTTACTGCATCATCAGGCTCGACAACGAAATTGCCCCGCACAGGGTAAACCTGCAGGATGACTATAAATACCTGACCGATGCCGCGCTGATGAATAAGAAGAACAAGGCTTATCAGGAATGGATAGCCGGTAAGATCAAAAAGACCTACATCAAGATAGATGAAGAATACCGCACCTGCGATTTTTACAATGATGGATGGCTACGGTAATTCATAAGAGTCGAATTCAATTATTTCAGTTTATCAGGCCTGCGATTCCTTCTGCCGCTTATTATTCTGCTGGTACAGCAACCGGTGAATTCGCAGGTAAGGACTAAGGAGGCGACACAGGCAAGGCCTCCGGTGGAATCACGCGCCGGAACGCAGGCCGGAACGCGGGCGGAATCGCGCAGTCAAAAGGGACAGCAGGGTCTGCAGGGACAGCAGGAACAGCAGGGGCTGCCGGGACAACAGGGACAACAGGACCAGCAGGGTCTGAAGGGTCTAGGAGCAGCCGGGACAAAAGGGACAACAGGACCAGCAGGGTACGGTGCGCCGCAAGGTTGAAATACTCCATTCCGATGCAATGCTGTTCGACCGCCTTGCAGACAGGTCGAGAAAGAAACTCCTGGGAAATGTAAGTCTGAAACACAACGACCTCTTCATGACCTGCGACAGCGCCTGGTATTATGATGACACCAACCAGGTGTTCGCATTCAGCAATATTCATATCCAGCAGGGCGACACAATACACATCTATGGCCGCTACCTCGCATACAACGGTGATACCGGCAAGGCTGTCATGACTGACAGTGTCAGGCTTGTAGACAGGGAGACGCAGCTCTTTACAGATAAGATTGACTATGATGTGAATACACAGGTGGCAGTCTACAATACCGGTGGCAGGATACTGAACGGCGATAACAGGCTCACCAGCATCACAGGAATTTACTATGCGAACCAGAAGATGATGCATTTCCGTGACAGTGTGAAGATTGTCAATCCCGATTATGTCATGAAAGCTGACACGATGCGGTACAGCACGCTTTCAGAGATAGTCTGGTTTGCCGGTCCTACGGAAGCGATCGGTGACAGTATCTACCTCTACTGCGAGGAAGGATGGAGTGACACAAAGAAAGATGTGTCGCAGCTGATGAAGAATGCTGTTCTTGACAACCGGGAGCAGCGGATAACCGGTGACACGCTCTGGTATGACGAACCCAAAGGTTTTGGCGAGGCATTCGGAAATGTGACTATCACCGACACAACTGACAATGTAGTCAGTGGAGGCGATTATGCCTGGTACTACAAAAAGCCGGAACGGTTTCTGTTAACCGGAACACCCTATTTCACGATGTTTTCAGAGGATGATACGATCACTTTAAGGGCTGACACCCTGAGGGCTATACCCCAGGCAGACAGTGCCGGCATCTTTCACAGGCTGCTGAAGGCATACCATAAGTCGACAATTTTCAGCCGCGAGATGCAGGGTGTTTGTGATTCGCTTATTTACTCATTCAGGGACTCTGTAATCAGACTCTACGTCAATCCCATAGTATGGTCGCGTGAGAATCAGCTCTCAGCAGATTCGATTGCACTCTTCACGCGTAATCAGAAGGCTGATCACATGGAGCTTTACAACTCTGCTTTTGTAGTGAGTTCCGTTGACTCCACCCGTTACAACCAGATAAAGGGGAAGAATCTCTCAGGGTACTTCAATGACAACAAGCTATACCGGATAAAGGTGACAGGGAACGGCGAGACCATTTATTATGTGCTTGACGGAGAGGAGCTTGTCGGGGTAAATAAAGCCAAAAGCTCAACCATTGATATCTATATTGAAGACGGAAAGATTACAGAGATCTACCAGAATCAGAGTCCTGACGGCACGCTTGATCCCCCGCTTAAAACGCCTGACGATCAGCAGAGGCTTGAAGGTTTCCGCTGGCTGCCAGAGCTGAGGCCTGTCCGTCAGCAGGAAGAAAGGTCGGAGAGTCTGAAGGTCTGAAGGTCTGGTGTCTTACGGTCCTGCGGGCCTGCGGACAAAAGGTCTAAGGGTCCTGTAAATGAGCTATTTTCAGATTTTCGACTTGCGACTTTCAGACTTTCAGACTTTCAGACTTTTCTAATATTCGTCTTCGTTGAAGAAAAAATCGTCTTTTGAGGGATAGTCAGGCCAGATATCTTCGATACTTTCGTAGATATCGCCCTCATCTTCAATCTCCTGTAGATTCTCTATGACTTCCATAGGGGCACCTGACCGTATGGCAAAATCGATAAGCTCATCCTTGGTTGCTGGCCAGGGTGCGTCTTCGAGTTTAGATGCTAATTCAAGTGTCCAATACATTTCTGATAACGAATTATGTTATGCTTTATAAAGTCCGCAAATATAAAATTATTTGTAATAAAAAAAGAATCCCTGAAAATTTTTTATGCTTTTTCAGGGTTTCCATTTAACTTCCTCTGTTCCAGACTCATATGTCAAACAGCGAGTCAGAACAAAGAGATAGTCGGAGAGCCGGTTTATATACCTGATGACTTCGGGAGGCACTTTTTCTGTTTCATTCAGGCGCAACAGTGCACGTTCGGCTCTCCTGCACACGCATCTTGCTATGTTGCTGAAGGATGCGTTCTGATGACCTCCCGGAAGAATAAATGAAGAAAGGGCAGGTAAATTCTTTTCCATCCTGTCGATGGAACTTTCAAGGGTGGATGTATCGGCTACCTTCACGCCTGCAGGAACTTCGGCTGAAGGATCGGTGGCAACGACAGTACAGCAGGCCATCAGTACTGACTGAATCTCGACAAGTTCCTCCCTTGAAACACATTTCTGATCTGTTCCGCGCAGCAGTCCCACCCAGGCAATGAGTTCATCGACAGTGCCGTATGCCTCAATGCGGGGATGATGTTTTGAAAGACGTTTTCCCCCGATAATCGAGGTCATGCCTTCATCGCCGGTACGGGTATAGATCTTCATGCCCGGCGAAAAATCAGACTTTCATTTTCCTGACATCGATGCGGTTCTCATTGATGTAATCCATTGACACTTCGCCGTCCATAAGCTTTATAATGCGGTGAGCGTGCCGGGCGATATCCTCCTCGTGAGTCACCAGTATCACGGTGTTTCCGTTGTCGTGAATTTTATCAAGCAAACCCATGATGTCGTATGATGTTTTACTGTCAAGGTTACCCGTGGGTTCGTCGGCAAGTATTATTGCAGGAGTTGTTGACAAGGGCCCTGGCGATTGCAACTCTCTGTCGCTGTCCCCCTGAAAGTTCATTGGGTTTATGGTGCATCCTGTCAGCCAGGCCGACTTCCTCGAGGGTTTTGATTGCATGAGCCTTCACGTTCATGGCGGGGTATTCCGGCATAAATCAGCGGAAGTGTGACGTTTTCGAGGGCGGTGTATCTTGGCAGCAGGTTGAAGGTCTGAAAGACGAAACCAATCTCTTTGTTCCTGATTTCGGCAAGCTTGTCATCTTCCATTTTGCTGACGTCGGTGCCGCTCAGAATATAACTGCCCTTTGTAGGTGTATCGAGGCATCCCAGGATATTCATCAGGGTTGATTTACCTGATCCTGACGGACCCATTATGGCAACATATTCGTTTTTATCTATATTAAGTGAAACCGAACGCAGGGCACGTACAATGACCGATCCTACCTGGTAATTCTTCACAATTTCATTAATCTCAATGACCTTATCCATGCTGTTTTTATTAAAGTGCCGAATTTAGTTTAAAAATATCTATTAATATGTTATGACCCTCTTAATTTTTGTTAATGCCAGACCCTGTATCTCCCCGGTGTAAGGCTGTTTCTCCTGAAGAGTATTCCAAACCTGTTCGTCTCGAGTGATGCTTCGGCAACCCCGCTTTCCGATATCATTTTCCAGCTCCTGTACATATCTCTGTTCAGGTGTATGTCGTCTGCCACGATTACCATTTCCTCACCCAGCTGAAGTATCATTCTTACATAATTCATCAGTGCCTCTCCCCTGTGGTTACCGTCGATGAAAGCGAAGGTGACCTTTACATTTTCCGTTTTCAGCTTCTCCAGTGCGGCTGTGAATTCCATATTCATGACGCTGACATTTTGTGTGCCATGGCGTTCGAGGTTTGTTCGTGCAATCTCAGAAAGCTGAGGGCATCCCTCCACTGTCACCACTCTCCTGCCGGGAACTGCCAGGCAATCGCCAGTGTGCTTATCCCCAGCGAGGTGCCCAGTTCCAGGAAGATACCCTCATCATTATCCTGACCCTTGCTCAGCCCTGCTCTTCTTGCCCCTTGCTCCTCCGCACTGTCTGTCTGCTCGCTAAAATGATTCACCGGATCATGCCCATGCTCTGTCCATGCCCATCCGTGTCACCCCTTCGGGTGGTGTGGGGCTCCTCGTCTATCATAATGTCACCCCTTCGTCCCTGATTCTGCATGCTCCGGCCCTATGCCCTTCACCCCTTCGGTCCCCGATTCAAGCCCCATGTCTCCACCGCACTGTCTGTCTCCCCTAAAATTCCACGGCATTTCTTAACGCTCGGTCCCCTGCTATCCTTGCCAGCAGTCCGGCCTGATTCACCGGAAGCGCTGCATTTCGTGCAATGTCCGCTACCCTTCTCTCTGCTCCTGTCATTTTCAAAGAACCTGCCCCCAAATCCGTTACACTTATTATCCTCTTATCAGATAACATCTCCCCGCGGAGGCTTTCAATATGACTGACAATGTCACCGGGAGTTTTATTCCGCAGTACTGTAGTTAAAAAATCATAAATAAACGGGCTGTGCACCCCGTGACCTGCAGTCCCGCTGGCTTGAAACCGGTGCCTCAGACAGGCAAGCAGAGGGTAGAAATTCATTTTCAGAAGATGCTCATATGAAACAAGCCCAAATTTACTTAATTTCGGTGACTGAATCTGAATGCCCTCAATTTCACCTGTCAATGTCGGAAGTGCTTGATACAGACATAAAATTCCTGCCCGGAGTGGGTCCCAAGCGTGCGGAGCTGCTTGCAGCCGAGGCAGGTATTCAGACATTCAGGGACCTCCTCACCTATTTTCCTTACAAATATGTAGACAAGACCCGCTTCTATAAGGTCAGCGAACTTGACACCGACATGCAGTATGTCCAGATCAGGGGAAAGATCAGGCGTTTTGTCACTGAGGGAGGCGGGACCGCAAAAAGGCTTATGGCCGATTTCTTAGATGATACCGGTGTTGTCAGGCTCGTTTGGTTCAAGGGTCAGAAATGGGTGCTAAATACTTATAAGACTGATAAAGAGTATATTATATTCGGAAAACCGACTCTTTTCAGCGGCGCTTTCAATATTGTTCATCCTGAGATAGAGGAGGTCGAGAAGAAGGCAACAAGGGTGAGTTCGGCCCTCGAGGCGCAGTACAGCACCACGGAGAAGATGAAGGACCGCTTTCTCACTTCAAAAGCCATTTCCAAACTCGTCGCCGCAGCATTTGCACAGCCCTCACTGCGTTTTTCCGAGACCCTTCCGGCTTCGGTAATGAAGCCTATGAAGTTGTTGTCAGCTGCGGATGCGATCTTCAGGATTCATTTTCCCGATTCGAACAATGATATTGAAAACGCCCGTTTCAGGCTCAAGTTCGAGGAGCTGTTTTATATCCAGCTTAACCTGCTCAGGTATAAGGGCAGCAGGGCGAAGAAGACTCACGGTTTTGTATTTTCGGTTGTGGGAGACCGTCTCAACACATTTTACCGGCAGAAGCTTCCATTCGACCTTACTGCGGCACAGAAGCGTGTAATACGAGAGATAAGGGCCGATCTGGGGAGCGGCAGGCAGATGAACAGGCTTCTGCAGGGCGATGTGGGAAGCGGCAAGACGATGGTGGCCCTGATGAGCATGCTGATTGCTGCCGACAACGGATTTCAGAGCTGCCTGATGGCACCCACCGAGGTGCTGGCACAGCAGCACTATAACTCGCTGAGCAGGTTTGTCGACGGCATCGATATCCAGGTGGCACTGCTTACCGGTTCTTCAAAGCGCAGTGAACGTGCCCGTATCGAACAGGGACTGCTCGACGGTACAATAAATATTATAGTAGGCACGCATGCACTGATTGAGGAGAATGTAAAATACCTCAACCTTGGTCTCGTGATAATTGATGAGCAGCACCGCTTCGGGGTGGCTCAGCGGGCAAAGCTCTGGCAGAAGAACGACTGTCCGCCACACGTGCTTGTGATGACTGCCACTCCTATTCCAAGAACGCTGGCAATGACACTCTACGGCGATCTTGACGTTTCTGTAATAGATGAAATGCCACCGGGACGAAAACCCATAAAGACGATGACATTCACCGATGCTGAGCGTGAGAAGGTCTTCGGCTTCATGCGCCGGCAGATAGAGGACGGAAGACAGATCTATGTTGTATACCCGCTGATCAAAGAGTCGGAAACACTTGATTTCAAAGATCTTACCGATGGTCTTGAAAGCATGGCGCGGGCTTTTCCCCCGCCACGTTATTCGATTAGTGTTGTGCACGGAAAGATGACATCGAAAGACAAACAGATATCAATGAACCTGTTTGTCAGGGGTCAGGCCCAGATAATGGTTGCGACAACGGTCATCGAGGTAGGTGTTGACATTCCCAACGCCAGCGTGATGGTTGTAGAGAGTGCCGAGCGGTTCGGTCTCTCGCAGCTTCATCAGCTGAGGGGACGCGTGGGAAGGGGTGCGGATCAGTCGTACTGCATCCTGATGACTTCATATAAACGTTCCGCCGAGGCATCTGAGCGGATAAACACAATGGTTGCAACAAATGACGGATTTGAGATAGCGGAGACGGACCTGCGGATGCGGGGGCCGGGTGACCTGGAGGGGACGCAGCAGAGCGGCATGGCCTTCGATCTGAAGATAGCGGATCTTGCCAGGGACGGGCAGTTGCTCAACCTGGCGCGGTCGCATGCCGAGGAGATCCTTGCCGATGATCCTGAGCTTCAGAAGACTGAGAATCATCTCCTGCGCACCAATCTCAAAAGACTCTTCGGGAAACAATTCTCCTGGGCTGAAATCAGCTGACGGCTATCACGCCCCCACAGCTATCATGCCCCGCACTGTCTGTCTGCTCAGCTAAAATATCCGCCAGCTGGCGGATCATTTCTTAACGCTCGCTCACCCACTGTCGGCGGCTTCAGAGGAGTTTCCATTCTGTCTATCGATGCCTCCCCGCTGTCTGTCTCCTCACTAAAATGCCCACAGGGTCATCTTCTTAACGCTCGGTCACGCCCTTCGGGGCTACTCAAATTGATGCACCATCAGCTATCATGCCCACGCACTGTCTGTCTGCTCGCTAAAATGATCCACCGGATCATTTCTTAACGCTCACTCCCTCCTGTCGCATTCCCTTGCTCTACATGCCCCTTGCTCCATGCTCCCGCAATCAAAAACATGATCTTTGTTATATTTTTCCTCTTTCCTATTAATTAATATTGCGGGTTCTACGGCGAGAAGATGCATAAAGGGGAAATAATAAGTCATGAGGGTGTGGTTGTAAACGCACCGGGAAACGGGACTGCCGAGGTTGACATCATCACTGGCAGTGCCTGCTCCGGCTGTCATGCGAAATCAGCATGTTCGCTCGGCAACACCGAAATCAAGACCATTACCGTGAAAAGTGATGCTGCACTCCACCCCGGTGACAGGGTGACGGTGACAATGGAGCAGTCGCAGGGATTCCGTGCACTGATGATCGGGTATGTGATGCCGTTGCTTGTGCTTATTGCGGCTTTCGCGGTACTTACAGCGGCTGGTGCCGGCGAACTGGCTGCGGCGCTGCTCTCTTTCACTGCACTTGCGGTTTATTATGCCGGTGTATGGGTCTTCAGAACAAAAGTTGGTGAAAAGTTTGAATTCAAAATAAAGGACTGACAAATGAGTTCCACAGTGTTGTTGACTATCATCATGCTCAGCCTCCTGGGGCTGACGGCAGCGGTGATACTCTATGTTGTTGCGCAAAAGTTCATGGTCATTGAAGACCCCCGTATTGATCAGGTCGCTGAGGTGCTCCCCGGCGCCAACTGCGGGGGATGCGGTTATACGGGATGCCGGGCTTTTGCAGAGATACTTGTTAAATCAGAGACATTTGAAGGTCTCAACTGTCCGGTTGGGGGTGCTGAAACAATGGGTAAAGTAGCACTTATCCTTGACCGTCAGCCGGTTGCAGTTGAACCGAAAGTGGCAGTCCTCAGGTGCAACGGCACTCCCGAAAACTGTACCCGGACATCGGTCTATGACGGTGCGATGAACTGCAGGGTTGCACATTCGCTCTACGGCGGAACCACGGCCTGTCAGTTCGGATGCCTCGGCTGCGGCGACTGTGTTGTTGCGTGCCAGTTTGATGCAATGTATATGGACCCTGTCACCCAGTTACCGGTAATCATTGATGACAAGTGCGTAGCATGCGGTGCCTGCGTGAAAGCCTGCCCCAGAACACTCATCGAGCTGAGGAAGCGGAACCGCAAAGACCGTAAGATTTATGTTTCGTGTCAGAACAAAGACAAAGGCGGCCCGGCACGAAAAGCCTGCAATGTTGCCTGCATCGGTTGCGGTAAGTGTGTAAAGGTGTGTCCATATGAAGCGATTACAATGGCTGACAACCTCGCATTCATCGACTCATTCAAATGCAAGCTATGTCGAAAGTGTGTGCCCGAATGTCCTACCGGTGCCATCCTGGAGCTCAACTTCCCGGTGAAGGAGGAAAAACCGCTGCAGCCGTCTGTTGCAGAAGTAAATGAATAGAATTTCTCAGAAATAAAAAGCGATAAAGTGTTTAAAACATTTCCAAAAGGCGGCATCCATCCGCCTGAGAACAAGCTGACCGCCTCAAAACCGATAGTTACATTACCGCTGCCCGTTACGGTAACGATTCCTGTTTCGCAGCATATCGGAGCGCCTGCCACTCCGACAGTGGCGAAGGGCGACACTGTAAAGACAGGGCAGGTGATTGCAGCTGCAAAGGGCTTCGTTTCTGCAAACATTCACTCATCTGTCTCGGGAAAAGTGAGCAAAGTGGAGGCTGTTGCCGATACCACCGGGTACAAACAGATGGCCGTAGTGATTGATGTCGAGGGAGATGAATGGGCAGACGGCATTGACCGTTCGCCTGCCCTCGTAAAAGAAATATCCCTGACCCGGGAACAGATCATCGAACGATGCAAGGAATGCGGGCTTGTGGGGCTTGGGGGAGCTACCTTCCCCACCTATATCAAGATGACCGTTCCCGAGGGCAAAAAGTGTGATATGATAATCATCAACGGCGTGGAATGTGAACCTTACCTGACTTCTGATCACCGGCTTATGGTTGAGAAGGGCAATGAGGTTCTAACCGGAGTGACGATTATTATGAAAGCCCTTGGAGTAGCGAAGGCGGTCATTGGGATTGAAGCTAACAAACCGGATGCAATAGAATATCTCACAGGACTTTCAAAAGAATATACAGGGATTACAATTCAGCCTCTCAAGGTCAAGTATCCGCAGGGTGGTGAGAAGCAGCTCATAAAATCATGTACAGGTCGCGAGGTCCCCTCGGGCGGTTTGCCCCTTGATGTCGGAGTTGTAGTTCAGAATGTGGGAACGGCCCTTGCGGTTTATGAGGCTGTACAGAAGAACAAGCCACTGATCGAGAGGGTTGTGACAGTCACCGGAAAATCGGTCACAAATCCCGGCAATTTCCTTGTGCGGATCGGCACGCCGGTATCTGTTCTGATAGAAGCTGCAGGCGGGATGCCCGATGACACCGGCAAGGTTGTGAACGGAGGTCCGATGATGGGCAAGGCGCTGGCGATAACCGGTGTTCCGGTAACGAAGGGTACTTCAGGGATAGTGCTCTTCCCTGCTGAAGAGTCACACCGGGAAGAGATTATGCCCTGCATCAGGTGCGGGAAATGCAGTTCGGTGTGTGCTATGGGTCTTGAGCCCTGGCTGCTGGCTGCGGTTTCAGAAAAAGCAATGTTTGAAAAAGCAGAGGGTGAAAAGATAACAGACTGCATGGAGTGCGGGGCCTGTTCCTATACCTGTCCGGCGAAAAGACCGCTGCTTGATTACATCAGGCTTGGCAAGGCAACTGTCATACGTATGGCACGTGAACGAGTTACGAAATAGTAAGATCAGGATATGAATAATTTGCTTAATGTATCGCCCTCACCGCACCAGCACAGCAGTGAGACTACGCGAAAACTGATGTACGGGGTTGTCTTTGCGCTTCTGCCGGCACTGGCCGCATCGGTGTATTATTTCGGAACGGGGGCAATCATTGTGACTCTTACCTCGGTAGTGTCATGTGTTGTTGTGGAGTACCTGATCCAGAAATTCGTTCTGAAGGTAAAACCATCAGTGAGTGACGGTTCCGCAGTGGTCACCGGCCTGTTGCTGGCATTCAACGTACCGTCAAACCTGCCTGTATTCATTATTGTCATCGGCGCCATTATTTCAATTGGTGTTGCCAAGATGACATTCGGAGGGCTGGGTAACAATCCGTTCAATCCGGCACTTGTAGGAAGGGTTTTCCTTCTTATTTCATTCCCTGTAAAAATGACCAGCTGGCCTGTGCCGACAGGGTTTAATACAGGATATGCCGATGCAGTCACCGGAGCCACGCCGCTGGGGATACTCAGCGAAGGTGTCAAGAACGGTGAGACGGTTTCGGCATTGATGGAAAAAATTCCGTCACATTTACAGATGTTTTACGGACACATGGGAGGATCGATGGGAGAAGTGGCAGCAGGTGCCCTCATCCTGGGAGGAATTTACATGATCTGGAAAAAGATAATTACCTGGCATATTCCGGTGACTGTACTTCTGACAGTAGCAGTATTCACCGGCATTCTGTGGAAAGCAGATCCTTCAAAATTTGCCGATCCGGTATTCCATCTGCTCACGGGCGGTGTGATGCTGGGGGCGATCTTCATGGCTACTGATTATGTAACCTCGCCGATGACACCGAAGGGGATGATAATTTACGGCATCGGGATAGGTGTTATCACTGTGCTGATACGAACGTGGGGTGCTTATCCTGAGGGTGTTTCCTTCGCCATACTGATAATGAACGCCTTTGTTCCGTTACTGAATCTGTACATTAAACCGGCAAGGTTTGGAAAGGAGGTCAAGCATGGCTAAGATGCAATCTACACTGAAGAATATGGTGGTTTCGCTCACGCTGATATCGCTGGTGGCTTCTACAGCCCTGGGATTTGTCTATGAGTTCACCAAAGACCCGATAGAAATATCGAAGCTTAACAAAAAGCTGGAGGCCATCAAGCAGGTAGTCCCGGAGTTCACCAATAACCCGAATGATGAAATGTTCATGATCCCAACCGGCGAGGGTGACAGCCTCGAAGTATATCCTGCAAAGAACGGTGAAGAACTGGTGGGTTACGCTATAAAGTCGTATACTGAAAAGGGCTTCAGCGGTTATATCGGGTTCATGGTCGGGTTAAGGCCTGACGGTACAATTTACAATATCAACGTCCTGGAGCAGAAGGAGACGCCCGGATTGGGAACAAAGATGGTACCGGAAGGGACAGCTGAAAAGCCTGCCTTCAAGGACCAGTTCAAGGATAAGAATCCAGCTGTATTCGCGTTAAAGGTCAAAAAAGACGGTGGTCCGGTTGATGCGATCACTGCGGCCACAATAAGTTCCAGGGCCTTCTGTGACGGGGTTCAGAGAGCATACAATGCATTTGAGAAAGGAGGACTGAAATGAACCAGATGAATAATTTCACCAAGGGATTTCTGAAGGAAAATCCTATACTCGTGCTGGTGCTGGGCACCTGTCCTACCCTTGCCACGACATCATCGGCCATGAACGGGCTGGGTATGGGTTTGGCAACGACATTCGTCCTTATCGGATCCAATGTTTTCATTGCACTGCTGAAGAACTCGATTCCGGACAAAGTGCGCATTCCTGCATTTATTGTCGTCATAGCAACCTTTGTGACTGTGGTTGACCTGGTGATGCAGGCCTATGTGCCTTCGTTGTATGCAACACTTGGCATTTTCATTCCGCTTATTGTTGTCAACTGTATTGTACTTGGACGGGCTGAGGCTTTCGCAAGCAAGAATTCAGTCTGGTCATCATTTGTCGACGGTGCCGGGATGGGACTGGGCTTCACAATGGCGTTGGGGGTTCTCGGGACGATCAGGGAGATTCTCGGCAGCGGATCGATAATGGGATACAAGTTTATTGAAGGAGACGGCATCCTTGTGTTTATACTGGCCCCGGGCGCATTCATTGCACTGGGTTACCTGATTGCAGTGGTTAACCGGATAAATAAAGCTTAAGGAGGTACGGAAAATGGAATACATTCTGCTAATTATTTCAGCAATACTGGTCAACAACGTTGTACTGGCACAGTTCCTTGGCATTTGTCCGTTCCTGGGTGTTTCGAATAAAGTCGGAACAGCTCTGGGTATGGCTGCTGCAGTGACATTTGTGATTGTTCTGGCCACCATGGTGACATACCTCATTTACGTGTATGTACTTGTTGCCCTGGGCATTGAATTCATGCAGACAATCACTTTCATTCTGGTGATTGCCGCCCTTGTGCAGATGGTAGAGATCATACTCAAGAAGATCAGTCAGCCCCTGTACCAGGCGCTGGGTATTTTTCTTCCGCTGATAACTACCAACTGTGCAGTTCTCGGGGTTGCCATACTTGTCATTCAGAAAGATTACAACCTGTTAACCGGTGTCATTTACGGTGGTGCTACGGCCATTGGCTTTGGGCTTGCGCTGGTGATACTTGCCGGGCTAAGGGAGCAGATGGAGCTTGTAAATATTCCGAACGGGATGAAAGGAGTGCCGATCTCCCTGGTCACTGCGGGCATACTTGCGCTGGCTTTCATGGGATTTGCAGGACTGGTATAGATCTCTGTAAAGTCTGCCCAGTTAAGTTTCTTAAGAACAGTCTGCCCTACAGATTGCCTTGTACCTTTACCCCCTGTTGGTTTAACCGGTAGAGTGACCCTATCCCAGCCAGCTAAGGACTGATTCACCAGCTTGCCCCCAGTTTGCCCCGAACTGACTGGTCTGTACCTTTTGTCTTACCAGTTTTCCGATAAGCGTACCCCATGTACAGTGTGCCCTGTACAGATTCCCTGCCACCTCTTTCCCCCTCATAATTTACCTTATTAGAGTAAACCTTACCCAGACTAATCCGTAAAGATTCCCCTATACTTCCCTCCCCTTGCTAATTTAAGAGATAAGTCATATCACTTTCCAGACAGCCCCGTACAGATTCCCCAACACCTCCTGACCCTTGCTTATCTAGTTGCTTTTAATAATCTATACACAGCCTGGTGCGGACATATTGCTTCATACCGAACCCTCCAAATTTCAAGGATACTTACAATACAGACCCCGATTACATTCCGCTCGCATGCACAATACAGAACCTGGTACCAATCTTTCACTAAGGAGGTATCGGGTTCCCGTTCTTCCTAATCTTGAACGATTTATAAGTGAATTTCCCTGTAGAAAAGTAATCATATGTGGCTGTACCCCTGGCGCCTGTGAAATTCAGTATCTCCTTTTGAAGAATTCTGGGAGCATAACTTTTTACCAGTGACAATCGTCTCTCCGAGTCCATTTCCAGGGAATGCAGAATAAACGATGTAATATCCCTCTCTTCGATTACTTTAAAACCTGACTGGTATAACAATCCCTTCAGATCTTCCCATTTGTAGTCGTCTCTGAAATCTGTAAACAGAAAATACCCGTCCGGTCGCAGAACCCTTTGCACCTCTGTTAAAAAAGACTCCATAGAGTTGTAGCGGTGAGAAGACTCAACATTCAAAAGAATATCGCAGGAATTATCCTTCAGCGGGAGTTTTCTGGCATTACCGGTAATAAATGACAGTCTTGGGTGTCTGTGGAACTTTTTTGAAAAAGTAACGGCACTTTTTTCGATATCAATTCCGGTAGCCGATGCGGGCTGGAATATTCTGGAAATGTATGCCAGTCCTCCCCCACGGCCGGATCCGACTTCAACGACGTCTTTGCCTTTCAGATCAGCCATTTCTGCCATATGATGGTAAAGCTGCACCGAATAACGGTTTTTCTCATCCTGCTTATCAAGTGGAATTTGAATGCCTGGTTCAGCATACCCGTAATTCATAAATACAACCTGGTGGTCCTTGTCCAGGACGTTTAGATACCTGTATAAGGCTCTGAATACCAATGATGGAAAACGTATCATCAGGTCTGATTCTTCTACGAAAGATCTGTCTGTTCCGCTAAATAATTCAGCAAAATTACGAATTTCTATAACCCGAGTCAACTGTGGTGTGTGTTGGACTGGCGCAAGTCATACAGGCACGCAGATTCTCCTAAAAGGAAGTCCTGGTTCAAAAACTTTACATCATTTTAACATTGTTATGCAGGTGAGTAGATGAAAATCAGCAGATTTTCTTGGCTTTTTCAATTTGATTTCATAAATTTATGAGTCTGCATTCTTTTTATTGTCAGTCCCAATACTAAATTATTTCGGTAAATGCAGGGAGATTATGCCGTGTGACTGACGGGACGAAGGTGTAATCTAACCTGAACCATAAGGCACTGAATATCAATATTTTATCATTTTAAAATACAGTCCTTCCGAATAAACATATCTCTGCTGTTGTTCTTTAATTGCCTGTTTGGTTTCAGGATGTTGGCCGTCAGGTGCATTTGAGGAACTAACTGTTTCGACCAATTTTCCCTGCCGAAATAGCTTACAGAAATGAAATGGCCCACTATTCTTTGTATTCATACCCTTTTAAATTTACCCCCTGCACCAAAGAATGCCTTCCGTTTCTGCGTATGTCAGATTTTCATCAGTTCCTGTACCAAACAGTGTCTTCCCTTTATGAGTATGTCAGTTTTCATTAGTCCGGAATATTTCTTTTGATTCAACACTCCAGTAAAACAAACCGACTCACTTTTCTGAACAGACCTGGGCGCGCTTAATTAATTGTACCAGGGCCCTCCTCTCTTAGTATCCCATGAAACCAGCTTCTATAATACAATTCAGTAACAGAAACCGACTCACATTTCTGAACAGACTCCCTGCCCCTCATTTAAAGATTACAAAGAAATCGTAGATTCAACATATGATAATTACTTTACTCGCTGCACAGAATGAAAACCGTAATTGCCGAAAGGGTGAAGCACGACAGTGGAATGCGTGTTACCCTCAGATTTCCGGATGATGAGGAGTTAATAAAAATAGCAAAATCGCTGCCTGATGCAAGGTGGAGCGAAGAACTGAAATGCTGGCATATTTATAACAGCAGAAATGTTATGACGCTTATTTTCAATGCATTTTGGCCGACAGCTTATGTCGATTACTCAGCACTGAAAAAGTTGTCTCCGGTTAGTCCGGGTAGGATATCATTACAATTGATGATGGAACGGACTTCGGGTTTGAGGGGGAAGCCCCATCTGAGGACAATGAATTAAATAGAGAAAAAAACAGAGGAATAGTACCTCCTCTTAAAGACCGGGATCTGAGCGATAAGGGAAGGGCAGATATTACAAAGTACAGGAGCTGGCTTGAATCGCACAGGTTTCCTCCCACGACGGTCAGGACCTACACATCGATGATGACTACATTCCTGAAGTATGTTTCCCCCAGGGAAGCAAGCGAGTGTGATGCATATGATCTGACCCGGATGGTTTATGAATACATACTACCTAAGCGGTTAAGTTATTCATTTCAGAATCAGCTAATAAGTGCTGTAAAGAAGTTTTACAGTGAGATTTACAGTCAGGTAATTGATCCGGGGGAATTCACCAGACCGCGTACGCAGCACAGGTTGCCGAATGTGTTAAGCAAGGAAGAGGTTAAGAGGATACTTGATGCTCCGGTAAATGAGAAGCACAGGGTTATATTGAGTATTGTTTACGGTTGCGGGTTAAGGCGCAGTGAAGTGCTAATGCTTGAGCCCCAGGACATAGACCGTGACAGGATGTTGTTAAGTGTGAGGCAGGCGAAGGGGTTCAAGGACAGGGTTGTACCTGTTTCGGTAAAGCTTGTTGATATGATTGACAGTTACATGAAGAGGTATCGGCCGGTGAAATATTTAATTGAAGGCCAACAGGCTGGAAAAATGTATAGTGCCGCGAGCGTAGAGAAGGTTTTCCGGATGGCATGTAACAAGGTAGGAATTAAGAAGAGCATCACACTGCACGGGTTAAGGCACAGTTATGCTACTCACCTTTTGGAGGCAGGGACGGATCTGAGGTACATTCAGGAGTTATTAGGGCACAAGAGCAGTAAGACAACGGAGATTTACACGCATGTGACGGATAAGAGTATCCAGAGGATCCGGAGTCCGTTTGATGATTTGTAGGGGATGAAAATAGTCGGATGACAGATAGACCAGGTGTCCTTAATGAACTGGCAGAAAGTGTACCGGTCACAGGATTTTGGCCATACGATATCTCATCTGTTCTTAATAAACTGGCATACAGTGTCCAGGTCACAGCATGACAGTATAACGGCACAGGAAGACAGTGTACACTGGTCACAGCATGACAGTATAACGGACGCAGGAAGACAGTGTCCTGGTCACAGCATGACAGTATAACGGACACAGGAAGACAGTGTCCTGGCATGCACAGGATGACAGAGTAACGGACGCAGGTAATGACAGTCATAACGGTAACAGGATGACAGAGTAACGGTCACAGGACCTTGGCAATATTATCCCCGCATAGCTGACCCAGCTCTGAGAACAATGTTTGGTAATGTGCCCGCCACAGGCTGGAAACCGATGACCTCACATTTGACTCCCGATGTAAAGAATAATTGCCAGGCCACGGTAGTAAAGGAGTTTTTAAAGGAATCTGCATTAAGATTGTTCTTAAGACCGAAATTAAAACTACGATTGTATGCCGGCAAGATGAATATTCAAAGCCTGTCTGTCTAGAATTTTTCATGGTTTTCATATTTGGGCTGACACTCTCTGATTCGGAATGTTAAGACCTGAAATGCTCTTAAGTAGTATGTCACAACATGTCAGACCGGTATTTAATCAGTTCATCAAATGGTTGACTGTTAGGTCAGATCGTTACATATGGTAATCATAAAATTTTAACCAGTCAAACATTCTTTGCAGCAGCGGGCAATTAAAATTGTGAAATCATGAGATATAAAATAACAGATATTCATCATAATACGATCAAGGAGTGAAACTCAGGGTAGCGATTTTTCTGGTCCTTATTGTGATCAGTTTTCAAGGGTGGTCACAGGAGATTCCTGACAGTGCCAGGAGGCTGAGGGTACTCACCTTCAATATTTATCACGGTGCGACGATGAAAGGCGATTTTGATCTCGATTACATTGCAGGTGTGATAAAGAGAGCTGATCCTGACCTGGTAGCCTTACAGGAGGTTGATTTTCTGACCAGGAGGGCAAGGGGGTCTGATCTGGCCACTGAACTTGGCTGGAGGCTGAAGATGGTTTCGGTGTTTGCACCAGCCATGAAATATGATGGTGGCGAATATGGAGACGCATCTTATCGCGATACAGTTTTCACCGGACCCGCAATGTTCGACTCCCTTCTACAGGCGGCAGGGAGCCCAGGACGGCGGTGGAGGTAATAACTGTTTTACCATCGGGTGACACAATTGCATTCATCGGTACGCATCTCGATCACACCGGTGACGATGTTGACAGGATATTGCAGGCGAGGAAGATAAATGAATCCTTTACTGGTAGTCGTTACCCGTCCATTTTGGCTGGCGATCTGAATGCGGTTCCGGGCAGTGTTCCAATCGGGATTCTGGAGGCATTTTGGGTTAACGCCGATGATGGTGATTCATCAATGCCAACTTTTCCGTCGGGTAATCCGGTTAAGAAGATAGATTATGTTATGTTTCGGCCGGCGGACAGGTGGCGGGTTATTTCGACGGAGGTTATTCAGGATTCGGTAGCATCAGATCACTGTGCCTACCTTGTTGTACTTGAGTTAAAATAAATGGGCAAAGATTAAGGTCTGTAAGAAAATGAATCTGAAATCATGTCCTGCATATATCAACCACCTCCGCCTACACAATAACTCCCTTTTTTACCATATATGCCTACCTTTACTACACATATAAACAAGTTACCGTGCATTTAAGCCAAAAAACAGTAATCGCTTTCAAATACCAAAGAATTCAACAATATTTAAATGGATGTAGATTATAGCTAAACATCTTGAAATTCTAAAAACTCATGGCAGAAAACAAAGAAGGAAATTTCATAAACATTTCATATTCGATATCTAACTTAATAATCATTTCTTCTATAATTGTTTTTATTTGGATTATTGGGGTTTCCCTTTATGATTTAATATTGACATCGTTAAGACCTCACGCTTTATTGTCAATGGCATTTCTAATCTTTTCTGTTTTAAATTTGGATCGAATTCTGCATTTAGCAAACGCTAAAATTGACGAAACCCACATTTATTTAAAGGGCCTATTTTTCTCAAAAAAAATTGAATTATCAACAGTAATATCTTTGAAACAAAAAAATAGGATTAAATGGTATCATGAAAAAATGATTGAAGTTAAAATAAGGGGTAACACCTGGAGAATTAAAAGGTTCTATATAATACCGAATAATTTATCCTACGAGACCAAACCAACCAATAAAATTTTTGATTTTCTCAATGAATACACTGAGAAAGCAAAAAACAAAAACGCACGGTAACAGGACGGTATATTTTATTTGTTTGTCACAATTTTTGCATCGTCTCTATAACACGACGTATAAAAAGAAAACTTTGTAATCCCCAGCAAGTTTTGCGTAGCGGCGCGATAGTTTAATACACGAAAAGATGCTTTCTAATGCCGCCGCGAAAGCAAAAATTGCGCCATCCCTCCGCAAGCTCCGGGCACACAAACAAAACATACCGCCGACCGTTATGTGCTACTTTAAAACAACAATACCTGAACAATAGACATAGTGAGAACACTTCTTAAAATGTTCACTGTTTTATGGATTTTATTTTGGCTTTTTGTGGGAATATCAGGTTTTTATAGACACGCCAAACCAAATAAATAGGGATAAGAAATTTATTGAAGAGAATATAAAGCCATCTGTTGACTTTGTAAAAGGATTTAAAAACAAAAATGTTAGACTTCCAAATTATCGAGAATACTATACTTGGCATAGAGATTATTACAAAGACTATTCAAGCGACTTGACTCAACAAGTTGATTCACTAATCCCCGGACTTGGACACGAGTCAATATATTAGAAAGCTGTCTGATGTTATAAGTAACGATCACAACAAGTTTAAGAATGTCGATTGGAATTAAAAATTTCGCAATTGGTGTTTGGCGTGGAGAGCTGGACTGAATATTATTTTTCATGGACAGACAATTATGACAGTGATAATTACTCCTGGCAAGACGGATTTATTGGATTAGCTATAAACCTTGGACTAGGCAATTCTCCTCTTTTGTTTTGGTGGTTAAACAATAGACAAAGAATAAAAAGCAGCACATAACAGGTCGGTATATGCAATTGCCTGCGGCTGGTTTTTGCGCGCTGATAATTCTACCAGCACCCCAAAAACCAGTCGGTGGTTTATCAGCCCGGTTCTAGCGGCTAAGTGCCGCCTCTCAAAAACCAGCCGGCTGGCCCCGGCTGAACGCCGGGGCGCTCCCACTGGGTGTCATGGTTTTTGCACTTCTCGATGATTTCGTGAACCTGAAAAATCTCCACATCCAGCACGATGGCAAAAACCCATGCCACCGCGAAGCTGTCGGCAACTGCACATACCGCCGAACGTTAGCACTAATTGCCAATGACGAACTCTGATAAGAAATATCTATTGTACAATTCAAGAGATTGGTATTTTCCAGCTCAAATTATGTTAAGTATAGTACTCATGCTTCTAATAATTGTCCAAAGTAAAACCTATTTCATTTCTAGAATTTATGATACCATTTAGTTGTCATACACCTAATAATCTGGATTATAATAAAATATATTATTATTCCAGCCTCTTCAGAGTCTCACTTTTACCTGGAGAAATTAAGTTAACGTATTTGACTCAGTGATCTTCAGCGGACACAGAAACAACGCATAATACGGCTTTCAAATATTCAATATTACTCCGAATTTGAGTTTAGGAGTGATCATTCCTTTAAACTTGAATCAAACCAATGTCGTTCATTCAAATTCTATAGCAGTTTTGTTTACCATAGAAAAGATGATTTTGAAGAATTTGTAAATGATTGTAAAATTCATTTTAAGAATTGGAATAAAACAATTGATAATACTGTCCAATCAGAAAGTAAAATCAAACAAAATAATACATACTACGAATCAATGGCAATATCATGCTGGATATTCTCGATAATTCCTCTGTTAGCAACTGTCGATTCACTCGTTAATGAACAGATTATAATATAAAGCTTTTCCTGCTTTTCATTTATTTTATTGATGTGTGGATTTGTGATTGTACAAAAAACATCTCACCCAAAAAATATTAATTAATGCAACTAGTGCTAACAGGTCGGTATATGCAATTGCCTTTCGGCTGGTTTTTGCGCGCTGATAATTCTACCAGCACCCCAAAAACCAGTCGGTGGATTATCAGCCCGTTCTAGCGGCTAACGCCGCCTCCCAAAAACCAGCCGGCTGGCCCCGGCTGAACGCCGGGGCGCTCCCACCTGGTGTCATGGTTTTTGCACTTCTCGATGATTTCGTGAACCTGAAAAATCTCCACATCCAGCACGATGGCAAAAACCCATGCCACCGCCAAGCTGCGGCAACATGCACATACCGCCGAACGTTAGCGTAGCTCATTTAAACTCACCACATCCATAGATTCAATAAATGAAAGACGATAAGCTTCTAGTTTCATAAATGGAATACAATATTGTCTAATATCAAAGGGCATTTCTATTGACAAAGTCAGAATCCTTTGGGATCATTTGGTTATTTCATTGAGCGATCCAGAAAAGAATACATACCAATTAGAATTGAACTATAATAAATGTTTACCTTATTACCCATGAGAGAACATATGCTCTCATGGTCGGAAATATCTAAAAATCTAGAAATATCAAGGACATTGGCAACACATTTGAAGTATGAATTATTAATGCCTCAGAGTGGATATAGTCTAATTCGACATTTAATAATATAGAAATTAGATGACAAATACTTCGCGTAATTTGCTCAGATGATGTAATTGGTGCATAGTTATTACAGAATCTGTATCCTGAAATTAAATTAATAAACGCTACCTAACAGGTCGGTATATGCAATTGCCTTCGGCCAGCAACTAGAAACTAATAAAAGCAAAATTCCATAATAGCTGGCCGGCTGGCCCCGGCTGAACGCCGGGGCGCTCCCACCTGGTGTCATGGTTTTTGCACTTCTCGATGATTTCGTGAACCTGAAAAATCTCCACATCCAGCACGATGGCAAAAACCCATGCCACCCCCAAGCTGCGGCAACATGCACATACCGCCGAACGTTAGCGTCAATGCATAAACCAATATTCTGATAATAACAGCATATAATATCATATAAATGACTCAACTGAATATCATTTCTATATTGAGTATATCAAGCTACATTGACAGTGTTAGATCTATTCTATATCAGATCAAAGATGCATTCTAACAATTCAAGGATATGTATTCTACAAAAGCTGATCAAAATTTATGACTAATTCAGATTGAATATTCAACAGCTAACAATCAGACTTATCCAAATTCATATGATATTGGAATAATTCCATACAATGATTCATGAAAAGTATTAGTGATACCAATTTGTGATCATTGTATAATGCATTAAGAGATATTGAAATATCTGGTATTCGTGCAATAGATCATTGCGAATTGAAATTATTAGTCCTTCATGATCCATTAACTGATATATTCAATAAAGCAATATCAAATTTAAAACAAGATTCATATAATAAATATTCATCCATGGATAATTTGACATTCAATGAAATTTTCAACGCACTAAAGATTATAACATTATTGAATAACTTGAAATTAAACTAAATAATCACTGCATGCTAACAGGTCGGTATATGCAATTGCCTTCTCCGGTGGCAGAACGCAGAAACTAATACAACAGAAAAATAGCGTCCACCGGAAGGCTGGCCCCGGCTGAACGCCGGGGCGCTCCCACTGGTGTCATGGTTTTTGCACTTCTCGATGATTTCGTGAACCTGAAAAATCTCCACATCCAGCACGATGGCAAAAACCCATGCCACCGCCAAGCTGCGGCAACATGCACATACCGCCGAACGTTAGCAGCAAGCATCAAATATGCAGACATGAATACAATCACAATACTTATTCTTAAATTATAATTGTCAATCAAATACACTAATTTGCCTGACAGATCAATATCGTTATAGAACATTAGTAATCACAATTAACTGAATGTATTGATAAACGAATTGATGAACTTGCAACTACTTATATGCTGACAGATTATAGCTTTTAAGTAAGAGTAACTCAAAAGATGACATAGACTCTTAATCAGTCATTAAAAGACTTTATATCTAGCACAGAAATTGATGTACTGGACAATGATTAGATTTTAACATTTAAGTGCTATATAAATACAATTAGAATGACCTAATTGATGACTCAATTAGACTATTATTAGAAGTTATGACTCAAAGATTTAATCTCTGACGATTTCAAAAGATGCAGACTATTGAGCTCCATATAATATGAAATTGTACTTCAAGTGGCTATATGTCACTTGGCATCGAAGAGTATTTAATACAAGAAATCAGATTGAAAGTGGTACTTTGGAGACAGTTCAGACAAATCAAGGATACTTAAATGTATTCTTACTGCGATGAAACAGTAATATCGTAATTAACAATGCTAAAGAACTGGTGAAATAGATTACATGGTGCAATGAATTGAATCTTACGATATCAAAGGTTATGCATTGAATCTATTATTCAAAGAATTCAATCTGGATCGGATAATAGTGAAAAGCATTATGATTCAACTGCGACGATATTCTACAAGTAAGTAATTGATACGATCAAACAATTAAGAATAAACGGCTGCGCTAACAGGTCGGTATATGCAATTGCCTTCGGCTGGTTTTTGCGCGCTGATAATTCTACCAGCACCCCAAAAACCAGTCGGTGGTTTATCAGCCCGTTCTAGCGGCTAACGCCGCCTCCCAAAAACCAGCCGGCTGGCCCCGGCTGAACGCCGGGGCGCTCCCACTGGGTGTCATGGTTTTTGCACTTCTCGATGATTTCGTGAACCTGAAAAATCTCCACATCCAGCACGATGGCAAAAACCCATGCCACCGCCAAGCTGCGGCAACATGCACATACCGCCGAACGTTAGGGCTAATTGCAGCGGAACTGAAAAAACCAACTAAAGCCTGCCCCACCGCAGAGTATTTTAGCCAGTCTGCAATTACACCTCAAGAAACTTTATTGTTGGTTGGCTATTCTAAGAACTCTTAACAGTCCAGAATACAATCCGTAAACGCATAAAATACCGTAACAAATAGAAAAACAACCGCTGCAACAATCCCTAACAGGTCGGTATATGCAATTGGCTTCTGCACCGCGAGAATCTTCTGGTCAAAATGAAGAGATCGTCAATGGCGGGGCAGGCCGCCCCGGCTCCCGCCGGGGACTCCCTCCTGGTGTCACGGTTTTTGCCAACGCGAGAATAAAGTAATAACCTGCATAATCCTGCATCGCACCACGAGTGCAAAAACCCGCGCCACCGCGACGCTGCGCCAACTGCACATACCGCCGAACGTTATGCCCAATTATTAAATAACTACTGAATCCAGTAACTTATGAAAAGAATAGGTTTGGCATTATTAGGTATAATTCTAGCCATTAACACATTTGCTCAAAATAAAAAGATTCAAGTCAACAGGGAAGTGAGTGAATATTATGTAGATAATTGTCTATTCAGCCAAGTCGATTTCCACTACTTCAATTGTTCTGATAATGTACTCGTATTGTGGTTTGACGAGAATAAAACTGATACAGTTACGTACAATCAAAGAATAAAAAATCATTTCTATACACGGAAAGGTGATTGGACATTCATTCAACTGATCCTAGACGGTAACGTAGGTACCTTTACACCAAGCCTATTTGACTCATTCATGAAAATAATAGAGCCTGATGAACAGTTTACTGTCTCAATCATAAAAATGGGCAAATTAGGGATTGACTCTGAGTTTTATGATGCCATAGAAAAACACATAGTTATCGTCAATGCGGCTGATATTAGAGGTCTTCAGATTGATAAAAGTATAGAGATGTTCAATTATCAGCCAAAGAGTGTTGTCATTAACGCAAACTGTTTAATAAAATAACTGGGCATAACAGGTCGGTATATGCAATTGCCTTTCGGCCAGCACTCAGAAGCTTATAAAAACAAAAATCCGTAATAGCTGGCCGGCTGGCCCCGGCTGAACGCCGGGGCGCTCCCACTTGGTGTCATGGTTTTTGCACTTCTCGATGATTTCGTGAACCTGAAAAATCTCCACATCCAGTACGATGGCAAAAACCCATGCCACCGCGAAGCTGCGGCAACATGCACATACCGCCGAACGTTAGAGCCAATTAAACGTCAAAATCATGAAAAAAATAGTTTTTTACTTTCTACTATTCATCCCTCTCAGTTCCTATTGTCAACCAGAAGACAATTACTGGTCGCAATGGGACTCAAACTACCCATGGGTGGACGTAATTAAAATTATTGAATTTGAGAAATTCTACGCCGATAGCGTGGAAAAGCATCCAAGCATTCCTCCTTTCTATGCCAGAGCAGATAAATATAGATTTGACGCTGAGTATATAGGAATAGTTAGGCCATTGGACAAATCAATTCTAGAGAGCATGAAAACTGTTTTTAAATTGTTCATTGGAAATCCTTCAATCATTAACGATTTAGTAGAGTCTGAAGTACAAATCAAGCTTGGTCAAGATACTTTGTGGATGCCA
>CAVWSZ010000007.1:0-316238 GCA_963757935.1 uncultured Bacteroidales bacterium | reverse complement strand
CAGCTTCTCAAGCCAGATCTCGAAATCATGGTGTAGCCCGCCTTCGTCATCATTAATAAATACTGAGGAGGTAATGTGCATCGCATTCACAAGGCATAGTCCTTCAGTAATTCCGCTTTCACGAAGGCACATTTCAACATGCCTGGTAATATTCAGGTAGTCCCGACGGTGTTCTGTTTCAAACCACAGCTCTTTGCGGAAAGATTTCATCCTTTTAAGTGCTACAGGTTAAGTTCCTTTATGATTTTGTCTATCCTTTCATCAAGTGCCTGCCAGGCTGCTTCGAAACCTGACGTTTTTTCAAGTTGTGAAGTGGCGCTGAAATAGAATTTAATTTTGGGTTCCGTGCCTGAAGGTCTTACGGATATCTTTGTGCCGTCAGCCAGGAAGAACTGGAGCACATTGGACTTCTGCAGGTGCAGGGGAGTGGTTTTCCCGCTCACCGTGTCAGTTGAAATACTCCTGAGATAGTCATCTGCCTTTACAACCCTGCTGCCTGCAATTTCCGTGGGCGGCGTGTTTCTGAAGTCCTCCATCATCTTTTTTATCTCAGCAGCACCTTCGGCACCTTTTCTGACTACGTTCACCAGTTTTTCCCTGTAGAGGCCGTACTCAGCATAGATATCCAGAAGCAGACCCCAGAGTGTCTTCCCGTTGTCAGCAGCCCATGCCGCTGTTTCTGCAATTAGAGCGCATGAGGCCACAGCATCTTTATCACGTACGTAGTCACCCGGGAGGTACCCGAAACTTTCCTCGCCGCCGCCAATGTATTTTTTCTTCCCTTCAAGTTCACGTATAAGCTCGGCAAAGAACTTGAATCCTGTCAGAACATAATAGCACTCCACACCGTTTTGCTCAGCTATCCTGCCAAGCAGGTCCGATGTAACAATGGTGCTGATAATGTATTCGTTTCCCCTCAGTTGTCCTCTTTGTTTTTTCTGTGAGATAATATACCAGGTGAGGAGGGCGCCTGTCTGGTTTCCGTTAAGAAGTACGAACTCTCCTGATGGGATTCTGACTGCAATCCCCAGCCTGTCGGCATCAGGGTCTGTGGCCATTACCAGGTCAGCTCCCCTGGCTTTTGCCAGGTCGATTGCCATTGAAAGTGCTGCGGGCTCCTCGGGATTCGGAGAGCGGAGTGTGGGGAAATTGCCGTCGGTAATACTCTGTTCCTTAACTGTATGGACATTAGTGAAACCGTACATTGCAAGGGCCTCGGGTACCAGTTTATAACCCGTCCCGTGGAGGGGAGTATATACTATGCCAATTCCACTGTTCCTCTTAATAATGTCAGGATTAATACTCACTGCCTTTACCTCAGCAAGGAATTTTTCATCAGTCTCGGCTCCCAGGGTGATAATTCTTGAAGGGTCACCTCCGGTCATTATCTCATTTATGGATTTTATTTTACGCACTTCATCGATGATCCCCCTGTCATGAGGCTCCACTACCTGTCCGCCGTCATTCCAGGATACTTTGTAGCCGTTGTACTCTTTGGGATTATGTGAGGCAGTGATTATGACTCCTGCATCGCAGTTATAAAGTCTGACTGCATAGGAGAGCTCGGGGGTGGGCCTCAGCGATTCAAAAAGATAGGCTGTAAATCCGTTTGCAGCGAAGATGTCAGCCGCCACAGCGGCGAAATAGCTGCTGTTGTTACGGCAGTCATAGGCAATTGCAACTTTTACCGAGGAGCGGTTATCGGCCTGTTTGACAAGGTAATTCGCCAGACCCTGCGTGGCCATCCCGAGAGTATACCTGTTCATCCGGTTGGTCCCGGCACCCATTATTCCCCTCAGTCCGCCTGTGCCAAACTCAAGGTCCTGGTAAAATGCATCCACAAGTGCCTTTTCATCATTATCCAGCAGAGCCTGCACCTCAGTGCGTGTTGCTTCATCAAATTCACTTCCAAGCCATGCGGAGGCTTTTTTCCGGATGTCATTAATGTTTGTCATAGTCCGTTGATTTTGATTATACACCTGTTGAGGCTGGCTCTCCAGTGCGGGATTGTGATGTTGTATGTCTCCTTGATCTTGGTTTTATCGAGAACACTGAAAGCGGGACGGTTCACCTTTGACGGGTATGCCGAACTGCGCACCGCATTTACCCGGCATTCAGATCCGGCGGCTGTAACTATTTCAGTCGCAAGATCGAACCAGCTGCAGTGGCCTTCATCGGCATAGTTGAATATGCCCGGCACAAAATTAAGTCTGTTCTGTATGGTTCCGCTGATGATTTCCATTATTGCCGCGGCAAGATCTGCTGCATAGGTGGGTGAGCCTGTCTGATCGGCAACGACACCTATGCTTTGTGATGATCCTGCCTTGCCGAGTATTGTCCTGACGAAATTCTTTCCGTAAGAGGAATATAGCCACGAAGTGCGGATGACAATTGACCGCGGGCAGGCAAGGGCGGCGGTCTCCCCCGCAAGTTTGCTGCGCCCGTAGGCTGACGCGGGCGACGTTTTATCCTCCTCAGTATAGGGTCGCGGAGAGTTGCCGTCAAAAACGTAATCTGTCGAGATATGGATAAGGCGGCATTCTGTAGCGCTGATGGCATTTACTATGTTTTCAACTCCCCTTGCATTCACAAGGGTGGCAAGAGGCTCTTCTTCCTCAGCTCTGTCAACTGCCGTATAGGCTGCACAGTTTATTATCCAGGCAGGCTCTGCTGCCTTTATGAATGACATTGAAGCTTCGGCATCAGTAATATCCATTTCCGGTGTATCGGTGAAGATAAAACTGTAGCCGCTGAACCTTGAAGAAAGCTCCTTAAGTTCGCTCCCCAGCTGACCTGACGCTCCGGTAACAAGTATGCCTGTCATCCCTTAAAAATAAAGTAAGAGGTAATTTCACTTAAAGGAGGCTGCTTCAAATCTTTTGCACTGATAATCTCCTTGCCTGCTTCGATCATCCAGTCGATCCCGAGGGTTGTGTCCTTCACATTGATTCCTCTCTCATGGTTCACAGAATAGTAGTTGTCACATTTGTACAGAACTATCGCTTTTTCACTCAGGACTGAGAAGCCGTGGGCAAATCCCTTCGGTATAAAAAACTGATTCTTGGCTTCAGAGTCTATTTTAAGACCGTACCACTTTCCGTATGTGGGCGATCCCTTGCGGAGGTCGAGGGCTACGTCGTAGATTTCGCCTTCGATGACCCTGATAAGTTTTGCCTGTGCAAAAGGTTCTTCCTGGTAATGCAGGCCGCGTATAACTCCCCGGGAAGAACTTGATTCATTGTCCTGTACGGGCGTGTAATCAATTCCTGCCTCGCTGAATTTTCTGTTGTTGTAGCTCTCGAAGAAATAGCCCCTTGCATCGGGGAAGGTCGCAGGTTCGATAATCAGCAGACCGGGAAGTTTTGTCTTATGGACTCTCATCTTGTTTTATTGTTCATGTGCCACTTTCAGAATGTACTGGCCGTACTGGCTTTTAGCGATGGGCCTGGCCAGCTCAATCAGCTGTTCTCTTGTGATATAGCCGCTTTTGTAGGCAATCTCCTCGATACACGAGGCGCTCAGTCCCTGCCGTTGTTCAAGGGTGGCAATGAAATTAGACGCCTGCAACAGGCTGTCAAAAGTGCCTGTGTCAAGCCATGCCATTCCCCGTCCCAGCAGTTTCACCTCCAGCAGGCCCTCGTTCAGGTAGAGTCTGTTGAGGTCTGTAATTTCAAGTTCACCCCGGGCTGAGGGCTTCAGGTCACGTGCTCTTGCGGCCACTGTGTTGTCATAGAAGTAAAGACCGGTAACAGCGTAGTTCGACTTGGGTTTCACCGGTTTCTCCTCCAGGCTTACAGCGCGGCGGTTGCCGTCAAACTCGACCACGCCGTATCTTTCGGGGTCAGTGACTGCATACCCGAAGACCATGGCGCCTTTTTTTATCGCGGCAGCCTCCTTCAGTACTGTGCCGAATCCGTGTCCGTAAAAAATATTGTCTCCGAGGATCATACAAACATTGTCATCCCCGATGAATTCCTCACCAATTATGAAAGCCTGAGCCAGCCCGTCGGGCGACGGCTGTTCCCGGTAAGAAAACTGCATCCCCAGCCTGGTGCCGTCGCCGAGCAGTGCGCGGAAGCTCGGGAGGTCGCGGGGAGTCGAAATAACAAGGACTTCTCGTATTCCCGCAAGCATAAGGGAGGAGAGCGGGTAGTAGATCATCGGTTTGTCATATACCGGGAGCAGTTGCTTGGATACTGCCTCGGTAATGGGGTGCAGGCGCGTTCCGGATCCTCCGGCGAGTATGATTCCTTTCATTCCAGTTATGTTTCTGATTACTACCTTCTGCCGATCCCGTAATATTCAAAGCCCATTCTTCTGAGCTCATTGGGATCATATATATTTCTTCCGTCGAATATCACCTGATGTTTGAGTTTCCTGCTTATCTCCTCCCAGTCGGGCAGCCTGAATTCCGACCATTCTGTAAGGAGCAGGAGTGCGTCAGCATTTTCGCAGGCCTGGTAAGGATCTGTTGAGTAGGTAATTGTATCTCCCAGTTTAATTTTTACTTCCGGGATGCCGGCGGGGTCATAAGCCTGCACTGAAGCTCCGGCTGAAAGCAGCATGGAGATGACAACCATGGCGGGTGACTCCCGTGTATCGTCGGTCTGGGGTTTGAATGTGAGCCCCCAGATTGCGAATACTCTGCCTGTAAGGTCACGGCCGAAATGCTCCTTTATTTTTGTGAACATTATCCCTTTCTGCAGTTCGTTCGTAAGGTCGACAGCCTTCACAACGTTCATTGAATAGCCTTTTTCTTCCGCGGTACGAATGAGCGCTTTTGTGTCCTTCGGGAAACAGGAGCCGCCGTATCCAACTCCGGGATAGAGGAATTTGTTGCCTATACGGCTGTCAGCCCCGATGCCCTTTCTGACCAGGTTCACATCGGCACCGAGGATATCGCACAGGTTTGCAATCTCGTTTATGAAGCTTATCCTGGTGGCCAGCATAGCATTTGCGGCATATTTCGTCAGCTCGGCCGAGGCAATGTCCATGAAGAGAATCGGATGCTGGTTCAGGATGAAGGGCTTGTAGAGTCTGCGCATGATCTCCTCTGCGTCGTCTTCATCGACTCCTATCACTATCCTTTCAGGCCTCAGGAAATCTTCAATAGCGTCGCCCTCCTTAAGGAACTCAGGATTGGAAGCCACGTCGAAATATATTTCCGCTTTTCTCTTCGTAAGTTCTTCCTGAACAGCCTCTCTCACCAGGGCGGAAGAGCCAACAGGAACCGTGCTTTTGGTCACGACAACCAGGTAGTCCTTCATGGTTCTGCCAATATCATGGGCCACTTCCAGGACATGTGACAGGTCTGCGCTGCCGTCCTCTCCGGGGGGAGTCCCCACTGTAATGAATACCACTTCGCATTTATCCAGTGCTTCAGCAATGTCAGTAGTAAAGAACAGCCGTCCCTTTTCGGCGTTTCTGCGGATCATAGTCTCCAGTCCAGGTTCATATATCGGCGGTTTGGCCATCCGCAACAGGTTTATCTTTTCCCTGTCTATATCAACGCAGGTGACTGTAACACCTGTCTCGGCGAAACATGTACCCGTCACCAGTCCGACATATCCTGTACCTACAACCGCAATCCTCATCTTCCGTGCTCTTTTTCCTGATTCAGAATGCAAAAATAGAAAATTCCGGGAATCATTTGAGCCTCTGCGGAGACTGCCGCCCAGAAATCTTACTTACTGAAAATCTGCTGTTTGTTGGTTTTGGAAATTAAATATTTGCTATCTTTGCACACATTTTTTAAACAACATAAAGTCTAACTTATTAATTTACAATTATTTCAAACATGAGTGAAAATGATGAGAAGGCTCTCGGCAACACTGAGGAAGGCCTTGAAGAAAACGCCGGCACACCGGTAAATGAAATTAAAAATGAAGCCGCTGAGGTAGTAACAGAATCAGCAGGTGAAGAGGTAGCCGCAGAAAAGGCTATACTGAAAGAGAAAAAAGAAAAAAAGGTGAAGGTTGCTGATGAAGCATCGGCTGTTGCTGTTTCACCTGAGGAATTTGACTGGGATGCCTACGAGAAGGACGGTTTCTCATCGAAAAAGTCTTTTGCCGAGCAGGAGAAGCTTTATGAAGAAACGCTTTCCACAGTTGCGGTTGACGAGGTGGTTGAAGGTACTGTAATATCGATGAACACCCGTGAGGTTGTCATCAATATCGGCCAGAAATCAGAAGGTGTAGTGAGCCTGAACGAATTCCGCTACAATCCTGACATGAAGGTAGGCGACAAGGTTGAGGTCTATGTTGAGAGTCAGGAAGACAAGAAGGGACAGCTGGTCCTTTCACACAAAAAAGCACGGGCATACAATTCATGGGACAGGGTTAATTCCGCCCTTGAAAAGAATGAGATCATTACGGGTTACATCAAGTGCCGCACCAAAGGCGGTATGATTGTTGACGTATTCGGAATCGAGTCATTCCTTCCGGGTTCTCAGATAGATGTCAAACCCATCCGCGACTATGACGTATATGTCGGTAAAACGATGGAGTTCAGGGTTGTCAAGATAAACCAGGAGTTCAAAAACGTGGTTGTATCGCACAAGGCCCTTATTGAAGCCGAACTTGAGCAGCAGAAGAAGGAGATCATCTCCAAACTCGAAAAAGGCCAGGTACTTGAAGGTACTGTCAAGAATATCACTTCATACGGTGTATTCATTGACCTCGGCGGCGTTGACGGCCTCATCCACATCACTGACCTTTCATGGGGCAGGGTCAACCATCCCGAAGAGATCGTTCAGCTTGACCAGAAGCTCAATGTTGTTATTCTCGACTTTGATGATGACAAGAAGCGCATCGCGCTCGGTCTCAAGCAGCTGACGCCACACCCGTGGGATTCGCTTAGCGAGACCCTCAAGGTTGGTGACAAGGTTAAAGGCAAGGTTGTTGTAATGGCTGACTACGGTGCTTTTGTAGAGATCAATACCGGTGTCGAAGGACTTATCCATGTTTCAGAGATGTCATGGTCACAGCATCTTCGCAGTGCCCAGGAGTTCATGAAAGTGGGTGACGAGGTTGAAGCCGTGATCCTTACCCTTGACCGTGAAGAGCGCAAGATGTCACTCGGCATCAAGCAGCTGAAGACAGACCCATGGGAGAATATTGATAAGAAATACAGCCTCAACTCACGCCATAAGGCCAGAGTACGCAACTTCACAAACTTCGGTGTCTTCGTTGAGATCGAAGAGGGAGTTGACGGACTGATTCACATTTCAGACCTCTCATGGACCAAGAAAATCAAACACCCGGCTGAATTCACAGCCATCGATGCAGAGATAGAAGTTGTGGTACTTGAAATTGACAAGGACAACAGGCGTCTCAGCCTCGGTCACAAGCAGCTTGAGGAGAACCCATGGGATGTATTCGAGGATCTCTTTACAGTTGATTCGATTCATGAAGGAACCGTTGTCGAGGTATTCGATAAAGGAGCTATCATTGCTCTTCCATACGGTGTAGAAGGTTTTGCCACTCCGAAGCATCTTGTGAAGGAAGACGGAACCACTGCGGTTGTAGAGGAAAAACTCAACTTCAAGGTGATCGAATTCAACAAGGGCGCCAAGAAAATAATTGTTTCGCACAGTCGTGTTTTTGAGGACGAAAAGAAGAGCGGCGAGACATCATCAAGGCGTGCTGAGGCCGATGCAACGAAGAAAGCAACCCGCAAAATCAAATCCAACCTTGAGAAGACAACACTGGGTGACATAACCGGTCTTGCCGCCCTTAAGGAAGAAATGGAAGAAAAAGAAAGCAAAGCTGCAGCCAAAAAGAAAAAATAGCTTATATTTAGGTAGCTAAAATCATAAGCCATGGACTTCAATATTGAAAATCGTAATCATTGCACAGTCATTAAGATTGAGAGTGAAAAGCTTGACACCCACATTGCCCCTTCGCTTAAGTCGGAGCTTGTCCTGATTTCAGGAAAAGGTGAGAAGAATATTATTCTTGATCTGAAAAAGTGTCAGTATTGCGATTCCTCCGGTCTGAGTGCAATTTTGGTAGCAAACAGGCTTTGTAAGAACGCGGGAGGCACATTTGTCCTCTGCGGTCTCAATGAAGCCGTCGAGCGTCTTATAACAATATCACAGCTCGATACTGTGCTTTCAATAACCGCTACTACGGAGGAAGCTGAGAAACTAATTTCCTGAGGTAAGGAAGGAGAATGTCCTTCAAGCTTACTATACTTGGCACCAGCTCTGCTCTGCCAACCTCGGATCGATATCCTTCCGCTCATGTACTTAATGTGCATGAGCGGTTGTTTTTAATAGATTGCGGGGAGGGTACACAGATGCAGATGCGCCGTTTCCGGCTGCGTTTCGCAAAGATCAACCACATCTTTATCAGCCATCTCCACGGTGACCATATCTTCGGCCTCTATCCGCTGCTTTCATCGCTGAATCTGATGGGTCGCAGGGAGCAGCTGAATATCTATGCTCCCGAACCGTTTGAGGAACTCATAACCCGTCATCTTGCTGACTTCGACATTAATCTGGGTTATGAGCTCCTGATACACCCGCTGAAAGGAAGTACACCCAGGCTCATCCTGAGTGACCGGCGTGTGGAGGTGACTTCATTTCCTCTCAGGCACCGGGTAAAGGCTTACGGGTTCATCTTCCGCGAGAAACCCGGAGAGAATAAGATTATAAAGGATAAAATATCAGAATATCATTTTACCGTCGCTGAAATGGTTAAACTGAAGAGGGGCGAAGACATTGTGCGGGATGACGGCAGTGTCATTTCCGGTGAGGAGGTGACCGTACCTCCGCCGTCACCCCGATCATACGCCTATTGCAGTGACACGGGTTATTTTAAGAAACTTTCAACATATGTTGGAGGCGTAGATCTGCTTTATCACGAAGCTACTTTCGGAAGCGAGCATGCTGCCCTGGCCCGCCAGACAGGGCATTCAACGGCCTCACAGGCTGCCACTGTAGCCCGTGACGCCAATGTCAGGAGGCTGATAATAGGCCACTTCTCCGCCCGCTACCGCACACCGGACCAGCTTGAGGCAGAAGCCAGGGTCATTTTCCCCGCCACTGAAGCAGCCAGGGAGGGACAGTGCTATGAGATTTTACCCGGGGGCGGTTTCAAAGAATGACTATCTTTGCGGACGAATTAAGAACTTTAACTTCTCTTTCCGTGCAAGAAAAAATTCTGATCCTGGATTTCGGATCACAGTACACTCAACTTATCGCAAGACGAATCAGAGAACTGAATGTCTATTGCGAGATCTTTCCATATAACCGTTTCCCGGCGCCGGGTGCTGATGTAAAAGGTGTTATTCTTTCAGGATCTCCTTCGTCTGTCAGGGATCAGAACGCGCCGTTCCCCGACCTGAGTGATATTAAGGGCAGGATTCCCCTGCTGGGTGTTTGTTACGGGGCACAATACCTGACACATAAATTTGGCGGCGAAGTGCTGCCTTCCGCAACCAGGGAATACGGACGTGCCAGGCTTGTCTTTGCAGACAGCACTGATGAACTTTTCAAAGGCATAAGTGAGGGCACCCAGGTATGGATGTCACACGCCGACACGATAGCCAGGGTACCTGAAAACTACAGGATTACCGGATCAACTGAGGATGTCAGGGTAGGCGCATTCCGGATAACAGGTGAAAAAACCTGGGGTATTCAGTTTCATCCTGAAGTTTACCATACCACCGAGGGACTTAAGATGCTCGGTAATTTTGTCAACGGGATATGTGGCTGCAAAGCCGACTGGACCCCTGAATCGTTCGTTGACATGACAGTAAGGTCACTGAAGGAGCAACTGGGCGATGACAAGGTTGTACTCGGACTGTCAGGCGGAGTCGATTCATCGGTGGCTGCCCTGCTGCTTGACAGGGCAATAGGATCCAACCTTACTTCCATATTTGTCGATAACGGTCTGCTACGCAAGGATGAGTTCGAAAGAGTATTGGCGGCATACAAAAGAATGGGCCTTAACGTTAAGGGAGTTGATGCCTCCGATGACTTTATCACAGCCCTGGAGGGTGTCTCCGAGCCTGAAAAGAAACGCAAGATAATCGGCAGGGTCTTCATCGAAACATTTGACCGCGAAGCCCACAGTGTGACAGGTGTGAAGTGGCTTGCCCAGGGAACGATTTATCCTGACGTGATCGAATCGGTTTCAGTCAACGGTCCCTCGGCAACAATAAAATCACATCATAACGTTGGCGGACTGCCTGATTTTATGAAGCTTAAAGTGATCGAGCCGCTGAGACTTCTCTTCAAGGACGAAGTGAGAAGGGTGGGACAGTGCTCTCGAAATGCCCGATGAGATTCTGAACCGGCATCCTTTTCCGGGACCGGGACTGGCAATAAGGATAATAAGCGATATCACCCGCACAAAGCTCGATACACTTCGGGAGGCAGATGAGATATTCATTTCAGGACTCAGGAAACACGGCCTGTATGACAAAGTGTGGCAGGCAGCAGTTATCCTCCTTCCTGTGCAGTCAGTGGGCGTCATGGGTGACGAAAGAACTTATGAAAATGCCGTTGTGCTTCGTGCCGTATCATCCACTGACGGGATGACGGCAGACTGGAGTCATCTTCCGCATGAGTTCCTGGCTGATATTTCAAACGAGATAATAAATAAAGTGAGGGGAATCAACAGGGTTGTATATGATATCAGCTCCAAGCCTCCGTCAACCATAGAATGGGAGTAAGGCGTGGAATTAACTTAATATGAAAACAGAAATGATAAAACGGTTTATTTATATTTTTTGTGCACTGACAGTGTCTTACAGTCAGGCAATAACGGCTCAGGGGCTGACACAGGAAACCTTCAAGCTTGGTAAAACACTGGCTCTGCTTGATGCAGTATATGTTGACAGCGTGAATATTTCTGCGCTTACCGAAAAGATGATTATCAGTACACTGAAGGACCTTGATCCTCACTCGGTTTACATTCCGGCAAAGGATGTTCAGGATGAAAAGGAACCTCTACAGGGGAACTTTGAAGGCATTGGTGTGCAGTTCAACCTGTTGAATGACACGATTATAATTATTTCTCCCACCACGGGCGGGCCGTCGGAGAAGGTGGGAATCCTGGCAGGTGACCGGATCATTACAATAGCCGGTGAAACGGTTACAGGAATCGGCATAAATACTGCAGGGGTGAGGAAGCGGCTGATGGGACCCAAGGGAACAACAGTGGTCATAAAAATTTTCCGCAAGGGTGTAAAGGAGCTGCTTGAGTTTAAAATTGTGCGTGACAAGATACCGGTTAACAGTCTTGACGCGGCATATATGGTATCCGGTAACGTCGGGTATGTTAAACTGAGTCGTTTTTCGGAACAGACAGCCATTGAGTTTGACAGTGCTGTGGCGCATCTGAAGCTGCAGAAAATGGAAAACCTCATCATTGACCTGCGTGGTAACTCCGGCGGGTACATGGTCCCGGCTGTGCAAATAGTAGATCAGCTCCTTGCCGGGGAAGAACTGATAGTATACCTCGAGGGCAGGCACACCTCGAGACAGGAATATAATTCAAGTCCGGGAGGGTCTTTGACAGGGGCCCGGATTGCAGTACTTATCGATGAAGGATCAGCATCGGCGAGTGAGATTCTTGCAGGTGCGGTCCAGGACTGGGACAGGGGTGTGATAGTAGGCAGGAGAAGCTTCGGAAAAGGTCTTGTGCAAAACGGATTTCCACTTCCTGACGGATCAGAGATCAGGATTACAATCGCCCGGTATTTTACACCCGCAGGCAGGTCGATTCAGACACCGTACGACGAAGGTTTTGAAAAGTACATTGAGAAATATTACAGCAGGTACATGAACGGGGAACTGATGCATCCTGACTCGATTAATCTTCCTGATTCACTCAGGTCATATACTCAGCTAAACAGGCGAAGTGTATTTGGCGGCGGGGGAATTACACCGGATATGTTCGTTCCCATTGATACAGCTTATTATTCAGATTATTACCGGGATCTTATAAGGACCTCGACACTGACAAACTTTGTGGTCTCCTATACAGACCGCAACCGGAAAGCGCTGCTGAAGAAATACAAAACTTTCACTAAGTTCGAAAAGGAATTCACCTTTGGCGAAGAGACAATGGCAGCCCTGAAGGAAGCCGGGGAAAAGAATAAGGTGGCTTTTAACCAGGCTCAATACGAAATATCTGCCCCGGAGATGACAAAGGTGATGAAGGGGCTGGTGGCGAGGGATCTCTGGGATATGAATGAATATTTCAGGATTGTGAACCGCGATGACGAAGGGATACTAAAAGCCCTTTCTATTATAAATGACCCATCGCTGTACCGGAATATCCTGGGTTATAAAGAAGAATTGAAATGAAGCTTGTCGGAAAGACCCTTTATGGCCTGGAGGAGGTACTGGCAGCGGAGCTGGTGTCAATGGGAGCGGAGAAGGTCAGGGCAGGTAACAGGGCTGTGACATTTGAAGGTACCAAGGAGTTACTCTATAAGGTCAATTATAACAGCAGGACGGCACTCTCTTTCCTTGTTCCGGTTGCAGAATTTTCAATAGCCAAACCTTCCGATCTTTATGACGGTGCTGTAAGAGTTGAGTGGGACCGCTATCTGGATCCGGATAAGACATATGCCGTTTCTTCGGTAGTTACGTCAAAGCATTTTACCCATTCGGGTTACCCTGCCCTGGTGGTGAAGGACGGCATTGCGGATTTTTTCAGGCGCCTTACGGGCAAGAGACCCTCTGTTGATCCAAGATCTCCGGACCTGCTTGTCAACCTTCACATAAGCCATGAAAGGGTAATCATATCACTCGACTCAACCGTGATGCCTCTTTACAAAAGAGGTTACAGGGAGGAGCAGGTTGCGGCGCCTCTGAATGAGGTCCTCGCCGCCGGCATGATAATGCTCTCCGGATGGAAGGCTGATGTTCCCCTTGTTGACGGAATGTGCGGATCAGGAACCATAGTCTCAGAAGCCGGGCTTATAGCCTGCAATATTGCCCCCGGCAGATTCAGGAAGAATTTCGGATTCATGAAGTGGAAAGACTTCGACGATGCAATGCTGAGGTCAGTCAGGTTTGATGCAGAGAAGAAAGAGAGAAAGTCACCTGTCGGAATTTTTGGCAGTGACATATCCGGAGAGGCGACTCGTATCGCCCTGACAAATATAACTGGTGCCGGGCTGCGAAATACGGTGACTGTAACACAGGCCGACTTTCTCCACACACCTCCTCCTGCAGAGAAAGGAGTACTGATAATGAACCCGCCATACGGTCAGCGAATTGGCGGAGAGGGGATGACCGCCTTCTACCGTGAGATAGGCAGCTATCTGAAGCATAATTACCATGGGTATAAGGCCTGGATACTGTCAGGTGACAGGGAAGCTCTCCAGGCTGTCGGACTGAAAACAGCCAGGAAATATGACCTCTTTAACGGCAATATTGAATGCCGGTTTCACGGATATGACCTTTACGAGGGTTCAATGAAGGGAAAGGGTGATGAAGGACAATCAGGAACCGTTGGCCTATGAGCCTCTGCCTTTGGTCAAAAAAAGCCTGCAATCGCTAAAATAATGAGATCGGATTGTTGCATGTTTTCAACAAACCCCTATTTTTGTTCTTTGTAAATAGTTTTTAGTCTGTAAAGAAAGCCAGATGAGCTTTGATCTTGAAAACCTTGTGAACGATCTTGATACCAGGGGTGCAATGGTCTATTTCAAGGGTAACGTTGACTCTGAAGTGATCAATCAGGTGCTTGATTCGGTGGAAGGAAATCTTCTGACAAATCACGAGCATCCGAGGGTTCGCAAGAAGGTTTACAATGTCCTTGTTGAAAGCCTTCAGAACCTCTATCACCATGCAGACAGGGTCCCGGCAGGATACAGGGCTGCACGGCCGGACAGGTATGGACTGGTTGTTCTGGAGAAGACAGTTGGCGGATCATACCGGATTACAACCTGTAATTTCGTATCGACTGCACGGGTAAAAGAGCTTGAACAGAAAATTACGAAGATAAATAATTCTACAGCCTTGGAAATCAAAGAGCTGTATAAAGATATCCTTAATCACCAGGAGATTACGGAAAAAGGACTTGGAGGCCTGGGCCTGATTGACATGGCAAGGAAAACCAGTAACAGACTTGAATTTGTCTTTAAAAAGTATGATGAGAGAAATTCAGCCTTCAGATTGAGTGCCGTTATCAGTAGCGTTTGAAATGAATAATGTTAAAGGAAGATAGTTATGGAACCGATCATCATTGATGGAACACCAAAGACCCCGACAATCAGGTTTGATTCAAGAGAGGGTATTTTTGAGATTAAGGGAAGATCAATCCCGGAAAATTCAGTGGAGTTTTACAAACCGCTGAATGAATGGCTTGACGGTTATATGCAGGGCCCGCTGGATAAAACTGTGGTGAATATCAGACTGGAGTATTTCAATACGAGCTCTTCAAAGTGCATTCTGGATGTCTTCAAGCGCCTGGAGGCCATCCACCGTTCAAAGCATGACGTCGAGATAAACTGGTTTTACGAAGAGGATGATGAGGATATGCTCGAAGCAGGCGAGGACTATGATTCAATTATCAAGGTACCCTTCAAAATGGTTGAGATTGTTGAATAAGTATCCGGCTTAGACTATCAGATCATATACTATCAGATCAGTTACTTACCGTTCCCCTTTACATATTCAGTAATTGCCTCCGGCTTTCAGCACATTCTTTATCTTGTCAGAGGATTCGAGTATCTTATGCAGAACCCTGTAAAACAGCAGGATGTATAAGATCAAAGTCATAATCCATATCATACCCACATTTACAGCGAAGGTGCTGAACCAGAGGCCCAGGACCTGCTTCCGTGGGTGCATAAAAATGAGCCTTGATAAACCGGCCGGCCGGGTCGAAAAAGACCTGGTCATAATTCTGGTAAAGTCTGTCTTTATACCTGATTATCTTTTCCTTTTCATTCTCATTGCGGACAAACTCTTCCAGTGACTCATTCGTGTACTGCTTCTTCATCAGGATAAACCCTTCCCTGTCCTCATATTCCCTGGCAATTATGCTCCTGTCACGTTCATCCACCGCACTCTTTGAAAGATCGATGTAATATCTGCGTACCGTCTCTATATACTGACGTGCTGCCTCGAGAGATCCCGGAGTTATCTTTTCCGGATCAATAAGACTGAGTTCAAAAGGTACATCAGGCGTAAAACTCATCTCCTCAACTATCTCATTATATATCAGCGACATGTCTTTCGCACTGTCCTCGTCAAGCCTTTCTCTTTCGATATCTCCCTCGACTCTTGAGAGGATGCTCTTCATCTCATTGTACCAGATATCTTTTCTGAATTTGGCTATGCTTATAACCTTATCGTACCCGTAAAATTCCTTTTCAAATTTATTGTTCACGAACTGCTCCACTGCAAGTGCTTCATAGCCCCAGCGGGCTGTTATGATTTCCCCGTAAACCGGTATCGAAACGGGTGACGATATAGTGGGATTGAGCTTTTCATATTTCACGATTATCCCGCTGAGTATTATCTGCGGAATGACAAGGAAAGGTATCAGAATGTAAATTGTAACCACCGCCTTGAAGCTGTCAGAAATAAGGAGTCCCATCATGTTTGAAGTGGCCCAGCAGGTAAAGAGAACCAGCCAGTATTCCAGCCACATTCCCCTGATGCCTGTGATTGAGTTTCCAATGGCCACGAAAGTCGCAGCCTGAACCGCCGAGATAAGGAACTGAACAGTGATCTTTGAAAGCAGGTAGCTGTTCCAGCTAAGGTTCAGAAAGGCTTCCCTGCGCAGTATCTTCCTGTCTTTAATGATCTCTTCCGCACTGACAGTCAGGCCCATGAATATTGCCACAATCACAGACATGAAAATGTAAACCGGCAGGTTACTGTTCTGCATCAGCGTGTATCCCGGCCGTGTTGCGCTTTCGTCAAAATAGCGAATCAGGAATGCAAGAAAAAATGCAAGGACCGGAGCTTCCAGAAGGGTAATCACCAGGTATTGCCGGTCTGACAGTTTTGAAAGAATGTCGCGCTTAACAAAGACGAGGAACTGCCTGAACTTATTCGGTGTCTTGAGGGTTATTTCCGGGATGCCGTTTCCGGGATCGGGAGGGGGCGCAGCCTCATCAATCCTGGAGTGATAATAGTCACTCCACTCTGCCGGTGAGATTTTTCTGGTCTTGGTAGGCCGGCCGAACTCATCGAGGATTTTTGACTCGACAATGCTGAATATCTGTTCAGGGTTGACATTACCGCACTCCGGACATTCGCTGTCATTGTATTTCGGCAGACGCATGCGGTCCTTAAAATAGGATATTGACCTGACAGGTATGCCGTAATAGATAAGGTAACCGCCTGAGTCGAGGAAGATCAGCCTGTCGAACATCTTGAATATATCGGAAGAGGGCTGGTGGATGACCACGAATATCAGCTTGCCCTTCAGCTTGAGGTCATTCAGCAGGTCCAGAATATTCTCGGAGTCGAGCGATGAAAGTCCTGATGTGGGCTCATCGAGAAAAAGAACAGAGGGTTCCCTGATCAGTTCGAGCGAAATATTCAGCCTCTTGCGCTGTCCCCCGGAGATCTTCTTATTGAGGGGGGTGCCGACTTTCATATCCTTTATTTCGTAGAGACCGAGGCTGTGCAGCACATTCTCCACCTTGACTGTTATCTCCTGATCGTTGAGATTGCCGAAGCACAGTTTCGCATTGTAGAAGAGGTTATCGAAGACCGTAAGTTCTTCTATCAGAAGGTCATCCTGGGAGACAAACCCGATCAGGCCCTTTACCTTGTCAGCTTCCCTGTGTATATTGATACCGTTGACAAGCACTTCTCCGGCATCCGGGTCATTGATGCCGTTCAGCACACTCAGAAGGGTTGACTTTCCCGCACCGGAAGCTCCCATTATGCCTACAAGCCGACCGGATTCTTCAGCAAAACTCATCCGGTGCAGGCCAACAAATCCGCCTTTGAATTTGTACTCGATATCCTTTACCTCGTAGACCACCCTGGAGGCCAGGAGACTCTCATCAAGAAATTGCCTGATGACTTCCGAATAATAAATAGGCTTGGAATTCAGGAATTTCAGGGATCCGCCGCGCTCGAAGAGGTAAACCTTTTCTTCATGCCTCAACTGTCCGCTCAGGAGCAATTCCCCGGTGCCGAATGACCTGACAAACAGCATTTCCGCGCCCTGCAGGTCCAGTATCTTTACCTGACCCCTTAATGTCGGATTATATAGATGCCTTGTCTTTTTATAAGGATTTTCCTGCTGGTTGTCTATGACCAGGATCTGCTGTGATTCAAGCACTTCAGACCTCTTTGAAAGCACAAAACGTTCTATAAGCTTGTAATCTTCGCGGTCAACATTAAATCCCTCTGCAGCAGTGTTTATAAACTCGAGTTCAATAGTGCTCACTTCACTTCCGTCAGAACGGCAGTATTCAAGCAGCTGAACCAGAACAATAATCTTCTGGTTAAGGGTCAGCTGGGCACCGATATCATAGCATATCCTGATGATTTTTACAGAGATAGCTGCATTACGCCGAGACTCATTTCCTTTTTTGAGACGGTCCTGGGCCTCTGCATAATAGTTGTCGAAGATCTTCAGGTAAGCGTTGACTCCTTCCTGGTTAAGCTGAGGTTTCAGAAACGCCTCAACAACCCTGCGCCTGTCCGTCCCACTGCCCTGTGCAGGGGCAATGATTGCGAAGAGATGCATCAGGGTATTCAGGATCTTTTCATTCATCGCAGACTAATGAAAACATTATGACTTAACGAGGTGAAAGTAGTAAATAGACGCGAAACATCCTAACTTATTTGTCACTCAGATCACTGCTCTTCTTTTTCCCGGCCGCGGCACCTGTGCCTTTTACCGAGTATCCGAATTTGCCGATGAATTTACCGGTGTCATAATATTTCCCGTGAGAATAACAGATCGGCAGAGCCTTGTCAAGCCTGAACACCCCGCTGTGAACATCAATGTACTTATCGTCGGCATTAACGGCTACGACTTCGGAAATAAACATGTGATGGGATCCGAGCTCTTTAATCTCCTTTACAACACATTCGATGCTCAGTGGTGATTCTGCAATTAACGGCGCCTTCACAGCACTGGCAGCGACTGGAGTGAGTCCCGTTTCCCTGAATTTGTCATGGTCGGCTCCCGAACGCACTCCGCACCAGTCAGTTGCCCATGCCAGCCTGCGTGTGGTGAGGTTGATTACAAAGTCGCCGTTCCTTCTTATAATTTCATATGAATGCCTTGACGGCCTGACTGAAATGTAGCACATCGCCGGGTCAGTGCAAATGGTCCCGGTCCATGAAACTGTAATAATATTATAACCCTCATCCGCCGTGCCACAGCTCACAAGAACCGCTGGCAGCGGATAAATCATCGTTCCCGGTTTCCAGATTACCTTACCCATCTTTTTTTTCCTAAAAGTAGATTATTTCTGTCATTCTGACATGGAAAACCGTTTGGCAGAATTATTGGATTAATATTAAAAATTCAAAAGATGAATTTGGAGAATTTTACAATCAAGGCGCAGGAATCTGTTCAGCAGGCTATCACAATTGCTTCAGGCAAGGGTCACCAGGCTGTTGAATGCGGTCATTTAATGAAGGGTATCATTTCAGAGGCAGAGAGCATTGTCTCCTTTATTACAGACAAGCAGGGAGCAAACTTTGCCGCACTGAACAAGGGCCTGGACAGACTGATTGACACATATCCGCGGGTTTCCGGCGGAGAGCCCTATCTTTCGGCAAACAGTTCTGCTGCGATCAGAAATGCTGAATCCATTGCTGCAAAGATGCAGGACAGGTTCGTGTCAGTTGAGCATCTGTTGCTTGGCATTTCTGAGACTGGAGATAAGACAGCATCATTGATGAGGGAGCTGGGGATCTCAACAGAAGGCATGAAGAGTGCAATCAGGGATCTGAGAAAAGGATCAAAGGTAGACAGCCAGACCTCAGAGGAGACATACGATTCGCTGAACCGGTATGCGATCGACCTCAATGAACGTGCACGCGCGGGCAAGCTTGATCCGGTAATCGGCCGCGATGAAGAGATCCGCCGTCTTCTGCAGATACTCTCAAGGAGGTCAAAAAATAACCCTATTCTCATCGGTGAGCCGGGAGTGGGAAAGACTGCAATTGCAGAAGGACTGGCCCACAGGATAGTCAGGGGAGACGTGCCTGAGGACCTCCTTTCGAAACGGATCTTTTCACTTGATATGGGAGCACTGATTGCGGGGGCCAAGTATAAGGGAGAGTTTGAGGAACGACTGAAATCAGTCATTAACGAGGTAATTGCCTCCAATGGGGAAGTAATCCTGTTCATTGACGAGATTCATACCCTCGTAGGTGCCGGCAAGGGAGAGGGCGCCATGGATGCAGCCAATATTCTGAAACCTGCACTTGCCAGGGGTGAGCTAAGGGCTATAGGTGCGACAACCCTGAGCGAATACCAGAAATATTTTGAAAAGGACAAAGCTCTTGAACGCAGATTCCAGGTGGTGGTTATCAATGAGCCGGACCGTGCTGACGCTATTTCCATCTTACGGGGGCTTCGTGAGAAATACGAGACACATCACAAGGTGATCATAAGGGATGAAGCCATAATATCGGCCGTTGACCTTTCATACAGGTATATAACTGACAGGTTTCTGCCTGACAAGGCGATAGACCTGATAGACGAGGCTGCCGCCAGACTGCGGCTGGAGATGAATTCCGTGCCTGAGGGGGTTGATACGGCAGACAGGATGATCAGGCAGCTCGAGATAGAACGCGAAGCTGTAAGGCGCGACGGTGACACTGCAAAGGAAAAGGACCTTGCCAGGGAGCTGGCAGAACTGACAGCAAAGCGTGATGAGTTAAAGGCCCGCTGGCGATCTGAAAAGGACCTGGTGGAGAGAGCGCAGGCAAAGAAGGAGGAAGCTGAGGAACTGAGGTTCGAAGCTGAAAAGGCTGAACGGGCAGGCGATTACGGGAAGGTAGCCGAAATAAGGTACGGTCGTCTTGTGGAAAATGAACGCGAGGTTGCACTGCTCAACAGTGAGATTGAAAAGAAAAGGAATGCCGGGGCAATGGTCCGCGACGATGTGAGAGCTGACGATATAGCTGAAATTGTTTCCCGCTGGACAGGAGTGCCGGTGACAAGGATGCTTGAGAGTGAAAAGGAAAAACTGCTGAAGCTGGAAGAGGAACTTCACAGGCGGGTCGTGGGTCAGGATGAAGCCATTTCGGCCGTGTCGGATGCAGTTCGGAGATCAAGGGCGGGAATGCAGGACGACAGGCGTCCCGTTGGATCATTCATATTCCTTGGAACGACAGGTGTGGGAAAGACTGAACTTGCCCGTGCCCTCGCGGAATACCTGTTCAATAATGAAAACCTTATGACCAGGATTGATATGACCGAATACCAGGAGCGTCATTCTGTCTCAAGGCTCATCGGAGCGCCTCCCGGATATATCGGATATGATGAGGGAGGTCAGCTGACTGAGGCAATCAGGCACAAACCTTACTCAGTAGTCCTGCTTGATGAAATAGAAAAGGCGCACCCTGATGTTTTTAACATACTGTTACAGGTACTTGACGACGGAAGGCTGACTGACAATAAAGGCAGGACAGTCAATTTCCGCAACACGATAATCATAATGACATCGAACCTGGGTTCGGCTCTGATCCGCGAATCGATAGAAGGAAACGAAAATGGACTCTCGCCGGAAGCAGAGGACAAACTGAAGGAAGAACTTCTGCAGATGTTGCGGATAACACTCAAGCCTGAGTTTATTAACAGGGTTGATGAGATCGTGATTTTCAAACCTCTCACTCCGGCTGAAATAAAGGAGATAGTGAGACTTCAGCTCGGAAGGGTGACCGGGATGCTTGCAGACAAGGGTGTGACCCTGGAGGTAAGTGAGAAAGCAGTGGAATGGCTTGCCGAAAAAGGATATGACCCGCTGTTCGGTGCACGGCCTGTTAAACGGCTCATTCAAAAGGAGCTTGTCAATGAGCTTTCAAGGGAGATAATTGCCGGGACTGTTGAAAGGGGTAAAGCCTTAAGAGCTGACATACGCGGCGGAAAGATGGTGATTGTCAATTCCTAAGCGGGACCGCCGCGTACAAAACTCTGCATGCACGAGTCAAAGTCACTGTATATGTCAAAAGCCTTGTCCAGTTGCAACAGGGTAAAAAGATTCTGCGCAGCCGGAGTCAGACTGCAGAGCCTGAAAGTACAGTAATTTGTACGGGCTACCCTGAGCATGTGGAGGAACATTGCAAAACCGGTACTGTCAAGTTGGTTGACTCCCGAAAGATCGATTACCGCTCGCGAATGAGGAATCTCAAAGAGGCTCATTATTGCGGGCCTGATGTTTTCAACATTAAGTGCATTGATCCGGTCATCCTTAAACCTGACTATGTCAATGCCTTCCTGCTTCTCTAAAAATACCATATCCGGTTACTGTGATTTGCCGGTATAATCTTCGATCTCCTTCATGACAAGGAGAGCGTCAGCTTCAAATCTCTCGATAAATCCCTGATAATCATTGGGGTTAAGTCCAGCTTTGGCCTGCAGCTCAAAGGTCTTGAGCATCCTTGAGGTTTCCTCCATCCCCATTACGGTCACTGACCCTTTGGCCTTGTGGGCAAGAAGCCCCAGCTCGAGGAATTTCTTATTCTCGTTGAGCTGCTTCATCTCGGCAATAAATTCAGGTATCTGGTCCCGGAATATTGCAACTATCTCGTCCCTTATATCCCGGTCCCCCCCGGTAACATTTTCAAGGTAGTCAGGGTTAAAAACCTTATAGTCCATCTGAGCATGGTTTAGTTCATATGCAAATATAGAAATTATGTTGCCTGAAGCCAGCGTATCTGATCTAAAAGATGATGTGTCAAAAATGATTTATCGCAGGTTTTTATCAGGTTTAAAATGGTACTTTTGTCAGGTATACAATAAATCACACTATGAAAAACACTCCGTTTCTTAAGTTTCATGAGGCTCTTGGGGCAAAGATCGTACCCTTCGCAGGGTATAATATGCCCGTTGAATATACCGGCATAAATGATGAACATATGGTTGTACGTGAGAAAGTTGGTGTTTTTGACGTGTCTCACATGGGAGAATTCTGGGTTAACGGACCCAATGCGCTTCCCTTCCTTCAGTATGTTACATCGAACGATGTATCTGTTCTTACCGACGGTAAGGTACAGTACACATGTTTCCCGAACGGAAAAGGAGGCATAGTTGATGACCTGCTTGTATACAGGTTCAGTGCAGAGAAATATCTCCTGGTTGTAAATGCTGCAAATATTGAGAAGGACTGGGAATGGTGCGCAGAGCAGGCCAAAAAATTCGGAATAACCGCAGGACCTGGTTACGAGTTTCACAATGCATCTGACGGTACAGCACAGCTTGCCGTTCAGGGCCCGCTGGCACTGAAGGCGATGCAGAAGCTTACATCGACCCCCATCGAGGATATGGAGTATTATACTTTCAAGGTGCTTGATTTTGCAGGTATTAAGGATGTCATTTTCTCCACTACCGGTTATACCGGTTCAGGAGGATGCGAAATATATGTCAGGAACGTCGATGGCCGGAGGCTGTGGGAGGCTGTATTCGAGGCCGGTGCTGAGTTCGGCATCAAACCGGTAGGTCTCGGAGCCAGGGACACTCTTCGTCTTGAAATGGGATTCTGTCTTTACGGAAATGACATAAATGATACCACCTCACCCATTGAGGCCGGCCTTGGATGGATTACCAAATTCGTTCCGGGGAAAGAGTTCATCGATAAGGACCTGTTGCTTAAACAAAAAGAAACGGGGACAGATAGAAGACTTAAAGGCTTTGTGATGATCGACAAGGGCATTCCCCGTCAGCATTATGAGGTTGCCGATGCCGCAGGAAATATAATCGGAGAGGTCACTTCAGGCACAATGTCTCCCGTACTTAAACAGGGAATAGGGATGGCATATCTGAAGAAAGGATTCTGGAAGACTGATACTGAGATATTTATCCGTGTCAGGGGAAAAGACCTTAAGGCAAAGGTTGCCAATCCTCCCTTTTACATTAAATAACCTGCCCGGTACTTCACTTAGGTGCAATGGAGAAGAAAAGCCTTGAAATATGTTTTTCCCCGGCTATGTTCCCTGCACACGCTGACAAAGAAGCGGTGGCAGTAATCATAGATATTCTGCGGGCTACAAGCTCCATCTGCACTGCCTTTGCCAACGGAGTCACCAGGATAATACCCGTTTCATCTGCCGATGAAGCTCTTGCATTGAAAAAGGAGGGTTATCTTGTTGCTGCCGAACGCGACGGATTTGTTCTTGATTTTGCGGACTTCGGCAATTCACCTTTTAATTTCACACCTGAAAAGGTTAAGGGCAGGGTGGTGGCTTACAGCACCACGAACGGTACAGGATTAATGCAGATGGCTTCAGGATGTCATGACGTGGTCATCGGCTCATACCTTAATTTCACATCCCTCTGCAAATGGCTGACTGAACAGGACAGGAAAGTTATAATCATCTGTGCCGGATGGAAAAACCGTTTTAACCTCGAGGATACTCTCTTTGCCGGGGCTGTGGCAGAAAAGCTTCTGGCAGACGGAGAGTTTGTGACTGTCTGTGACTCAGTACATGCTTCGCTGGACCTCTGGCAACAGGCTAAGGAAGATGTCCTGGCATATACTGAAAAAGCTGCACAGCGATCCAGGCTAAGGGATAAAGGTCTGGATGACTGCCTGGAATATTGTCATACCTTTGATACAACAACTGTTATTCCCGTTTTAAGGGGGGGAAGCCTTGTCGCTCTCTGACACCAAAAATTTAAAAACATAAAACCTCAACAAAATGAAAAAACACAACTTTTATGCAGGACCTTCGATCATGCCTCAGTACACGAATGAAAAAGTTATTGAAGCAGTAAGGGATTTTGCCGGAACCGGGCTTTCAATAATGGAAGTATCACACCGCAGCAAGGAGTTTGTGGCTGTCATGGATCAAACCGTAGCTCTCTTTAAAGAGCTGCTGGACATACCCTCAGGTTACTCTGTAATATTCCTTGGCGGAGGTGCCAGTCTGCAGTTTGCAATGGTACCTATGAACCTTCTCGAGAAGAAAGCTGCCTATGTGAACACCGGAGAATGGGCAGGCAAGGCCCTCAAGGAGGCAAAACTTTTCGGAGAAGTTGTTGAAGTGGCTTCGTCTAAGGACCGGAATTTCAATTATCTGCCTAAGAATTATGCAGTCCCTTCTGATGCTGATTATCTGCATATTACAACCAATAACACAATTTTCGGTACGGAGCTGAAAAAGGACCTCACCGTAAGTGTGCCTCTCGTGGCCGATATGTCATCCGATATTTTCAGCCGTCCGGTAGATATTTCCAAGTATTCGCTCATATATGGCGGTGCGCAGAAGAATCTCGCCCCCGCCGGTGTCACCTTTGTGATTGTAAAGGATGATATCCTGGGTAAGGTGACCAGGCCAATTCCCACAATGCTGAATTACAAAACCCATATCGAGAAGGAATCGATGTTCAACACACCTCCTGTACTTCCTGTATTTGCAGCATGCAAGACACTCGAATGGCTGAAGGAAAAAGGTGGAGTAAAAGCTATGCAGAAGATCAATGAAGCAAAGGCGAAGCTCCTCTATGATGAGATTGACCGCAACAAACTGTTCAACGTCACAGTCCCTGATCCTGAAGACCGCTCACTGATGAATGTATGCTTCGTTATGTCAGAGAATTATAAGGAGGCCGAAAAGGACTTCGCCGCTTTTGCAAAGGGCCAGGGGATGATTGGTATTGAGGGACACCGTTCGGTAGGCGGATTCAGGGCATCTATTTACAATGCAATGCCTCACGAAAGCGTCCAGGCACTTGTTGACTGTATGAAGGAATTTGAAAAGAAACTCTAATTCGGGAATCATGAAAATATTGGTAGCTACAGACAAACCGTTTGCCTCCGTGGCTGTAAATCAGATCCGCGGAGTGGTCGGGAATGGAGGACATCAGCTCGCTCTCCTCGAGAAATACAAGACACCGCAGGAACTGCACGAGGCAGTCATGGATGCGGATGCACTGATAGTCCGTTCAGATATAATTGATGCAGCAGTTGTTGCGGCCGCCCCGAAGCTGAAGATAGTTGTCAGGGCCGGAGCCGGTTACGACAATCTTGATCTGGAAGCTTGCTCGGCCCGCGGTATAGTGGCAATGAACACACCCGGACAGAATTCAAATGCCGTGGCCGAACTTGCATTCGGAATGATGCTCTATTCTGCACGCGGAGGATTCGACGGCAAGACCGGATCAGAACTCCTGGGCAAGAGCCTCGGTCTGCATGCCTTCGGTAACGTGGGAAGATGCATGGCAAAGATTGCCCACGGTTTGGGAATGGATGTAATTGCATTTGATCCCTTCGTTGACAGTAATGTTATGAAGGAGTGTGGCGTAACAAAAGTTGAAACTGTCGAGGAGCTGTACAGGAAATGCCAGTATGTATCACTGCATATCCCTGCAAATGACAAAACAAAAAAATCGATAGGAGAAAAGCTCCTCTCCCTGATGCCTGCCGGCGCTGTCCTTGTAAACACAGCACGCAAGGAGGTGATCAGTGAAGAGGAACTGGTAAAAGTAATGGAAAACAGGCCTGACTTCAGATACCTGTCGGATATTGCGCCTGACAATGCAACCCTGTTTGTTGAAAAATTTCCGGGCAGGTTCTTCTTCACACCCAAGAAAATGGGTGCCCAGACAGAGGAGGCCAACATCAATGCAGGTGTTGCTGCAGCAAGGCAGATTGTTGATTTCTTCGCTACAGGCAATGAAACTTTCAGGGTTAACAAAACCAAATAATACTTACCAGAAACAGATATGGCAGTTGTAAAACCGTTCAGGGGGCTCAGGCCACCTAAAGATTCTGCGGCAGAAATAGCATGCCTTCCCTATGATGTAATGAACTCCTCTGAAGCGGCCAGGATGGCCTTCGGCAAAGATAAATCGTTACTTCACATTACTAAATCTGAAATTGATCTGCCGGAAGGAACTGATGTTCACTCTGAAGAGGTGTACCGCAAGGCTTTTGAGAATTTCACTCTCTGGCAGAAGAACGGGTGGTTGGTTCAGGATGATGAGGCTCACTTTTATATCTATGCCCAGACTATGGCAGGCCGGACGCAGTACGGCATTGTCGGCGCGGCATCAGTGGATGATTATCTGAACGGAGTGATCAAAAAACATGAACTGACCCGCCCCGATAAGGAGGAGGACCGGATGGTGCATGTGAGAACCAACAATGCTAACATAGAACCTGTATTCTTTGCATACCCGGCGCTGAAGGAGCTTGACCGGATTGTAAGCAGGATTGTGAAAAAGGAGAAGCCTGAGTACGACTTTGTTTCTGAAGACGGAATAGGCCATCATTTCTGGGTCATCAGGGATGAACATGTAAACCGTAATATCGAAGAGCTTTTTGCAACGAAAGTGCCTTTCACTTACGTAGCCGACGGACACCACCGCACAGCAGCGGCAGCACTTGTCGGAAAGGAAAAGCGTGAGAAAAACCATTCTCATAAGGGCACCGAGGAGTATAATTATTTCCTGGCAGTTCATTTTCCGGATGATCAGCTGAAAATTTTCGATTATAACCGGGTGGTAAAAGACCTGAACGGTCACACACCCGCACAGATACTTGAAAAGCTTGGTGAGAACTTTGAGATTAAGGAGAAGGGTGCCAAAACGTACCGTCCTGACAAGCTGCACCTGTTTTCAATGTACCTTGACGGTAAATGGTACCGGCTGAAGGCCAGGAAAGGCACTTACAACGATTCGGATCCCATCGGGGTTCTGGATGTGACAATCCTGACTGAAAAGGTACTTGTTCCGGTCTTTGATATTCAGGATCTGAGACGGTCAAAGAGAATTGACTTCATCGGGGGGATTCGCGGACTCGGGGAGCTGAAGAAAAGGGTTGACAGCGGTGAGATGAAGGTTGCTTTTGCCCTTTATCCTGTTTCGATGAAGCAGCTAATTACAATTGCAGACACAGGGAACATTATGCCACCAAAAACAACATGGTTTGAGCCTAAACTGAGGAGCGGACTTGTTATACATAAACTTGACTGAATACTCAATTACAGTGGCTGATATCGCTGAAAATATTAAAATGCTGGGCAGAATGCTGCCGGGAAGTGTATCGGTTGTGGCTGTCTCGAAGACAAGGAGCCACGAAGAGGTACTTCTTGCTTACAACGCTGGCCAGCGGATTTTCGGCGAAAACCGGGTACAGGAACTCCTTTCCAAAAAAAAACTGCTGCCTGCTGATATAAAGTGGCATCTTATCGGCCACCTCCAGAGCAACAAAGTTAAACAGGCAGTTCCGGAGGTTGCTGTCATCGAATCTGTTGACAGCCTGAGGCTGCTGCAGGAGATCAGTGACGAAGCCCTTAAAAGGAATCTTGTAACGGACTGTCTTCTGCAGGTGCATATAGCCGCTGAAGAGACTAAATTCGGTTTTGACCCGGCTGAGATCGAAAGCGAAGACTGGAGAGCTGTCACCGGAGATCTTAAAGGTGTCAGGGTGTGCGGCCTTATGGGAATGGCTTCATTCACTGACAACAGCGAAAGAGTGAGAGATGAATTCAGAATACTGACAGCACTTTTCAAAGCAACCCGTGAACGGTGTTTCATCGATAAACCATTCTTCCGTGAGATTTCAATGGGAATGTCGGGCGACTGGAAGATTGCAGTAGAGGAGGGAAGCACAATGATCAGGGTGGGAACATTAATTTTTGGAGAACGAACAAATAAAACAATATGAGCACAATTGGGACATCATATCTGGGACTTGAACTCAGGAGCCCGGTAATTGCCGGGAGTTCAAACTTTACCTCATCAGCCGAATCGATAAAGGAAGCCGAAGCAGCCGGCGCCGGCGCCGTTGTTCTGAAGTCGCTGTTTGAAGAACAGATAGTCTCACAGACTGCATCCCTCTCATCCGGAGAAGCATACCCCGAGGCTGACGATTACCTCACTTATTATACAAGGACCAACAGCGTCGAAAGCTACCTTACGTTGATTGCCAGGGCAAGAAAAACAGTCAGTATTCCGATAATAGCAAGCATAAACTGCTTCTCGGAAAAGGGATGGACTGACTTTGCCGTGCAGGTGGAAAAGGCCGGAGCCCATGCTATCGAGGTGAATCTTTTCTTTATGCCGGTTGACATGCATCAGTCCGGAACCCAGGCTGAGGCGGCATACTTTAAGATAATTGATGAGCTCAGAAAGAAACTTACAATTCCTGTAAGCGTAAAGATCGGATTCAGATTTTCCAACCTGCTCAATGTGGCATGGCAGATGCATAACCACGGGGCGAAGGGTATTGTACTCTTCAACCGCTTCTATGAGCCCGATATAGATATAAATAACCTGAACGTCATTCCTGCTCCTGTACTTTCAAACCCGGCTGAGAAGCGATATGTGCTGCGCTGGATTGGAATGGTCAGCGCCCTCAATATCGGGATGGATATTTCTGCATCAACAGGTGTTCACACCGGTGAGGATGCCATTAAATACCTTCTTGCAGGTGCTACTACGGTACAGGTCTGTTCTGCACTCTATAAAAGAGGATTCACGGTGATAACCGAAATAAACGAAGCTCTTCACAAGTGGATGAATGACAAGGAGTTTACCAGGATAAGCGACTTCCGCGGTAAGCTTAACTACAGGAATATTGAGAATCCTTCCCTGTTTGAGAGATCACAGTTTATGAAGCATTACAGCTCATATATTTAGAAATCTCAGCCGCCCTTCAGTACAGATATCAATTCGCCGGTCAGTTGCTTCTTTGCATCATCCTGCATTTCGCTTTTCTCTTCCAACAAACTGATGCTCTGAGCCCTGTCAGCATCCGAAATAATATCTGCACATGTTTCCAGTACTGTAAAACACTCAAGCGATGTTGCATAATTGCCCTCAAGGTAAATACGGGTCAGGGCGACTGCATGTTCAGAATAGTCGAGGCCAGACTGCCAGCATGAAGCAGCGAGCATTTCTTTTGTAGCCTGGCTGATTTCTCCTGTCAGAGCATCCATTACCTCAGTGCGGGATGTGAGCTCCTTCATGTCATTGAAAAAGTCGGAAATAAGCAGTTTCAATCCCTCATCCTCAGTTTTATCATAAAACAGGGCGAGCATTTTCAATGCACCCTCGAATGATTCACTGTTGCGGAGTGATGTCACCGTTTTCTCTATATCGTGGTGGCTGCCTGTGTCTGAGCATTTTCCCCAGGTCGGCAAGCTTTTTGGCAGATTTGATCATATATTCGGGTTTTCAACAAATTTATGGCATATTAATAACTTGACGGTCAAATTTGAATAATAAAAAAAAAGTGGTAATTTGGTCGGATGTTAGCCTGTGAACTTAAACTAAAATCGTTAAGACTATGAAAATAAGAATTCTGCCATTGGTTATCGGAGTGACAGTTTTAAGCCTGTGCACTGCGGTGATCTCATGCAAGGGCAATCGCAAAGGCGATGATTCGAAGGCTGCAGCCGATAAGGTCAGCGCTGATGCTCAGACCATTGAACACATAAAAAATGCTGAAAAGGTGTTCAATGCCCTTCCGACACCGCTTGAAATAGCACAGCTTATTAAGACGGCAGGAGCTAAATTTGACGAAAATCTGCTCAACCCGGTTGACAATCAGAGCAACTATACTACCAGTAAAAGCATGGCTCTGAACCTGGGAGTCTATACCTGTGACCTGAGTTTCGCCAGTATGTATGATCAGACTTCTCTCATAATAAATTACATGGAGGCTGCAGAGAATATGGCTAACGGCCTTGGTATCCTTGATGCCATTGATGAGACGACGATTGAGAAGCTGGAGCAGAACATAAATAACAGGGATGTAATCATGGAGATTGTTTCTGAGACCTTCCTGAACTCACAGTCATATCTCGAGGATGATGACCAGCATGCAGTGGCTGCTACTATAATTGCAGGCGGTTTTATCGAAGGACTATATATATCAACCAACATGGTTGACATGAAAAATTACAAAGGCAATAAACTTGTAGGAACCATTGCCGACCAGAAGATGTCTGTTGACGACCTTGTCAGGATGCTGGAAACATATACGGAAAATGCTGCTATTCAGGACCTGATCGGACCTATTAAAGAACTTAAGGTTGTATTTGACGCAATCGAAAGATCATCAGATCCTTCCTCCACCAAGTATAATGAGCAGACAGGCGTGACTGAAATAACAGGTGCGGCAAGATCCGAAATCAAGCCGGATACATTCCTTGCTATAAAAGCGAAGGTTGCGGAGATTAGAAATCAATATGTAAAATAGGGACCTATGAGAAAGCTAGTCAAGATTTTTCTGGCATTATTCATCCTTTCCGTTGCTGCTTCGGGAGAGATGTCTGCCCAATGTAAGGGATTTGCCAAGTCACTATGTAAGAAAGAACTGGGTGCCTACCTGCATGACGGGAACTACCATGCCGCAGTCCTGGTGGAAGGAGAGGAAGCCGAACTGTATAAGACATTCTATTCGGATATGGAATACCGTATTGCAATCTGTGGTGCAGACGGATTACCCCCAATCGAATTTTCAATCCTTGACGCTACAGGTAAAGTCCTTTACAACAATAAGGAATCAGGGTTTATCAAGATATGGGATTTTAAACTTGAAGCAAGTCAGCAGCTGAAGATCGTTGTTAAGGTCACGACTTCAGGAGCCAACACCGAAATTCCCGCCAGCGGATGCGTGGCAATAATGTTCGGTTTTAAGACAAAGTGAGAGATTTACTCTTATCATAAAAGGCGGACTTGTCCGCCTTTTTTTTACAGACCTGCCTCAGCCCGGCACCTGGTACAGAAATGGAGGCTTTTTTGATCTATGTCTCCAACGTAGGTGCTGGACCTCATTACGCAGGTGGAGATGTGACAATGAATCAGGCCAAAGGCATGCCCAAGTTCGTGTATAACCTCCTTGCTGAAGCGCTGAGCCATTAATTCGTTATCCTTGTTCAGACCGTAAAGCTCGTTTTTTAACCTGTACGCTGAGGCGATACCAGTGTTGCCGCCAAGCATAGCCTGGCCGAAAATATAGGTCAGGACCGGAATGAACAGGTCTACCCTGAATAATCCAATTGTCTTGACAGGATCTGGCAGGGCGTCTGACGATAAATGCTTCAGTAACTGGTTGGCATCATATTGTCTTCGGCCGGGACTGTAAAAGGGATTCAGGTCCAGATGACTCACTTCAACAGTGACAGGCTGATGAAACTCATTTGACACATCTCTGGCCAGCCTTTCAAGAAGGTCCTTTTCAAAGATCCCGAAGGAGGTCAATATGATTCTGCGTTCTTCCAAGTAGTAAGAGCCGTGAATATCACTCTTCTTGTTTCAGATCATATTTCTTGATTTTGTTGTACAGGGTGACCCTGTCAACATCAAGAGCTTTTGCGGATCGTGAAACATTCCAGCTGTATTTATTGAGTATCTGCAGTATATGTCTTTTTTCAAGTTCGTCAAGACTCTCTATGGTGCTGATAATAGCCTCCTTACCCATCGGCAGATCCTTCAGGCGAATTTCCTTTCCGTTGCCTACAACTATTGCTCTTTCGATCATATTCTCCAGCTCCCGGACATTGCCCGGAAACTCGAACTTTTCAAGGTGTCTGAGGGCTGCCGGCTCAATTGAGATAATGTCCCTGCTCATTGAGGTACAGTATTTTTTAATAAAGTGATTGACAAGCAGCGGAATATCCTCAGTCCTCTCACGCAGAGGAGGTACCGTGATGTTTACTACGTTTAGCCTGTAGAAGAGATCTTCCCTGAAAGTGCCGCTTTTTACCATTCCCCTGAGGTCCCTGTTGGTAGCACAGATCACTCTGAAGTCAGAAGATATCTCCTTGTTGCCGCCTACGCGTACGAAACTTTTCGTTTCAAGAACACGGAGCAGCTCTATCTGCATCTTTCCCGAGATGGTGGCAATCTCATCCAGGAAAATTGTCCCGCCGTCTGCCATCTCGAACCGGCCCTTGCGGTTGAAAGTAGCTCCGGTGAAGGCTCCTTTCTCGTGCCCGAATAGTTCACTTTCCAGAAGACTCTCTGTCAGTGCACCGCAATGAACGCTTACGAGAGGGAAATATCTGCGTGAGGAATTGGCATGTATAGCCCTGGCAATTAGTTCCTTACCTGTCCCGCTTTCGCCTGTGATTATTACTGATGAATTGGACTGTGCTACGCTTTCGACCTGCTTAAGAACCTTTTTCAACTCCTGGCTTTCGCCGATCAGATCTTCTACATCCTCAAGTGCTGAAACCTTTTGCTTCAGGGACTCGTTTTCGGACTTAAGGATAATCTGGGCAGATGCATTACGGATAAGGTGAGAAAGGTCATCAGGATCAAAAGGTTTTGTAACATAATCATAAGCACCGTCTTTCAGAGCCTGCACCGCTGTGTCAACCGATGCAAAAGCAGTCATTATGATCACTATGGCGTCTTTGTTCAGCACCTTGATCCTGCGGTGCATCTCCAGACCGTCCATACCCGGCATCTTTATGTCGGCAAGTATTATATTAAAATTCCGGGCCTCAAGTAGCAAAAGTGCCTGCTTGGCATTCTCTGCACATTCAACCGAATATCCGTCCTCGATGAACCAGTTGTTCAGCGAGTCCCTCACCGACTCTTCATCGTCGACAATTAATATTGAAATTTTTTCAGCCATTTCTGTAATCCTTATGATTTTCTTAGAGGAAAGATTATTGATACAGTTGTTCCTTTGCCTACAGTGGAATCAAGTTCGATTTTTCCGTTGTGATTCTGTACGATTCCATGAACAATGGGCAGTCCGAGGCCAATACCGCGCGCATCCCTTTTGGTTGAGAAGAAAGGTTCGAAGACATGTGGAATGTCCTCGGGAGAGATCCCGCTTCCGTTGTCTGAAATTTCAAGCCTGACTGAATCTGCGTCAGGATTTTTCGTCCTTATAATTATCTCGCCGTTTTCGGATGCGGCTTCCGAGGCATTCACAAGCAGGGCTACGCATGCCTGCCTGATCTGGTTCGGACTGCAGAAAATGAGATCTGATTTTGCATTGAAATCGGTCAGGAAACTGATGTTGGCAATTTTAATATGGTGGGTCATGAACTCATATGTCGCCGTCAGTATTTCATGAAGATGCTTCTCTTCAAAGCCCTCCTGATCCTTTTTTGAAAAGTCCAGAAGTCCCCTGACAATATCACCGCATCGCTTAGTCTCGCTCTCAATCAGTTTAAGCTGCTTCAGCATTGACTCCTTCCTTTCCGGGGTAAGGTCAGGATTACTTAACTGTTTGTATATAAGCTTTGTATATACCAGAATCCCGGAAAGCGGATTGTTAAGTTCGTGTGCCACCGAGGATGAGAGTTTTCCGAGCGATGCAATTCTTTCAACGTGGATTAACTCATTCTGGGCTTCGGAAAGTTCCTCCGATTTCTTCTGTACCTTATATTCAAGCTGCTTCGACCAGTTTTCGAGTTCATCAGTTGCTGAGTGGATATGATCAAGCATATTGTTGAATGCCATTGATACCTTCTTCATATCATCCAGCAGGTCCGGTTTTATCTCAATCCTGGTGGTGTTGTCACCCTGGGTAACAGCTTCACTGGCAGTGATTATACTGTTGAGCGGATCCTTGATTCTTCTTCTGGTAAAGAAGATCAGCAAAGAGGCTAACAGTATTGTTGTAACCAGTGCCAGCAGCAGAAATTCAGTGGATGACTTACTGACAGCCTGGTCAAGATCCTTCAGGGGCATCCTGATAATGAGTGACCCGAGCACCTTTTCACTTTCGTTGTGTGCATGGCATGAAGCAGTATAGCAGGATTTCTCATTAAGGATCGGCTTACGGATCAATAAATGCCTCTGACCCGGCTTGTTGGGATTCATGCTGCAGTCGCTCTTTGCGTCAATAATCCTGTAGCTCTTCTCACTCCTGGAAAACATTGAACTCAGGTTTGTATGGCAGGATATGCAGTCCGGATTACTGTGATTCTCAAGGTTGGGAGAAAAGGATGAATAAACCAGATTATCAGCCTGGTCATACATGTTGACGTCGTCAATACCCGGCATTGTATTTATTATGTCAAGAGTACCGTGCAGGGTACTCTTGTCATTGGCAAGCATCGAATGATAAAGTGATCCCTCAACAATTGACCCGACATTGTTCCCGTTCTGACGAAGGACTGTGTTGAAATAATCAACATAAACGGTCCTGAAAATGGCATTGAACATCACAAAGAGTATCACGGCAGTCAGGGAGATTATGGAAACGACCCGGCCATAGATTGTAGACCGGAATTTAAAGTATTTGCCCAGATCCCTCAAATTCAAGTGTTTCCTAAGTCTCTTATTATCAGCCTCTGTCATAGTCCGATTTCTTTTGCACCTTTAAACAGTTATAAATAATACCCTTTCGGATATTATTTATAACCTGTTAAATAATTCTACAAAATACGAATAATCTCCTTCTCTGCCAACAGGTACGGGAGAGTATTCTTCAGCTTTCTACTTCAGGAAGGACTCCTGGAAATCGTTCCACACTTCACCCGGCATGGATGCAAGTGCATTGTCTGCCAGTTCACCACCGTCCTGCATGTATACCGGAGAGGTATCGGCTGAATTCTTCCTGGCTGACACCGCGAGGAAATCCTTGAACCTGCTGATTTCTCCCTTAAACCAGTCCGCAGCCTCATCGGCAAAATGGTATGAGCTGGTCTCTGCCACCCATTGGGTAGGTTTTATCTTGCAGATCCATCCCTTCCCGTAAGGATCTTCATTCAGCAGACCGGGTTCTTCAGTCAGCAGCCTGTTGGTTCCCACAAGCTCACCGGAGATAGGAGAGACAATACTGAGTCTCTTTCCGTTCTGGTCAACCTCGGCCAGTATCTCACCCTTGATGACTGTAGTTCCCGGGGCCTTCATATTCTTAAGGTTAACATCCCCTGTAAGATGCAGAAGCAGGTCGTCAAGTCCTACCTTGGCATTTCCGGATTTTTCAAGGTGAGTCCAGGTGTGGTTCTTACTGTAAAAAACTCCCCCCGGCACCCTTAAAACGGCGGCAGAAAGAATGCCAATCGTTCTCTTTATGTGGCCGGTGATTTTCACCGGCTTGTTGATTAGCAACCAGAATGGAATTATAAGTATCAGAAAAGCAATGATTATCAGGTACTCAATTCCCTTGGTTTCGAAAAGACTGTAATATGTAAATCCGTCCATGATATTGTTTGTTGCGCTCTCGCCTCGCTGTAAAGTGAGAGCTGGTTATTAATTTTCGTTGCTCTTTACCCATGATGGAGACTCACGCAGTACAGGAAGACGCGTTATCACCCACCTGAAGATCCATATCTCGGTAAAGATGACTGCCAGTGTAACCGCAATCTCCATCCAGGAGGGATAATAATGTTGTACCGCATCCCATTTAAATCCGATCACAGTCAGATTGAGCCTGTTCATGATGACTCCGACCATTGTAATTATTGCTGCAAGCTTGACCGAAAAGATATTCACCTTGCGATAGCTGTAGAAAAACAGGCACATGGGCAGGAACACAAAGCCTATCATCTCGGTAAGGTACCAGTATCCCATAGGCGTGTTAAGCAGTCCCCATCTCTTTTCGTGAACAAACACAAGCATGTTTAGAAAGAAGTAGGCGAACATTGTCACCGCACAGATCTTGGACAGTCCGTGTAAAATACTGTCATGAGCTTTATGGTTCTTTTCAGTAACCTGATCGGAAAACACCCTGTTACTTATCGAACCTTCAAAAATAACCATCGAAAGTCCGGCAAAAATGCTTGATACAAAGAACATTATCGGAATGAACTCAGAATACCACAGCGGATGTATCTTATCCTTTGCCATCAGGAACAGGGCGCCTAAGCCCGACTGATGAAGAGTGGAGAGGGTGATCCCGAAGATTACAGCAGCCAGGGTCATTCCTGACAGTATTTTGCGGGCGCGTTTTGCTCCAAGCCACTCTGCAATTGCCGGTGAGAACTCGATCAGCTCGGCAACCATATAAAGCAGGAAATGCCACGCCACCAGGAAAAGGACAGAACTTGTCCCGAAGCTGTTGCCAATAATCGGATTGATAACATTCCAGGGTCTGCCCAGATCGAGGAGCAGGGCTCCGGCATAAAAGACATAGGCCAGAAAGCCGTTGAGTACGGTCACTCTGACAATCGTATGGTATTTCTTTACATTCAGGATGTAGACCATGAAGGTTACGACATATGCGCCACCGGCAAAGGCAACACCCGTGACAACATCAAAGCCGATCCACAGTCCCCACGGAACTTCCTGTGTCAGGTTTGTAATTGATCCGATTCCTTTCCAGAACCGGATAACTATAAGGACAAGCCCTAATAGCATTATTGGAATGGAGATAATATTGAACGGGGTAAGCCATTTACCTCTTGGTTTCAGCTCGGATACCAGGAATTTCCAGATACTTTTACCGTCATTGTCTCTTGGCAGGGTATAATCAGTATTATTCATTTTCTTCTTCTTTAGGGTTATTGTCTTTTGTCGCCTGATGTATTCCGAGAAGAATGGCGGGCCACAGCACGAAAATGGAGGGCACAGCATAGAGGAATCCTTTAGTCAGGGCAGGGTATGACGAATTCTGGAGTGTTGTTTTAAAGTTCATTTCTTCGAAAGGGACAGGGGAGAGGTACAACCATCCGGTTCCCCCGGCTTCATGTTCTCCGTAGATATGGTCATAGTACTGGTCAGGATTCTCCTGAATCCTTTTTCTGGCCTCTTTTATCAGATCCCTGCGGGTACCGAATACAATAGCTTCCATGGGGCAGTCCTGTGCGCATGCCGGTATTTTCCCCTCCCCGAGCCTGTCATAGCACATGTCGCATTTCTCTATTTTCGGGTTGGGACTGAAATATTCGAATTTAGGTACGTCAAACGGGCAGGATACCATGCAATACCGGCATCCCATACATTTCTTGCCCCTCCATATGACAGGACCCTCCTCTGTCTTGTACATCGCCTTGGTAAGACAGGCGGCAGTACATGCAGGATCATTGCAGTGCATACACTGTTTCTTGACATAAAAGTCGCCCTTGGTCGTTTTGAATGCATTGACAACGGTACGCCGTGTTTCATCAGTCTTGCGCTCAACACCCACGGTTGGGGTGTCTTCGAAGCTCGGTGCCGGAAGACCGTGGGCTTCCGCACAGGCAAATTCGCAACCCTGGCAACCGACACATCTGGTCGAGTCGTATAACATTGCATTGAATTCTGTTTTGCTTTCCGCCTCCGGAGCTGCGGTCAGTCTTTTCCCCGTTGCAAGAGTAACCCCCGTTACACCAAGCACCTTGAAGAAGTTTCTTCTGTTGATACTCATGGTTTTTAATTTGTGACTGTTAGATTAGTTATCAGGTGTTTTGGAATCTTCTGTTATCTTGATTTGTCGATGAAACCTGTCTGAAAATCTTCCCAGACTTCCGGCCCGAAATCCTCGAGCAGGCTCTCCCTTATCTCACCGCCATCCTGGAGTACCACCTGTGAGAGCTTCAGCTCATTGCCTCCGAGGGTTGTTGCAAGAAAATCCCTCAGACGGGCAAATTCATCTTTTACCCATTCAGAATATTTCTCTGCCATTATCATCACACGGGTCTCCTTCATCCAGCTCTCAGGTTCAATTTTATAAATCCATCCGTCAGAGTAGGGTGATGAGTTAATTAATGAAGAGTTGCGTGTCAGGATTTCATTCGTTGAAGTAATGGTTCCCGATAAGGGAGAATAAATATTGAGCTGCTTACCGTTCTGGATCAGTGAAAGTATCTGCTCACCCCTGATAATTTTTTCGCCTTGTTTCTTCATTTTCAGCCTGGTGACGGTTCCGGTTATATGCTGGATAAAGTCATCGACACCAATCCTGACCTCACCGTCTCTTTCCATGAATGCCCAGGTATGAGTCTTATCGAAGAAGAGACCTCTTGGAATGACAAGCGATTTTTGACTGAAGGCTGCATTGTGCAGGCTTTCAAAAGCGGGAGACGCCTTTCCGGGGATTCTGACGAGCCTGTATAGAGTGTAGACGATCAGACCGCCCATTACAATCACGGCGAGCATAATTAGAAATGCACGTAAAACCGAAGGGCCTTCAGAAAGTGTGATTTCAGAGACCTCACCCGTGGTAAGTCCTGCTGCTTTTGCCGTGGCTTCACCCCCGGCCAGTTCAGTATAGCCGTTTACAGCAAGAAGCTGCTGACCGTCGGAAAGCAGCCATCTGATGAATGTCAGCTCAGCACCATCAGCCGGCTGGGTGGCAGAAACGGCAAAGATATTGTTATACAGTGATTTGGGATACTTGCCAATATATACACCGCGGGTGAAGCTCCCCAAATCGTCGTAAATCTGCTCAAAGTAATCAAGCTGACCGTTGTTATTAACATCCACGGGGATCATCCTGACATTCCCGTTCAGCATTTGTCCTTCGGGATCGGTAATATCACTCAACCGGCAGAAACCTATTCCGGTGGGGTCATTCTGAAGTGCAAGGAGCAACTCTCCGGCATTTTCAACTCCCGTACCGCTGAGATTATCAACACTTACACCCAGGAAGGATGAAATATATGTTTTGACGGAGCTGTCATTGATAATATAGGTACTGACCTTGCCCTGCTGTTCATTTCCAAGTATTGTGCCCCAGTTTGAAACGCCGGTAACGGAGAACGGGACCTTCAGTTTTTCTGACGACAGTCCGGTCTGGCATACGGCATCTGCATAAGGGCTCTTTGCATTTATGACAGGTACAACAATATCGCGTCCGACTGTCATTTTCCAGGATGTCTCACCTCCTGCATTCTTAAGATCGTCATCTGTGACAAGCATGAGAGCCCTGTCTTCCTTTTCTGACAGAAAAAGGTCCGGATTGAAAGGGGAGATGTTAACCCTCATACCCGGGTTGGCATCTTCAAATCCCTTTGCCCATACGCTGACGAGGCCGTTTAGTTCTGCCGTGGTCATTACGCTGACTTCGCTTTCAGTGTGCGTTGCCTTTGCTTTTGCCTCCTGACTTCTCACATTACCGGTCTGCAGTAATGAAAAACAGATGATTAAAAAAATTGCGTTTTTCATGATCTTATTTTTTTGGTCCATTTTGCATTTTTTCGCGTGAAATGATTCAACATTAAGTGAATCTTGCGCAAAAACCCTTAACCAATTAGTGTGCCAAATGTTGTAATGACAAGAAAATGAGATGATTACAATGATTTTATCAAATGCAGGCCCGATAGAATGTGTTTAATATATATACAGAGGAAATCAACCGGCAATGCCATGACGCTGAAAATAAGGTTAATAACCAATGTGTTGAAAAAATATACAGATGTATATAAAATCAACACATTCATTTTCAATTAACTTTAAGTGTCTGAATATATATGTAATTACATTTGTCCGAAATTTTTAACTGCACTATTGCCTATTGCCTATTGCCTGCTGCCTATCTATGCCTCCCCGCTGTCTGTCTCCTTCTCCACCAGCTATCTGCCCTCTATTGCCTATTGCCATGCTATTGCCTATTTAGAACCGATTCGATACATTTGATTGTAATTTGTGTAAAGACACGGAGGAGTTGAATGAAAAAACCCGAGGATCATATAATTGTAATTTTCGGCGGAAGGGGCGACCTGGCGCTACGTAAAATAATGCCGGCACTATATGCGCTTTTTGTTCAGGATCTGCTGCCAGACAGGTTCGCAATTATCGGCACAGGACGGAATCAGTTTGAGGATGAAGAATACAGGGCCGATGTCGGTGACGCGCTGATGAAATACTCATCGGACAAAGAGAAAGAAGGGACAGAGAAATTTCTGAACAGGCTCTTTTATCTGGGGATCGATCCTGCAGATACAGGTGCATACAGTCTTCTCTCGCGTAAGCTTGAAAAACTCAGGAAGGAGTCGGAGATACCTGGAAATACTCTTTTTTATCTTTCGGTACCGCCTGATCTTTATGATATCATACCCACCAACCTGGCACTGCACAGGCTGAATGTGGAATCCGACGGGTGGAAAAGGGTGATCGTAGAGAAGCCTTTCGGAAATGATTATGAGAGTGCTGTAGAGCTGAATGAAAAGCTTCAAAGTTTCTGGAAGGAGAATCAGATCTTCAGAATAGACCACTACCTTGGCAAGGAAACTGTGCAGAATATCCTTGTCACAAGGTTTTCGAACGGCATTTTTGAGCCTCTGTGGAACAGAAACTATGTTCATCATGTTGAGATAACCTCGTCAGAGAGCCTGGGTATTGAGAAGAGAGGGACCTATTATGAACGGGCAGGAGCCCTCCGTGACATGATTCAGAATCATCTCCTGAACCTGGCTGGCTTCATCGCCATGGAACCTCCGTCATCAATCGATTCCAACTCCATACGCAATGAGATTGTAAAAGTCTTTCAGTCGTTCCGGCAGATAAAGCAGGAAGAGGTTATTAAATGCGCCATCCGCGGGCAGTACACCGCCTCTCACATTAAAGGTGAATCTGTAAAGGGATACAGGGAAGAGGAGAATGTCAGTCCTGACTCAAAAACTGAGACTTTTGCAGCATTGAAATTTTATATAGACAACTGGCGTTGGGGGGGAGTGCCGTTTTACATTCGTACCGGCAAAAGGCTGCCTACGCGAGTCACCGAAGCCGTAATTCACTTCAGGGAAACGCCACATCTTCTTTTTTCTCAGAAATCATACGGAAGCGGACCAAATCAGCTGATCATCAGAATTCAGCCCGACGAGGGAATTCTGATAAAATTTGGAATGAAAATCCCCGGTGCCGGCTTCAACGTCAAAAATGTGAATATGGATTTTCACTATTCTGACTTATCGGTTGAACGAATTCCGGAAGCATACGAAAGACTGCTTTATGACAGCATGAACGGTGACTCGACACTGTACACAAGGTCAGATGCCGTATTGGCTGCCTGGAAGTTCCTCGAACCTGTCATCAGGGAGTGGGAAAACAACAGGGATATACCTGTTTACGGCTACCCCGCCGGTTCCTGGGGACCTGAGAAGGTCGATGAACTTATTGATGAGCCTGACCTGACATGGAGATATCCATGTAAAAATCTTTCAGATGACGGAATATATTGTGAATTATAATTACTTTTAAATAAATGATTTTTAACTGAGCATGTCACAATCCGTCAGAGTATTTTCAGATTCCGATGCTCTCTCATTGGCTTTTGCCGGAATGCTTTTAAGAGATATTGACAGGATCGCACCCGATCAGTATTATTCCATAGCCCTTTCCGGAGGTTCGACACCGCTGCATCTTTTCAGGTATCTTTCAGAAAACTTCGCAGAAAAGATTGACTGGGAAAGATTGCTCATTTTCTGGGGTGATGAACGGTGTGTTCCACCCGAAAGTGATGAAAGCAATTATAAAATGGCCTATGAGAACCTGCTTCAGAATGTGCCGATTCCGGAAACGAATATTTTCCGGATCAGGGGGGAAGAAGACCCGAAAACAGAAGCCAGGCTCTATTCTGATCTGGTGAGAGCAAATATCTCTTTCTTCAATGAGATCCCGCAGTTCGACCTGATTCTCCTGGGCCTTGGAAACGACGGCCATACGGCCTCGGTCTTCCCTGACAACATCCGGCTGTTCGATTCATATTCCCTGTTTGATGTATCAGTGAAACCGGAAACAAAACAGAAAAGAATCACCGCCACGGGAAGGCTCATCAACAACGCCTTAAAGGTACTTTTCCTCGTTACCGGTAAGGAAAAGGCAGAAACAGTGGCTCAGATTATTGAAAAGAAGGAGGGCTGTGAACATCTCCCGGCTTCAAAGGTAAAACCTGTTTCCGGACAGTTGCTTTGGATGCTCGATGAAAATGCTGCAGGAAAACTGAGAAAAATTCCGTGATAATTTTTAAATTGTGACTCCCTAACAGGTATTCAGGGCCGGACAAAACAAACGAAAAACAGACACACGACATATGATTACAGGAATCCTTAAAGAGACAGGAAATGAAAACAGGGTGCCCATGCTCCCGGGTGAAGCAGCCATACTGAAAAAAATGGGAGTTGAAGTGCTTGTCGAGAGCCATGCCGGAGAAAAAGCTTATGCTTCCGACAAGGATTTCGAAAATGCCGGTGCAGTAATTGCCGGAAGAGATAAGATCATTGCCAGCGCCGACATGTTGCTGACGGTCAATCCCCCTCAGGCAGATGATATGGCATCATTCAGGCCGGGACAGGTAATACTTACCGTTCTCAATCCTGTTGAAAACAGCTTCTGGCTTGAGAAGGCACGGGTTAAGGGATTGACGGTGATGGCGCTGGACCTGATACCGAGGACTACACGGGCACAGGCGATGGACATTCTCTCGTCAATGGCTACAGTATCAGGTTATAAGGCTGTTCTGGATGCGGCCTCACTGCTTCCCCGTTTTTTCCCGATGTTCATGTCGGCGGCGGGCACAATTAAGCCCTCCCGGGTGCTTATACTTGGAGCAGGGGTGGCAGGATTGCAGGCACTGGCCATTTCCCGTAAACTTGGAGCCGTTGTCGAAGTGTTCGATGTGAGATCCGCTGTAAAGGAGGAAGTTAAAAGTCTCGGAGGAAAGTTTATTGAGGTAGAGGGAGCGAGTGAAGATTCAGCGGCAGGCGGATATGCAGTGGAACAAACGGAAGAATTCAGGAAAAGGCAGCTGGAACTTATCCAGCAACGTGCTGCAGTTGCAGACGTGGTGATTGCCACGGCTCAGGTCCCGGGTAAGAAAGCCCCGGTACTCCTCCGGAAAGAAACCGTTTATTTAATGAAACCGGGATCTGTAATTGTTGACCTGGCTGCCTCCACCGGGGGTAACTGCGAACTGACTGAAAACGGAAAAAAGGTGGTGGTCAACGGTGTCAATATAATCGGAAAATCGGATTACCCCTCCGATATGCCCACTGATGCCAGCAGGATGCTGGGAAGCAATATCATTAATCTTTTAAAGATAATGGTTGGGAAAGACGGCAGCCTGAACCTGGACATGAATGATGACATCATTTCCGGAACCACGGCAGTGCACGGTCAGGAGTACCACAGTGACAGGATAAGGAAAATATTAAATATCAAAGAGACTGTATAATGGAGAATTTACTTGAGTTTTTCCTGGAAAACCGGAGCGTCATTTTTATCGTGATCTTATCTGTATTTCTGGGTATAGAGGTCATAAGCCACGTACCTGCCATTTTGCATACACCGCTCATGTCGGGAGCAAATGCGATACACGGCGTTGTAATAATAGGTGCCATTATTGTAATGGGACATGCCGAAACTACCGGGGCGATGATCCTCGGATTTCTTGCAGTTGTGCTGGGTACTCTGAATGTGGTCGGCGGTTTTGTCGTCACCGACAGGATGCTCGAAATGTTCAGAAAAAAGAAGTGATCACACATTATTTATTTTGTTAAATATCAATCAGATGAATGATTTGACCCTGTCTGTTACAGCCCCCGCAATACTTGAAATCACATATGTGGTTGCCTCAGTGCTTTTTATTCTGGGCCTGAAAATGTTAAGTCACCCCCTTACTGCACGCCGGGGTAATATTTTAGCCGCAATAGGTATGATTTTGGCGATTATTGCTACAATCCTCTTCCACGAAAAGGAGGGGAAACCTATCGGTAATATCGGTTTAATAATTGCTGCAATAGCTGTCGGAACCCTCATTGGATGGGTAATTGCGAAACGGGTGAAAATGACGGCAATGCCACAGCTTGTTTCGTTTTTTAACGGGATGGGAGGAGCAGCCGCAGCCCTTATTTCGATGATGGAGTTCCCTCACATCAGCCCTGAGCTCATTGCTCAGAGCGGAATGGCGAACGGACATGTACTGGCGATTCTCCTGGGGCTTGTTATTGGCACCATTTCGTGGGCCGGTAGCATGATTGCCTTCGGGAAGCTTGACGGTCGCATTGGCGATATGAGAATTAAAGCAATGAAATATGTGAACCTCACAATTCTTGCAGTCATAATCGGATTGGTGGCTTTTGTCATGACCCGCGACGTTCAGACGTCAGCAGAGCTCACTTCCTACATTTATATAATATTTGCCATTGCAGTAGTCTACGGTGTTCTGTTCGTTATGCCGATTGGAGGCGCAGATATGCCGGTAGTCATCTCGCTGCTGAACTCGTTTACCGGAGTAGCCGCGGCAATGGGAGGCTTTCTCTACAGCAACCAGGCTATGCTTACGGGAGGTATCCTTGTAGGTTCGGCAGGAACCATTCTCACGATCCTGATGTGCAAGGCCATGAACCGCTCCCTGCTTAACGTAATTGTAGGCGTCTTCGGAGGCGGAGGCAAAGCAAATACGGGGACGGAAGGCGTTGTGAAGGAAATATCTGTAACCGATGCTGCAGTTTTGCTGAGCTATTCTAAAAAAGTTGTAATAGTCCCTGGTTACGGTCTTGCCGTTGCACAGGCACAGCATATATGTCACGAACTGGACAAACTGCTCGAGGAAAAAGGAGTGGAGGTGAAATATGCCATTCACCCGGTTGCCGGAAGAATGCCGGGGCATATGAACGTTTTGCTGGCTGAAGCCGATGTACCTTATGAACAGCTTGTCGAAAGCGATGTGATAAATCCTGATATGCCCAATACCGATGTGCTGGTGGTGATAGGCGCGAATGATGTTGTCAACCCAGCGGCAGAAGATGATCCTTCGAGCCCCATTTACGGCATGCCTATAATTAAGGCCAGGGAAGCGAAGAACATAATCGTGATGAAACGGGGAATGGGCAAAGGTTACGCAGCCATCGAGAACATGCTCTTCTTCAATGACAGGACCAGGATGCTGTTCGGCGATGCCAAAAGCACGCTTCAGAACCTTGTGAACGAGGTCAAAGCTTTATAGGTATTCCTCGGAGCTATGGCGGATTGATGACGTTTTGCATACCAATCCACAGGCATGATATATACGCTTTATCAGCATTTTATTTAAGACGGAATTAAATAAATTCCTCAAGACGCTTGACATTGTTAAAAAAGCGTTTTAATTTTGATATGCTGCATTTCTAAAATTGTTTACTTGTTGTTAAGGAACCTCTATTGGATTACCACTGGTGTATTCTGTTGTAGTCTTTCAATATGTTGCCTGCCAATTGAACAATTAACTGATATTGGTGCATAAACTAATGGTTGTCTCGCTATGGAATTTATTCCAAAGGAGCTTATTGACAAGGTGTTGGAGAGTTACCTGTCAGGTGTTTCTACGAGTAGCAGGTCTGTCTACTGGCTCTTACTAATAATTTTACTGGTTCTATTGGGGTCTCTCCCATTTATTTTCGTGGATGTAGCGGTACGGACCGGGGGATACTTTCAATCCGATATTGAGCGTCAGGTCATCTATTCACCGTGTAATGGAAAGGTACTGACTACGTCAATTCGTACAGGAGCACGGGTTGAGAAGGGAGATACTCTTTTGATTATTGGGTCAGAAACTTTAAAAGCCGAATTAGCTGCTATTAGCCAGAAGATCAATGAGAATGATAATGCAATGGAAGATCTTGGGAAGTTATTATCCGCAAAACTGATGAATAGCTCGATTAGAGCAACGCCTCCTGTTACAAAGCGATACAGTGCTGAATACTCCAACTTATTAAGGCTGATGGAACTGCATGCACAGTCATTTTACAGAATCAGATCCGACTACCAGAGAAAAAACATTCTGCATGATCAGGCTCTCATTTCAGATGCTGAGTTCGAGGTATCGTACTTCAACTATAAATCTGAGGAAGGAAATCTCAAACAGATTTTTACTGAAAGTATGGCAAATTGGGAAATGGATATTGACCGAAGGAGGGGCGATTCAATTTTACTACAGGCTGAGCTGCAAAAATGTTTGGAAGAGATAAGAAACAGAGCTGTAGTGGCTCCTATTGATGGCGAAATAGTTCAAAGCAATGACATTCAGAATGGCACATTTGTTTATGGAAATCAACCGGTTGCAGAGATATCTCCCGATGGGGCTATGGTAGCTGTATGTTATGTTTCACCCAAAGATATTGGCTTGATAAGGCAAGATTTACAGGTACTTATCCAGGTAGACGCTTTGAGGTTTACAGAATGGGGCCTGCTTAAGGCACAAATTACTGATATTTCGAATGATCTGATTATTGACAAGGACCAATCAGCTTATTTCAGGATTAAATGCAAACCGGAGAAAACTTACTTAAGCTTAAAAAATGGGGTAACGGCAAATCTTACCAAAGGGATGAGTTTCAATGCACGGATAGTAGTTTCCAGAAGGACTTTGCTGAATCTATTATTTGACAAAACAGAAGACTGGATAAATCCCTATTCGAATTGATTAATTAACAGTTATGGGAATAAAAGTAAAGCAAAGGGATATAACAGATTGCGGGGCGGCATGCCTTTCTTCTGTTGCTTCATTTTACAATGTGCACATTCCGATTTCTAAAATCAGGCAGTATGCTGGTACAGACCGAAAGGGAACGAATATCCTCGGGTTGATTGAGGCTGCAGGAAAAATGGGATTTTCTGCAAAGGGAGTGAAGGGTGATTGGGAAAGTCTCTTTAAGATTCCTTTTCCGACCATTGCACACATTGTTGTAAAAGGTATCCTAACTCATTACGTTGTGCTTCTCAAGTCTACAAAAACCATTATTAAAGTTATGGACCCTGCAGATGGCGAGATCCATAAAATAAGGCATAAGGAGTTTAAAAGCCAATGGACAGGTGTTCTGGTTCTGATTGCACCGGGCGAAAGATTCACGATAAGAAATGAGGAGGCCAACCTTACAGCTCGGTTGATCCAGTTGGTTAAGCCCAGTAGAGGCATTCTGATGCAGTCACTTTTGGGAGCGCTCATTTACTCAATACTGGGATTATCAATCTCATTATACGTTGGGCGCATCGTCGACAATGTTATTCCTGGAGGCAATTCCAACCTGCTTAATTTATTAGGGGTTGCAATGGTTATAATTATTGTATTCAGGCTGCTTCTGTTGATATTTCAATCGATCTTTATTCTTAAGACTGGTCAGAGAATTGATGCGACCTTGATTCTTGGTTATTATCAACAACTTTTAAAATTGCCCAAGTCTTTCTTTGATAACATGCGGACTGGTGAGATAATCTCCCGAATCGGAGATGCAGTTAAAATCAGAGTATTTGTTAATGATGTGTCAATCAGTCTGGTACTAAACATATTTATTCTTTTTGTGTCGTTTTTTATAATGTTCGCATTTTACTGGAAGTTGGCATTTCTAATATTGTGTTTCATACCGTTTTACTACTTAATTTATTTCATTTCAAACAGGCTGAATAAGCGGACACAGAGGGTGGTAATGGAGCGTTCGGCCGATCTGGAGGCTCAGTTGGTAGAGTCCCTGAATGCTGCCGGAACTATAAAGAGATACTCCCTTGAGGATGTTGCAAACCTAAAGACAGAGGCCAGGTTTGTAGGCCTTCTTGGCAGCGTGTACAAGTCAGGCCTGAATTCCCTTTTTTCATCATCATCATCCGGCTTTATAACACAAATAGTAACCATAACGATGATGTGGATCGGAGCCGGTTATGTTTTGAGTACTCATATTACAACCGGAGAGTTAATGTCGTTTTATGCAATAATTGGGTATTTTACAGGTCCTGTTAACGGCATAATAAACTACAATAAGACTCTGCAGGATGCGAGGATAGCTGCCGACAGGCTTTTTGAAATTTTCGACCTTGAACCAGAAGATGATAGCGGGAGGATTGAACTGACCCCGGAACAGGTAGATGATATAAATTTTGAAAAGGTCTCGTTCAGGTATGGTACGAGGGTAACTGTATTTGAGTCGCTGGACTTGCTAATTAAAAAAGGTTCTTTTACAGCAATTGTGGGTGAGAGTGGGTCGGGCAAAACTACAATTAGCATCTCTTTTGCATAGATTATATCCGCTTAACGGTGGGTACATCAGGATTGGAAAAAATAACATTTCACATTTCACAAATAAATCCCTCCGCAAGATAATTGCCTGTGTTCCTCAGGAGATTGATTTATTCTCCGGATCTATTGCAGATAATATAGCACCGGCAGAGATGAACCCTGATATGGGAAGGATGCTGCAACTATGCAACAGTCTGGGTATGTCTGAGTTCATTGAAAGTCTGTCAGGAGGGTTTAATACGATGATTGGTGAGCATGGAGCAACACTTTCTGGTGGACAACGGCAACGCATAGCTATAGCAAGAGCACTGTATAATGATCCTGAGATACTGGTACTTGATGAAGCCACATCATCCCTGGATCCCATTTCAGAAGAACAAATTCAGAATTCTCTGGCGAACTTCAGGAAGGCTGGTAAAACGTTAATTGTTATTGCTCACAGGCTTTCTACAATTGCCAGAGCAGACAGGATATACGTCCTGCACAAAGGACAGGTATCAGAATACGGAACCTTTCCAGAGTTGGTTAAGGCCAATGGACTTTTCATGCAGATGCTTCAGCATCAAAATCTGATTATAAACTATCAGGGGGAAACACAAAATACGCTGGTGTCATGAAAGTATTTGAATATTTGGATCGTATTAGCCGGATGCATAGAATGTTAATCAGGCAACGGACTGGCACACCTTCAGAATTCGCCAGCCAGTTAGGCGTTAGCAGGACCACGCTTTACGAGATGATTGATGAATTAAAATCCCGGGGTGCCCCGATCTCTTATTCGAAGGCATCATTTACATTCTATTATACCGAGCCGTATGAAATAAATGTAAGTTGTTCAATGCGACCACTTAGTCATTATGAGGAAAAGAAGTTGACCGGCGGCAACTTTTTCGGCAGAGTCCTTTTTTTTCGGACGCTGCTGTCGGAAATTAGTATTTGACAATACCCTACCGGGATATTTTGAGTACTAACCAATTCAAATGAATTATGGAAAAAACATTAAATTTAACCATGCTTGGGGTAACAGAACTGGGCATGGAGGAATCGCAACAAACCAATGGCGGATGGATAAGAATTTTTTATAGTTATCTTGTTCTGCTCGCCAAAGAGGCTGTAACTGAGGGCATCGATAAGTGTATTGAAGATTTTAAAGAAGGGTTCAACGAAGGTTATAACAATTAAGCTACAAATGTTATGGAAAAACTAGTCGAATTAGATAGAACAGAAATGCAAACCATAAATGGTGGTAATGGACCGACCTGGAATTGGACAGGGAAATTAATTGGGGCTATCATGAACTTTGTTGAAGATGTGTGCAATAATTACTCGACTACACCGGAGGGTCAGGCTGTTCAACAGGCTCTAATGGACTTTCACTAATCCTCTGTTATTGATTGTGAGAATAAAAAAGTGGTGAGCTTCATTTAACAACGCAAGCTCACCGCTTCATGTTATTATTGAATTCCAAAAACAATGTATTCCGCTTTCATAATATCAGTAATATTAGTGATATCTCTAGTATCATTATTATTAACTCATGAGAGAAGAAAAAAAGTAGTATTATCAATTGAGATATTCCCTTTCAAATTCAAATATGTTGGAGGAGTACTGGTAATTATTTCGATATTTCTTAGCTTTATAGAACCGATGGATGAAGAGCTATTCAATAACATCCGGGTTCTTATTGCTAATCTGGGGTTGATCATTATTACACTATCCAAAGACAAACCTGGAGTTAACGATCGCAACTTTATCAAAGATGGCTTGTTTTTCTCTGTCAACCGTTATTTCTTATTTGGTAAATCACTTGATTGTAATATTTTTTGGGGCTGATGAAACAATTAAATTATCACAGTTTATTTTAGACCTCCTGGTTATTTACATTATTTCATATCATTTTATCAACTATAAACTTGCTAAAAGTGTGTAGACGGTTTAACCTAGTTCCATCTGTCAATTATTTAATCAAAACTCCTGCATATATATTCGTATTTATCTTCTATTGTCCTTCAGTACTGCTTGGAGCCATAACCACATTCTTGCCTGAACCTGATATGTCAGGTTCCATCGTAACCGATAGTATCTTCCTTGACTTGCTAATTGCCGTTATTGTGGCTCCGCTCCTGGAAACACTTCTATTTCAATCATTAATAATTGAGATCATTTGTAAGATTATAAAGAGGCCAAGAAAGAACATTTGTATTGCATTATTAGTCTCTTCGCTGGCATTCGCATTGAATCACACATATAGTTTAAGTTATTTTATCATTTCTTTATGTGCCGGGATGATCTTGGCAGTAGCATATTACCTGGGAAGATACAGAAAAGAAAACGCAATTATTTTGGTATTTTTAATTCACTCAATTTATAATTTATCCTCTACACTCTACAATATGATGGTCTAAAAACTGGAGAGGAATTTAATAAGCCCCATTCTCGCAATCCTGATGTGCAAAGCCATGAACCGCTCTCTGTTAAACGTAATAGTGGGAGTCTTCGGAGGCGTAGGCAAAGCAAGTTCGGCGATGCCAAAAGCACGCTTCAGAACCTTGTGAACGAGGTCAAAGCTTTATAGGTATTTCTCTGGATGTCTGTATGATCGCTGCCTTCAGCGTTCAGAATTGCTGTCGATTACCCGTGAGATATGGCCCCAATATTTCTTATGGAATTGGAGGCTCTTTTTACCGAGCATCTGGTGCAGCGTAAGCGGGGAGTCGTCAGGATTGAATTTCAACAGAGCCCTGTCCTCATACAGTGAAGGTACTTCAGGATGGAACTGCACTGAAAAAACATTGGGATATATCGAATGTGCCAGCCCTTCTATGACCTTGCCGTCAGGTGACAGAGCGGTGACCCTGAAATTTTCACCCACCTTTTTGATTGCCTGGTGATGTGAGCTGTATCCCAACGGGTACTGTTTTTTCGAAACCCTGACTGTCTCTCCGAAAAATGGATCTTCTGTGAAGTGAATACGGTGCAGGTTGGTGCCCATAAGCATCGGGTCCTTAACGATGTTCTGCCAGTAATTGCGGTGAAGGTTTTCCTTGCCGATACTCAGCCTTTCTTCATCCGTATGTTTGTCATAGATCTGGGCCGGGATATCCTGGTACAGAGTCCCGCCTGCTGCGACGTTCATCGACTGCAGTCCGAGACAGAAACCGGTGACAAGGTAGGAGGGATTTTCATCAAGGAGAGGTTTAATGGCAGGATTTCGGCTGCCGCCGATAAGGTGAAAAAGGAAACTGACCTCAAAATAATGCCTTCCCGGGTCTGTTGTTTCTGAATACAGATTTTCCTCTCCGTAAACAGAAGGAGGAATATCCTGTCCGCCAAAGAAAATGACTCCCACTGAATTCTCAAAAATCTTACGGAAATCAGGTGAGCAAGCGTTTTCCGTGAAGAGTGATCCCTCTTCAAGATCCCCCCTGACTTCATGAAGAAAATATCCGTTGAGATTATTTTTTGCAATATATTCAGCTGATTTGGAGAAATCATATTCCTGAGAGGCATGGTACACGCCTACGAGACTGACCTCGTCAGTATCTATGTCAAGCAGCTTTTTACCTATGAGGAACTGGATTACTTCGAGGTTGCCGGCTGTCGGATTCATCAGAATAAGGATACTCTTTCCGCTTTCGGAATTTTCCCTGAAGAAATCCTGCGGATAAATAATCACAGCAAGGCACACAAACAGGAGAGACATCAATAGCTTTTTCATACTTATTATATTGTTTCAGTGAATATAACTTTTATTCATTTACGATCCGTTCTTTGGCTTCAAGATACTCAGTCTTTGAATTTTCACAGTTGAACCTTACAATCAGATCAAATACCTGAGGCACCAGGTCTGAAAGGCGGTTGAGAATATCCTGCGTGACAGAGGACCGGCTGAAGGGCACGCATTTTACGTATTCCTGAGATTCTCCGGGCCTGCGGCCGTATTTGTATTCATAGGTAAAGGAACCGTCATCCCTGAGAACAACCTGCTTATTCAATACATTGGGAACGCTTAAATAGAATTCGCTTGCCTGTCTGCCTGCCTTGTTCAGCAGGTCTCTGTCCTCAAGCATATGGTACAACTGGTCGGCTACAATAAAAGCGGGGTTCACAATTATAAGGTCTTCTGAAATGTGTGACCTGTAAAGGTACTCGCCGTTTTCACTGTAATCCCTTAACCTGAGCAGTGTCTGCCTGAATGCCTCTTCGAAAAACGGGTAGTGGGTACACGCAAGAACAACTGAATTCAGTGGTTCAGCATTCTCATCATTTCTTACTTTTTCCATCAGGGTTACCAGGTGAAAGGAGATATAGTTTTCTACGGAGTTAATCTGCAGGTTATGCGGATCGCTGCTGTCTCCCTCATAAAGCATGGCGCCGTCATCCATATTGAACCTGTATCGGTCGAGCATAGAAAGGTCAATTTTCATTTCTCCGGTTCCGTTTTCAGTTGGTCCCTTATATTCTGAGCGGGGCGCTTTGGCGGACCTGTCAATGAAGTAAATGTTTTCATCAACTGCTTCTGCTATTCCGATTCCTGCCTGCTGAAAGATTCTTACATTTCCGTTGTATCCCTGCTGGCTCTTCACTTCATTTATAGCGACAGGATAGGCTCCGGATTTTACAGTTCCGTCGGTTGCAAGGACGGCTATGCTTCCGTTTTCATCAGGCGAGAAACTTGCGAATGCCCCCCGGGCACCGGCATCTATGACGCCTATTACACCGATATCCAGTCCTGCCTGCTGAAGAAATTTCCTGACTGTATCCAGCCCGTATGCTGTTGCAGTATTACAGGCTATCACTATTGCCTTCACCGGACTTTTATCTGTCATAAATTCAGGTGATTCCGCTGACCTGTAATATCTGGTGCCCAGCAGGAACTGAACATCTTTTAATACATTTTCAACAAGCATACCGGAATTATTTTCCAGCGCATAACTCCCGTAAGGCATATTGGCCAGATCGCCCAGAAAAATGTAGGATTCATTTCTCAGGCTTGCCGGACTGTTACCTAGCCTGGGATGCCGTGTCAGCTCCGGTTATATTACCGGTTACGGATCCATTGCCGTTCCCTGGTCCGTTACCGGTCGAATCGCCCGATAGTCCGTAGCTTAATATGTCATTTAAAACCGCCAGTCCCCCGGTTCCGGAATCGAATATGCCAATAGGAAGTGTACGGTCTCCTTTCGGATAATTCTCAAAATCGATAAAGTAATAACTCTCTTTGTCATTGAGGATGGTATCCCTGATGTCTCTGTTTCTGCCGCACGAAGACACCATTAAAAGAAGAAAAAGTACAGATAGAAATGATGTCATATCCCGTGATGGGATGGAGATTCTGAATGTTGAAATTCTTAACATTTGTTATATCCTTTGCCTGATTTTCAAAGTATTGTACTTTTTTCTTAAGGTGAAGGTATAGAGTTGTCAGGAAAGAATCAAAGATTTCCTTCATTGTCTCAAAAAAATAATGCTTTAATAATGGGTATTTGAAATATAAGGCTACATTTGTTTCGTCATTTTACGAAATGAAATGAACGAACTCAAGGAAAAAATCAAACCTTACACAGCAGATCAGGAGAAACTGGCACGCTACGGAAAGGCACTTTCTCATCCTGTAAGGGTATTTGTAATGGACTTTCTGGCCAACAACCTCGACAAGTGCTGTTACAGCGGCGACATGGCCGAGGAACTGCCGATTGCCCGCTCAACCCTTTCGGAACATCTTAAGGAACTGAAGAAAGCCGGACTGATTCAGGGTGAGATCAATCCTCCTTACATAAAATATTGCATAAACCGTGAGAACTGGGAAGAGGCACGGCTCTTACTCAATAATTTTTTTAAACGATAAATCATGGAAATCAAAATCCTGGGTCCGGGTTGCCCTAAATGCAAAATCCTTGAAAAGCTTACCCGCGAGGTTGTAGAACAAAACAATATCGAGGCAACTGTGACCAAAGTCGAAGACATTGTAGCAATAATGAACTATGGTGTTATGTCAACACCTGCACTTGTAATTGATGAAAAGGTGGTTCTGAAGGGTCGTGTACCATCAGCTGATGAGCTCAAACAGATCTTAACCAAATAAACAACTGATTATGAAGAAGATTATTCTTGGTTCTTTAGCACTGGTTGCAGTGGTTGTGTTCTTTTCATTCAGAACGTCAGGCAAACCTGTCGGCGATGAAACCTCAATGAAACCCGGTGACAAAGTGGAAGTCTTTTACTTTCACCTTACCCGCCGGTGTGTAACCTGTCAGGCTGTTGAAAACGAATCGAGAAACGCCATTGAGGCCCTGTATCCTGAACAGGTAAAAAAAGGCAATGTAAGTTTCACAAGCGTAAACATCGAACTGGAGAGCAGCAAAGCCGTTGCTGAAAGATGTAAGGTAACCGGACAGACACTTCTCGTGATCAGTGGGGATGTACGCGTAGATCTGACAGACAAAGGCTTCATGTATGCCACCACCAGTCCTGAAAAGCTAAAGGCTGAGATCAAAAAAACAATTGATCCTCTTTTGATTCCCGTTAAGTAGATTCAATGGAGTTTCTGCTGAAAATACTTGAGAATACTCAGTATTCCGCTCTTACGGCATTGATACTGGGGCTGATGACTGCCATCAGCCCATGTCCCCTTGCCACGAATATTTCAGCCATTGGGTTTATAAGCCGTGACATTAGCGACCGCAGGAGAGTTTTCCTTAACGGTCTGATTTATACACTGGGCAGGGCGATAACCTATGTGGGCATTGCCCTGATAATCTTTTTCGGAGCCAGCCAGATGGATATTTCGGGCTGGTTTCAGAAATGGGGCGAGAAGTTCCTGGGTCCGTTATTGATTATTATAGGGTTATTTATGCTTGATTTCATAAACCTGAAACTGCCGGGTTTTGGCTCCTTAACTGAAAAAATAGGAGAGAAGGGAAGGAAAAGTTACCTGAATACCCTGTTACTGGGTATGCTTTTCGCCATGGCTTTCTGTCCCTACAGCGCGGTGCTTTATTTTGTTATGCTTATTCCAATAACAGTAGCCAGTGCAGACGGACTTATTTTACCGGTGATCTTTGCTGTTGCAACCGGGATTCCTGTAATAATATTTGCCTGGTTTCTTGCATATGCCGTTGGAAATGTGGGTAAGGTTTACAGCCGGATTAAAACCTTTGAACTCTGGTTCAGGAGGGTAGTTGCCGTGTTGTTTATCGGCGTTGGGATTTATTATATAATTACAGTTTTCTTCTAAAAAATTTAATAAAATATTTCGTGATTATACGAAATGAAAATTTAAGCTGACAATGGAATTAAAGAAAGAAATGAAGATCCTTATATGGATCGCTGTGGTTTTTGTATTTGCATTTTTTATGCCGATTGAAAGTGCACGTTTTACAACTGCGGTAGATGCGACATTTGACCTGGTAAAATGGTATGCACGTGAGCATGTGATATTATGTCTTTTGCCGGCATTCTTTATTGCCGGTGTAATTTCAGTCTTTGTTAGCCAGGGATCAGTGCTCCGTTATTTCGGGGCCAATGCAAAAAAGTGGCTTGCCTATACGGTTGCCGCAGGGTCAGGTACAATACTTGCTGTTTGTTCCTGCACCATCCTCCCGCTGTTTTCGAGCATACACAAGCGCGGGGCAGGACTGGGCCCTGCCATCGCTTTTCTCTATTCCGGACCTGCTATAAATATCCTTGCAATCATTCTGACTGCCCGTATCCTGGGATTTGAAATGGGTGTGGCCCGGACAGTCGGCGCTATATCCTTCAGCGTAATTATTGGTCTTGTGATGGCCTTTATTTACCGGAAAGAGGAGAAAGTGAAAAAAGAGGAGCAGATGAATATTGTTCTTCAGCCCGAGAAGCGCCCCATGTGGCAGACCTCATTACATTTCTTCACACTGGTAGTAATACTTGTTTTTGCCAACTGGGGTAAACCCGCAGAAGGAGACAGTTCAAGCACCTGGTACTATATCTGGGCATACAAATGGTATATCACCGGGGCTTTCAGCCTCCTACTGTGCTACTCACTTATAAAGATCCTTAAAATCAAATGGCAATGGGTACTTGGGGCGGTGCTCGCGACAGCAGTATCGGTTCTTCTTTCGAACTTCCTGATTGAAAATGACAAACTCAGACCGCTTGTTCCGATGCTGGTGGGAATAATTTCATTAAGTGTTATTACGCTGCTTGATAAGAACGATGATGAGAACAGGGAATGGACAATGTCAACCTGGGGTTTTGCGAAGCAGATACTGCCACTGCTGGCAATCGGGGTTGTAACGGCCGGATTCCTCCTGGGGTCGACACATGACGGTAAGACCATTGCAGGTGTTATTCCGAATGAATGGATATCTGCGCTGGTAGGAGGCAATTCCTTCTTTTCAAATTTCTTCGCCTCGGTTGTCGGTGCCTTCATGTATTTTGCAACCCTAACGGAGGTTCCCATATTACAGGGACTTATAGCCTCCGGTATGGGCAAAGGGCCTGCACTTGCACTTCTACTTGCCGGGCCTTCGCTGTCACTTCCAAATATGCTTGTCATAAGGGGAGTGATCGGCACACAGAAAACGGTTATTTATGTGAGCCTGGTTATTGTTATGGCAACAGTTTCAGGATTAATTTACGGTTCTCTGTTTTAAATGCAATTACTGCGGAACAATTTGGTTTCAATGGGGTTTTATTTGTATAGTTACCTCTGTTGTCCGTAAAGTGAGAAAGGAATCGTATTTTTATCGTTCAATCAGCGGGTAGATATCATATGAGTGAACCCGGTCACCATCACCATGAAGTAAGCGGCAAGAACCTTGGTGTTGCCATACTGCTTAACGCAGGAATTACTTTAGCCCAGGCAATCGGAGGTATAATCTCCGGAAGTATGGCGCTGCTCAGCGATGCTGCTCATAACTTCAGCGATGTACTGTCAATGGTAATAAGCTACCTGGCAAACAGACTTTCAAAAAGAGAAGCTACCGAAAAACAAACTTTCGGGTTCAAACGGTCGGAAATTCTTGCTGCCTTCATAAACTCAGCAACGCTGATTATTATATCAGTAATTATTCTCTTTGAAGCCGTTCAGCGGTTGATAAACCCGGTACCCATTTCAGCCAATCTGGTTATCTGGCTGGCCATTGCAGGTATATTGGTGAATGGTATCAGCGTACTGTTCATCAGGAACGATTCTCATGCAAATATGAACATGAAATCGGTCTATCTTCATCTATTGGGTGACATGCTCACTTCCTTCGCTGTTTTGCTTGGAGGTTTTGCCATGAAATACCTGCAATGGTTCTGGACTGACAGTGTTTTCTCCATGGCAATAGCAGTTTATCTTTTATACATGAGCTGGGGAATATTCAGGTCGTCACTCCGCATTATTATGCAATTTACCCCTGAAGAGGTTAATATTCATAAGATTGTAAAGGAAATTGAGGTGATTAATGGTGTTAATAACGTTCACCATGTGCATGTCTGGCAGATCAACGAACACGATCTGATGTTTGAAGCACATATTGATGTAAAGGAAGATGTCAGAGTAAGTGACTTCGGTGAGATATTATCACGGATTAAGGAAGTATTGCACAGGCATGATATAGATCATTCGACAATTCAGCCCGAGTTTATGGTTGATGATAATAAAAATGTAATCCACTGACGTTGTGCCCCGGTCTGACTGAAGAGTTCAGCCTTTGGAATGATTCGCAATTTGTAACAGCTGAAATCCCGTAATTCCGATTTGCTTCCAAATCTTATTTACAGTCATAATTTATCGGAATATTGATCTCATTCAAAAACACTTGCGATAATTCATTCAGTTCCTTAATCTTCTCAGCGTTCAGGCAATAATATGTCTTTGTGCCCTTTACTGCTGAAATGATCAACCCCGCATTGCGTAATTCCTTAAGGTGTTGGCTTACTGTAGTACGGCTGAGCGGCAGTTCAAATGCGAAATCCCCTGCGATACAAGTCCTGGAGTCTGCAAGATACTTCAGAATCGCCAGACGTGCAGGGTGAGCAAGGGCCTTGTAAAGTCCGGCACAAACTTGCAGTTCTGAATTAAAGAGTTCTATTTTTGCGTACGCCATCCTCTTATTTTTATACTGAACAAATATTCAATAACGAGTCCTGAAAGGTATTTTACCTTTTCAGTTTCCGCATTTCTTGTTGTGCCGTAAAAATACGTCGTAATATTGTATTTGAGTCCACATGTTAAATAACTTTTGTGAAAATGATTCACTTAAATGCCTGGTTTCGGTCTGCCAGGTCCAGGCAGAAATTTGGGCACTGCCTTTTTATAATCTTCATATCCCTCATATTTACTGCTGCTGATCCCTTCAGTGAGTTGCGTGCTACCAATGAACAACAGCACCAGAAGCAGTGGGCCGGCAATTGTCATGTTTATCAGTCTGCCGGAGGCGGCGACTCCGAAAAAGTAGAAACTAATCCATATTGCCTGCTCGGATGCAAAATTGGGGTGCCTGACATATCTCCACAGTCCGTCAGACATGAACCCATTTTTCAGGGATTCTGTATAATGCCCGGTTTCCTTATCTGTCTTGTTTTTTTGCCGGTGGAACCTGTAGAGCTGTGTGTCAGCCAGGCCTTCCGTAATAATGAACAGCAGCATGAGGGCAGCTGCAATAAGGTCAATCACATTTAACGGCTTTTCCTGATGAATTGCGGACAGCAACAATGGCGAGGAGAATAAAAGTATCACGATATTCTGGTAAAACGATATGAAAAACAGGTTAAACAGAATGAATCTGAACCTTCCTTTCAGCAGAGGGTGTTCTCTCATAACCCGCCACCTGTAATCCTCTTCACCCTTCCATGGAATTATGCTATAGCCTCCCTTTCTATAGAAATTATAGCTGAGCCGAAGTCCCCAGACGGTAACAAGAATTGTCATTACCAGGACCCTTGGTGAAGGGTAGGCGGCAAAAGTCATCCACCCGTAGATTACCGGTATCAGACTCCAGAGCTTGTCTACCTGGCTGTAGTTACGGGTAATTTCACTGACTATGAAACATGCAATTGCAACGACCGCCAAGACCGTTATCCAATTTGAAACAAGACTGTTGAAATGAGCATCATTTCCAAATGAAAATGATTTTATGAGCGCAGATGATGTCTGAAAATGTATCATGTTTGAATCTGGCAGGTTTTCAGGAAGAAAAGTAGTATATATTTTAATTATTATGTATACTTTAATTTGATATTGTCATTTATAAAGACGTATATTTACGTCATAATTAGGAGGTTTACTCTGTCATGCGGTTCTGCTGGTAAACCCGTCAGAAGTGCATCCGGAGCAGGAAAGTATTTTTGATTAAAAAAAGATGAAAGTCAGTTTTACATCGAAGGGATTTATCAGTTCAGGTTTCTTCAATCTGACACCTGCAGAAGCCTATCAGGAGGCAACCGGTAACGGTGCAGTAATTGTTGATGTTCGTGAAGAGAGACTGACTGGTTACAAAAACTTCAAAGTGCCCGGATTAATACATTTGCCAAAGAGCCGGATCCATTCTGAATATTCCACTCTCCCCCTGGATTTGCCACTCATAATTGCAGATTCTGTCGGGCTCAGGAGTCACGATGTTATGGAATTTCTTCTCGGTAAAGGATTTAAGAATATTGCAAACCTCGCCGGTGGAATAGTGGAGTGGGAGCATGACGGGTTGCCATTGGATATAGACATTACTGAGCAGCTTGACGGATCATGCACATGCCAGTTGAGGCCGAGACATAAGAAAAGGCAGTAGGCAGTAGAGGATCGAGCGTAAAAAGAATCCGCCAGCTGGCGGACAATTTTAGCGAAGGAGACAGATAGTGGGGAGGCAAGTAGTTTAGGCAGTAGGCAATTGTCAGAAAGATACATTTTGGAGGAACTAAATTAAGACTATAGGGAAACTTATGAATTCAAAGGATTTAAAGCTGGCAGTTCAGAAAAAGTACGGTGAGATCGCCACCGCTGCTGATGACATGGTTCTCACAGGATGTGGTTGCGGTACTTCCTGCTGTTCCGGCAGTGATTATTCATCATTCAATGACAGTTATGATAACCTTCAGGGGTATAATCCAGATGCAGATCTTGGCCTTGGCTGCGGGATCCCCACTGATTTTGCCGCGCTGAGGCCGGGTGACAGGGTTCTTGATCTTGGCAGCGGTGCTGGCAACGACTGCTTCGTAGCCCGTGCAATAGTAGGCGAGACCGGGCATGTAACCGGACTTGACTTTACCGAGGCAATGGTTGCAAAGGCAGGACGAAACCTTACAAAACTTGGCTACACGAATGTGGAATTTGTTCAGGGTGATATCGAGAAAATGCCATTACCTGACAATCAGTTTGATGTGATTCTTTCAAACTGTGTTCTGAACCTGGTGCCGGACAAACAAAAAGCTTTCAGTGAGATAATGCGTGTGCTGAAACCTGGCGGACACTTCTGCGTCTCAGATGTTGTGCTGAAGGGCAATCTTCCGGAACAAATGCGTACAGATGCTGAACTGTATGTCGGATGTGTCTCAGGTGCTCTTGAACTGGATGAATACATCAGGATTATCGGGGAGATGAATTTCAAGGACATAACTGTCCATAAGGAGAAACAGATTACCCTTCCCCAAACCCTTCTTGCAGGTTTTGCCGAAAACATTGAGATACAGGAATATATTTCAGGGAGTAAGGGAGTCTTCAGCATTACAGTTACCGGATTTAAAGGATAAAATACCAGGCCTATGCCATCACAGAAGCGACTCAAATTACTGGACAGGTACCTTACACTGTGGATATTTCTGGCGATGGTCGCCGGTGTATTAATTGGCTGGAGCAGCCCCGGTATTGCAGATTTCTGGAACTCTCTATCGAGCGGTACAACGAATATACCCATTGCTGTCGGCCTGATAGTGATGATGTATCCACCGCTCGCGAAAGTGAAATATGAAGAATTGCCGGACGTATTCAGGAACACAAAAATACTCGGACTGTCACTTGTGCAGAACTGGGTGATAGGACCGGTGCTCATGTTTCTTCTTGCCGTCCTGTTCCTGAGGTTCAACATCGATTATATGTACGGACTGATACTCATCGGTCTGGCACGTTGCATTGCAATGGTGATTGTCTGGAACGACCTGGCAAAGGGAGATACACAATATGCTGCAGGGCTTGTGGCATTCAACTCAATCTTCCAGGTACTGTTTTTCTCTGTTTATGCCTACATATTCATCGCTGTTCTGCCGGGATGGTTCGGACTGCCGGTAAATGATCAGGTTGAACAAATCACAATCGGACAGATCGCAAGGAGTGTTTTCATCTATCTCGGTATCCCTTTCATTGCAGGATTTCTAACAAGATTTATACTGATCAGGGTAAAGAGTAAGGAATGGTATCATTCGAAATTCATCCCGAGGATAAGCCCGCTGACACTAATTGCACTTCTATTTACAATTTTTGTAATGTTCTCATTAAAAGGTGAATATATAATTAAGATTCCGCTTGACGTGGTTCGGATAGCTATTCCGCTGATAATATATTTTATTGTGATGTTCCTTATCTCATTCTTCATGAGCAGAAGGGTAGGAGCAAATTATGAACAAACGGCAACACTCTCCTTCACGGCAGCCAGCAATAATTTTGAACTTGCCATCGCAGTGGCCATTGCAGTCTTCGGAATTAATTCAGGCGAGGCATTTGCTGCTGTCATCGGACCGCTTGTAGAAGTTCCTGTTATGATCGGACTTGTAAATGTCTCTTTATTTTTTAAAAAGAAGTATTTTCAGCCTGATGAACAGTAGTGCCATAGATTTGTTGGAAAAAAGATTTTTTAAAATGAACAGAACATTATTATTTGCAGCAGCCTTCATGGTCTCAACGATCGCCATCGGACAGGTTGAAACGCCTGCTTCCGGCAGGATTGACAGATTTGTAATCACCTCCTCCGAGATACGTGCACCACGGGATATAAGCGTCTGGCTACCGGAAGGTTATGATGCAACACAACGTTATGCGGTGCTTTACATGCATGACGGACAGATGATATTTGACAGCACGATTACCTGGAATAAGCAGGAGTGGAAGGCTGATGAGGTTGCCACCGGTTTGATGGCCCAGGGGAGTATCAGGCAGTGCATCATTGTCGGAGTCTGGAACAGGGACCAGTACAGGTACGAGGAGTATTTTCCCGAAAAAGCACTGACTTTCATGAATGAGAACCGACGGGCTAAGTTTTTACGCAAGTCTATGAAAAGCGAACCGATGGGAGATGCCTATCTCAGGATGCTTGTCAGGGAAGTAAAACCGTATATTGACTCACATTACGCTACTCTCCCCGACATGAATAACACGTTTGTAATGGGTTCCAGCATGGGCGGACTTATCTCGCTGTATGCTATATGTGAATACCCTGATGTCTTCGGCGGGGCCGGATGCATCTCAACACACCTGCCAATGACAGGAGTCGGCTTTTTCACCAGAAATGACAACAGGGTCGCTAAAGCGTTCAGAAAATACCTCTCTGAAAACCTGCCTTCGCCCCAAAATCACAGGATCTACTTCGATTACGGGACGAAGACCCTGGACAAGTGGTATGAACCCTACCATATGAAGGTGGACAGGGTGATGACTTCTGCCGGTTATACACCTGAAAACTGGATAACTGTCAAGTATGAGGGTGATGACCACTCCGAAAAATCGTGGAGCGGCAGGCTTCATAAGCCGATGGGGTTCCTTCTAGGCAATAGGCAATAGGCAATAGTGCTGGCCAGTGGCAGGTGGCATGGAACATCGGGCAGCGAAACCCCGAAGGGGTGATGTTATGATAGACGAGGGAGCCAACGCATACCCAAACCCCGAAGGGGTGATACAGGTATCCTGGGATGATGCAAAAGGCAAGGGGCGAGGTGCAGAGAGCAATAATTACGGAAGCCCTTTATTTCAGATATTTTGCAGTGTATGATTCCTTACACTTTTTCAACTTTTCCGGTGTGCCTTCAAATACTACATAACCTCCCTTGTCACCGCCTTCGGGACCGAGGTCAATAACCCAGTCAGCACATTTTATGACCTCAATATTGTGTTCAATAAGTACCACTGAATGACCGTGTTCCACAAGGGCATTCAGTGACTTCATCAGTTTATTGATGTCATGAAAATGGAGACCTGTAGTTGGCTCGTCGAAGATGAACAGAATCTTTGATGCGCTGTTTTCCTGGCCCAGGTAATAGGCAAGCTTGACCCTCTGACTCTCTCCGCCTGACAGGGTTGATGATGACTGTCCCAGCCTTACATATCCGAGCCCCACGTCAGCAAGCGGTTTAATCTTATCTGCAATCTTTTTGCATGTCCTGTCATGACACTTTCCGAAAAACTCAATTGCCTCTTCAACTGTCATTTCCAGTATTTCATAGATATTCTTTCCCTGAAACCTGACATCAAGGATGTCACGCTTGAAACGCATGCCCTTGCAGGCCTCGCAGGTAAGTTCCACATCGGCCATGAACTGCATTTCAACCCTGATGACACCCTCTCCCTGGCACTCCTCGCAACGACCTCCCTCGACATTGAAGGAGAAATGAGCTGGTTTAAAACCATACTGCACCGCGGCCTGCTGCTCGGCAAAAAGTTTTCGTATATCGTCAAAAGCTTTAAGGTACGTAACAGGATTTGACCTGGTTGATCTTCCGATGGGGTTCTGGTCAACCATTTCCACGGATGTAATAGCGGCAGTGTCACCGAGGATATCGGAAAAATGACCGGTTCTGAGACTTGTACCCATCATCTTGTTTGACAGTGTGCTGTAAAGTATGTCATGGACCAGTGTACTCTTTCCTGATCCGCTGACACCAGTCACAGCAGTTATTGTATGCAACGGAAATTTAACACTTATCTCCTTGAGGTTGTTTTCCCTCGCGCCGGTGACCTCAATATAGCTGTTCCATTTACGCCTCATTGCTGGTTCCTCAATCCGCATGGCACCTGTCATGTAAGCGGCAGTAAGAGATTTGTTTTTCGAGGAGAAGTCAACGCCACCCTGGTATACTATTTCCCCTCCGTGTGTCCCGGCCCCGGGGCCCATGTCTATTATTTCATCCGCCGTTTTTATGATCTCCTCCTCATGTTCAACGACAATGACTGTATTCCCGAGATCACGCAACTCCTTCAGAACATTTACCAGAAGTCCTGTATCACGCGGATGAAGTCCGATGCTGGGTTCATCGAGTATATAAAGTGATCCGACAAGGCTGCTGCCCAGCGAGGTCGCCAGGTTTATGCGCTGCGACTCACCCCCGGAAAGGGTGTTTGAAAGCCTGTCGAGGGTGAGATATGAGAGCCCTACTTCCAGCAAATATCCAAGTCGTTGCTGAATCTCCTTCAAAAGGCGTCCGGCAATTTCCTTTTCCTCCCCGTTGAGCATCAGTCCCGAGAAAAAAGCATGAGCCTCGTTAACAGGCATCGATGAAATTTCCTGCACCGATGCGCCTCCGACTTTGACCCATCCGGCCTCCTTGCGAAGCCTGCTGCCTCCGCATTCGGGACAGACACGTTTGCCGCGGTAACGACTTAGCATGACACGGTACTGGATCTTGTATTTCTTCTCTTCGAGATACTGGAAGAACTGGTTCAGTCCGAAAAAATACCTGTTGCCGCTCCATACAAGGGCTTTCTGTTCAGGTGTCAGCTTGAACCAGGGCTTATGTATCGGAAAATTGAATTTGTCTGCATTGAAAACCAGTCTCTCCTTCCATTGTTTCATAGTTTCGCCTCTCCAGCAGGCAATGGCGTCATCAAAAACAGAGAGATTTTCATCTGGGATCACAAGACTCTCATCAATGCCGATAGTCTTTCCGTAGCCTTCGCAGGTAGGGCATGCACCAAGCGGGGAGTTAAAGCTGAAGAGGTGTTCGGTAGGCTCTTCAAAGGTGATTCCGTCTTCCTCGAATTTATCCGAAAAACTGACAGTCTGAGTCGTTTCCTCGTCTGTGACGGTGAGAGTGATGTGCCCTTTGCCGGTAAGGAAGGCTGTCTGTACTGAGTCAGCGGTACGGCTTAACTCCTCAGGACTCCCGGTTGATGAAAGCCTGTCGATAATAATATCTATGGTCTGTGCGCCTCTGATTATTTCTGAAGAGCCAGGCTCATTGAGCTTTACAAGACCTTTTTCAGTACTGATCCGGTTATAACCCTGCTGGACAAGAAATTTAATGTACTCATCAGTATCGATATTTACCGGCACTGTCAGCGGAGCAGTGATGACGACCCTGGTCCCTTCAGTGAGACCTGCAATATAGTTTACCACATCGTCCACGGAGTGTTTTCTGACCTCCCGCCCTGAAACCGGGGATATCGTATGACCTACCCTTGACCAGAGCAGCCTGAGATAATCATGTATCTCCGTTGATGTGCCTACTGTGGACCTCGGATTTCGTGCGTTTACTCTCTGCTCAATCGCAATGGCAGGAGGGATGCCGTTTATGAAATCGACCTCCGGTTTGTTCATCCGGCCGAGGAACTGCCTGGCGTAAGAGGAGAGGCTTTCAACGTATCTGCGCTGGCCTTCGGCATATACTGTGTCAAATGCAAGTGACGATTTCCCGGAACCTGATACTCCGGTAATTACAACCAGCTTATTCCGGGGAATGTTAAGCGAAATGTTTTTCAGATTGTTGACACGCGCTCCTTTTATCTCTATATTCCCCTTCATTTGCTCTTCTGGAATTAAAAAGCCAAAATTACTATTTTTGGTTTTAAGAATTTTTCTTTTCTTTGTAGACTGATAACTAAAAACGGAGGATAGCCTATAGCAGATTTCTACTCTTAACCAACAAGAGAGAGCTATGAAGAGCACAAAAACCGATTATGAACTGATAACCAGTTACATAAAAGGTGACAACAGGAGCATTGAGCTCCTGATACTCCGTCATAAGAGCAAAGTTTATTCATACATAAGTCTTTACATCCGGAGCAGAGACCTGGCAGATGACATCTTTCAGGATACTTTCATGAAGGTTGTCCAGTCGATCCGCGCAGGCCGCTACCAGGATGACGGGAGGTTTCTGTCATGGGTGATGCGCATCGCACATAACCTCATCATCGACCATTTCCGTCGTGAGAAACAACTGGGACTGGTGCTGAATGACGACTATGAATCGGATCTCTTTAATTCAAAAAGGCTTGCTGACGACAATGTCGAGGATGTAATGGTTCGCCGCCAGGTCCTGCGTGACGTCCGAAGACTAATCGGCGAGTTGCCTGAAGACCAGAGAGAGGTTGTGATCATGCGTCATTATGCCGGTATGAGTTTTAAGGAGATTGCCGATATGACCGGGGTGAGCATAAATACAGCTCTCGGCCGCATGAGATACGCACTCATCAACATGAGAAAAACGATGTCAGAAAAAAACATCACCCTCTCGGTAAACTGAGACAATATTTGATTTTCAAAGGCGTTTTTCTCTAGTGAGAACAAAGATGCCTATGAAAGAAACCTTTACTCCGTTACTTACATTTAACGATCTCAAGACTTATTCCACCGATCTGTTCAGTGACGCTTACAGCTTTGATATTCAGTTAGGTGCAATACTTCCTTCGCAGGAGAATGTAGTTGACTACCCCTCGGATGAAGTGTTGGCAGAGCTGTTTGAGAGGATCAGTCACGATGCTAAAGTGCATTAGGAAGAATTTTGAATAAAGAATTAGAATTGGGGAGGCAGATTTCTGATCTCTCCTTTTCTCCTTTTTTCTTTTGCCATTCGCCATTTGACTTTTGCCATTCGACAATAAGGACATTTGACTTTCGCCTTTCAACATTCGACTTATGCCATTCTCCATTCGTCATACGACTTTTGTCATTCTCCAGTCTCCCGCTTTTTATTAAATTGCAGAACCCAAAAACTAAAATATGAGAAGGATAACATTGTTACTTGTCGCTTCTGTGACCATACTGTGGTCATGCACCCCAAAGCAGGAAAAAATGGAAAACAGGATGAAGGAGTTTATCTCCGGTTATGAGGCAAAGGCCATACCTCTGTACAAGGAATCTGCACTTGCATCATGGGAAGCCAATGTCAACGGCACCGATGAAGCCTGGGCACGCAGTGAGAAAGCCTCAGTGGCTTATGTCAGCTTTTACGCAGACGGCGAGGCGTTTGCCGAACTCAAGGAACTGAAGGCTTCGGGTCTTGTCACGGAACCGCTGCTTGCACGGCAGCTTGATTTACTCTATAACATGTATCTGCAGGGTCAGATTGATACCAGCCTGATTTCGGAACAGATCCGGATGGAGACTGAAATCAGTAAAAAGTATTCGAACTTCAGGGCTTCGGTAGACGGAAAACTGCTCAGTGACAACGAGGTGGAGGATGTTCTCAGGAACTCGAAAAACAGCACTGAGCTTCAGGCCGCCTGGGAGGGTCACAAACTTATAGGACCGGTAGTGGCAGAGGATGTAATTAAACTGGTGAAACACCGCAATACGATCGCCCAAAAACTCGGCTTCAGTAACTACCATCAGATGAGCCTCGAGCTGTCAGGACAGGATCCTGAAGATGTCACAAGAATTTTCGATGAGCTTGACAGCCTGACAAGGGATAATTTTGTAAGCCTGAAAGGTGACATTGACGCTTATTTTTCAAAGCGTTACGGGATACCTGTTTCGGAACTGAAACCCTGGCACTATCAGAACCGTTATTTTCAGGAAGCTCCGGAGATATACACTGTCGATTTTGACAAATATTATGAGAATCTGGATCCTGTGAAGCTTGTAACATCATATTATGCGGGTATCGGTCTGCCTGTAGACGCGATCCTGGCAAATAGCGATCTGTATGAGAAACCGGGCAAGAACCAGCATGCCTTCTGCACTGACATTGACCGCTCCGGCGACGTACGTACTCTTGACAATATCAGGCCCGATTCTTACTGGATGAACACCATACTTCATGAACTCGGACATGGCGTATATTCCTATTATAATGACAGGTCACTTCCGTTCACCCTCAGGGATGCGGCTCACACCTTTACCACCGAAGCAATTGCAAACTATTTTGGCAGACTTGCTACGGACCCGGCATGGATGAAATCGATGGGCATTATTGACGAGGCCGAGATGACCAGGATCAAGGATGACAGCTTCAGGGCTCTGAGACTCCAGCAACTTGTATTCAGTCGCTGGGCACAGGTGATGTACCGTTTTGAAAAATCGATGTATGAGAATCCGGACCAGGATCTAAACCAGCTCTGGTGGGATACTGTTGAAAAATACCAGATGATGAAGAAACCTGATGGACGCAACATGCCGGACTGGGCCACAAAAATACACGTTGCCCTATATCCCTGCTATTATCATAACTATCTCCTTGGAGAGTTGCTTGCATCGCAGTTTAACAATTATGTCACGACAAAAGTCCTGACAGGTGATTCCGGTGCTGATATGAAAGCCGTGGGTGAGTACTTCAGGACCAGTGTATTCATGCCCGGTTCAAGGTATCAGTGGAATGAAATGATTGAGAAAGCTACCGGCGAAAAGCTGACGGCAAAATACTACGCTTTGCAGTTTGTTCAGTAAACCGAAAAATATAATCCAGTTTCAAATGAAGAAGATATTTATACTGATGATTGCTGCCATGACTGCATGTACATCGCCTGTTGGCAAACAAGAAGCAGCGCCTGCTGCAGGCTTCATTGACGAAGCCGTTGTAAAAACAGCCATTGACAGTGTTAAAGCAGCTCAGCCGGCAGCTGACATCCTGCTCCTTGAAAAGGGTGTGAAGCATGCCGCCTCCCTATGGAGACCTGAAGACGGCACAGCCGATGAATTCCGTGCGTTCATTGCAGGCAATTACATATCCGATCCTGCAAAACGCATGACGATATTCCTGAAGATCAGCGATTACTTTGAGTCGCTGAGTGGCAATATGAACGAGGTGACCCTGGACCTGAGGAAAGTGCTTGATGAGTCAGTGGGAGAGATTGATGAAATTGACCGGATGTTTGGAAATTATTCTGTGGGTTCACACGTGCAGTCAGACTTTTATGCAAACAAGATCGCTTTTGCAATAGCCTTGAATTACCCGTATTTCACACTTGCAGAGAAGGAGAGTCTTGGTGAGAAATGGAGTCGTGAAGAGTGGGCTATGGCACGGCTCGGTGATCAGTTCATATCACGGGTACCTGCAGAGCTGAACCAGGCAGTATCTGTAGCTACAGGAAATGCTGAGATGTATATTGCTGAATATAATATACATATGGGACACCTCAGGACAGACGACGGACGGAAGCTTTTTGCCGATGATATGGTCCTTCTTTCACACTGGAACCTTCGTGACGAAATAAAGGCGAACTATGCCGATAAGGAAAACGGACCTGAAAAGCAGGAGATGATCTACAGGGTGATGGAGCGAATTATCACCCAGGAAATTCCCGGTGTTGTGGTTAACAGCCCTGATTATGAATGGGCACCATATTCAAATAAGGTCACAAAAGAGGGGGCGGAGGTTGAGGCTGCTGCCGAACCTGATACGAGGTATACGCACGTCGTGAACATCTTCAGGGCTCTGAAGGCACTTGATGCATACAATCCGGAAATGAACACGGCTATTCTCCGTAAATTTTCGGGCGAGATGGAGATCGCACAGGAAGAAGTTGAGCAGCTCTTTGACTCTTACCTCAGTTCACCGCAGCTTACAGTGCTGGCCGGACTGATCAGGGAGAGACTGGGGCGTGATCTGAGGCCGTACGATATATGGTATGACGGGTTTAAATCGCGAAGCTCCATTCCCGAGTCGCTTCTAACGTCTAAAACAGTGTCTCTTTATCCTGATCCGGCTGCATTCAGGGCCGGGATGCCTGACATGCTTAAAAAGCTTGGCTGGTCATCCGACAGGGCGAAATATATTTCTGATAAGATAGTCGTTGACCCTGCCCGCGGTTCAGGCCATGCCTGGGGAGCCGGAATGAAAGGTGCGGTGTCACATCTAAGAACGCGGATTTCTGACAAAGGAATGGATTACAAGGGTTATAACATTGCCGTACACGAGTTCGGCCACAATGTCGAACAGACAATCTCACTTTACGATGTTGACTATTATATGCTGGCCGGAGTCCCAAATACCGGGTTCACCGAGGCGACGGCATTTCTCTTCCAGGACCGTGATCTCATGCTCCTTGGAATGCAGCAGGAAAATCCTGAAAAGGAAAGATTGCAGACCCTGGATGCAGCATGGTCACTGATGGAGATTATGGGTGTGGGAATGGTTGAGATGAAGAACTGGAAATGGCTTTATGAAAATCCTGACGCAACCCCGGCTCAGTTAAAGGAACAGACTATCGTCACTGCAAGAGAGGTGTGGAACAAATATTTTGCGCCTGTCCTGGGAGTAAATGACTCGCCGCTGCTTGCAATCTATTCGCATATGATTGAGTCTCCGCTTTACCTTCCCAACTATGCTTACGGTCAGATAATTCAGTTCCAGATCGATGAGTACCTGAAGGGCAAAGATTTTTCGGGTGAGATTGACCGGATTTACAGCCAGGGGCGCCTGACACCTCAACACTGGATGAACAGGGCAGTTGGAGAGAAGCTTTCGGCACAACCGATAATCAATGCCCTTGATGCCGCACTGAAATAATATAATAACCGGTAGTCGCAAGAAAGTTTCTTAAACCGGGGATCACAGCCAGGAAACGGGGCAGGTGACGCGGACGAAGGCCGAACTTAACTTCAAAATTTGGATTGATAAACCAGAGGGATTTTTTCAGAATGAGAAATCCCTCTTTTTTTATTGCCCTTTCGAATCGGCCCAGGTTAATACCTGTCTCCTTTATCTCAAGGAGCGCTTCGGTCTTTGCTTCGCTCTCACCTGACAGCCTTAAAAGCCGGCGGTATACTCCGGAAGGTAAAAGGTGAATCCAGGGCATCTTCGAAAGTACCCTGCTTGTGCACATCTGCTGATGGCCGCCAAAAGGATTGTTCCACGGAGGAAAGGCAATGAAGAGTACTCCGTCCGGCTCCAGGAAAGTCCTGACAAACCCGATGAATTTTTCCTGATCGTGGATGTGTTCAAGCACATCGCGCATCATTACAAGATCATACCTCCCGACAGATCCTGAATCATAGATATCAGCCGCTATGAATTCAATTTTCTCCCCTTCTCTGACAGAGGAATAAAGTTTACGGGCATTTTCAATTTTCCCGGCCGAAAGATCAATTCCCGTTATACGCCGGCAACCAGCCTCAAGAAAGGGAAGAAGATTGCCTCCTTCACCACAGCCTATTTCAAGCACGGAAAGGTTCTGATCAACCTTTTTTACAGTTTCAATGAGTGGAATAACATGCTTTCGGGTGGTCTGAGCCTGTTCCCTGAAGTACTTTTCCCTGTCAGTATGTCTGTCATGCATGACCCAAAAGTAAATTTTTTTCCTGATTTACTTGACTTTTGTAATTCAATATAATATCTTTGTGATATCAAATTAATATCATATAACATGAGAGCAGAAAAAAATTTCAAACCCTTTTCAGGATATTTTTTCCTGATCCTGGGGTTGGCAGTGATTACAGCCATGGTATTTTCATTTATAAATGAAATTTACTGGCTGGGTGTAGTTATGATTGTATTGACCTTACTGATTCTTCCGGGTCTCCTGGTGGTCGATCCGAATGAATCTTGCGTCATGGTCCTTTTCGGAGCCTACAGGGGCACTGTCAAGGACAACGGCTTTTTCTGGACGGTGCCTTTTTATGTCAGGAAGAAGATTTCTCTCCGGGCGCGCAACTTTGACAGTGAGCCGATAAAGGTGAACGACAAAAACGGTAACCCGATTAAAATCGGTTTTGTGCTTGTCTGGAAGGTAGAGAATACGTTCAAGGCAGCTTTTGATGTTGACAACTACGAGCATTTCGTGCTTGTTCAGAGTGACGCAGCCTTACGCAAGCTGGCAGGCTTGTATCCCTATGACAACTGGGAAGGGCACGAAGCGGAGATTACCCTGAGGGGCGGAGGTGAAGAGGTCAATGACGAGCTCGAGAGGGAGATCCGTGAGAGGCTTGTGATTGCCGGCATCAATGTAATTGAGGCAAGGATCAACTACATAGCCTACTCAGAGGAAATTGCAGGCGCCATGCTTCGTCGTCAGCAGGCAACGGCTGTTGTGGCCGCCCGATTCAAGATTGTAGAAGGAGCTGTCTCAATGGTTGAGATGGCCCTGGAACAACTCTCGGCAAAAGGGATCATTGACCTTGACGAAGAGAAGAAGGCTGCAATGGTAAGTAATCTCATGGTGGTGCTGTGCGGTGACAAGGATCCCAATCCAATCATCAACACCGGGACCCTGCATCAGTAATCATGCAGAAAAAGTCATTTGTCATACGGATCGATCCGGATAAGCTGAGTGCCATCGAGCATTGGGCCTCTGACGAGTTCCGCAGCACCAACGGTCAGATTGAGTGGATACTCGACCAGGCACTGCGCAAAGCCGGGCGAAGCAGGACAAAAAAAGATAATAAAAGCGAAAGTAAAGATGAAAAGTGAAGTACCGGTACTGAAGTATGTCTGCCCGAAATGCGGTGGAAAGAAATATCTCGTAAAAGGCGTTGTCATTCAGCACAGCCAGTTCAGCCAGATGTTCAGTATCCCGGGCACGAGATATACTGCAGTGATCTGTGAAAGATGCAGATACACAGAGTTCTATAACCTGCCTGTAAAACGGATTCGGGAGGCTTTTGATTTCGCTTCCGGAAGGTTTTGATATCAGATATTGGTTAGGTAGACCGAACAGCAGGCGGCGACGCCTGCTGTTTCTGTTCTCAGCCGGCTCTCTCCGAGGTGCACCGGTATGAATCCGGATTCCACTGCCATCATAACCTCCTCAACCGTGAAATCGCCCTCGGGACCGATCATTATAACGGTATCCACACCTCTTCTGACAACTGCAGAAACAGGTTTTCTTTCCGGAACCTCATTACAGTGGGCAATTAATCTGACTCCTGTAAATTCTTTTCTTAAAAAATCTGAAACGGTTATGGGTTCGTTAAGAACGGGCAGGTAGGACTTGACCGACTGCTTCATGGCGGACAATATGAGGTTTTCCAGACGGTCGCGTTTTATCCTCTGTTTTTCAGTACGGGAACATATAAGCGGGGTAATCTCGTCAATTCCCATTTCAACGGCTTTCTCAATGAACCATTCGAGCCTGTCATTATTCTTTAACGGAGAGATGGCAGCGTGAAGTCTGTAACTTCTCCTTCCATACTCCTTTAAGACTTTGTTTACCGATGCTTCCATCATGGTCTGGCTCTCTCCGGTTATAACTCCCTCGTACAAATTTCCTTTCCCGTCAGTGAAGTTAATCGGGTCGCCCTTTCTCATCCTCAGCACCCGAATACAGTGGCCAGACTCCTCCCTGCTGAAGGACGCAACGCTACCCGTTACTCCGGAGGTATAAAATATTTGCATGATGTCCTTTCTTTCCGCAAATTTATTGAATTTAGCACTGCTTGTTAAAATCTTTTTGAAGAATGAAAATCGGAGTACTTTCAGATACACATGGTTGGTTAGATCCTGCTGTATATGAGCATTTTGCCAATGTCGACGAGATATGGCATGCAGGTGATGCCGGAAACCTGGAGGTCATTACGAAGCTCGAGGCTTTTAAACCTCTGCGCGCCGTCTGGGGCAACTGTGACGGTTTTGAGGTCAGAAACGCCACCAGTGAGCATCTGATGTTTACCGTGCACGGAAAGAAAGTCCTGCTCATACATATAGGAGGTTACCCCGGCCGTTATGACTACCATGCACGCGACCTGATACAGGAATATAAGCCGGATATTTTTGTCTGTGGTCATTCACACATCGTGAAAGTGATCTATGACAAAGGCAACTCAATGCTCTGTATCAACCCCGGATCAGCCGGGAAGACAGGGATACACAAAGTAATGACTATGCTCCGTTTTACGATTGACGGGGACAGGATCGGCGATATGGAGGTCATCGAGTTCGGTGACCGCGGACGCAACCGCAGCTACTGATCAAAACTGTTGTACTCATCATCGTCAGAAATTCCGCCATTCTCCATCCTGTAAAGGAATCTTGCAAGTCTGTCCTGCAACCCGATCATGTACTTGTACGGTACTCTTTCTGTTGACCTCGGATGTCTTCTCTCCTTCTCTTTCTGTGTATTCAACAGGTCATTGTATGTTAGATTGGATGAGTAGCTCATCATCACACCCCGGAAATATGAGAACCAGTACCATGTTCCGTCATTCGCTTTCAGATAGATGTCAAGAAGGTCACCTGACCGTTTTCGCTGAAGCTCGACATAACCATCGACATATATATTCAAAGGCTGACTGCCGATGAACCCGATTCCGATTTTCCCTTTCGAAATAAATGAGAGTGAATTCGGGTTCCATTCCAGTGTCACGTCATTGAGAAGCAATTGGTAGTCGTACCCTTTTGGCAGGTTACGTACAACGCCAAACAGCTGCAACTCTTCTCCGAGAGCTCTTGCGGCATCGACTCCGATGAGATCCCGCATGGCTTTGCTGTTGAATTCAGAGGCCAGGTTTACCGGTTTGAGCGTTGGAACTGAACGGAAGTCGTCAGCTGCCATTGTAAGTGCTTCAGGACTGAAGAAGAATGAGAAGCCGAGAATGGCTTTAACAGTAACGAGTGACGAATCTGTGTCATGTATCACAATTCCGGCACTTTCCATTTCAAAAAGGTCAAAATTGGTTCCGAAAGTCAATTTCCCTTCGCTTCCAAGGACACAGAAGTTTCTGTCGAAGGTTACCATATTGCCGTTCATACTCAGGTCAGAGAGCTTCTCCAGTGATGCAATCCGGTATTTACCAGCCCCCTTGTCATAGAAGAGGTATCCGGCTGAATTTATAAGCGGGTTATCGCTCCATGATCTTCTTTCCGAAAGAAATGTGCCGTAAACTCCGGCGGAGTCAAGGGTAACGAATGAACCCGAGAATACAAGGTCATCATTTATATCGCGGGGTTTGTCAGTTATTGGAATGAGAATATTTTTTGGATCAATATATGAACTGAATTTTACAGGCTGGTTTTTGATACTGGTACAGCCGGTAACAATGCCTGCAGCACCGGTAAACCTCGGAAAGTCTTTTGCTGATCTTATCGCAACATCTCCCGAAAATGTAAAGGCAGGGCTGAGGGTGAACTTCTGGGATTCGGGAATGTAACCCTGCGCCCTTGTGGCCATTGTATCAACTCTTATCTCCGGAAAATCAATAACCTGTATATTACCGCTTTCATCGACATAATTATATTTTCCGGAACCGGTGTAACTGGCACTGCTTTCTATGTTAATCCTGGCGGAGTGTATAAGGTGTCTGTTATTGACAGCTACGATTGCACTGTCAGTCTGCCTTATTTTAGCTCCCTTGTCAATGAAGATGGTACCTTTTCCGGGTTGAATGAGCGCATCGGCAACAGGTATATAGTTGACACCTTCCACTTTCACAAATTCATCCCTGAGGAAATAGGAGGCGCTGCCCGACTGAAACTTGACGGTATCCTTCATATTGTTTGTCGAGAGAAAGGTCGGTTTTTCAACCTTGCCCGGTGGTACCTTGATCAGAAGATCTGCCGGCATCAGGGTTGTCGATTCCCTTCCGCGCTGCCACATGTTGAGCACCTTGGATGTCATGTCGTACTCGAAGTTCGTCATTTTGGATATGTACTCTATTTCGGGGAATACGACGAGAGACGAATCCGTATTAAGGCTGAACGAGGATCGCTGGTCTTTAAAACTGACATGGCTGTTGGCGTTTGTTGCCACAAATCCGTATCCGTTGCCCTTGAGGGCTTTCAGGTAGTAATCAGATGTGTCAGCGTCAATAGTGTTGTTCCCGAAACTGAATGTCTGTGATGTAATCCTTGCGTCAGCAATGTTCACCTCACCCTTGCCGTCCATGCCGGTTGGTTTAAGAGTCAGGGCTCCTGCCATTGTGGTTCCGTTGGCGTACATGTTAAAAGTTTTCCCGCTGCTGTTTACTGCATGCCATTCGTCCCTGCCTGCAAGCCATTTAATGTCAACGTCGGTCGAATTCAGTTCAGGAAACCTGCGGGCCGCATCTGCAGTCATAGTAAAACTTATAGCCCTGGTTGTCATTGAATCAGGGTAGAAACGGAAGGTGTCAGCAACCGCGGTGGCAGAGAGGTAATTTACCCTTCCGTTGCCGATAAGGCCTGAATTGCTCATGCTCAGATGTTCGAAAAGCAATCCTTTTCCTTCATAGACAGGAAGACCCTGCGGGCCCACCATCATTGAGAATCCGAGTGAGTTGTCCGGCTGAACTGTCAGTATCTGTTTCATGGGCACAGTAATCCCGCCGGCCACAAACTCTCCCTCAAGGGCGATATCCTCATTTGAATAGTGATCAAGGTTATTGTACGTGAAGGGATTAATCTTAAAGAAGAAATCCTTCTGGGGATAGACATTCTCCAGCCCAGGGATCTTGTCATAAAAGATGTAGGAGTAAGTTACTGCGTTAATTATCGGATATTGTTTCAGGCTTCTGAGTCCGGATTTGTTTTTCGGGTCATCGATAAAGAGTTCAGCCGTTCCGAGCTCAATCATGTTGTCAATACTACTAATGATTGGTCGTCCGTATGCATCTTTCTTGTCAGTCTCGACAGCAATTCGTATTGAGTCAATTTTTTCCAGTCTGATATAGAAAGTGTCATAATTGAAAGAAAAGTCTTTCCCGTATATTGTGAAAAGTCCGGCCTGGACAACTCCGTCAAAGACAATTGAGCGGTTCCGGCCTACTACGAGCTTCCCTCCGTAGGGCTTTAGGGCAACACGCTGCGAGTCGCTCAGCGAAACCCCCTGTACTCCCCAGATGCTCAGCTGATAATTTTTCAGGTCAAGTATGGCGTTTTCTTCCCTGCCACTGGCTTCGCTCATAATTGCTATTGCGTCATAATCTTTCTTCTTTGCAAATGATGCTATGTAATCATCCAGCTTTTTCTTTATTGTTACCTCATTGTAATTACGGTCATAGAACAGAAACCCGTTGTTTGCCAGCTCTATGCACATGGCTGTCGCCTGTTCTATCGGCATTCTCGTCCATCGGGCAAATGCCTCTACGGGGAAGACCTCCGACCCGTAATATTTGGCAAAGTCCCTGAAACGGTAAAGCGGATGAACATCATCAAGCCGCATCAGTCTGAAGAAGTTCGCCTCATTGTAAAAGGAGACGGATTCGAATTTTGCGGCACCGATTGAAGCTCCCCTGGTCCGTGACATTATTACGGAGGACTCGTCCATGTCCCATGACAGGTGTTCAAATGAGAGATCAAGATTGTGATATGAGTCGAAATAGGGGCTTCGTGAAAGGGGACTGGTTGTCCGGAAAAGGCTTACCTCCCGCGTTTCGGCCTTGTATGTGAAGCCCAGGTTGGAATGGAAGATAGAGTCTTTCTTCAGATATAGTGTGGCGGATGTCTCGTAGCTGTTGATTAATTTCTGCGAGAGGAGAAAGTTTTTTGATCGAAGGTTAACGTACAGTGTATCATTGCGGTACAGGTTCACCTCTGCCGGAGACCAGTCTGATCCCGTCCCCCGTACTACCGCACCCTCAAGGGCCAGGCCTCCCTCATAGTCCACCCCTTTGTAGATATCTTTGATGAAGAAGCGGGTCTCCAGGGTTTCAAAACGTGGCATTGTGGCCTTGTCAGGTGATATTATCTCCACTGCCCTGTCAGTCAGTGTCCCCCATACCGGTTCACGGAAATAGGTTTCGTGGGTAAGCAGGGCTGAGTCGCATGTAAACTCGCTGCGTGTTACATTTATATCAAAATCAGAGACAGTGGCAAAGACTTTTGAAGGGTCATAACCGGCCTTTTCCCAGGTTACTTTTCCTGTCTCACAGTGCAGGAGAAAAATGTCAGGGTAGTATGTTCCCGTAAAATCAAAGATCTCGGTACTGTCCTTGCCAAGAAAGGAGGTAAGTGTAACAGCCTTAATATCAATCTTTAAGACTGTGTCACGTGCGAATTCAACCGTTCCCTCCTTGGTTTTCCATCTGACTGACCCTGCTGAGTAAATTGTATTGTCAACCAGTAAAAGACCGGTCACCTCGATGAATTTTTCAATCGAGGCATTTGTAAAGCGACGGCTGAAGGCAGTCTCACTAAGACCTGAAAGCCATGCGTCTATTTCATCCTGGCCCTGACCGGTTGTAACAAAATTAGAAAGGGTGCGCAAAAAGAAGATGAAGCCGGGAACCTGGCTTATTCGTCTTCCTCTGAGCTGACTGGCTACATTGACGATTTTGTCTTTGACGCCGGTTGAATAGCAGGTGCTGTCGAATAATGAGATGAAAAGATTAACCTCATCCTTTTGAGGTTTACTGACAAGAGTTCCCATAAAAGTGGTCAGTTCAGCTGTGAATTTGGAGGCATCACCTGTGAACTGCCCTGAGCCCTGCCCCGTCACGGGCGTGCAAACGGCGATTGCTGTCAGTAATCCAATGATAATCTTTTTCATCAGCAATTACAGAGCTTTCACAATGTTACAGAATTCCTCACTGACCAGTGATGCACCGCCTATCAGTCCACCGTCAACATCAGGATTGGCGAAGAGTTCTGCGGCGTTGGATGCCTTGCAACTGCCTCCATAGAGTATAGTTGTATCATCAGCAGCGTCGGGTCCGTAGTGTTTGGCTACCTGTTCCCTTATAAACCTGTGCATCTCCTGTGCCTGGGCCGGCGAGGCTGTAACGCCTGTACCGATAGCCCATACAGGCTCATACGCTATTATGCACTTTTTGAATTCAGTTTCCGGCAGAATGAACAGTCCTTTCTCAAGCTGACGTTTTACAACATCAAAATGAAGATTCTGTTCTCTCTCAGGAAGTATCTCTCCGCAGCAGAATATGACACGCAATCCGTTTTCAAGGGCTATTTTCGTTTTGGCTGCCAGGAGGCTGTCATCCTCACCGTACAGTGAGCGCCGCTCCGAATGTCCGATAATGACATTTGATGCACCAGTGCTACTTATCATTGCAGCGGATATTTCTCCCGTATAGGCTCCTGATTTGTGATCATTGCAGTTCTGGGCTCCAACACTGATGCCCTTTGCGGTTATCAGGGCAGAAACTACCCCCAGGTGTATGAACGGAGTGCAGAGTACAACCTCTTTGCCTGTTAGCGGTGAAGCAATGAAATGGTCGTTTATCGCCGTTGCAAGAGCCGTCCCCTCATTCATACCCATATTCATTTTCCAGTTGCCGGCTACGATCTTTTTTCTCATGATTTTTTTGTTTTTGTTTTTGTTTATAGTTCTTTTTTCCTCAGAGGCAGTGTAATAAAAAACAGAAGCGAAATAATTAAAAATGAACTGATTGCGAAAAGTAAACTGCTTCTCCTGGTGTGAGTTTTAACTGAAAGGGCATTAAGATCACCACTGAATTTGTCAGACGATGGAACATCTCTGTGTGACCACATTGCCATAACGGTTCCGTTTTGCAGGAGGAGGTACCCTGGATTGGCACGGATGACAGTCTTCAGAGTAGTCTGGTCTGCAAAGAGTGTGTTGAACCCTGCAGTATATGCACCCGCATCTTCAGCAGGTGTGGCGGTTACAACATAAAAACCGATATTCTGTTTCTGTATCTCAAATCCAAGGTTAAGGCCATCAGCGATTCCCTTTTTGTTTGATTTCTCAAGTTTTCCGGCGATCATGAGAAGAGTAAATCCGGGATTGCCCAGAATATACTCAGTCATATCTGCGCCGTCAGCAGTGGCGAGATAAAAGTCATGCACCGGTGGTTTGTACCCCTCTGAAACAAGAACTGACTTCTGGTCTACAAATTCCCAGGTTGTATCATTTGCCGGATAGTCCTGCAGGGTGAACTCCTTAGTTACACCATCTTTGCTGTAGAGGAACCGGACGTCGTATTTGTCTTCCGGGGCGTCAGCAGGCCTTGCCATCGCTGCAGGCAGATTGGTGCCGGGCCGGTAAGGCCTGAAGTCGATCACCGGAAGCCATGCGAGGTTATACCAGACAAAAAGCAGGAAAATCAATGTATAAGCAGATAAGGCAACAGTTGATCTTTTCGGGTTCATTGTGGCATTTCTGTCACCTCTCCGGATGAAAACAAAAACGACAAGCAGGGTGAGAATTATGTTTTTATAGAATGTCTGCCAGTTCGTAAGATGAATGGCATCGCCGAAGCAACCGCAGTCAGAAACAGGGTTGAAAATGGCAAGTGCCAGGGTAAGAGGGGTAAAGAGGGCCATGAAAAGTGCAACAGTCCACGATGCCATCTTTGTAAAAGTTCCTGTGACCAGCATCAGACCGGCAAGAAATTCTACCGAGCAAAGCAAAATGGAAAGAGGAAGTGCAAGGTCATCGAGAAAACTGAATTTAAAGGCTGAAAAATAATCGTTCAGCTTATATGCCGTTCCCAGCGGGTCAATACCCTTTACAAGTCCGGAAAAGACGAAAACCAATCCGGTTATTATTCTGCTTATGCGGGTCAGGCGTTCCATTTACAGAATCTTTTTTTCAGTTAACCTTGAAAGTATGAGCCTGAATATTGCATCGGGCTTGTGCATGGACGAGTTTTCATCCTGGCAGTTTATCACCTGAAGGCTGTCATCAGTCAGGGCAACTGACAGGTAGGTATTTCTGACAGCTCTCTGAAAATCGAGGCTGCTTTCATGAATATCACGGCTTCCGTTAAGGTAAGTTCTGTCGTCACCGCTCCGCTGATCGTTAAGTTTCTGTTCAGTAAACCTGAAAGGTACATCGAGAAAAATATTTATATCCGGTTTTGGAATTGCAAAATGTTCAAACTCAAGATCCAGAATCCAGTTTCTGAGGCGATCCGCCTCTTCAGCAGAACCGGTTTTGGCGCACTGGTAAGCAATATTCGAATAGGTATATCTGTCGAGCAGAACATAGTATTTTTCTGACAGCCATGCTTCAATCATGGGAGCGGCATCTTTGCGGTCGCCGGCGTAAAGCATTGCTACAAGATATGGATCAACGTGATCAAGGTCACCGTATTCACCTCTGAGGAAGCGTGCTATCAGCTCCCCGAAATAAGGTGCTTCGGTCCTTGGAAAATGGAGATACCTGCACTGAAGCCTCTTTTCAGCAAACCAATCCCTGAGCATACCGATCTGGGTTGATTTACCGGCACCGTCCAATCCTTCAATAACTATTAGTTTCATTCCTGAGATTTATACCTGCGTGCCTGAGCAGGCTCAGTAACAGTCAGGTTTTAAAGATAAAAATTTATGCAAAGCAGGCCTCCCTGCATCTGCCTGATTTTATGAACACTCTTTCAGGCGGGTCAATGACACCGTCAGGTTATTTCCGGATGAAGTGTTCCATCACAAAAGGAATCTCGACAGAAAGTTCCACCAGCCCTGACTGTTTTCCCTGGTCATACCACGGAGCCTGAAAGATCAGTTTTTTGGTTCCCTCTTTCTCGATTGTATAGCAGTTGGATCTGTTTGTCTCCAAAAGTGAGGTAATCTTTTCCCAGGATTCCGGCTTGTGGCAGTCACGCAGGTTACTTCCCAGAAGATCCATACCCCCGTATTTTCCGAATGTCGCACCTGATTTGTCATTCATATAAATTATTTTGCCTTCGCTGTCTGTCACTGTTATGGCCACGCTGAATTCCCTGGCCCAGTCAATATCTTTCATATGTTTTATCTGTTGGAGAATTTTACTTCAAGGCAAATATAGACCTTTTTGAGCGCCTCCCCAATCGCTGTCAAAAGCCTGTTATCAATTCAATAATTATCTTTATGGCTGAAATTACGGAATCATGTTCATAAATATCAGGGGCCGGTTGATTGATCTTGATCATCCCAGGGTCATGGGGATCATAAACGTTACAGCTGATTCATTCTATGAGGGCAGCAGGTACGGAAGCATAAGCGATGTTTTAATAGCGGCAGGGAAAATGCTTTCCGAGGGTGCTGATATTCTGGATGTCGGAGGATGTTCAACCCGTCCGGGAGCCCTGGAAGTGCCTGAGGAAGAGGAGAAAAAAAAGGTCTGTGATGCTGTGGAAGCCATAAGGAGCCATTTTCCGGACGCTGTAATATCAGTTGACACCTGGCGGGCTGGTGTTGCTGAATCAGCGGTAGGCAGCGCAGGGGCAGACATCATCAATGATATCTCCGGAGGCGAAATGGACAACGGGATGTTTCCCCTGATTGAAAGACTTAACGTGCCCTATATAATGATGCATATGCAGGGTACACCGCAAACAATGCAGATAAAACCGCATTATGAAAATGTTGTTTCGGACATACTTTCATGGTTCGGTACAAGGATCGCAAGATTGAACCAGGCAGGGGTTAAGGACATAATCATCGATCCCGGATTCGGATTCGGAAAAAGCATGGAAAATAATTTTGAGTTGTTGAGGAGGCTTGATGAATTCAGAATTGCCGCTCTTCCTGTTCTTGTCGGTTTGTCGCGCAAGTCAATGATCTGGAAGACACTTGATATTTCTCCGGCGGAGGCTCTGACAGGAACGGCCGCTCTGAACATGACAGCACTGATGAAAGGGGCATCTCTCCTGAGGGTACATGATGTCAGAGAAGCCCGTCAGGTAGTGACTCTCTTTGAAAAGATTTACCCGCAATTCACCCCATTCGATCATAATTACTAAATTTGTCGGGTTCTCACACACTTCAATGTTTAAAATCACCGTCCTCGATATTGTTGACATAGTAATGGTAGCGACCATACTCTACCAGTTGTACCGTCTTATCAGGGGAACTGCTGCCTTCAGCATTTCAATCGGGATTTTCTTCGTCTACCTTTTCTGGCTGGTTGTCAAGGCTTTGAATATGGAACTGATCAGTGCCCTGCTTGGTCAGGTTATCGGTGTGGGGGTTATTGCACTTATCATTGTATTTCAGCAGGAGATACGCCGTTTCCTGCTTTCCATCGGAAACAGGTATATGAGCAGGAACCGCTTCTCTTTCGACAAATATTTTCCTTCAGGGGTGGTGGATCAGGATGTCAGTCAGATTGCTGAGGAGATTGTCAGGGCAGTGGAGGTTATGGCGCGTACCCACACCGGTGCCCTGATTGCAATCAGCAGGACAAGTCTTCTGGACATTTATTCAGAGGGAGGTGAACTGCTCAATGCCCTGATAACCGATGAATTGCTGAAAACCATTTTTTATAAAGGATCACCGCTGCATGACGGGGCTGTAATTATCCAGAACGGCAAAATATTTGCCGCCCGTTGTCCGTTGCCCTCGACTGACCAGACAGGACTTCCGGCGAAGTTCGGAATGAGGCACAGAGCGGCTATTGGCCTGAGTGAACAGAGCGATGCAGTTGTCATAATTGTCTCTGAAGAGAGGGGCAAAATATCGGTGGCCGACGGAGGGAAGATACACGAGGATATCACCCCGAATGAACTTCGCCATATACTGCTTACTCTCAGGATCTGAAGCCCGGGTTTACTTATTTGTCATACCGCAGCCTGAGATCGGCTACATTGTCATAAATGTAATAGCACGGCTGATCACAGGATGATTCGTCATACCGGACCTTCGGACAAACGGCATCGACGGCGATGTAGTTTTTTCCGCTTATTGCAAAACTCAGGGTCACCGTGTAGTTTTTATAAAGCATGGCATCGATTGTCATATAAGCCAGCTCAGTACCGAATTTATTTAATACAAGACTGTCTTCAATAGCCCCTTCATAGATCGTTACTACCTTGTAAAAGGGTTCATATACAGGTGATCCTCCGAGAATTAATTCAAGCTGCACATCCCCGATTCCCTCTTCGGTGCATTTCCTGCAGTCTGTCACGAAGCCGTCTTCGCAGGAGAAAAAAAGAAGAAAAAGCAATGATATAAAGTAAACGGGTCTAATCATAAGAATAGAGTTTTACTTTTTTACCCGGGGCGCGGGGTACTTCCCTGTAAAGGTTAACTGAGCATCCCAGACTTATCCATATCGGTGCTACTTTGTAATAAGGCATTTTTATATAGCTTAATCCGGCTTTCATTCCGAGGTGGTTTTTTGTCCACTCTAACTTTGCCGACGGGATGATACAGAAGTTTTCTCCTGGTTTTTGCCTGGTGCCTTCATAGAATGAATATACGCGCCAGCCTGCAGTAAGAGATGTGACAAGGCTCCACCTGGCGTCTGACAGTGTCTGTGCCAGATTAAACTCCTTAAAGATCCCGGCATAAATTACGGAAGTCGTTACCCTGTACTGGTAAAAGAGATTATCTCCCTGTTTTACAAGCAGTTTTGTGCTTGCCGGGTTAAAGTCAGCACCTGCTGTTATCCCTGCTTTCATCCTTGGTTCCCTCAGAGAGATGCTTCCGGAAAGAAGTGCCTGATGTGTTGTGGCCATACCGCCGGCGTAGAAGACAAGCTCCTCAAAGGCAAACACCCCTGCCGCCTCGAACCCCTTATCAGTGAGCAGAGGAATAAGATCATCATGGCCGTATATCCTTGCGATATTTACAGGATTCATTTTAGCATCTGACTTGAGCTCCCAAACGCTGCCGTTTTCCAGCAGAAATACAACTGCATCTTTTCTGCCATTGCGTGTGGCAGTGCTTAATGCATTCAGGCCGTCGCTGTTGGTGGCATAGAGATCGGCACCTTTGTCGAGGAGCAGGCGGAGCATAAGAGTATCACCGTTCTGGGCTGCCATCATGAGGGGCGTAAAGCCTTTTTTGTCAGTTGCATTCGGATTTGCACCGGCACTCAGAAGGAGATCTGTGATGTCATGGTATCCGGCCCAAACCGATATCATGAGTGGTGTGTTTCCCTCTGTGTCATATACCTCCAGGGGTGATTCGTAGTACAGAAGCATATCTGCGAGGTAGAAGAATCCAAGTGCAGCAGAATGGTGTAGAGGCGTTGATCCTTTGGTGTCACCGGCAGCAATTCCTGCTCCGTATCTTATGAGCATCTCTGCTATTTCCAGGTTATTGGCCCTGACTGCAACAATGAGAGGCGTATTACCGTAATAGTCAGTCAGGTCAGGGGATGCGCCTAGCAGAAGGAGAATCTCTGCAGCCGGCATTTTCCCTTCAGCCACAGCATATTGAAGTGGTCTTGCATTCTTCCCGATGAAATTGTTTACATCAGCACCTTTAGCCACCAGTCTTAGTATCTCGTTACAGTCACCTTTTAAAGAGGCAATCTGAAGGTTAATGTCAACAGCATCAGTATAGTAGTGTTCATAATCGGATGTGTCAGTGACAACCGGTTTCTCATTATACTCCGCCAGTACAGTCTTGATTCTGTTTACTATCGCCTCAATTGTTAGTGAATCTCCTTGAGTCAAACCTTCCTGGGCATGCAGTGAAAATCCCATCGAAATGATGAAAAGGGAGAGAACAGTTTTTTTGATTCGGCAGCTCATATTACAAATTTACCTGACTTTTCGGCACTTCCAGCATTGTTAATATTTTTTTTCTGCGGTTGAGAACTAGAATTGCTTAACTTGCCGGCGAATTTCTAAAACCCTATTTTTGTGGGGGCAAAATAATATTCTGAGGGTTAATGGGTTTTATGACCAAAGAAATACGAATTGTAATTATTGCAGTTATCCTTCTGATTGCTGCAGTATCTCCTGTCGGCACCGAGAAGGCACGGCTCGTCAGCCATATTTTTGTCCCGGCCAATACGCGCGTTAATAATTCCCTGAATGACAGTGAATCGTTTTCAACTTCCGAGCAAGGAGTGGAATGGTTCATGAGGACCTATGATCTGAAAGGGGCATCAATAGCGGTAGCGCGTGAAGGCAAGCTGGTATATGCACGCGGTTTTGGGTACGCCTCCCTTATAGATTCAATTCCCGTCGAACCTTATCACCGCTTCAGAATTGCCAGCATTTCAAAGCTGGTCACTGCAGTTGCAATAATGAAACTTCACGAAGAAGGTAAACTGACAGTCAATGACCAGGTTTTTGGTCCCGGAGGCATCCTCACTGATAGTGCTTTTTCAAATCCAAAGGATAAACGAGCTTTCGATATTACTGTAGGCCATCTTCTTGGCCATAAGGGTGGCTGGACACAGCGCTACGGTGATCAGATGTTCATGCCACAGGTGGTAGCGCAGTCAATGGGAGTACCCCTTCCGGTTGATACCAAAACAATAGTGACATTCGCATTAAGCAAAAACCTGCATTTCACTCCCGGTGCCGGTCAGTCATATTCAAACCTGGGTTATGCCATACTGGGGCTTGTCATTGAAAAGGTGACCGGTATGAATTATGAAGATTATTGCGTTGAAAACATTCTGCATCCCCTGGGTATATTTGACATGTCTCTCGGTCATAACCTCCCGGAGGAAAAGTTGCCTTATGAAGTTACATACTATGAGGTATCTGATGCCAGGCCCAAACCTTCTTTATACGGCACCGGTGAAATGATGATGTCAAGTTACGGCGGAAATGACATCGAAACCCTTGGATCTGCCGGTGCATGGATTGCCACAGCCCCTGACCTTATGCGCCTTCTTCTGGCCGTTGACGGCTTTGACAACTGTAAAGACATTATTTCTCCGGCCAGCATAGAATTCATGACCGATATCCGCAACGGTTACGCACCTGTAGGATGGAGAGCGGCACTGCCAAACGGCGTATGGTGGCGTACAGGCTCCTTCCCGGGCTCCTCCGCCATGATGAAAAGATTGCCTGACGGCACTGCATGGGTGGTACTTCTTAACACGAGTGCATGGAACGGCCCTGCGTTATCCTCCGACATTGATAATATGATGTCGAAATTCATTCAGAGAGCCGGAACCTGGCCTGAAAGGGACCTGTTCACTTATTCATTGCCGGTCCCTCTGGGGGAGTGAGGCAGAGATAGAGGCTGAGGCTGAGTTAACAACAAGAGTTTTTTATTGAAATAATTAAGGTTTTGGTTAAGTGTGCTTTACTGTTAACGTAAATATTGTAAAGGAGGAGCTTGAGAAGCGTTACGGGGCAGAACTTCTGGACCCTGATAAATACCGTCCGAGCTATTATTACCATGCCCACAGCTTTCCTCACCTGCCAGTGATCTGTTCAGACAACACCGCAGAAATCCGTCTCATGCAATGGGGACTGATACCTTCCTGGGCTGCCGATGAAGCTGAGGCTGAGGAAGTGAGGATCAAGACCTTCAATGCCCGCTCTGAGACTATAGACCTGAAGCCTGCCTTCAGGGAGTCTTTTGTTTCCAGGCGCTGTCTTGTGCCTGTGCGCGGCTTCTTTGAATGGCAGCACATTGGCGGCAGAAAGATACCCTGGTACATCGGACTTAAGGAAGAGGAGATCTTCTCTCTTGCCGGTATCTGGGATTCCTGGATGATTAAAGGTGGGGTTACTCTCAGTACATTTTCAATAGTAACCACACATGCAAATGAACTGATGGCAGAGATTCACAACACAAAGAAAAGGATGCCAGTCATACTTCCTGCATCAGTTGAAAGACTGTGGCTAAAGAAAGACCTTGCCGAAAGCATCAGCCATTCCACTGATGGAGCCGGTAGCATCAGAATTGCTGACTGCCCATACAATCAGTCCGTTGATTACCAATTCGCAAAGCAGACCGTAACCGGCCTGAGCTGGTAAAGCCGTACAATTACCCTGTTCAGGGTACACTCTTCTGAAATTTTAACGCTGGGAAACAAAGACGAATGTCAGAAATCCAGCCTGTTTTAACGGTGCACTGAGATCTGAATTAAATCTTGTCCTCAACGCATGAGTCACAGCTGTTTCAGTCAGACAGGGATCTGATGTGGTCGAAAGTGAGCTGGCAGGTTCAGCTTTGATTACATTTCCGTTTCTGTCAACCTCAATTGTAAGTGTAATCTGTCCCGCACCCTCACACTTGTAAATGGGTATGGGAAGAAAGACGTGATGTCTGCCCGCCAGATCGTAAAAAATCCGCGTGGGTCCTCTGAAGGTGCCTTTCTCAGCAGCGCTCTCCTTTTTTACAGTTACCTTGGGTTTGTCCTCCTGCTTAGGAATAGGTATTTCCTCTTTACCGGCCTCATCGGCCATCTTTTCATCATCGATGAAGTTCTTCTCGTTCAGCATTCCGCTCTTGATAAGCTCTTCCTTGATCATATCCTGGTACTCTTTCGGATCGATGTCTATCGGCTTATCAGCAAGATTCTTTATGACATTGACCATCTCCTCCGCCGAAGCATTAGCTGCAAAGTCATCTTTCGAAAGCTCAATGGCCTTCTTAATATCCTCTTCAGGGATATCCTCCTCCATGTCAAGAATTATCTCGGCAGCAAGTTCCCGCTTCATCGCCGAGACTTTTATCGGACATGAAAACCACCGCGAAAAGGAGATGCACAATGATAGTTGCCATCACGGCCGTAAAAATGATTTCAAACCTGTTCATCAGGGTACGAAATTATAAATTATTACTTTTACTCCCTCATTCCAGCGAAAATAGCTTCAAATGGAGACGGAAATCATTATTTCACAGATTGTCATTCTGGCAATAGTGGTACTTATTGGTGCCGTCTCCGCCAGGTTCAAAGTGATTACCAGGGAGTCGAAGGATATGCTTTCCAAGGTCATATTCAACATTTCGCTACCCCTGATGCTGTTTACCAATTTCCTCAGACTTGAAGCTACCCCCAGACTTCTTGCAAACAGCGCGATTGTTCTTGTAGTCTCCGGAATCATAATTCTATTTATGCTTCTGGTGGGTTGGCTGACAACCAGAGTCGTGAAAATGAACGGGAGGGAGGCAGCTGTTTTCAAGGCCCATTCTATGTTCGGGAATATTATTTTCCTCGGATTTCCGCTTATTACAGCCCTTTACGGTGAGGAAGGGCTACTATATGCAAGCATGTTCCAGCTTGTGTCGAACATAATAATGTGGACGGTGGGGGTGGTGGTCCTTAGTCACGGAAACGGGAAATCATGGCAGAAAAGCCTTGTCAGGATCATCAATCCGAATACAATTGCAACTCTGATCGGCCTTGTTTTCTTCCTGTTTTCACTGAAGCTGCCAGCTATAATTGTGACGCCATTTTCCGCACTTGGATCGGCAAATACATGGTTATCAATGCTATATATTGGCGCAATGATGTACTTATCAGATGTAAAGGGTCTCATTGGAAGAAAGTTAATCTATATACTTAGTTTTAACAGGCTTGTCCTGGTACCTGCTCTGCTTGTTTCCCTTTTTGCCCTGTTCGCGTCAGTAGCAGGATTTCTGCCTGACAGGCTGGTCACCGCGGTGATAATACTCGAGGCTTCTATGCCCTGTATGGCTACCGTTGTCATTATGTCCAAAGAACTGGGCGCCGATGATCAGCTGGCTGTGGCCAATGTCTTTGTCTCAACGCTGGTAAGTATAATTACCCTGCCCCTGGTGATGATGGCTATCAACAGGTTTCTCTGAGCAGTAAGAACCAGTCAGAAACGGGCTGAGAGTCTTAGGTTAAGGCTTCTCCCGGTGAGATAAACCGGAACGGCATATTCTATTGAGATACCTTCGCTGTTTCTGACGCTCCTTATCCAGTTGTAGGAAATAGTGTTCCGCGTATCTGCAAGATTGAATACCTCAAGACCGGCTATCAGCTCACGGAATCCCGAATCTTTTCTCCCGATCCGGACCCCTTTTACTTCGCCAATGAGGACCTTTGAAAATCCGATATCGATACGCCTGTAAGGCGGCATTCTGAAATTTATCTCCCAGGGGTCTCTCCCCGGAGGAGAGGCAGGGACGCCGGTTCCGAATACGATATTGACGTGCGCCCTTAAGTCGGGGTGCCCCGGCAGATAATCCTGAAAGAATATGTCAAGATTAACTCTCTGATCAAGAGGTGAAGGGAACCAGCGTGTGGAAGATGAAGGGATATTCATTTCCGATTTCATTACCGAGAGACTGAACCATGATTCAGTGCCCTCGACAAACTCCCCGTTAACTCTCAGATCGAGGCCCGCAGTATAACCCCTTGCAATATTCCCCCCGTAATAAATCATCCTGACATTATCTACACGGTACGGGATTAAGCTTTCCATTTTTTTCCCGTACAGGTCTGCAGTAAGGCTGAATGGCCTGTTCCAGGCACGGAAAGTGTATATAGCACCTGTCTCCAGATGATATGACCTCTGTGCCTTCAGGGTCCGGGTGACACCTTCAGCAGGTCTCATCAGCTCACGTCCACCGGGGGGCTGATTATAAGCACCAAATGAAATATGGGCGGAAAGCGACCCGGAAAGCTCTGCTGTTGCGGATACTCTGGGTGAAATAATTACCTCACTGTTGTATGAATCGACGACGGCCCTGACGCCTGCCGTGAGCTCCCAATTGATACCGGCAAAGCTTAACCGGGTCCGGTTATTGATGAACGCTCCTGAGGAAAAGCTTCTGAAGCCGGTCCGGGAAGATTCATAGGAAGTGAGGGCGAGTTTCGAGGGATCATCAGAAAGGGTGAATCCGGCAGAATCGACTCTTTCCCACTCGCTTACAACCGACCTGTAGAAGCGGAATCTCTCTGTAACTCCCCATTCGGTAAAGTTTTTGCCGGAGTTGAGTGAACCCCTGTATGTGACAGAAGCAATTTCTGACTTAAGTGAGTTACGTGCATGCGATAGCCAGCTTCCAACACCGATATTCATCAGGCTGTCCGGATTGTTTTCGGAGCCTGTCGTTTCGTCAAGTGCACTAAGGCTGTAGGCTCCCCGTATGTCAAAATTCTCTCTTTCGGCTCCGATGTGCCCGGCAATTACAACAGCTGAATTAAGTTTCGCACTGTGTCTCTTGTTGTATGTCAGTGCGCCATTAAGGTTTTCATATTTGTCACGTTCTCCTCCTTCGAAATACGCAAACAGCTTATAGGCTGCGGTGACGGAACCAAAAGTTGTTGTCTGGCTCTCAGGGGCGAACATGTACCTGTTTGAACTGGCTGACAGTGTCAGGGTGAGCTGCGATGCATTTCCCGGGCTGTAACCTGCAACGACCTGCAGATCATTGAAGAGAGGTTTGTATTGACCGGTGGCATCGGGACTCCTCAGAAGGATAGCATTTGAGCGGTACCTTGCTCCTGCAAGAAAATAGAACTTCCCGTCTTTGGTCACGGCTCCTGCATGTACGGATGAGGTGAGCATGCTGAGAGAGACTGAGGCTTCAGCAGTTTCAGGCCTTCGGTACCGGATGTCAAGAACGGATGACATCCTGTCGCCGTATGTTGCATTGAAGCCTCCGGGAGAGAACCTGACCGAAGCTGCCAGGTCAGGGTTAATCTGACTGAGTCCTTCCTGCTGACCTGTTCTGACAAGGTATGGTCTGTAGATCTCAATGTCATTTATATAGATCAGGTTCTCGTCATAACTGCCCCCTCTCACCGAATACTGGTAGCTCAGTTCACTGAATGATGATACTCCGGGCATTGTGACCACAACAGCTTCGATACCGCCTGAGACTGAAGGGATGACAGCACTTGTCGCCACCGGAATGGAGACGAAATCGGCCCTTTTCACACCCGGAGCAATCACATTTACACCGTCGATGCTGATTACCTCATTCCTTAGTGTTACGATCAGTTCTGTTCCTTCCTGGAGCTGATTCACAAAAAGGGTATCGGTAATATATCCGATACCCGACACCAGGATCATGATCCTTTCCTTTCCGCCGGGCAGATCCAGGCTGAACTGTCCGTCCATCCCGGCAGTGGTCCCTTTCTTAATTGCGGGTGCATAGACAGTTGCCAGGGGTATGACTATGCCGGAAGTATCACTTACGGTACCTCTTATTTTAACGGATTGAGCATTGAGTTTTGCCACCGGAAAGGCAGCAAGGCAAACGACAAAAAACAGAACCGATATTCTGGATGTCAGCACCATCAGTCACCTGGTTTTTTCTTCCTGACTTTTGCCTTTGACCTCTTTGTAGAAGTGCTTTTTTCGTTCCTGAGAAGTCCGCTTTTAACTTCCCTTATAAATCGAGTCCATGAGACAGGGTTAAGCAGGTTATTTACAGGTCCCTGGCCTTTTGTATACAGGTTATCTGACATCTGCTGCATATTATACCTGTAACCCTGACCCGGCGTGGAACGCATGTCAGACCATATCTGCTGCTCCACCAGCGCGAGATTGTACTGCATGTTCTTCATCATAGGGTCCTCCGGCTTGTTTTCAAGTACCGCTCTCTTGAATTCGGAGTAGGTTTTCCACGGCAGGACCATCACCTCACCTATGAGGATCGTGTCAGTAATCATTATAACATCGGTGATGTAGTTTGTCCCTGCGAGATTTGAGGGTATTGTAAGCAGTGTCGATTTGAAGCCAATTGCACTGAAGAAGACAGTGTCTCCCGGGATACTTATAATCGAGAATATTCCTCTGCTGTCACTGGCAGCTCCCCTGCGCAGTTGTCTTGACCAGATGCTTACTCCGTGAACCAGGGATCCCTGCTCATCAATCGTTAAACCGTCAATCTGGATGAATTTGACTTTCTGCTCTTCCTGCCCTGAAGCCCGAAGACATGCAAATGCGACGAGAGCACCTATTAAAATGACCTTTTTCAACAGAAATAATTTGAAATGCGATGTAAAGTAAACAATTATGGTGTTTGATTTGTAATTTTAACCTAACTTTAATATAACGGTGTGAGCCGGTGAAGGGATGAAAAAAATAAATATACTGGTGCTGTGCACAGGCAACTCCTGCCGCAGCCAGATGGCTGAAGGGTGGATAAGATATTATGCCGGAGATGCGGCAAATGTATGGAGTGCGGGCGTGGAAGCGCACGGATTGAACCCCTTTGCCGTCAGATCGATGATGGATGCAGTAATAGATATCTCAGGTCATAAATCAAAAACCGTTGATGAACTGCCTGAAGCGGATTTCGATTATATAATTACAGTCTGTGACAATGCCAGGGAGGCATGTCCCTATATTCCGGGAGAAGCGGTACGCCTGCATCACTCTTTTCCTGACCCGGCACGGGCTGAAGGCACTGACGAAGAAAAAATGCGGGTGTTTAATTCCGTCCGTGATGAGATTGAAGATTTTGCATTCGATTTTGTTCATACCAACATCAGGCCTCTGATACCGGACGATCTGGAAAAGATAGTCTGACGCTTCAGCCCCGTTTGACTTGCCGGTCAGTTCTTTTTCTTTCAGGCCGGGCATGAGATTTCAGCTTTGTTTATTTTCAATTTCTTTTCATCTTTACCGGGGTCAATATAACGGTAAACAAAACTCCTATATATGCAAAAACTATTGTTGCTTGGTGATGAGGCAATTGCGCAGGCAGCGCTGGATGCCGGCATTAGCGGCATGTACGGTTACCCGGGTACACCCTCCACGGAGATCATGGAATACATACAGGCTTCAGGGCAGGCTGCTGAAGGAGCTGTCCACCGTGAATGGTCCTGCAATGAAAAGACAGCCACTGAGGCAGCCCTTGGAATGTCGTATGCCGGCCGCAGGGCAATGGTTTCAATGAAGCATGTAGGTCTTAATGTTGCTGCAGATGCATTCATAAATTCGGCGGTTACCGGAGTTAACGGTGGCCTCATAGTGGTCTCTGCAGACGATCCCTCCATGCATTCATCGCAAAATGAACAGGATTCCAGGTTCTACGGAAAGTTTGCTCTTGTGCCGGTATTTGAACCACGTGATCAGCAGGAAGCTTATGATATGGTCTTTGATGCTTTTGAAATATCCGAGAAATACAGGCTGCCTGTTCTTTACCGCATTACTACGCGTCTTGCGCATTCGAGATCGTCAGTGACAAGACGCGAACAGATCATTCAGAACAGTCTTACCCTGCCCGGTAATCCAAGGCAGTTCGTACTTCTGCCGGCCATTGCCAGGAAACAGTACAGAGCTCTGACCGCTACATATGAGGCTCTCAGAAGTGACAGTAAACTTTCAGCATACAACAGGCTGTCATGCGGTTCACATAAGGATACAGGAATTATAACATGCGGCATCGCTTATAACTACCTCCTCGAAAACACAGGTGACACAGCAAAGAAATTCAATGTCCTGTCCGTTGCTGCTTATCCGCTTGATATAAGGATGGTGGAGAAACTTGTCAGCAGCTGTGACAGGGTGCTGGTTCTGGAAGAGGGATTCCCGTTTATCGAAGAGCAGCTCAGGGGCATGCTCGACAGGGATGTAAAAGTTCTTGGCCGCCTCGACGGCACCGTTCCGCGTGACGGGGAACTTAATCCCGCAATAGTTGCCAAAGCTCTGGGAATGACTGTGCCGAAGAACAGGGAGGTTCCGCACCTTGTGCAGCAGAGACCACCTTCCTTTTGCAAGGGGTGCGGACATGCTGATGTCTATGTCGCTCTGAGCGAAGCATTGAAGGAGGCGGGCCCGGGAAGGGTATTTTCAGATATAGGGTGTTACACCCTCGGAGCTCTGCCGCCGTACAACATGGTCAACTCGTGTGTCGATATGGGGGCGTCCGTAACAATGGCCATCGGAGCTTCTGACGCAGGACTGGTTCCTGCTGTTGCCGTTATAGGAGACTCTACTTTTACACATTCAGGAATGACGGGCTTGCTGGACGCAGTTGTCAAAAACTCACCGGTTACGGTTATTATTTCGGATAACTCCACCACCGGAATGACCGGAGGACAGTCTTCACAGGCAACAGGGAGACTCGAGAGCATCTGTCTCGGACTGGGAGTGAATCGTGATCATCTGAGAATCATAATTCCTCTCAGAAAGAACCATGATGAGAACGTTTCCGTAATGAAGGAAGAACTTGCTTACAAAGGCGTCTCAGTGATCCTTGCGCAGAGAGAATGCATTCAGACTGCCACAAGGAATAAGAAAACCGAAGCGACAGAAAAAAATAAAAAACCGGAATAAGATGAAATGTGATATAATACTTGCCGGAGTCGGAGGGCAGGGCATACTATCGATAGCAGCCACAATAGGTCTTGCTGCAGTTGAGCGCGGAGTTTTTCTAAAACAGTCTGAGGTTCACGGTATGAGCCAGAGAGGCGGAGATGTACAGTCGCATCTGCGGCTTTCAGACAGGGAGATATATTCAGATCTGATCCCTCTCGGGTGTGCGGATCTCATCATTTCTGTCGAGCCCATGGAGTCGCTGAGATACCTGCCATGGCTGTCACCGAACGGATGGCTTGTAACGAACTCAGTCCCTTTTGTGAATATCGAGGGTTATCCCGAACCGGATTCAGTCATCGCAGAAATTAATAAGATAAGGAACAGTATCGTTTTCGATGCTGATTCCATGGCTAAGGAACTCGGATCGGTAAAGGCAGGAAATATGGTTATCCTGGGCGCTGCCTCGTCATTTATATTCCTTCCGTTTGAGAGCCTTGAAAATGCGGTCAGGAAGTTGTTTGAACGAAAGGGTGCTGAGACTGTTGACTTGAACCTGAAGGCTCTGGCGGCTGGCAGGGACCGGGTTGGAAAAGTCCGGTAAGGTGCGGGGAAAATCTGCCCTTTAACATCACTTCAGGAAGCATAACGGTTTAAATTTGAGTTATTTTTATCCGCGAAAAATACCCTCAAATGAAAAAACTGTATCCAATTGCTTTGTTTATTGCGCTTGCTGCAACTTCGGTTGCCCAGAAAGCTGACTTTCAGGCTGCAGAAAAGTTCAGTACTGCCAACCTGACCACACGTACCGGTGATCTTGCAGTGCAGCCGGCCTGGATCGAGGAAAACGATATCTTCTGGTATTCCTACAAAACGCCTTCGGGCAAAAACTGGTGGTATGTCGAGGCTGCAAAAAAAGTGAAACAGCCTCTTTTCGACAGCCGTTATATGGCAACCCAGCTTCATCTTCTTACGAAGAAACCGTATAATGAGCTCGACCTACCGATAAAGGAGCTCAAATTTGAAAAGAAAAGCATCACCAGGTTTACCTTCCAGATAGACTCGGTAAAATTCAGCTATGATATGGTATCGAGAGCTTTGGCAATTAAGGATACGATACACAAGAAGGATTTTAAAGAGCCGAGATGGGCGGCTTTCTCTCCTGACAGCGTTTGGTTCGCCTATGCCCTGAATCATAATCTTTATATAATGAAGAGACATGATAAGGACAGTGTGGGTATTCAGCTTACAACTGACGGGGAGCAGTATTTCAGTTATGCCCGCAATTCCAGTGACACTGCCAGGAACAAAAAGCAGTACCCGGTAGTCAGATGGTTCAAAAACTCTGAAAAGCTTTTTGCGGAAAGATCTGATGTCCGTAAGGTCAGAGATCTTTTTGTGATCGATGTGCTTGCCTCGCCGAGGCCTAAACTTGAGACATACCGTTATTCGATGCCCGGCGAGGAATTTGTTCCCCAGGATCACATCTCTGTTTTCGATGTGGCAACCCGCGGCAGGGTGGATATCAATCTGGATAAGTGGAAAGACCAGACAATAGAAGTACGGTGGAGTTCGCAGAAAAGTGCTGACAAACTTATTGTTGTTCGTAAGGACCGCCCTCTTAAGAAGCTCGATGTCTGCCTTGTAAATGCGCTTACAGGTGAGGTTAAAGTACTTTTCAGTGAAGAGATATGGCCCTATTTCAACAATGATTACGCACAGCTTTCCGTACTCAATGAGGGCAATGACCTGATCTGGTGGTCAGAGCGCACAGGATGGGGCCAGCTGTATCATTATGACGGCAACGGCAGACTGCTGAATCAGATTAGCGACGGTTATTTTGTGACCGGAAACGTACAGCAAATTGATACCCTGAACCGGATGATCTACTTTGAGGCTTTCGGCAGGGAAAAGGAAATACACCCGTATTACAGCCTTACATACAAAGCTTCAATAGACAGAGGTGGCATGAACCTGATAACAAAGGATGACGCCAGCCACTCGATGAGCATGTCAAAGAGCTCAAAGTATTATGTCGACAACTTTTCAAGGGTGGATCTGGAGCCAAGATCTGTTTTGAGGGACAACAACGGCAACATTCTGATGGAGCTTGAAAGGCCGGATCTGACTGAGCTGTACCGGACCGGCTGGAAAAAGCCGGAGACCTTCAGGGTCAAGGCTAAAGACGGAGTTACAGACCTCTTCGGGGTGATGTACAAACCGTTTGATTTCGATTCCACCCGTAAATATCCTGTAATATCCTATGTCTATCCCGGCCCGCAGACGGAGAGTGTACCATATACTTTCAGCGTCTCAGGCAGGTACAATGTTGCCCTGGCACAGCTCGGGTTCATAGTTGTAAATTTCGGGCACCGTGGAGGCAGCCCGCAGAGAAGCCATTATTACCATTCATTCGGGTATGATGATCTGCGCGACTACGCGCTGGCCGACGACAAATACGGTATCGAACAGCTGGCAGATATCTATCCTTACATTGACATAAACAGGGTAGGCATCTACGGCCATTCCGGAGGAGGATTCATGTCAACGGCAGCATTGCTTTCCTATCCTGACTTTTACGATGTTGCAGTTTCATCGGCCGGGAATCATGACAACAATATCTATAACCAGTGGTGGGGAGAGACACATGACGGTGTTGAAGAGGTTGAGAAAAAGGTGAAGCTTAAGGAGGGGGAGACGGGTGATACCGTAAAAATCTCATTCAAGGCTGAAATAAAGAAGAATCAGGACCTTGCCGGAAAACTGAAGGGTCATTTGCTCCTGGTTCACGGTGATATCGATAACAATGTCCATCCGGGCAATACGATCAGGGTAGCTGATGCTCTCATTAAGGCCAACAAAAGGTTCGATATGATGATCATGCCCGGTCAGCGTCATTCATTCGGCAATTATGCAGTTTACTTTGAGAGACAGATGTGGTACTATTTTGCTGAGCATCTGCTTGATGATTACCGGACGAATGTCGACCTCTATGATTACATGGGAAAATAAATGACGAGGCTGCCACGGTTCGGCCGTGGCAGCCTTCATCACGAGACCTCACGGATTAGCCGTGACAGTCTTCATCACACGCTGTCACATACAAACCGTGACAGCCTTCATCGCGAGACTGTTATTCCACAGCCGGCTGCTTCTCCCTCGCAGTTTTCTTTTCAGTTTTTTCCTTTGTGGCACCCAGAAGAAGTAATTCATTCACGACAATCTCGGTTGACCCTTTCTGTACGCCGTTCTTGTCAGTGTATGTACGGTATGTGATACGGCCGTCAATACACACTTCCTTCCCCTTGGCGAGAAACTTCGATGCAATCTCTGCCGAGCCGTTCCATGCCACAATGTTATGCCAGGTGGTCTCCTCGGTCTTCTGCCCTTCGGCATTCTTGTAGGTTTCATTTGTGGCAAGTGTGAACCGTGCCAGTTTCTTTCCGCTCTCAAGCGTTTTAATCTCCGGGTCATGACCGAGATGGCCGATCAGCTGTACCCTGTTTCTTAATGTGCTCATCTTTTTTGTTTTTGGTTATTAATTGAGTTGACAGTACAAATTTGCACCGGTCAGTCCGCCCAACCCGGTTGTTAACCGCTTGTATTCATTTGGCAGTCGTTTATACCCGTTTGTAAACGTTTTTTTGTATATTTATCAAAACATTACGCTGTGGAACGAGTGTGTCTTGACTGCGGGGAAAAACTTCTCGGACGGTCTGATAAAAAATTCTGCTCTGACCAGTGCCGCAACAATTACAATAACCGGCTCAACCGTGATTCCAATAACTATGTGCGCAATGTTCACGGTCTGCTGAGGCGAAACCGCAAGATTCTGTCGGACCTTTATGATGATGGCCACAGAAGGCTGCACCATGACGCTCTTATAGCCCTCGGGTACAACTTTACATTTTTTACCCATCTGGTTGAAACAGCTGAAGGTCTCAAGTGGATTTTCTGCTTTGAATTCGGGTTCAGGGACGGTGGTGACGGCTACCTCGAGCTTAAGCAAAACAGTTCCTATCTGGAACCGGATACCGGATTCCGGGAAGACAACCTGTAAAGGTTTGATTGAGTATCTGGTTAAAATAACTACTTTTACCCGAGTTGAAAAATCCGATAATATGAAGATAAAAGCAATATTGATTTATGCTCTTGTGTTTATTACTATTTCAGCCTGCGGGCAGGAGACGAAAAAGTATGAAAACCAGTACCTTGTAAGGGTGGGTGACACTGCACCTGATTTCACAATTGCCGAGGCAGGGGGAAAGACATATAAACTCTCGGATCTGAGGGGAAAGGTTGTGATGCTGCAGTTCACCGCCAGCTGGTGCAGCGTCTGCCGCAAAGAGATGCCTTTCATAGAAAACGAGATATGGCTCCCGGGTAGTAAGGAGGGGCTGATTGTGATAGGTATTGACCGTGACGAACCGCTTGAAACTGTACTGAAATTTAAAAAAGATATTGCCGTTACCTATCCTCTGGCACTTGATCCCGGTGCGGCATATTTTTCACTTTTTGCCGAAAAAGAGGCCGGCGTAACGCGTAACGTTATAATCGACCGCAACGGCAAAATAATTTTTCTGACCCGCCTGTTTGAGCGGGAAGAGTTTGACAAAATGAAGGAAGTGATCTTTGCAGAACTGAAAAAGAAGAAATAAAATGAACCAATAAACGCCTTCCCATGCAACCTTTGGGAAATTTATTCGTTCTATATATCAGAATTTGGTTTAACTTAAATTTCACAACAATGAAAAAGATCCTTGTAATACTGTTTGCACTTCTGCTTACTGCGCCCCTGTTCTCACAGGTAAAATTCGGGCTGAAAGCCGGAGCAAGTACTGACTTCACTTTCACAAACCAGACCCTTCAGGGGACTGATTTTGAGGTAATTCTGCAGAATGCGAAAGATGCAGAATGGGGCTTCCAGGGAGGAGCATTCCTGAGAGCATCATTTGCAGGATTATATGTTCAGCCTGAGATTCTGCTTGCAACTGCTACAAACTCAATATCATATGATGATGTCGAGGCAGGCGGCGCCCCGGTTATCTACAATCAGAAGTTTACAAAACTCAATATTCCTGTCATGGTTGGCCTTAAAGTGGCATTTCTGAGGGTTAATGCCGGTCCGGCAGCCTCCATACTGATCACAGACACCAAAGAAGTAATTCAGGGAGCAACCTATAAAAGGGCTACTTTTGGGTATCAGGCAGGTCTTGGCCTCGATCTTTTTAAAAGGTTGACAGTTGACGTTCGTTATGAGGGCAACCTGAACCAGTTCGGTGACCAGATCACAATTGCCGGTGAGACTTTCACTCTCGATGACAGAACAGGCGCCCTGTTGCTGCAGGTCGGCCTGATTTTTTAGACAGGTAAGACAATAAAACAGGACTCTCCCGCTGATAAACGGGAGAGTTTTTTTATTTTTACAGGTGAAGGCATTTAAAACACGCAGGAATAATGTCAGGTAACAGCATTTCTATTGTACTGTGGATATTGGCAATTCTTTACCTGGTTACTGTTTTTACAATTAGCCTCATGATTGTCTTCGAGAACAGGAACCCCCTGAAGACACACTCCTGGCTCCTTGTAATAATCCTTGTCCCGGTTGCCGGCATCCTTCTTTATGTCTTCTTTGGCAGGAATTACCGAAAACAAAAGATTTACAGCCGCAAAAGCATTTCGGACAGCGAAATTCTCTCTGATTTTGTTGCACGTCAGGTGGTATCTCTTCCAACGGTGATAGCCGGCGAGAGTGATGATATACAGTCAAAGTCCCACCTGATGCGACTGCTCCTCAACAACAACAGGTCGGTGCTGACTGTTGACAACACTGTGAAATTGCTGAAAAACGGGAAGGAGACATTTCCTGCCATGAGAGAGGCAATTGCCGGCGCACAAAATTTTATTCACCTCGAATTTTACCGCCTGGAACCCGATACTTTGGGTACTGAGTTCAAGGAGCTGCTCAAGCAAAAGGCAGCTGAGGGAGTCCGGGTAAGGGTTATCTATGACGATGTAGGAAGCTGGAATATCGGAAAGTCTTACCTGCGCGACATGCGGGCTTCAGGGGTCAGCATCTTCCCCTTTATGCCTGTGCGTTTCCCGAGCTTCTCAAGTAAGGTAAACTATCGGAATCACAGGAAGATACTTGTGGTTGACGGCATTGTGGGGTTCGTGGGCGGCCTTAACATAGCAGACAAATATCTTAACGGGCTTCCTGATATTGGTCCATGGAAAGACACGCACCTGGAACTGAAGGGAGAGTCTGTGGCAGCACTTAACGGAATTTTTCTTGCAGACTGGGACTTTGTAAGCGGTAAACCGGTCCCTGACATGGAACCGTTGCTGAAATACAGCAAAACCGGCAACAGGTGCCTGGTACAGGTTGCTTCCAGCGGTCCGGATACCGATTGGGCGACCATTTTGCAGGTCTATTTCGCCGCCATAGCCACAGCGAAGAGATCGATCTACCTGACTTCCCCCTATTTCAGTCCTGACGAAAGTCTCCTCACTGCACTTAAAACGGCAGCCCTGAGTGGCATTGACATCAGGATAATCTTTCCAAAAACATCGGACTCCATCATTGCAAACTGGAACACCAGGTCATATATAAGCGAACTTCTGGAGGCAGGTGTAAGGATTTATCTTTTCAACGAAGGCTTCATTCACTCTAAGTACCTGCTTGTAGACAGTGTTTTCGCCTCCGTAGGATCACCCAATGTCGATATAAGAAGTTTTGACCTCGACTTTGAAGTCACGGCATTGATATATGACCGGAATTTTGCATCGGAACTCAACACTCTCTTTTTCGAAGACCTGAAAGGATGCAGGGAGGTAGTATTATCAGATTGGGAAAAGAGAAACAGAAAGGAAAGATACAAAGAGTCTCTCGCCCGCATTTTCGGTCCTCTGTACTGACCCTGCCCGCATATGAAACTGGAGGAGGGAAAGACATATACATTCAACGCCTTAAAGACCGTTGAACTGCCGGGCGGGGAAGTCAACCTTATGCTTAAAGGGCCGGATGGCAATAAATACCTCTTGCCGCTAATGTATTACCAGGGTTATAATCTTGTTTCTCAGGGCCCTTTACAGTGCAAAATCGATAAAATAAACTGCAGCGGCAAGGTATTCCTTGAGCCTGTTAACCCCTTTTACAACGAAGGAGAGAGCTACCTTTTTGATGTAAGGCATAAATCTGAATACACTGACAGTGACGGGATCAGGTGCAGGAGTGTCACCGTTTCTGACAGGCATGGCAATCTCATAAATGTGCCTTCGGAGCTTGTGACCGGATTAAAGGAGGATGCAAAAAGGATAAGCCTGGTGGTCGAACGGATATCCAAGGGCAAACTGTACTTCACCCGGCGAAGGGAGGCAGATGATCTGGATAGGCTTGATGAGGGCAAGATTTACGATTTCAGGATTATAAAGACAGTTTCCGGCCCCGATGATGAACCCTGTTATGCTGCAGCTGATATCTATGGTGATGTCCACCTCCTGCAGGTCAGGTACTATTCACATTACGGCTTTAAAGTGGGCGCCTCATTCAGGGGTAAGGTGGTGAGGTACAGCAGCGGCAGCCGTAAAACCGTTGAGCCCGAAAATCCATGGTTTAAACCCGGAGACAAAATGCGTGTCACCGTGGCTTCCTGCACACCGCTGGAGACCGGTGAAGGATTTATCTGTGACGGCTTCGATGAAAACGGCTTCAGCCACACTTTGACTCTTTCACAGGTACCTGCAGGCAACAGTCTGATATGCAGAGTAGTAAAGATCCGTAAAGGAAAGCCGGTAATTGAAAAGGCAGAAGAGTGAGATCAAATTTGTATTTTTGCGGGTACAATGAAAAGGAAACTCATTATATCGCTGGCAATCATTGTGTTCGGTTTAATAACCGTTCTCACACTGATCCGCAGCGTCGTTTTTAAGCCAAATGCAGGACCTGAGGCACCCTACCGTATTTTAGTAACTGAAGGAACAACTGTCAATGCCCTGAAGGATACACTTTTCTCTGTGGGTGCATTGAAGAACAGGAAGAGTTTTGTCACCGCTGCCAGGCTGAAGAGTTTTTCAGGAACAGTTAAACCCGGATTGTACAGGATTGAAAAGGGAGTCAGCAATAATCAGATAATAAATATGTTCAGATCCGGAAGGCAGTCACCTGTGAACGTCACTTTCAACAATATCAGGACGCTGAATGAACTTGCCGGGAAGGTTGGTGGGCAGATTGCGGCAGACTCTGCAGCAATTATGGCATTTTTTGCAGACAATGCCAATTATTCTGATGACGGGTTCACTTATCAGACAGTAATCTCTGTCTTCATTCCGGATACATACCAGTTTTACTGGACAACTACTGCCGGTGAATTCTATGAAAGAATGTTAAAGGAGTACAAAAAGTTCTGGAATGATGACCGCCTGGCTGCTGCGGCTGCTGCACGACTGAAACCTTTGGAAGTGTCGGTCCTTGCATCAATCATAGATGAGGAGACAACAATGAATGATGAGAAACCGCGAATGGCGGGAGTTTATCTTAACCGGCTCCGCCTCGGAATCCCGCTTCAGTCAGACCCTACAATAAAATTTGCGCTCAACAATTTCACCATCCGCAGGGTTTTAAAGCAGCATCTCAAGGTCGATTCACCGTACAATACATACATCCACCGGGGGCTTCCGCCCGGCCCGGTCAGGTGTCCGACCAAAACTGCGATTGATGCTGTTCTGAATGCCGAAAAGCATGATTTTGTCTATTTCGTGGCAAAATCAGATTTCTCGGGTTACCATAAATTCTCGAGGACTCTTGCTGAACATAACCGGTATGCTAGTGAGTATCAGCGAGAACTGAACAGGAGAAAGATTTACAGGTAGTTCAGATTATCTCCACCTCCGGTTCGAGTTCCACGCCAAACCTTTCAAGTACTGATTTTTTTATCTCCCGGGCAAGGTCAGCTATCTCACTGCCCCTCGCCCTGCCGTGATTTACAAGTACAAGGGCCTGGTTGCGGTGCACACCGGCATCTCCGATTGTTTTGCCTTTCCATCCGCATTTTTCTATCATCCAGCCTGCGGGTATTTTAACTTCGCCACCCGGCAGATGATGTCCGGGTAATTCCGGATTCTCCTTAAGGCACTCACTGAATTTTTCAGCAGTGACAACCGGGTTTTTGAAAAAACTTCCGGCATTGCCTGTCTCCAGAGGGTCCGGAAGTTTTCGCCTGCGGATATTTATCACCGCTTTTCTTACATTGTCAAGTGTCGCCCCTCCAAGGAGCTCACATTCATTGGCTACCTCGGGGTAGGTAAGGTTCAGTTCCGGATTTCTTGATAGCCTGAAACGGATTGCCGTAACCACTGCCTTTCCTTTCAGGTCATTCTTGAATATGCTGTTCCGGTAGGAAAAGTTGCATTCCCCTGAAGTGAGTTCGGCAGTCTCTCCGTTCGAAAGCATTACACACCGGACGCTTACGACAGTATCCTCAGCTTCGGTCCCGTATGCACCGATATTCTGAACCGGGGATGCTCCTGCAAGGCCTGGAATGTATGACAGATTCTCGACTCCGCCCAACCCCCGGTCTACTGCCCAGGAAACGAAGTCGTCCCAGATGACTCCTGCTCCGACGTTTGCAATTACATAATCATTTGTCAGATGTTCAACTCTGATGCCGGAAATAGCCGGGTGTATAACCAACCCCGGAATATCACGGGTGAAAAGAAAATTGCTGCCGCCGCCAAGGATCAGAGTGTCAGATTCTTCTGTTTTTCCAGACTTTATGAAGGATACAAGCTCCTCTTCTTCACTGAACTGAAAGAAGGACCCTGCAAGGCACGAAATGCCGAAGGTATTGAATGTCTTAAGGTCTTTATTAAGGATGTACATTGTGGTTATTGATGGACTCAATGATCTTAATTGCATTGGCCTGATTATCTGCTACTTTGCGAAGCAGAACGTCTCTCCTTCGGGCGATATCATCAGTGAATGGGGTTTCCATGAGTCTGGCGGCAAGATCAATCCAATCCTCACCTTTGTAGGCAATATTTACAAGGCTTTCAAGTCCGGTGCCGGACACAACCGGTTCTGAGGCGATTATATGTCTTCCGAAAGATATTGCATTGATAAGTTTCAGTTTCATTCCGGTGGGCTGCGATGCGTGCAAAATGCATATCTGAGCGTTGAGGATAAGTTCAATCATCTTAGACTGGGAGGGATTGGATATTATCCTGATATTTTTAAAGTCAGATGCCGCCCGGATCAGCTCAGCTGACGGTCTTTTGCCTGCCAGAACCGTCCGGTAACCCCACTTTGAAGCCACTTTTCGCACTATATACAAGGCCGAAGCGTTGTTTTCCGGAGTTGAAAGGTCGCCGTGAAGGAGTATATAGTTTCCTTTGCCCGGTGATGAAACACACTTATCAGACTGGTGGAAAGGACCGATAAATAGTGCTTTACCGTATTTTGTCCTGAAATATTCCGTATCCCCGGGTGAAATGGGTAAAAGCAGCGATGCCTCAGAAAGACGGGTTTCATACCGTTCAAGCTTTCGCGATTCTGTCTGGAAAAAAATCTTTCTGAAAGGATTTTTCTCTGCCTGGGCAAGATTTCTGTAATAAAGATGCTCGATATTGTGTGTACGAACCATCGTCATTCTTCCATTGAGCGAAGGATGTCCCAGCCAGGACGTTGAATGGATACCTTCAAAAATAATCGGATGGTTGTCGGCTTTCAGCGCAGCGAGAAGTTTCTCGTTTTCACGTGACAGTACAATGAAAGGCTCTCTTCTTAAAAGAAGAAAAAGGTTCAGGTTTCTCTGGTAATAGTGAACCTTGAGGCATTCGCGCTCAAGTGTTTTCGACATCGATCTGCCATAACTGAAACAGTGAAGGATCACTCCGACTCCCTGTTTTCGCAAAGATGTGATCTTGTAGAAAACATCCATAACCCCACCGTAATCCGGAGGATAAGGTACATTGAAACTGACAATATGGATTATGGAGGGGGCTGCCTGATCCATTTTTTACTTAGTAACAAGTGAAGGCCCACAAAGTTAAAACAATTCTTTAGTATCTTTCACGGCCCCTGTCCGGAGTATTTAACCGGGTTAAAGTACCGGGAATCTGATGAAGAAGGCTGTACTAACCGTAATAAGTGATATCTCAACAGACCAGCGGGTTCTTAAACAGGCTGAACTGCTTAGAGAAAACGGCTTTGATGTTACAGTAATCGGGAGAAAAATCCGCACCGGCAGTGACCTGCAGACAGGCCGAAAAGGGGAGATACGGCTTAAAATTCCCTTTGAAAAAGGTCCCCTGATGTACGCAGTGTTCAATCTGAGGCTCTTCTTTTCCCTGCTTGCAAGGAAGGCGGATCTCTATGTCGCCAATGACCTTGATACTCTTCTTCCTGCTTTCCTTGCCTCAAAACTGTACCGAAGGCCGCTGGTTTATGATTCGCACGAGTATTTTACAGGACAGCACGGGCTTGCAGAAAGAAGGTCCAGATATTATGTCTGGAAACGGCTCGAAGGAATCCTTCTTCCGCGCATCAGATGGATGATAACCGTAAATAAATCCATTGCGGATCTCTATGAGAGGGAATACGGTGTAAAACCGGTTGTAGTACGTAACGTATCACCATCGGCTGCGAAAATTTCTCAGCGCAGCCGGACTGAAGCAGGAGCGAACGAGGGAGACCTTCTCACCGTTTATCAGGGTTCCGGCATCAACCCGGGCAGAGGAGCAGAGGAACTGATTGAAGCCATGGCTCTGACCGAAGGAGTGAAACTGCTTGTAATAGGATCCGGAGTCGCTTATGAAGAGGTGAAAAGGCTGGCAATTGAAAAAGGGGTTTCCCAAAAAGTGAAGTTTCTTCCCAGGATGCCGTGGGAGGAAATGATGAGTTATACGAGAAGCTGTGATGCCGGCCTTTCGCTTGATAAAGACACCTGTATCAACCAGCGTTACAGCCTGCCAAATAAATTATTCGACTATATTTCTGCCGGCATACCCGTCATTGCATCACCGCTTCCCGAAGTCTCTGCCCTCGTGGCTGAATTCGGATGCGGGATAATACTCAGTGCTGTAACACCTGCAGAAATAGCTGCAAAGCTTATGCTTCTGAAAAATGACGCTTCGCTTCTGGCCTCACTTAAAAATAAAGCAGTATCTGCGGCGCCGGACCTCACCTGGGAAAGGGAAAAGTTGGCAGAACAAGAACTCTTCAGGCGTGTTATATCTTAAACAAAATAGAAAAATGGTTAAAACTACACTGAAAAAATACTTTCCGGAGATTGCCGGAACATTCATCGGGGCAGTCGGCGGGTTTCTCTACTGGAAATTTGTCGGCTGTGTTTCAGGCACCTGTGCCATTAAATCTAACTGGTACCTGATGGTGCCGTGGGGAATGGTGTTGGGATACCTCTTAGGATCGATGACTAAGGATATTTTCGTGAAAGTGAAGTCCGGAAGAAAACAGAAAGATATTTAGACTCTCTTTCCGGCTGTTTGAAGGTAAACCGGAAGTTTGTATATTGCATCCATAATGCAATTCTTTTAGCAATCCGATAATTATGAAGACAAACCGCAGAGATTTTCTCCGCACTGCCGCTGTTGCAGGTGCTGGTGCCGTGGCCGCAGGCGCCGTTGTTTCATGTGCTTCCGGAAGGGAAGCCGAAGTTGCAATGCCTGAAATTATGAAGGCAGTGACGGCAAAACACACCCAGAAATTTAATATGAGCGGATATGCCGCACCGGCCCTTGCCAAAGGTGAGGGTGGGGATTATCGGACTCGGTATGAGAGGCCCGGGCGCCGTGGAGCGCATGACTCATATCGAAGGAGTAGAAGTGGCTGCCCTGTGCGACAAATACAGTGACAGGGTTGACAAAATGCAGGCGATGCTCACCAAATTCGGACTTCCGCAGGCAAGATCATACGGCGGCAGCGAGGAAGCCTGGAAGGGACTGTGCGAAGATCCTGATATTGACCTTGTATATATATGTACACCGTGGGCGTGGCATACTCCAATGGCAGTTTACGCAATGGAATGCGGAAAACATGCCGCCACTGAGGTGCCGGCAGCTATAACGCTTGAACAGAGCTGGCAGCTTGTAGAAACATCGGAACGGACCAGGAAGCATTGCATGCAGCTGGAAAACTGCTGCTATGATTTCTTTGAGCTTTTAACCCTTAATATGGCACGCCAGGGCCTCTTCGGTGAGTTGGTACATGCTGAAGGTGCCTATATTCACGACCTGCGGTTCCTGAATTTTGACAAGAATGGTTATGCTGACATGTGGCGACTGAAAGAGAACCTGCGCAACGGAAACCTCTATCCCACACATGGATTGGGTCCTGTGTGCCAGATCATGAATATAAACCGGGGAGATAAAATGGATTATCTCACTTCAGTTTCATCCAATGACTTCCAGATGGCTGCCGAACTTGATGTACTGGCTAAGGAAGATCCCTTCTTCGAGCCTTTCACCGGTAAAAAGTACCGCGGCAACATGAACACCACTACCGTAAAAACATCTGCAGGAAAAACCATTATGATCCAGCATGATGTAACAAGTCCCAGACCTTATTCCCGCATACATCTGATAAGCGGAACAAAGGGAATGGCAAGTAAATGGCCTGATCCGGAAAGAATTGCCCTGGGTCATTCCTGGGCTACACCTGAAGAATTTGCAGCCCTTCAGGCTCAGTATACCCCTGAAATAGTCAAAAGGGTGGGCGAAATGGCAAAAACTGTCGGAGGCCACGGAGGAATGGATTTCATAATGGACTGGAGGCTGATAGACTGCCTTCGCAACGGTCTGCCGCTTGATCAGGATGTTTATGATGCAGCTCTGTGGAGTTCAATAACACCTCTGAGTGAGTGGTCTGTCGCAAACAGATCGTCCTCAATTGATGTGCCCGATTTTACATGCGGGTCGTATAGCTCTAACAAGCCTGTGGATCCGAACCTTTTACAGGGCGGCACAACAAAAGTCCTGAGCGTTGAGGGAAGTTCCAATCAGCTTGAAGTATAAGCTTTAGGGTTTTATTTAAAATTTGTATACTTTCGCTGCTGGAATTTCAGTAAAGCAGAATGTCTTATTTGCTTGTTTATCTGTTTGTTACAGCAATTACTCTGTTGACATTCAACAGGAGGGTCTCACTGATTCTGACAGGTCTTTTTATTTTTTCCGCCGTAATGGCGACTTCGTGGCTTGCAATCGAAGTTCTGATCAGCGGCGTGATCCCGGATATTGGTCTCCCTGATTCCATCTCATGCGACAGGCTGAGTGCGCTATTTATCCTCATAATTAATTTTACAGCTGCCACCGGCTTCTTATATTCAACAGGTTACCTGAAACCGTATGTTCAGAGTAAACCCGCCACCTGGCTCAGACTTCATTACCTGGCTCTTGTCTGGTTGCAGATATCGATGGTGGCTGTGGTACTTTTCCGTGATGGCTTTAATTTTCTGATCGCCTGGGAGTTAATGACTCTTTCATCTTTTGTGCTTGTCATTTTTGACTATGACATTAAGGGTACAATGGCTGCCGGCATTAACTACCTGGTTCAGATGCACATCGGGATGCTATTTATACTTTTTGCCCTGATAATATCTTCAAAGGTGACAGGAAGCATCTCTTTCGACAGTCTTACGGAATATTTTCGCGTTTTTCCCAACTGGCCTGTTTTTCTGATGTTCTTCATTGGGTTCGGGCTCAAGGCAGGATTCATCCTTCTTCATACCTGGCTTCCTGAGGCTCATCCCGCAGCTCCCTCGCATGTCTCAGGGATTATGTCGGGAGTGATGATCAAACTGGGCATTTACGGAATTCTGCGTGTCAGCATGTACCTTCAGTCAGACATGTATTACATAGGGATAGTACTGATATTGTATTCTGCTGCAACCGGCCTTTTCGGTGTGATGATGGCCATTTTCCAGCATGATATAAAGAAACTTCTTGCCTATCACAGCATCGAAAATATTGGAATTATTGGCATCGGTATCGGGTTGGGTATTTTCGGAAATGCCACAGGCAATACCCTGATCTCAGTCGCCGGTTACACGGGAGCAATTCTTCACACCCTCAACCACTCGCTTTTCAAATCACTTCTCTTCTACAGTGCCGGCTCAGTAATTCAACAACTCCATACCATGAACATCGAGAAGATGGGAGGGGTGATGAAATTCATGCCGTATACTGCCTTATCCTTCCTCATTGGGTCAATCGCCATAAGCGGATTGCCTCCCTTTAACGGATTTGTCTCAGAATACCTTGTCTACTTCTCCCTGTTCACCGGCATCGGCAGCCTCGGGTTTTATCCCCTTCTGATCTTTACGGTTGCAATGGTCTCCCTTGTCCTTATTGGCGGTCTGGCTATCTTCTGTTTTACAAAGGTGTTCAGCATAATGTTTCTCGGACAGCCGCGAACAACATTGCCTGAGCATGCTTCAGAAGCTTCAGGAGTTATGCTCAGCGCCAAACTCCTGCCGGTAATCCTGATTGTCTTCATAGGAGTTGTCCCCGCGCTGACGGTAGGCCCCTTTACCGGCATTGTTTCGGACCTTTTTGCCAGGGGCAGAATGTTTAATCCCGAACCGATAATGACACCAGTTAAATACCTGTCACTCGCGGCAGTGATAATGGCGGGTACCGGTCTGACAATATGGCTGATACGAAAATTATTCGAAATCAGGAGAAAGCCCGTACAGGGCCCCACCTGGGGATGCGGTTATACGGCTGTAAATTCAAGACAGCAGTATACTGCAACATCATTTATCCAGGAATATGCGGGTTTGATCAGGCCTGTAATTAAAAACGGGGCATCGAACATTACATATAAACAGGAGGAGATTTTCCCTCAGGAACGTGACTTTCATACCAGCTCATCTGATTTTTTCAGGTCAAAAATTATTATGAGACCTGCCAACTACATTGTTAATATGCTCCGGAAGGCAGCCGTGATGCAGACAGGTAAACTGCAGCATTATGTTCTTTATGCCCTGATGTTCATGGTGCTGATCTTTTTGCTTACCGTTTTGAAAATAATCTGACAGGAATCCGGAAAATGATTGCAATCATATTGATATTGATCACATCACTGCTGACTACCGGACTGATAATAAGAGTCAAAAGCATATCGTCAGGGCGTAAGGGACCCGGCATTTTTCAACCTGTGAAAAATGTCATGGTACTTATAAGGAAAGTGACTGTATACAGTGAGACTTCAGGTATTATCAGCAGGATTGCTCCCATTGCAATCATATCCGCTCTGCTGGTCGCTTCGATGATGGTTCCTGTTGCGGGATTCAAACCATTGCTTTCATTCAGGGGAGATTTCATCCTGTTTGCCTACCTGATGGCGTTGGGCAGGTTCATGATGATTATTGCTGCTTTTGACAGCGGAAGCAGTTTTGAAGGTATGGGTGCAAGCCGTGAAGCACTGTACGGCATGCTGATTGAACCGGCTCTTTTCATCCTCATTGCAGGCCTCACGGTTTTTACCGGACAGTTTTCACTCTCCTCAATTTTCAACCTTTCTCAGAATGAGGGTTACAGCCTGGTTTTCGGATTGATTGTTGCCTATATAATCGGAAATATCACTCTTGTTGAAAACAGCCGCATTCCGGTGGATGACCCGAAAACTCACCTTGAACTGACTATGATTCATGAGGTTATGGTACTTGATACAAGCGGCTTTAACCTTGCAATGATTCAGCTTACATCGATGCTTAAATTTGCAATTTTCGGAAGCCTTATTGCATCGGCGGTTATTCCCCGGGACCTGTCTCCGGCTGCCAGGATAGCTCTCTATTTTGCTGTCCAGCTTCTTTTCTCAGCAGCAATAGGTTTCAGCGAGTCGTTCAGAACAAGGTTCAAGATGAACAGGAATCAGCAATATATACTTACTGTGACCCTTATTTCGGTGCTGTTTTTCGTGGTAATACTATTCACCAAAAATATTTTCTGAAATGGGAGTTCTGCTATATGTCTTATTCGGTATTTCCCTGGTCTACATAGCCGCAACCGAGAAGTTCAGCAACTATATCCAGGTTTACATGATCCAGGGTTTTCTGCTGTTCGGAATAGCCCTCACCCAACTGGAGAACTTTACATATATAAACCTGATCTTCATATTACTTGAAACAGTTCTGTTTAAATCGCTGGTTGTTCCCTACATGCTCAGAAAGATTCTCGAAAGAACGGGAATCAGGAACGTTCATAAAAGATCACTGCCTGGCAACTATACTGTGGTTATCATGATCATAGCCCTGGGAATAAGCCTGCTTCTCGCCCGTGATTCTTGCCATACCAATGGTTGACAGTGCATTCCTGGTAATCGCATTTCTTACACTGTTTACCGGGTCTTATCCTGATCAGCGTACGTAAACTTATATTCGGCCACCTTGTAGGATTCCTGATAATCGAGAATTCGGTATTCCTGTTTTCAATTGCCATCGGGAAGGAATTTCCTCTTCTTGTCAATGCCGGAATCCTGCTTGACATTTTTATCGCCGTCCTGATCATGAGTATTTTCCTTACCAGGATAGGCCATAAAATGGGCGGTTTTGAAGCTGAAAGCCTAACAAAACTTACTGACTGATGGTTGGCATTTACTTCATAACCGGATTAATAATTGCTGGTCTTATCCTTCTCTATCCCGGAAAGCGAAGTTCCCTGGTTTACACCTTTGCGTTTATCGTATTACAGGCCGCGTTTTCTGTTTATGCCCTGTTCAACAGGGATAAAATTGATCTCCGCTATTTTACTTATGACGCCCTGGCTGTAGTCTTCCTATTGCTTATGTCGCTGATTGCTGCAGCCTCCTTTTACCACAGTATAGGATATGTCAGGGAAGATTCACGCAGGAAAAGGGCGCTTTTCTTTTTTTCTTTCATAGCCCTGAATATTTCACTGACAGGTGTTTATACGGCAAATAATATAATTGTTTCCTGGATCTTCATTGAACTGACCACTCTCTCAGCCGCAGGACTTATAAACCACAACAGGTCACTGACATCACTGGAAGCCACGTGGAAATATGTATTTATCTGTTCGGTGGGAATCGCTCTTGCATACATCGGGATACTCTTTGCCAGCGCCAACCCGGGTGCAGGACAGACAGGTGATATGTCATTCGAAAGCCTGAGAAGTTCATTTGCAGGAATTGATCCCGTTTACCTGAAAATCGCATTCGTTCTGATTCTGACCGGTTACAGCTCGAAACTGGAGGTATTTCCTCTTTACACAATCGGAATTGATGCAAACTATGTGGCACCGGCACCGGTAAGCGCATTTCTCTCAACCGCCCTGGTTAACGGCGGATTCATTGCTTTCTTCAGGGTATTTGCGTCAATGGCTGACTCACCGATAACGGAATGGATGAACCATGTGCTTCTCATTACCGGTTTGCTTTCTCTCCTTGCGTCGGCCATATATATGCAGAAAGCCAGTAACCTGAAACGCGTGTTTGCCTATTCAACTGTTGAGCATATGGGACTGGTACTGATTGCGTTAAGCTTCGGTAAAGCCGGAATTTATATTGCCCTGATACAGATAACAGTTCATTCATTGATTAAATCAGGACTCTTTTTTCATGCCGGAATTTTGCACCGTGTCCTCAAGTCATACAAGATTATCCAAGACCGGCGGTTACCTTGCACTTAATCCGGCAGGAGCTGTAATCCTTCTGTCCGGAGTCATTCTCATCACCGCAATTCCGCCTTCAGGGTTATTCCTGAGTGAGTTCCTGCTTTTTAAAGAGATGGTTAACGGTCACTGGCTGGTGTTTCTGGCAGTTGCCATTCTGCTGACACTCATCTTTTACGGGATTTTCAATAAGAATCTCAGGGTGATAATGGGAAATCCGCTGCCGGCTCATGAACATACAGGCACAATACCATTTTCCGAATATTTTTCACAAATTGTCTTTTTCGGACTGGCAGTCATTGCCTGTTTCTATATTCCTGATTTTCTTTCCGGACTCTTTTCTATGATATCCGGTCTTGACTCTCACCTTCCGATGTCCGTCTTAAACCTGAAATGAAGCAGACCATGGACTATTACATAATGAAAAATAACCCGGAAGCAGTGAATATTAAAGATATTCCGGTGCTGGACTACGGAGGCTTCTTATGACCAGACTACTGCATTGCTGAAGAAAAAGGGCAATCATGTTGTGAACTATTTCGTACACTCTTCATCACAGAAGCTTCAGGTTTTATATCCTTATTGCATCCGACGATTCACACTGTATCTTCATATTCTCACATGTCCAGGAGAAGTCGGTTAAATCATTGAAATCAATTTCATCAGTCTCCTATCCTGTTGCACATATTTGAAAGGGAGATACATGAAACCCTCGGAATTAGATTTTCAGGACACCCCTGGATGAAGCCGGTGAGATACCCGTCTGAAAGGTTTGATACAGGTCTGACGATGGACTGACTATCCGTTTTACACAATTGAAAGCGAGGAGGTTCACGAAGTGGGAGTGGGTCCTGTTCATGCCGGTGTAATCGAACCAGGTCATTTCAGGTTCATATGTCACGGTGAAAAGATACTCCATCTTGAAATCCAGCTTGGCTACCAGCACCGGGCAATTGAAAAACTCTTTGCCGTGAAGCGTAATTTACTTCAGCTTTCATTGCTTTCTGAAAGCATTGCCGGCGATACTGCAGTTGGTCATGCACTTGCATTTTCACAGATGGCGGAGGCACTTTCAGGCACTGTACCCGAGAAGATCTCTTCAGGTTGAACGCATCGTTGCCCTTGAAATGGAGCGTATGGCCGTTCATACCGGCGACACTGCCGCACTGTGCGGAGATGTAGGGTACCAGCAGGGACAGGCAGCCTGCGAGGCACTCAGGACCCTGATAATAAATTCCACACAGGATTGGTGCGGAAACCGCTTCGGCAAGGGTCTGATAAGGCCGGGAGGAACAAATTATCCCCTTTCACCTGACATGATTGACAATCTGACCCGAAATCTTGAGGAAATAAAAAGAAGATTCATAAATGTCGCTGATCTTATCTACGGCAATGCAGGTATTATATCACGCTTTGAAAATACAGGTACGGTCTCGCTGATCCAGGCAAGGAAAGCAGGGGCGGTTGGCATGGCTGCCAGAACAACAGGATTGAACCGTGATGTTCGCGCTTCACATCCTTTCCAGGCCTACCGTGATCTTCATTATAAAACTGCCTTGCTTGAATCCGGAGATGTACTGGCTCGCGGAGTGATGAGAAAAGTGGAATTTGAACTTTCCTATTCAGTTGTCATCAAGCTGCTTGCCGCATTGAGGGACAATACCGGTAACGAATCCCGGGACCTTCACGGACGCCGATTTTCAGCCGGGAATGCTTGGTGTAAGCCTCACCGAAGGATGGAGAGGTGAGATATGCCACTGTGCAGTCACCGAATCTGACGGAAGTATTTCATCGTACAGGATCAAGGATCCGTCGGTTCATAACTGGATGATGCTGGCACTTGCTGTCAGGGGTGAGGAGATATCTGACTTCCCGGTTTGCAACAAGAGCTTCAATCTCTCATATTGCGGTCATGACCTTTAGACTAATCAGGGAAAATGTAAAATGAAAAGAGAACTGAGAGTAATACGGGATCATGGAAGGCAATATATTGAAGACCTCCGGAAACAGCCTGTGTCTGAACGTTTCAGGGGCCTGCCGGTGATATCTGACGAGATCACCCCTAAAGAGATAGAATCGGTTTCCTCGCTTTGTCCTGTAAATGCGATTGACAGCAGGAGCGGCGCAATAGATCTTGGCAGGTGTGCATTCTGCAATGAATGCGCCCTTCTGCTGCCGGAAAGGATCAGGTTCCTGAACGATTACCGGATTGCTGCCAACAAAAGGGAGGATCTTATAATCAAGCCCGGCCGGAAGGATCCGCTCAGACTTGACGAATCAGATGTCAGAAAAGATGTCAGGAGACTGTTTAAAAAAGCTCTGAAACTCAGGCAGGTCTCTGCAGGAGGGGATAATTCCTGCGAGATGGAACTGGCTGCTACGGGAAACGTGAACTTCGACTTCGGACGCTATGGTGTCGAATTTGTAGCATCACCGCGGCATGCCGACGGTATTGTAATTACCGGTCCGATCACGGAAAATATGTCGCGGGCCCTTGAACTTACCTATGAGGCAGTGCCTTCACCGAAAATAATAATCCTGGTTGGCTCAGATGCAATCAGCGGAGGTATTTTTGAAGGTAGTCCGGCATTGAACCGCAACTTCCTCAGCGATCACAAACCCGATCTTTATGTACCGGGTAACCCGGCTCATCCGCTCACTTTCATAAACGGGGTGATGGATTTGCTCGGACTGTGATTATCTGGTTTGAAGGAGATCAATTATCGCCCTGGTCATTGAAGTTACGCCGGTAACGTAAGTAGGCTCGAAATCAGGGTAGAATGTCTGACTGTGAAGGGCAGGCAGGTTAGTGTTCCTGAGAATGCTTTCATCATATCTGGCCCGGTTGGCTCCGCCGAGCCAGAACAGACCTATCTTCACCTTTTCAGGCGTACGCCCGTATCTGCCGAAATCTTCGGCAACCGTTGAGGGGTCAACCAGGATTGTGTTTTCCTTTCCAAGCACACTGCTGATTGATGAAGCAACCCTGTTTACAAGATCAGGATCATTTGCCACAGGTGGGGTGTACTCTTTTCCCACTGTAATTACCGGCAACTGCTCATCGGTGAGTCCGGCTGAATATGCAACACCCTCTGTAATCCGTTTGAGCGCAGCCATGATCTGACGGTATACATCATCAGTGAAGAACCTGATTGTAAGCTGAAGATCGACCTCCGCAGGAATAATGTTATGCTTTGATCCTCCATGAACCGACCCTACCGTCACAACGGCAGGGGAGACCGGGTTGATCTCACGACTGACTATCGTTTGATAATCAAGGATTATCCTGGCAGTAAGTACAATGGGATCAATCGTTTTGTGCGGCATCGCACCATGACCTCCGACACCGAAAATTTTCACATCTACGGAGTTGACACCTGCAAAAATGGGCCCCGGGTAATAACCGACAGTCCCGGCCGGAAGATCCGGGCTGACATGCCAGGCCAGGGCATAATCAGGCACAGGGAAACGTGAATAGAGTCCGTCAGCGATCATCTCCACTGATCCGCCGCTTACTTCTTCAGCAGGCTGGGCCACTGCCACGATTGTGCCCTTCCACCTGCTTTTCAGCTTCACAAGTGTCTCGAGAGTTCCAAGCCAGACAGTCATATGAAGATCATGGCCGCAGGCGTGCATTACCGGAGTCTCTATGCCGCGGCTGTCTAAAGCAGTGACCTTGCTCGCAAACGGAAGCCCTGTCATCTCCTTGACAGGCAGGGCATCCATATCAGTCCTGAGCATAAGTACCGGACCATTTCCGTTTGTGAAAACACCTACAACCCCGTTTCCGCCTACACCAGTAGTAACCTTGAATCCGATCTTTTGAAGAGCATCAGCCATCCTGGAGGCAGTTCTGACTTCCTGCAGGGAAAGCTCGGGATTCTGATGCAGTTCAATGTAAAGCGCTTCCGCCACCGGGAGAGATTTTTTTACCTCCCCGGAAATAAGCTCAACGAGATCCTGTGCAAATGCCCGGGAGACGCCTGCGACAAGAAGAAAGATCAATATTACAGTTCTCTTTTTCAAGGTTTGAAGGTTAGTATCTTCAAAATTAGGAATTTATTTGAAATTTCCGCCTGACATCCAAAATATCCGGGTTTTGACTTATTCGCCGATCCTTTTTATTACTTTAGATTCTCCTTATCATACCAAAGTTATCATGAGAAGAATAGTACTAATAGGAACAATTGCAGCCATGGGAATTGCATTATTTACATCATGTCGTCAGACTGAAAACAAAAGTGCCACAACCGAAGAATTTTCATATCAGGTTGACAGATTTGAAGATATCAGCGTACTCAAATACCGGCTCCCTGGATTTGAGCAGCTCTCCCTTCAGGAAAAGGAGCTGATTTATTACCTTTCCGAGGCTGCCCTGTGCGGACGGGACATTTTCTGGGATCAGAATTTCAGGTATAACCTTGTCATCAGAAAGACAGTTGAGGCTGTTATTGATTCCTACAAAGGTGACAGAGAAACTGAAGAGTACAGAAATTTCATCATCTATGCCAAACGGATCTTCTTTGCCAACGGGATTCACCATCACTATTCAAATGACAAATTTGTTCCCGGCTTCACAGCCGAATATTTTGCCACCTTGCTGAAGGATAGCAATCCTTCACTTCTCCCTCTGTCAGAACGAGATGAACGTTGAAGCTCTCACAACGATGCTTACCCCGTTGCTTTTTGATCCGGCGCTGTATTCAAAGCGCGTTGATCAGACAGAGGGTACCGATATGATTGCCTCCTCTGCCAACAACTTTTACGAGGGGGTTACCCAGGCTGAGGTCGAAAGCTATTATGCCGCTCTGGCCGATCCCGCAGACACAACCCCGGTATCATGGGGCCTAAATACAAAAGTGATGAAGACCGATGGCAGGGTCTCAGAAATACCTTACCGGAGCGGCGGACTTTACGGAGATGCAATTGACAGAATAATTGCATGGCTCGAAAAAGCAAAGGCGGTGGCTCTCAGTGACATTCAGAAACGTGAGATTGGATTGCTTATAGATTATTATACTACCGGCGACCTGAAGACCTGGGATGATTATAATATCCTCTGGGCAGGAAATACCGGCCTTTCAGTGGATTATATCAACGGTTTTATTGAGACATACGGTGATCCGCTGGGAATGAAGGCCACCTGGGAGTCGGTGGTCCATTATAAGGACCTGGAAGCCTCGAAACGCACCTCATTGATTACCTCAAATGCCCAGTGGTTTGAGGACAATTCTCCCATAGATCCGCAATTCCGAAAGGAGAAAGTCACCGGGGTAGCCGCCAGTGTCATTAATGTGGCAATGCTCGGTGGCGACTGTTACCCTGCATCTCCGCTGGGGATAAACCTGCCAAATTCTAACTGGATAAGAAGTGAAGCAGGTTCCAAATCAGTCACTCTTGCAAACATTACTGACGCAAAGGATATAGCCGCCAGGGGCAGTGGCTTCCTGGAGGAATTTGCTTTTAACGAAGCCGAGATTGCCAGGGCTAAGGAATTTGCATCTCTGGCTGATGCTCTTCACACCGATCTTCACGAATGCATAGGCCATGCAAGCGGCAAACTTGCCCCGGGAACCGATCCGAATGCCCTGAAGAACTATGCTTCGCCCCTTGAGGAGATGAGAGCAGATCTATTCGCACTCTATTACCTGATGGACCCCAAACTGACTGAAATTGGCCTTATCTCTTCACCTGAAACCGGAAAGGCCGAATATGACAATTATATCCGGAACGGACTGCTTACGCAGATTGTAAGGATAGCTCCCGGCAAGGACATTGAACAGGCGCATATGCGTTGCCGGGCTGCAATATCACACTGGGTATATCAAAAAGCCGCACCTGACAGCATAATTATGCTGGTGTCACGCGATGACAAAACATACGTAACCATTACCGACTACGAAAAGCTTCGCATGTTGTTTGGCCGGATGCTGAAAGAGGTTCAACGCATCAAATCGGAAGGCGATCTTGAGGCAGGCAAAGAACTGATTGAAAGATACGGAGTCAAAATCAATCCTCTCCTTCACCAGGAAATTCTTGATCGGTACGCAAAGCTGAATCTTGCTCCCTACAGCGGTTTTGTTAATCCTGTGCTGAAACCTGTCGTTGATGCAAACGGCATTATCACTGATATTACCGTTGAGTACACTTCAGATTTTCTGGGACAGATGATGGAGTATGGAAAGAAATACTCTTTTCTGAAATAGGAGTACTGACCACAAATCACAAATCACAAATCGCAAATCGCAAATTTCACCAATTCCTTTATCCTTTTTTAAGATTCATCGCCAGGCTGAACAGTCCTTTGTCCTCGTCTGTTTCAGGCTGAACCTCAATGAAGTGGGGAGCAGGCAGAGTATCTTCATCAACATGGATGAAAGTAATAAACCCATCAACCAGAGGTTTGCCTGAATCCGCTTTATTGACTTTAATGTATGATACAAGACTTGTCTTTCCGGTATAGACAATCTTTGAATCGAATATCAGCACTTCCCCGGGTTTGGCAGGTTTCGTGAAATACATACCGTGTATCTTGAGGCAAACCACATTTTTCGGTTCGAGGAGTGATGCTGCAGCGATAAAGCCTGACTCAACAAACCACTCAGCTGTTCTCCCTGCGAATAACGTTCCATGATGATTCAGATCTTCACTTTTTACAAGCCTCATTGTGATATTTGAAACCGGGTGATGTATTTTCCTGTCCATGCTCAGAATAATTATTTTGCGTGCAAATATAGAATTTTTAAGTTGACCTCAGAGGCTATCCTTTCAGCTGATTGAAATGACTATCTCAGCGGTCCGCCGGAACTGATTTTCCTGGCCCTCTTTCTTTCGGCGAGTATTAGCCAGACGAGGTACAACGCAGCTATTATGAGTATGACAATAATGCTGTATCTGAAAACAAGAGTTAGGTTCATACCATCACCGGACCCTGACGGAGGTCTTACAGACTGACCGATATCAATTCCGAAAGAGATTTTTTACAAAGAAAAGAAGGAAAAATGAGAGCAACCCTGCAGCAACCGGGGTGGTAATCCAACCGGAAGCAATACTCCCCAGCAGTTTCAGGTTTATGTTTCTGATACCCTTGTAAAGTCCAACTCCGACAATTGCGCCTACTATGACCTGGGAGCTCGAAACCGGGACAAGAGGAATGGCGGGAAGGCCAATTGATGTGAGAAGCCTCGAAAGCGATGATGAGGAGAATATAAAAAGGACCAGTGCCTGTGAAAGGACCACAACCAGGGCAGCTTCGGATGAGAGTTCCAACAGGTTATTGCCAAGCGTTTCAATGACCTTTTTTGAGTATGTCAGGATGCCTGCTGCAATTGCAATACCGCCAAGCAGGAACAATTGTTGTGCACCGGTGAGTGTAAATATTCCGAAATCCGCATCCTCAAGGCTAATACTTGGAACAAATACCCCCATAACATTCGCAATGTTATTAGCCCCGAGGCTGAATGCCCCGAATGCGCCGACAATTATCAATCCTGTCTTGATATATGACTCATATACAATAAGATGCACATTTATCCTTTTCCGCGTAACCTTGATCAGGTGATAAAGGGCATAAGCAAAGATTCCTCCAAGTACAGGTCCGATGATCCATGTGGTGATGATCTGCGTAAGCGATCTTACATCAACTGCATTATCTGTAAAAAGGTTCCATCCGATGATGGCGCCGACAATGGCCTGTGTTGATGATACAGGGAGTGCCGCCTTTGTCATCAGGTAGACTGTAAGTCCGGCGGCAAGAGCAACAGTGAAAGATCCGCCTATTGCATTTACTGATCCGAGGCGGCCGAGGGTGTCCGATGCACCTGCTCCCTGCAGAACAGCTCCGATAACTACAAATACAGATGCGATTACAGCGGCTTTGGTGAATGTTATCAGCCTGGACCCTACAGCGGAACCGAAGATATTGGAAGCATCATTGGCGCCAAGTGACCAGCCCAGGAACAGCCCGCTCGAAATAAATAAGACTATCATTTTTCAGAGCATTAGCTTGACTGCCATAGACGCCAGAAGGTCTGCAGCATTCTGTGACCTGTCTGATATGCTTTCAATATGGTGGACTATATAACGGATATGAGCTTTCTCGGCAAGGGAGAGCTCATTCATTTCGTGAAAAACCTTCTTTTTGAGATGAAAGGCAGCCTTATCGGTTTCACGCTCGAAGAAATAGACCTTGAGCAACTTCTCCCTTACCAGGTGAGGCTCCCTGAAGAATGTTCTTGCAGCAGGCATGAGTTCTTCGGCACTATTTGCCGATACCTCGGAGAGAGATATGAAGTCATGTGCAAGGGCAGCCGGTATGTTAGGCATTTCAATATAGAACTCATTCAGAGAGCCCTTGGCAGTATCAATTATCTCATCAAGCTGATCAAGCAGCCTGACTATCTCACTTCGTTGCTGGGGAAGTACTGAATGAATTATCATTTCATTCTCAATGCCCCGCTGCAGCTTGTCCGCCTTACCCTCCAGGTCGTCAATCTTCTTCAGGTGATTTTCGAAAGCCACCTTATCGCCGTTGACATATGACTTTACTCCCTCCTTAAATATAAGAACGCCGATCTCTATCGTATCAAAGAACTCGTCAATCATAATTGTCAGTTCCCTGGTTGTGCGGGTAAATAGCGACATTTGCGGTTATGTGTTGGTTAAAACAAATATATTAAGAAATCCTGCTCAGTTGAGTATGGCTCAGAAATCTATGACCTTCTCAACCTTGTGTCTTTTGAGGTAACCTTTTATTATGATCTGGATGTCACGGTTATCGCGTGCAGAGTGAATGCATTCGTGAATGGCCGACAATCCGAATCCCATGTCATTTATATTGAAGAATCCGTAACCTGCGTATTTCCCGTTTACAATTTTAACAGCTGATCTTTCATCCTCCTCCCTGCCCTTGTCAATAATAAAGAAATTTCTTCCTGTGAAGATGAATTCATCAAGGGCCTTCAATGCCCTTTCATTGTACTCCGCTGCGCTTTCCTCCCCGTTACAGGCTCCCCTGCAGAGGCTCACCTGCCTGTGGAAGCAGGGACCGTCTGTTTCGTACATGCCGCAAAGCTTCTGGCAGAGTCCGTAGGTTTCTATCAATTGTTCCAGTTTGGATTTTACCCTCTCCCGGGAGGTAAAGAGCGAAAGCGGCACTTCGTCATCCTTTACATTCCGGTATTCGAACCTTATATATCCATTTTCATCACGGTAGCTGTAAATGCCCCACTGGAATCCGGTCCGGCGCTGGGCCCTGTTAAAAACCGGTTTATTGGCCTTTATCTCGAAAGACTCAAGAAGCAGGGCAATCAGCTCACTGCCCGTTCGTTCCCAGCTGATATCGGCAATCATATCCCGCATCTCCATTGCACGCGAATTGCCATTGTTGGAGAGATGTGTCGTAACCCTCTGGTAAAGATTGCGGCTCTTGCCGATATATATAACGTCGCCGGTCTCATTGTGAAAGTAGTAAACACCTGGTTCTTCAGGCAGATTCTCAGCTTTTGAAATATCGAATGCGGGGTGAAGTTTTGCCGCCTTGTGATTTTTTATAAGTCCTCTGCCTCCGGCAGAGAGCTGAGCGTCCTTTTCGATAAGCATTTCAAAAAGTTTCACAGTGGCCATAGCATCGCCGGATGCCCTGTGTCTCCCGTGAATCTCTATTCCCAGATCCTTGCAGAGGTTGCCAAGACCATATGACCTGTGTCCGGGAAGTAGCTTCCTGCTGAGAGATACAGTATCCAGAAGAGGTCTGTGGAAATTGTACCCAAGCATGGCGAATTCCTGCCTGATGAATGAATAGTCAAACCTGGCATTATGCGCTACGAAAACGTTACCCTCGGTCAGTTCCACTATCTTCTTCGCCACTTCGAAAAATCGGGGTGCATCCTCTACCATCTCATTGGTGATTCCTGTCAGAGCGGTGATGAAATAAGGAATATTTCTGTCCGGATTAATGAGTGTCGAATACTCTCCGGTGATCTTTGTCCCGTCATGAATGATGACTGCGATCTCCGTTATCCTTTCCATCCTGGCGCTGCCTCCGGTTGTCTCGATGTCAATGATTGCGTACATTCTCGGGGATAATTGACGAAGATAATTACTTTTAAGGCTCTGTGATTTATATAGTAACTTTGTAATTATTAACAATTCTATGGACTGCTGCGGAAAATACTATTATCTCGACGGACTCATCCTTGATGCAGTCGTTGCTGAAGAACAACCTGCAGGGGAGACCCTGTTTTATGAAGTAATCCGCACCTCGGGGGGTATTCCGCTCTTTTTCGGGGACCACATCAGGAGGTTGCAGGAGGGAATTGCTACCAGGTATCACGTGCCCGAAGACCTTGAAAGTCAAATTGCGTCAGGTATAAATGCTCTGACACGGAGGGACCCTGTACCGCAGATCAACATCAGGGTAACAGTTGCATTTACCGGTCGTGAACACACGCTGCATATTTGTTATGTCACTTCAACTTATCCTTCAGAAAAAATGTACACAGAAGGAGTGAAGGTCGTACTTTATCGTGCTGAAAGACTCGATCCGGGGGTGAAGCTGTTAAATACGAGGATGAGGCTGGCAATCGATGCGGAGCTTAAAAAACAAAATGCCTATGAAGCATTTCTGGTCAATAAGGAGGGCTTGATTACCGAAGGCAGCAGGTCAAGCGTATTCTTTGTCACAAGTGACGGATGCCTGTATACTGCTCCTGACAGGATGGTGCTCCCGGGAATCACAAGAAAATATATTATTTCAATATGCAGGAATGAGGGCATCAGTATCTATTTTGAACCCGTCGAGGCATCGATGATCTCCATGTTTCCTGCAGTTTTTCTGACCGGAACCTCGCCTATGGTCCTTCCTGTTGAAAGGATTGACGATGTAAGGTTTGTTACTACCGTGTCGATTATAAAAAGACTGAAGGTGATTTATGAGGGGCTCGCGGCAGAAAGCATCAGGAATTACAAACGGAATGAATAAGCAGATTTATTGTATATCTTTACGCAAAATTTCACAATTATGGCAAATCTAAGAGACCTGAAGAAGGATATCGACTACCTGTTTTTTGAATTCATATCCGACTGTTTCATGTTTACGAGCATACACGAGGGAAAAAAGCGCACTGAGGTCGAGAATCTCATCGAAGAGGCAGTAGAGATGAGAAACGAGTTTTTTGACAGGGTCAACAATCCGGCAGGGAAGGATAATCCAAAATTGATAAGAGGTTATTATTCAGCGCTCCGCAAGGACCTTTTCGAGAAAGTTGACGGATACTTCGAGAAACTGAGCATAATCTCAAAAGAGAAGTAACCCGGTTTTCAGAGCCGTAAATAATCAATTATTTTTTCACCGCAGTTCAGGCACCCGCCTTCGCTATCAAGAGCTGCAACAGTAGTTCTGTACCCCGCTCTTTTTATTACAGGTATGTGACATGAAGGGCAGTATGTGTCACATCCGCATTGTTCCGCGGAGATATTTCCTGTATAAACGAAATCGAGATATCCGGATGCTATATCGCGGAGTCTTATCACAGTCTCCGAAGGTGTTGCGGGATCTGACCTCAGATACATGGGGAAGTAACGGCTGATATGCACAGGCACCCTCCGGCCCGCTGAAGCGGCAATCCATTCTGCCTCCCTGTGCATCGAAGCGTCAGAATCATTCAGACCGGGCAGAATAAGCGTTGTCAGCTCAAGATGCTTACCGGCGCCGGCAACTTTCTCTATTGTCTCCAGAACAGGCTTGAGTGTTCCTCCGGTATACCTCCTGTAAAAACCGTCATCAAATGCCTTCAGATCTATGTTGAAAGCATCAATGACCTCAAGCAGTTCATCCAGTGGCCCGGGGTTGATATAACCGTTGGTTACCATTACATTCCTCAGTCCGTGCTCCCTGGCGAGCCTTGCACAGTCAATGACATACTCGTGCCAGATGACCGGTTCATTGTAAGTGAAGGCGATGCCGATATTGTCCTCCACCCTCAGGGCACGGGAAACCAGCTCCTCCGGTGAAAGGCTGTAGCTGCCTTCTCTCTCTGTGTGCTGTGAGATCTGGTGATTCTGGCAAAAATCACATTTCAGATTGCATCCGTAGGAACCGACCGACAGAATACTCTTTCCGGGGAAAAAATGATAAAGGGGTTTTTTCTCAACCGGATCAACGGCATACCCTGAGATAATGCCGTAGGTAGAAAGTGAAACAGTATCACCCCTGTTCTCCCTTACTCCGCAGATTCCCTTTTTGCCAGGCATGATAATGCAATAATGCGGGCACAGAAGGCATCTCCGGGCTCCGTCATCCTTGTATATTTCATTTAATTGCAAGTGGTCGGACTTTTAATGTTATAAATTTAATCCTAATTTTGCTGATATCAGTTGCAGGAAAGCAGAAGAGAGGACCCTGTCATTTTTATCACCGACAATTAATGTTAACCAGATATACCATGACCACCCGAAGAGACTTTTTAAAAAAGAGCGTATTAATTGCAGCTGCAGTTCCGCTTATTCAAAATGAACTGTTGGCAGCCTCAAGCCTATCTAAGAAGACAGGACTTGCCTTATATACTATTCGTGACGCCATGGGCAGTGATCCGGCTGCAGCGCTGGCTCAGGCCGCTGCCGCAGGATACAATTGGGTTGAGGCTGCAGGTTATTCCGACAGGGCGTTTTACGGAATGAAACCTGCACAGTTTGGCCGGCTGGTGAAAAAAACCGGTCTTGAGCTCATCAGTACACATAACCCGATACGTCCGGAAAATGATGACATAATGATTGAAGATGCCGCCGAAGCTGGATTAAAATATATGATACTTCCTTCATTGCCTCACGAGTGGAGCAGTTCCCTTGACGGATACAAAAAGGCTGCTGACTATTTCAACAGGGCAGGGGAGAAATGCAAAAAGGCAGGGCTCAGATTTGGTTTCCACAATCACCAGATAGAGTTTCTGGAAATAGACGGTAAGGTTCCGTATGATATCCTTGTTGAAAATACTGATCCGAAGCTTGTGCTGTTCGAAATTGACCTGGCATGGATTACCGCTGCAGGAAAGGATCCGCTGGTCTATTTTGCAAAGTATCCCCGCAGATTTGAGCTCTGGCACATGAAGGATCTCAGTCCTGAAAAACAGGATGCGACCCTTGGTGAAGGCATAATTGATTTCAAGCCAATTCTTGCAAAGGCAAAAGAGTCCGGAATGAAATACTGGTTCCTTGAGCAGGATGACTGTCGCACTCATTCTCCGATGGAGAGTATTGCAATCAGCCGCAGCTATTTTCTCGATGCTCTGAGGTAAGTCACAGATTCTTCCAGAATGATTTCTCTGAAGCTGAAGCTACAGCCGCTTCAAGGAATTTCATGCCCCTGACTCCCTCGTTAATTCCCGGGTAATCAAGAATGTTTTCCTGCGCCGTTCCGGATTGTACAGCGGCAATATGGACAGCAAAATTTCTGTAGATATTGGCGAAGGCTTCGATAAATCCTTCAGGGTGGCCCGCAGGAATCCTGGTGTGCCTCACTGCCGCCATTCCCATTTCTTTATAAGAAGTGGCGGTGCGATAAATTTGCATAGGTTTATCAGGCCATCTGACAATCATACTGTTAGGTTCCATCTGGTGCCAGCTGACACTTCCCTTGCTGCCGTAAATCCTCAATGAGAGGCTGTTTTCTTCGCCCAGGGCGATCTGGCTGGCAAGCAGTGTGCCGCTTGCACCGTTCTCAAACCTCAGGAAAAGGTTCCCGTCATCATCCAGAATCCTTCCCGGCACTACTGAATGAAGGTCGGCTGACAGGCTTACAACTTCGAGTCCGGAAACATATTCTGCGAGGTTAAAGGCGTGAGTGCCGATATCTGCCATGGCGCCTGCTATTCCTGCACGGCTTGGATCAGCACGCCATTCTGCCTGTCTGTTTCCTTCATTCTCAACAGGAGAGGAAAGCCATCCCTGGAAATACTCAACGGCAATCTTTCTGACATCGCCTATTTCACCGGACAGCACAATCTCCCTGGCTCTTTTGACCATCGGGTATCCGGTATAATTATGGGTCAGACAGAACAATCCTCCGGTTCTCTGAACTGTTTCGTAGAGATCTATTGCCTCTGCCACGCTCATGCAGAGAGGCTTGTCGCACAGCACGCTGAATCCTGCTTCCAGAGCCATCCTTGCCGGACCGTAGTGCAGATGGTTTGGGGTAACAATTGCAATAAAATGCGGTCTGATTTCATCGGGCAGTGTTTTCTCGCGGCTTATCATCCCGTGCCAGTCGGCGTAAGTCCTTTCCGGGTCAAGCCCTTCACTTTTGCCTGTAGCTTCAGAAACGGAAGGATCACTGCTGAAAGCTCCGCTTACAAGCTCAATCATTCCGTCCAGCCTGGCCGCCATGCGGTGAACGGGTCCTATAAAAGATCCCTCACCGCCTCCGATCATGCCCATTCTGATTTTCATTGTCTACATTTTTTCCTGTTCATTTCTTCCACCGGAAATCTTGATCCCGTTCTCAGCACAGAAGACTTCAACAGCCTCCATTATCTGAGCTGAACGTTCGCTGTAGTATGTCCCGAGCCGGATAGAAATAACATTTCCCCCGTTCAGACAAAAATCTACCTTAAGAGGTTTGAACTTCACTTCCGCAAGGTCTGAGGGAGGAAGAGCCACAGGAGGTTTCCATGCACGGTGCCGCAGTGTTATTTGATCCGTTGCGATCCATATGTAACGGGAAACAAGTCCTGCCCCTGAGAGGATTTCCCATATCCCGAAGAGCGCAAGGAATATAACAGCCAGCCAGCCTGAAAGGCCAGGTGATGACGGACCCTGCAGACTGACTGCATACCACGACGCACCTGCCAGGCATAGGAGTCCGAATACCAACTCTGAAACCCTCGTAATTTTATTTTTTTCAACTACCTCGAGGCTGAATTTCCTGTTTTCCATAAAACAAATTTATGCAATTTACCAGTTTTTAAAACAAGTACATTCACGGACATAATTATATTCCGGGCCATTTCATTTTCCGTTTGAATTATCTATTTTTAAGGTCTCTAAATGAATTTTAACTATCAGTAATATGAAAGAGGAGACAAACAAAATTACAAGGCGTTCATTTGTCGGCACTACCGGTGCTGCCATAGCAGGACTTACAATTCTTCCGAGCAGCGTTGTCAGCGGGCTGGGTCACAAAGCTCCCAGTGACAAACTGAATATTGCCGGAATCGGCATCGGAGGTGTAGGCGCTACCAACATACGGAATGTGGCCGGATTCAGAGAACATAGTTGCTCTATGCGACGTTGACTGGGGCTACTCAAAGAGGGTATTTGATGCCTATCCGGCAGCAAAAAAATACTGGGATTTCCGGAAGATGTATGATGAAATGGGCAAGTCAATTGATGCTGTCATTGTGGCAACAGCTGATCATACCCATGCCCTGGCTGCTGCAAATGCGATGAGTATGGGTAAGCATGTGTACCTTCAGAAACCGCTGACTCACAGCGTATATGAGTCGCGACTGCTTACAAAACTTGCAGTCAAGCATCAGGTTGCAACACAGATGGGTAACCAGGGTTCCTCAGGAGAGGGAATAAACCTTATTGTTGAATGGATCCAGAACGGAGAGATTGGTGATGTGCGCAAAGTCGATGCATTCACCGACAGACCAATCTGGCCGCAGGGTCTTAACAGGCCTGCAAAAGGAGAATGGGTACCTGAAACACTTAACTGGGATCTTTTCGTAGGACCTGCACCGATGCGTCCATTCCACAGCGTTTATACACCCTGGAACTGGCGTGGCTGGTGGGATTACGGAACAGGCGCCCTGGGCGATATGGCATGTCATATACTCCATCCCGTTTTCAAAGGCTTAAAACTGAAGTATCCAACGAGGGTCGAGGGCAGTTCCACCCTTCTTCTTACTGACTGTGCACCGAATGCTGAGATGGTAAAGATGGTATTTCCTGAAAGACCGGCACCCAAAGGGTCAAAGGTTAAATACCCTGAGGTGGAAGTAACATGGTATGACGGAGGTCTCCAGCCTGTTAAACCTGAAGGCTGGCCTGCCGGAAGAGACATGAACGATGACGGTGGCGGCACTATATTCTACGGCACAAAGGACGTGCTGATATGCGGCTGTTACGGGAAAGACCCGTGGCTTCTCTCGGGCCGTATACCTGCTGCACCCAAAACTGAGCGTCGCGTTGAAGGCAGCCACGAAATGGACTGGGTAAAAGCCTGCAAAACTCCTGCAGCATCAAGGGTGAAGACTTAAATCTGACTTTTCAGAAGCCGGTCCGTTCAACGAAATGGTTGTGATGGGTGTCATGGCAGTCAGACTCCAGGGTCTTAATAAAACTCTGACCTGGGACGGAGATAAAATGGAATTCACAAATATCAATGACTCCGAAGAGATAAAGATCTGCGTCGAGGATCATTTCAGCATTACGGACGGACATCCTACATTTGACAGGAAATACACTGATCCGATCAATGCAAAACAATTCTCGAAGGAGATGATCAGACATACATACCGTAATGGCTGGACCCTTCCGGAAATGCCTGTATAATAATGAATTAAATTTATGTTAATCTAAAACAAATATTTTATGAAAGCAGTAAACATAATTCTCTCAATGGTTCTTGCAATCACACTTGTATCCTGCGGTTCCGGGAAAGACAAGAAGGCGAAGGAGACAGAGAAAAAGGGAGTTGCAGAGGTCTGGACTTCTCTTTTCGACGGTTCTTCCACAACTGGCTGGCGGAATTACAACAAACCGGACTTTCCCTCCCAGGGATGGGAAATCACTGAAGGCACCCTGCACTGTCTGGGTTCCGGTATGGGTGAAGCCGGCGGTGGCGGCGGTGACATAATCTATGACAAAAAGTACTCAAATTTCCACCTTAAACTGGAATGGAAGATTTCAGAAGGCGGTAACAGCGGGATATTCTACCTGGCCCAGGAAGGACCTGAGTGGGATTATATCTACAAGACAGCTCCTGAGATGCAGGTCCTTGACAACGAGAGACATCCTGATGCCCAGGCAGGCAAGGACGGAAACCGAATGGCAGGATCACTCTATGACCTTATACCGGCAGTGCCGCAGAATGCAAAACCTGCCGGAGAGTGGAACACGGCTGAGATAAAAGTCTATAAAGGCTCCGTATGGCACATTCAGAACGGCGAAACAGTACTGGAGTATCATCTCTGGACACCCGACTGGAATACACTGGTTGCCGGAAGCAAGTTCCCGGCACTTAACCCCAACTGGGCTGTTGTGGCGAAGGAAGGCTTTATCGGTCTCCAGGACCACGGCGATGATGTCTGGTACAGGAACATTCAGATCCGCGAACTGTAGTTCTTAAGTTATTTAACAGAATATGGGCGTTCCGTTTTAATTGCGGACGCCCATTTTATTTTAAACCGGATTTCCTTTTAACCCGATTTCCGCTGCCACCTCCCTCATACCCATTATTGTATCTTCAATAAGGTCGTTGAGGTCAACGCCAAGACTGGCGGCTCCTTTTTCAATTACGCTTCTGTCAACGCCGGCAGCAAATTTTTTATCCGTCCATTTCTTCCTGACTGACCTGGCCTCCATGTCAAGAACGCTTTTCGAAGGCCTGACAAGCGCACTGGTTGTTACAAGTCCGGTAAGTTCATCAATGGCAAAAAGTGTCTTTTCAAGCAGCGTCTGAGGTTCAGTATCTGAACAAATTCCGTAGCCGTGACTTATTACCGCCCTGATATATTCTTCAGGCCATCCGTGCTCCCTCATTATCTTTTCAGTCATTGTACAGTGCTGTTCCGGGTACATTTCATAATCAAGGTCATGTATCAGGCCAATTACACCCCACATCTCCTCGTCCTCACCGTGTTTCCGGGCCATATACCGCATTACGGCTTCAACCGACAGTGCATGTTTGTAAAGACTCTCTGACTTGTTGTACTTTCTGAAGAGTTCCAGTCCCTCTTCCCTTGTAGGTTTTCTTTCCAATCTGAGTAAATTTTTGTTTTTGTTTTACTTTTTTTTACACAAGTGCAGCAATCAATACCACAACTTATTCGGGGTTCAGGGGTTTTCAAATTTTATTGCTCACCCACTGTCTGTCCCCTTGCTAAAAATGCCCACAGGGCATTTTCCTTACGCTCGGTCCCCCCTTCGGGGTTAGCTTCCTGCTCCGTGCTCCCTCAAACCTTCACGACCTTCCTCTTCACCGTTTTTCCGTCCTGGGTTAAAACAAGGGTATAAACACCCCTGGCAAGCTGAAAACAGTCGACGCTTATCCGGTTCATGCCTGGAAGCACTTCCGCTGTCCTTTTCAGAACGGTCCGCCCCTGGATATCAGCCAGTTCAATATCAACCTTTCACTGACGTCAGTGATTCAAAATCGAGATTCATGACTTCTTCGAACGGGTTGGGGGAGACTGCTAACCTCTCAGCAGGTATTTCAGGATCATTATAACCCGTTTTAATGAAAGAAACACGGGCAGTATCATTAGACCGGTAACCGTCTTCAGGCAGCCGACTTATAATTTCAATCCGGTAACTGGTCCCTGCAATTAAGGAGACAGGGGACGAGAAAGCAACAGCAAGTGTGTCACCAGGCTCAATCTTCAGGAAAAACGTCTCATTCACGGGATCTCCTTCATTGACCCTGTAAGCCAGCGGAAAGCTCGTCAGTGTCTGGCTTCCCAGGTTAATCACCTGGCCCCTGATAATTATATTGTTCAGGGTGACCGGTTCCGGAGGGGCAAACACAGTATCTACACTAAGGTCAGCCTTCAGAAATGAAATCCCCGGAAAGGTTATCATGTCAATCCATACGGCATCAAGACCCCCTGACAGAGATACATCCTTCCTGTATAACCACTCCAGATAATGTATCCCCGGAGCGAGAACTGCGCTGTATTTCCTCCACGGTAATTCGCCTGACAATGTATAAATATCAACACTGTCGACCCTGAAAATCATTTCATCATAGTTGACTTCGGTCGAGACTTTTGAGAAGAATGTTACCGAATCCTTTACAGGCTGATTAACTGTGATTGCAAGTATAGATTCACTTTTGTCAGGAATGATTGCTGACCGGGCAGAGATGACATTTTCAAAAGCTGTTGAAGATGTTGTTATCCATGGAAAGACTGTTGCCTGCTTCCACGGGAAGACGTCAAATCTGCTGTGTTCCCATGTCTCCCTGGTTTTCCCTGTACTTATCGAGTATGAATTTGATGCTGAGTATTTTCCGCATGCCAGGCTGACATCATAAGGGATAACTGTACCGGGGTGGGCATTTGCTGAAATCACACCCTCAAAACTGATAGTCTTTTCCCTCCCCGGAAGAAGCAGCCCGGTTGCCACTTCAGGAGATGAAACACCAAGATATGGTGAGGATTCCGAAATTGAGAGTGTGCCGCTGACTGCACTGCTTCCGTCATTTGATATCCTGACATTGAACATCACTGTTTCTCCCGGATCCGGCAGGAAATCAGCGTCGCCTGTTGCAGTATCGTCAGGGACAGAGGAAATTATTTTAATATCCGGAGCGCTCAAAGTCATGTCTATACCGGAAAGATATTCCTTACCTCCGTAATCAAGTCTAAGAAGGAGGGAAGCCATTTCACCGTCGCTGATTTCATCAGATACCGTGAAAATGAATTTGTTATTTACAGTATATGATCCCCCGGCATTAAGTATGCCAATTATGTCAGTACCCTGCTCCACAGTGATCATTCCGGAAAGTACCGAAATGCCTGCGGTAAGGTTGACTGCAGCGCCTTCTCCAAGGTTCTTCAGGGTGACCATAAGGTTAATTTTCTCTCCATAATCGGGAATTCCGTCTCCGTTTCCTGTAATGTCATCGAAGACAATATTTTCGGCAGAGATGAATGCTCCCGCTACGGGACCGAAATAGAGCGTTTTTGTAAAGGGAACCATGTTCTGTCCTGTCACCATAAGCAAACAGGAATCCTTTGCTCCGTCAGGAATTGAAAGCGCTGCATTTCCCGACGGGCTGATGAATTTCGCATCCCATAGAGTATTGAAATCAGAAATGGCCGCATAGGAGTGAGGCTGGGCAAAAATGTTCAGGATTCCAAGGCCTGACGGCAGGGTATCCGGTACCTGAATGTTGAATGTATCCGGTTTACCGATAAACAGTGAGAGGGATGGGTCACCAAGGAGAATATATGTTTCCCAGTAATACTTTTTTCTGGAACTGGTACTGGAAGATACCGCCAGGTTTCCTGCAAAGTTTATCTGTCCGAGGGTGTAAAACCAGTCGCCGGGCTCTTCATTATGGGTATGGAAAAGCCTGTCGAAAGCTCCCGCACCTGTATTTTCATAGGTTGCGTCGATCCCTGCCATTCCCGGCCCGACAGACCAGTAGAAATCGTCTGCCCAATAGGAGTCGTTTGTACAACCTATAAATGCCAGGGCGCCTTTGTCAATTGCGTTGACTATTTCAGTTCCGAAACAGGGTGTGACATTTATCTGCGCAGTGCGGCAGGCATTTGAAATTATGAGGGGATATTTGTTTTTATTCGTCAGTTCACTTATCACAGGCACCTTGAAAACGGGATCTGACAAACCGGCAGCTTCACCGTGCCCTGTATAGTTTAGGATGCTCAGGCCACTGTTAAACAGTATCTTAAGCGAGTCATCCTTCTGGGGTGAGTCGGGATATCTCCATCTGTATCCGTTAATTGTCGGATCCGGATTGAAATAGTTACTGTAGATGTAATTGACCTGGCCGTTCATAATATTTGCGTATCCCGCATCATTTCCTGCAGTTACCAGAGCACCTGCCCATGATATATTCCTCGGCTCAAATCCGAAACTCTCGTAACCGACTATCTTTTTTACCAGTCCACTGAGCTGGACAGTATCCTTAACCGGCAACCTGCCTATATAGAGCTCCGGGATATAATCGCCGCCACCGTCAAATTCGCCGTAATAAAGGTCAGACACATTGGTTGTGCCTGAGGAGGCCGGAATTACAGAAAGATCTCCCACAATCAGAAGGTACTGCAGGGGATTACCTGAAGCCTTGCTGCTGTCATAAATTGCAATGAGACTGTCTTTCAAATCAGCGTATACACCCTCTGTGGGTCCCGGTTTTCTGTAAACGGTTCTGACCCTTATACCTTTTTTCGTCTTCCATTTTATGAGCGGATTCAGTGCTTTGCGGAAAACCGGATCAGTGACAATAACCATGCTTACAGGCTTGTCAGTATATCCTGTGATAAAGGCTTTCGAACCGTCCTCCCCTTTGTTATCCGGAAACGGATCAGCAATTGTCCCTTTTGAGGCGTCCGGCTCATAGGACAGACTTACATTCAGGGAGGTTATCAAATCTACTGACCCGTCTGACGGATTATAAAAAGCAGGGTAAACAGCGACATTCACAAGCTGAGTACCGCGAAAAATACCTACCCTGCTTATTACAACAGTGTCATGGCTGATAACACCTCTGGTCTCATAGGTTTTCTTGTCGATCAACACGACTTTTTCGTCCGGCGCTTCGTTCTTTGTCCTGGCAGGCTGTGAAGGATAGATCTGCAGACCCTGCATCCTGTGATCGGCAAAACGGATCCTCCGGCTAGATATATCTGATAGCGTGACCCTGACATTCATTCCCTCAGGGACTTCGACGAGCTGGCTGTAAACCGGCAGTTCAGGCTTGCCGGCCTCGGATGTGAAATGATGTCCCGGTATGATCACCCTGCAATATCTGCCTGACGGATCGTCACTGATCTTAAGATATGATGAATTTCCCCTGTAATTAATTTCCCCCGTGCGCCCGGATTCATCCAAACGAATTCTGCTCCCAGATGACGACCTGAAATGATCTGTTGGCTGGGCGGTAAGCAGGTAAGGCACCTGGGACAACCCTGCCAGGAGAAATACAACCCTGAAAGTAACCCTCATTTCCAACCTTAAGTGATGCCAAGATAGTAAAAAGTCCTGTATTGGAAGCCCTGCGCAATTCACGAATTAATCAAATTGAAATTTGTATCTTTAAGGTTTGAAAATGGGGATTTCAAACGAATGAAACGCTGCTGCTTCATTATTTTTGATGCTGAGTTGCATACCGCTTTCCTTTTTCGCTCAGGTGAACAGGTCAGGAGCACCTGTGGTAACTTCCACCAACGTAATCGGTACTCCGGGTGATGCACTTAACATTTGCATCACGATGGACAAACGCGGGGTTATGTATTTCGGTACAGCGGGTAAAGGAATTGTCACATATGACGGCCTTCAATGGGGAGTGATACCTCTGAATAAACAACAGAAGGTCACTGCACTGGCTGCAGATTCGAGCGGAACCGTATATGCAGGTGGAACTGCCAGGTTTCGGATTCCTTCAACCTGATACACGCGGCGACTTCAAATTTGTATCCCTCGCCGAAAGACTCGGAGACTCACTTGTAAAAAGCGAACTGCAGCCTGTATCATCAATTACCACTGACAGCAGAAGAGCTTATTTCACTGACAGGCGTAAACTCTATATGTACGATTTTATTTCTGATTCACTGAAATATCTGAATATGGATCAGGAGTATGGCGTGAGGAGTGCCGGTGCCGTTTTTTCACAGGACGAAAGGGTATTCATTGCTGACAACCGTGAAGGCATCTTTGAATTGAAGGATGACAGACTTATTCTTCCTCCTGGTGGAAACAAGATAAAATGGGTGAAGTTTCTGACACTTCTTCCCTTTGGAAAAGAACAGTTACTTGTTGTCACTGTTGACAATGGCCTGTTCCTTTATAATTACAAAACCGGGGCGGTTAAAAAAGACTTTCTTTCTGATTTTGACAATGACCGTCTTAAGGGAGGACTTATTTCCAGTGCATCAATCATTCCCGGCAACAGGATTGCAGTAGGAGTCACCGGGGGAGATGGAGTATATATCTTTGACTTCAACGGGGTACTGAGGCAACAGATAACCGCAGAGACCACGGAAGGGGTCGAATCATCCGTCATTTCGATGTTCTGTGACTACACCTCCAATTCCCAGCTTTGGTTTTGCACGCCCGGTTTTATCAACAGGGCATATGTCTCGCTCCCGGTTTCAGAGTTCGGAAACGCAGCCGGTTTAAAAACAGCAATCACCGATGCTAAGGTTTTCGAAGGTAAAACGTATGTCTCCGGGATTCCCGGACTCTATGTAAGCAGAACTGATTATGATGATCGTGTAAGGTTTTCAAGGATGGAAGGAATTGACAATCAGTTGTCTGAACTTCTGATCCTCAATAACGCCGGTAAAGAAATCCTTATTGCAGTAACTGATCAGGGCCTGTTCCAGGTAGACACCCGGGGTTCTGCGAAAAGAGTATCTGAAAATTTCAACGTAACTGCTGTCATGAAAGACAGAAATGATCCTTCGGTCATTCTCGCCGGTACTTCCGGTGGAATTGTCAGCAGACTGAAATACACAGGAAATGCATTTGTCCGTACCGGGTCTCCAAACCAAACTGATACAGGAGGAAAAGTAAAGGCGATTGAGCAGACAGCCGACGGTGAGTGGTGGGTGCTGACAGGGGATCCTTCCGGTTTATGCCGCCTCCCGAAAACAGCGGCAGACAGTGTTGTCAGTTATGGACGGAGCAGTGGTCTGGGCAGCGATACTCTAAATCATATAGTTACGATTGGTAATTACCTTTATGCATGTACAGGAAAGGGAGTTTACCGCTATAATACTGAGAGTGATTCATTCGAAAGAGACAATGACCTTATCGGAAAAACCTTCGGCAATTCAGAAATATTAAGATTACTAAAGACTCCGGAGGGTGATCTGCAGGTCTCAGGTCGTGATACAAGGTACTTTGACGCACTGGTGACACCCACGCGCCAGGGACATGTAGTATTTAGAAAACAATTTGATTTTCTGCCGGATATTCCAACTACTGACATTGGTTTTATTGACGGAAATATTTGGATAATCAAGGGAAAGGTCATTTACATAATTGACAAAAGCAGGCTGGGATACAACTACGGTTCATTCAGGACATTCTTTACAACTATTACCGCAGGACGGGATTCAGTATTAATGAATAACTCCTTCCAGACCACGGCTGCAAATGGCAAGAGACTTCCTGCAGTCAGACAGCCGGAGGGAAGCAACCCCGTTCTCAGGCACAGTCTCAATGACATTTCATTCAGGTGGACAACAACATTTTATACGGGAGAGGAAAAAACAGAGTACAGGTACAAGCTTGAAGGATTCGACAGCGACTGGTCAAAATGGGAAAGGCGCAACTTCAAGGACTATACAAACCTTCCTCACGGAGCTTACACATTCAGACTGAAATCTAAAACCGTTACCGGAATGGAGGGTGAAGAAACAACCTTCAAATTCTCGGTACACAGATCGTGGTACCAGGCAACGGCGTCCAGGATACTCTATTTGCTTCTGGGTGGTTTCATCCTTTTCGCTATTCTCAGGCTTCTAACACTAAGGCTCAGAAACGAAAACAACCGCCTCAGAAAGCTTTTGGCAGATAACAGGAGAGAATTAACACTCCGAAAAAAGGAGGTTGAGTCAGGTCTTGGCTATGCCGCCAGGATACAACAGGCACTGCTGCCATCCGAAAAAATCCTTGCTTCCACATTGGGCAACCATTTCATACTTTATAAACCAAGGGAGACAGTAAGCGGTGACTATTACTGGATTTCCCGAAAAGAAGAGAGGCTGTTTGTAGTTGTTGCAGATTGTACAGGTCACGGTGTGCCAGGTGCATTTATGAGTCTGCTGGGAATGTCATTGCTTGACGAGGTCATAAACAGGCTCTCATTCCACAGGGCCAACGAGATACTGACGGAGATGCGTAAACGTGTCATAAGCTCCCTCAAACAGCCAGGAGAATCACGGACTGTAATAGATGTTATGGATATGGGTTTGCTTGTGGTTGACTACAAGAGAAGAAAGGTGGAATTTGCCGGGGCAAATATCCCCTGTTTTAAGGTCAGAGCACTTGACCCTGATGAAACAGAGCTGTGGCAGGCAGGAGAATTTGAGGCTGAGGAAGGAGCAATTTCAAACGGCAAGTTCCTTCTTGAAACAGTAAATGCCAGCAAAATGCCGGTTGGTTTCTCGTTGAGAATGGACCAGGAATTTGCCCTTAATGAATGGGAGCTTGAAAAAGATGTCTCCTTTTACCTGGTCACTGATGGGTATTCCGACCAGTTTAACGGCGTCACCGGCAGGAAATTCATGAAAAGGAATCTGAAAAAGCTGCTCCTTGATGTTCAGGACTTCAAGATGACAAGGCAGAAGGATATTCTTGAGGAACGCTTCAACAGCTGGATGGGCAAGGCGCCACAACTTGATGATGTTCTTATCATAGGACTTAGGGCAGAATAATGATTCTACCGGGTCATGTGCTGAACTCTTCACCCAAACGGTAGAATATTCCTTTTTCACTTGCTTCGCAGACAATTATTCCGCAAAGGATAAAGTCAGCAATGATTTTCTCTGCAACGCGGCTTTTTATACCAGCCAGGTTACGGAATTCAGTGACTGTGATTTTTCCGTTCTCCCTGAGATGATTCAGCAACATGTTTTCCTTCGCGTCAAACCTTATTAAAAGACCTCCGGCTCTGGCACTTCTGCGCCATACCTGCAGTGTTACCCTGTCAGCAAGGAAATTCTGATCTCCCTGTCTGAAATATGCTTTCCACTTTCCGTCATCGTCTTTTGCCTTAACCGGACGGACTTCGCACTTCGGCACCTCAGCTTCGATAATATTCTTGCCGTTGATATTATGCTGCTTAATGGTAAGACTCACCTCGGGAATGCAGTACAGTCTGGCTGCGGAATCAAGCATATAGAACTCCTCATCAGAGTTTACACCTGCCAGCGAACCGTTGTCTCTCACACCTATCAAAAGTCTGCCTCCCTCACTGTTGGAAAAGGCTGAAAGAGTACGGGCAATTTTACGCGGGTCTGAAATACAGTATTTGAAATCCAGTTGCATTCCCTCACCGTTTAAAATAAGGTTGTGAATATAACGTCCCATCTGCCTGTTGATTATCGAAAAGGTGCCGGTACCTATCCCGAAAATAATACAAATAATTTGTATATTGGCTCACTCACGATCAACTAACATAGTAATAAACTGAAATAAAACAAAAACAGATGAGCATGCGCCGTAGAACATTTCTAAAATCCGGGTTGGCAGGTGCTGCCGGCCTGGTCGCACTTAACCGTACCGCCATTGCAGGAGTTACCGAAGAAAAAAACAGCATTATTTACAGAACCCTGGGAAAAACCGGATTGAAGGTACCAGTGGTGAGTTTCGGGGTAATGAGATCTGACAATGCAAGCCTTGTAAAAGCAGCATATGAAGCCGGCATGAAAATGTTCGATACGGCCAACGGCTACCAGAACGGTAGAAATGAAGAGATGCTGGGCGGATTCTTCAGCACTTTACCCCGCGAATCATTCATCCTGGCCACTAAGGTAAAACCTGACGGTGTTGACTCCAGGACGGGACTCCCTTCAAAAGAGACAACTGCTGAAAGTTTCCTGCAAAAGTTTGAAGTCAGTCTTTCCAGACTGAAAATGAGTTATGTTGATATTCTCTACATGCATGCAGTAGATTCTGCAGAGATGGTCAATCACAGGGAGACAGTCAATGCAATGCTTGATCTGAAGAAACAGGGCAAGGTGCGTTTCATTGGCATTTCGACTCATAAAAACGAACCTCTGGTTATCAGGACTATGGTTGAAGCCGGCATCTGGGATGTAGTCCTTACATCCTATAATTTTAAACAGACCTATGCCGATGAAATGACAGCTGCTTTGAAACTTGCCGGCGAAGCAGGACTTGGGGTGGTTGCTATGAAAACTATGGCAGGTGGCTTCCTCGACAAGGAAAGGACAAAGCCTGTAAATCCTGCAGCCGCCCTGAAATGGGCTCTTGCCAATCCCAATGTTCACACCACAATTCCGGGTATCACTACTTTCGACCAGTTGAATCTTGATCTGCCTGTGATGTCAGACCTGGCACTTACAGCCACTGAAAAGGAACAGCTGCTGGCAGCAGCAGGCCAAACCGGCCTCTACTGCAATGCCTGTGAGAGTTGTGTTCCGGGATGCAAAAAATCTCTTCCAATTCCTGAAATGATGAGGGCTTATATGTACGCTTACGGTTATGCCAACATGGCAATGGCTTCAGACCTGCTCACCGAAACAGGAGCTGTTGCTGATCCCTGCCATGACTGCCCGGAATGTACTGCTGAGTGTGTAAAAGGATTTGACATCAGGAACAAGGTTACAGATATCTCAAGGCTTACTCTGGTTCCACTTGATTTTATATCCTAAGCTGTTTATTATGAATATAATGAAGTTTCTGGCTCCGGCATTCTTTGCCTGCTCCTTCTTTTCAGTGGTTACACAGGGCCAGGGAATTGAGTTTCCTGAATTGAAGGGATACAAAACAGTAAGTGATTATCCGGTTTATACTCCCGATGACCTGTGGGATTATATTAACGGTGCCGCTGACGCCTACCTGGCACTGGGGTTTAATGACCTTCATATTAACGAGTATGTAAAAGGAAAGAATAAGATCAAAGCAGAGGCATACCGTTTCAGCTCGGATGCTGAAGCATTCGGTATTTATTCCCTTGAACGCTCACCCGGCTACGATTTCATTACTACCGGGGTGCAGGGTTATATGGAAGAGGGGGTCCTCAATTTCTATAAAGGTGAGTATTATATCAAGCTCATGACCCACTCGAAATCAAAGAAGGTAAATGATACAATGAGGACCCTGGGAGACATGATTGCGGATAAGATCTCCGGCAGGAATGAGTTCCCTGAATTGCTCAGGGCTTTCCCTGCAGAAGGTTTGCTGAAGAATGAGGAGACTTATCTGCTGGACGGTGTTCTGGGGCACGATTACCTTCGCGGAGCGTTCAGGGCTTCATATGAAACCGGTGGAGACAGGTTTTACATATACATATTTAACTTCAAGTCAGAAGAGGAAGCTGCTACAATTGCCGGAAAACTTACTGAGACGCCGGTTTCGACAGCTGCCGGTGAGACAGAAAAGTATGTCATCACCGACGGATTCAACGGGGTTCTCTATGCAGCCCGCAAGGGAAACAGACTGATAATCCTGAGCGGACTTGACAATGATAAGACGGCCGTCGCAGAGAGGTATCTGAATATGGTACTGAGCCGCTGATCACATATAGGTACAAAAAAAGGTGTCCCGGAAGGACACCTTTTTTATTATGTGTTAGCGCAGTTTACTTGAGCTGGAAGCTGATAGGAACGCTGTACCAGACGTTGACGGGTTTTCCGCCCTGTTTTCCTGGTTTCCACAACGGGAGCATCTTGATCACCCTGATGGCCTCTTCATCGAGAGCCGGGTCAACACCCCTTACAACAGAGACCTGGTCAACCTTACCCTTGTAGGTTACGCAGAAGCGCAGGATAACCTTTCCCTGAATGTTGTTTTCCTTGGCTATCTCAGGATACTTGATGTTGTCATAGATGAATTTGAAGAGTTCTGTGTCACCTCCCGGGAAGGAAGGCATCTCTTCTACAACAACAAACACTTCCTGAGGAGCTTCTTCCTGAACCTCTTCCTGAACCTGCTCGACTACTTCCACAACCTCATCATCGACAGTGGTTGCGACCACCTCATCGGCGGTCATGAACCTTGACTCGTCCTCAGGTTTAACTGAGTCAACCACAACCGGTGCCACATACTTTACAACAACCTGTTGTTCTGCTGGTGGAGGAGGTGGAGGAGGTGGAGGAGGTGCAGCTTCTTCCTGCTGAAGGTTATTTGCCATCTCGGCAATAACCTCATTGGCATCCCTCATCTTGATGTTTGCCTCACGTGTAGCTTTGGTATAAGGTATGATCACTGCTGCTGCAATGACAATCACACCGACAATCGTTGAAAACAGCACTGTCTTGTGATATTTTCTGCGAAGGTCGTATGCACCGTAAACCTTATTCCTTTTTTCGAAGACAACTTCATCGAAGCTTGGATAGATTTTCTTTTCTTTTGCCATATCCGGATCGTTCTATTTAGCTGCTACAGGAGGCGGTGCGATACCCAGAGCGGTATTTACCATGCCTTCCTCAAGCCAGCTGATGTCTGTAAATGTGTAACGTGCAATCCCCACGATAGACATCTCATCGATAATATCGACAAAGTTTTTATACTTTGATGTCTTATACGCTTTGATCAGAACGATTGGTCCTGTGTCATCATCCGTTTTGAGCTGCTTGATGGCTGCCTGCAAGGGAATCCTGTTTAATCTCGATCTCACCGGAAATCACCTTCTTTTCAAAGTCATCAATTTTTTTGAAAAGAGCCCTGTTCCTGTCAAGCAGTACCTGGCGAATTCCTGTGGCGCTGAAGTCAGTCTCCTGCAATGGCAGGAGGAGAGGCAGGATCAGCTTTTCCGGGATACCAGTAGACCTTGTCTTCAGGTCCCAGGATGATGTTCAGAGTACGGGATTCAGCAATCTTGGGTGGTTCAACTTTCTCATTCTTCCTGATTTTCTCAGGAAGAACGATCTCCATGACCTTTGGTTTGCTGAAAGCTGTGGTGAGCATAAAGAACGTGATGCAGAAGACACATAAGGTCAACCATTGGCGTCATGTCAATATGGGTAGACTGCTTTCTTGGGCTTCTTCTTTCCACCCTTTTGTTTTTCCTCTTGTATAATTTCTGCCATCTTACTCAGTTATTTCTTGTTCAACCTTCAACTGCTTCAAGATTCGTAATCAGATTGAATCTGTTCACATTCTTGTCCTGAAGTATATCGAGAACTTTCTTTACAATAGGATAGTCAACATTGGCATCACCTTTGATCAGTGTCTGGATGGCCGGGTTGACCTGACGAGCAAACAGAATCCAGAGGGCAAGCTGATTGTCAGTTGAATCAATTGGGATTCCCTTTGTCTCAAGGGCTTCTCTGTCCTTAACATTGCTAGCGTGCAAGATACGCTTTCATTTCCTGAATCGGTACCCCGAATGCCATATTTGACTTCTCAAACTTGCGCAGTTCATCAGGTGTGAATTCAATGTTGTAACGTTTGCCCATTTCTGCAAGAATCTTGGGTCTGAAATGCAGAATGGTATCAGGTCCGTTGTCAACATTGAAGAACACCCTGTTGTCAGCAGCAAGCATAACGGTCATAATATTAGCGTCCATGTACTACTTTCTCCGATACGGAAAAAGGCGTATCAACCGGTGCAGGTTCCTGGGGCCTCGAATGTTGCTGTCAGCATGAAAAAGGTAAGCAGCAGCGAAAACAGGTCGACCATCGGTGTCATGTCGATATGCGGCGACTTATTTGGTAATTTAATCTTTGGCATGTTTTAATCCTTTCTTGTTTTTAACCAAAAGAATAAACCCAGACAATTATTTTCTTATAGATGCTGCAAAAGTCTGAGTCAGGCTGAAACCTGCCTCGTCAATTTTGAATGTGTAACCGTCAATTTTTGATGAGAAATAGTTGTAAGAAAACAATAGCAAGGGTTGAACCTGTGATACCAAATGCGGTATTGATAAGGGCTTCTGAAATACCGGTTGACAGTGCAAGAGCATCAGGAGCACCTGACTGTGCAAGAGCTGCAAAAGCACGGATCATACCAAGTACAGTACCGATAAGACCGATAAGCACTGAGATAGAGGCAATGGTTGAAAGAATAACCATGTTCCTTGACAGCATCGGAAGTTCAAGTGCGGTAGCTTCTTCAAGAGCCTGCTTCATTGAGGTGATTTTCTGGTCTTTTTCAAGTTCCTTATCATTTTCAAGACTACGGTAACGTTCCAGTCCTGCTCTCATAACATTTGCCAGTGAACCTTTCTGTTTATCACATGCAGCAATCCGCTTCTTCAATTTTGTCTTCAGCAAGAAGTGATTTCAGTTTGGCAAGAAAAACATTTAAGCTGCCTTTACCCTGCATTTTCCTTAATGTAATGAATCTTTCAAGAACGAAAATAATGAGTACAAGTACGATTGTCATAAGAATCGGAACGATCATACCTCCTTTGTAAATGATACCGAGATAGTTGCCCTGAATTGGATGACCTTTGGGGTTTCCGCCTTCAAAGTTCACAGGGTTACCCATTACATTGTAATAAAGATAATAGGAAACGATTAAGGCAACAATAATTGCAATGGGTGCAAAAATCGACTGCCATACACCGTTTGACGAACTAGATTTTTTGCTCATTTTAGTATTGTTTAGTTGGTTTAAGTAAACAGTTGGTCAAAAGTAAATATTCTCTTAATCTTTTACAATAGTATCAGTTAATTAGTTCACATCAATTCTTGCTGACAGTGAGTTTATTTGTCAAGGGTTGCATTGTAAACCCTCTTTTTGGAAACAGTGATCTCAACTGTCTGGTAACCTTTGGCACTAATGACAAGTACCTCTGATGCTTCGGGCATTACAAACTTATATTCACCCTTGGCATTTGTCCATGCTTCAGCAGCGGTGTCCTTGACCCTGACTGATGCACTTGGAATAGGCTGCCCGGCTGCATCACTGATAACGCCGGTGATCTCATTGGGATGTGCCTTGGGAATTGCATTTTTCTGTACAGCAGCGATATACTGCAGAGTCGACTTGGCACCGTCATTTGCAGGATCAATTGCAAGTATCCTGTTGTTGTCCTCAATTGCGCTCTTGTAGTCACCCGTCTGGAGATGCATGGAACTCATAGATCCGTAGGCCTTGATTTTATAATCATTATTCCCCGGAGCAAGATTCAGCATCCTTGTATAATAAGCCCTGGCTTTGTCATAATCGTTTTTCTGAAAGTGATTAGTAACCCAGATACCTCAGGGCATCAAACATCTCCTTGGCATTTTTTACAGAGTCAACAGCTGCAACTAGAAAGCACTTTTATGAACTTCGGTTTTGCAAGGCCCTTTTCTGAATCGGGATCTTTTGCTGAAGCATTGTTTGCAAGCCACAGGTAACCCTGCAGACTGTTCGGGTACTTTGTCACCATCTGGTTGAATACCTCATCAGCCTTGTCAAAATTCTTTGCCTGGTAATATGCCCGGCCTATCTGCATATAATCATTTTCACTGTCTCTTCCCTTGTCAAGCAAGTCGGCTCCAGGTGTGCTGCAGCCTGCTCATATCTGCGGCTGGCGTAAAGCTGACGTGCCTTTTTCATAAATCAGGTTGGCATCTTCACCCGAAAATGAATCGCTTTATCATAAGCCTCAAATGCCCTTGTTCATCTCATTCTCCGCTTTTGCTATCTGTGCCTTTCCTGCGTCCACTTTGGCCTTCAGGGCATCAATATCTGCCTTCATTTTTTCTTTGGCAGGACTTTTCAGGGCAGGATATCGCTCCTGCATCTTTGCCAGTTCTGAAGCATCATTGTCTGTATCAATAACCAGTTTTGCAAAATTCTGATTCTTCCTGATAAGTATTCTTGCATAATATATGTAGTCTTTCTTAATAATACGGTCTGCCGGAAGTAATGCAAAAAGCTTGTCCATATAGGTCTTCGCCAGCTCATAATTACCTTCTTCGTAGGCCGAATAACCTGCAATACGGTTCATATAAGTCCTGGAGTTGTCAACTGCGAAGATCTCTTCGACATTCTTTATTACTTCCTGATATTCCTTGGCATAGAACAGGGCGTTCACATATCTGATCTTTGCAGGAATATTTCCCTTTGTCAGTTCAAGGTACTTTTTAAAATACTTCTTTGATTCACCGAACTTGCCGGCCATAGAATAGAGCTGACCCAGCTCACGGTATGCCGGAGCATAGTTGTTGTCAAGTTCAATTGCCTGCTCGTAAAAAGGAATGGCAGCCATCAGGTTTCGGCCCTTTACATATATGCTGCCAATCTTCATGTTGGCTGTTGGTGACTGAAGATCCCAGTCCTGCGCAAGATTGTAATTCTTGATTGCCTTTGAACCGTCATTTACAAGGATGTATATGTCACCTGCAATTATATAGACCTCACTGTTCCTGGGGTCAATCTTGAGAGCATGACGTATGAAAGGAAGTGCCTTGCTCGTATCAACACTTTCGAAATTGATATATGATTCTGCAATCTTGGCAAGTGTGTATGCATAATCTTTCGGATTTGCAATCTTGGTCACCTTCTTATATGGAGGAAGAAGTAGCTTTTGGCCTTTGCCCTCAGCTCTTCGGCCTTAGCATTGTTTCCTTCATAGAAAGCAACCTTGGCGAGACCTACATAGTTAAGTGGATCAGCTGCATTTGCAGAAACTCCTTTATTGAACATGTCTCCGGCTTCCTTCGCGGTAGCGCTAAGTGAATTTGAGATTGTATCAGCAAAATAGTTCAGCAGTGTATTTTCACCGTAATGAAAATAGACCTTGCTGTTTCCGGGTTCTGACTTGATAAGTTGCTGGAACAGTGTCTCCGCCTTATCATACTGTTCATTCTTGGTCGAGGTGATGGCATCCTGGAGAGTCTGGCCCTGAAGAGCAGAACCCGATACCATGCATAATAATCCTGCAAGAAGCAACGCTGATCTGAAAGTGTTCTTAATCATTTTTTTATGGTTTGAGTTACTTTTTTACCTGTATTAATCTTATTGGCATTGTGGCCGGGACAAGCCCCGACTTTAAAATTATTCTCTGTCCTTTTTCCCCTGCTACCCACGATATGAAACCTGAGCCAAGTCCGGAAAAAGTTTCCCTTGAAACCATGTTTACATCCCTTATGAAAGGATATGTTTTGTCATAAATTGAACCCTGCACCGGCATGTAGAACGAGTTTTTGTCAAGATAGGATTGTGAAACTGCTGCTACCTTTATCTTATTGCTGAGGCTTGCTGAAAGCGAGTCATCACTGTCACTTATCCAGTTCACGCTTACTATTCCAATATCGCCCGGGCTCTTCGATACATATTCAACTACCTCGGGATTGCTTTTAACGGCGAAAAAATTTGCAGGAAGCTGTTCGGGAAGCCCGAACTTCTCTTTGAAATACCTTATATTGCCTGACTCGTCATTGTCGAAAATTATATTAATGGCTCCCAGCTTTGATGACGGATTGACTTGTTTCCAGTCGGTAATCTTGCCCGTGAATATGTCCTGGACGTTTTCGTAAGTAAGCAGGGAATCTTTGTTTTCCCTGTTAAGAACAAGAGCAAGTGCATCATATGCCACGGTGGTGGTCCTTACAACTGTCAGCGATGCAAGCAGCAACTGCTTCTGTTCCTCAGTGGGGGTCCAGGCAGACACGATTACCTTGACTGAATCATTCAGGAAATCCACGATCAGGTCCTTCTCGGATTCATAAACAGGGGTAATGCTGGCATACTTGTAAATTGCCGTAAAAGTGTCAACCTGAGCATCGATGATTGGCTTGAATGACTCATCAGACTTGATGACGATTTTGCCGGAGGTGGGGGTTTCCCGGATTTCGGCGGTACCCTGGTTTTTGCAGGCGAAAAACGTAACTGCAATAATTGCTGTCAGCGCAAAAGCTGCCAATAACTGATTTTTTATTAAATATTTATTCATCATTCCCGCATTTAGTCAACTCTCAATGGGCCACAATATTAATAAATATCTTTTTTTATCCTACCTGTTTTCACTCCAATTTTATTTGGAGCTACATATTTTTATTCATTACAAAGCGTGTGCCACTTATAAGTGACCGGAAATGACGGGCTTTACCCTAAGGTTTTTTCCCCTTATTATTCATCCTTCCCGTCATCGAAAAAATTTTCCTTTATTTTCCTGTATGAGACCGTAATCCGGTACAGACCGTATGCAATCATAGGTATACCCATCATTATCCTGAGCGGTTTGTCAATATGGTCAAGTGACGGTGAGAACATTACGAAATATGCAAGAAAGAAATAAAAGAAGACCATCATTGTCCCGAAGATCGTAAAGAACCTGTCGTATAGTTTCCTGCTGTCCATGTGAATGGAGTTTATTTATGCAAATATACCGATTATTCCAGTTGATTGATCAGGGTACAATACAAGGGTAGGGACGAAGCCTGCTGCGTCCCTACTCCCTGTACCAGTTCAAATAATATTATGATTTTGTTGCATTCTCCAGCCTTTTCATAATTGAGAATATGAAGGCCGCTGAAATCAGACAGCATACTATGAATACAGTCCACAGTTGCCACAGCTCAACCTTATCCCAGAGCTTGGTGCCCACGAACAGCAGTTTGTTGCCAACAGCAGTTGCCAGCAGCCAGCCAGCCTGCATGAGTCCCTGGAACCTTGAGGGTGCTACCTTTGAAACGAAGGAGAGCCCCATCGGACTAAGGAACAGCTCTGCAATTGTAAGAATCAGATAGCTGCTTATAAGCCAGTAGGGTGAAACCCTTAATGCTTCAGAAACAGGTGAGCCGTGCAAGTGATGAAGGCGAAGGCAGTTTTACCGAGGAAAGAAGTACCACAATGAATCCTATTGCCGCAATTATCATCCCTATTCCTATCTTTTTGGGAGTGGATGGCTCGATATTCTTTTTGTTGAGCCATGCAAAGACACCCATAACCGGGAATGTGAGGGCCACAATGAAGAGCGGATTGAACGACTGGAATACCTCAGGCTCTATTGAATTCAGCTTGTCGGCTTTGGTCACGAAGAGATAGGCTATGACAAAGGCTGCCACGAACAGAGCGCCGCCGATAAGTCTGGCAGTCATCTTCATATTCTTTCTTAAAAGCATCACCAGTCCAGCTATCGAGCCTATTACGGCCAGCATTGAAGGCAGTGTGAAGAAAAGGTTGGTGAACGGATCTACCTGCTTCACATGTATAGTCTCTTGCAAAAAGAGTAAGGGTAAGTCCGTTCTGATGGAATGACATCCAGAAGAAAACCACGACAACAAATACAAGTATAAGTGACGATACGCGTGCATATTCGTCTTTCTTTGCAGTTGTAAGTATCCAGGTAATAAATCCGGCGAACAGACCAAAGGCAAGACCGTTAATGAACGCCGACCACAAACTGCAGACCAAATGCGACGACGGCCATCGATATGACCGCATAAATAAGGGGCATGATCTCGAACTCAATGGTATTTGCTGAACCTTCCGCTCCTTTGGCAGGTTTTTCCTTGTTGGGAAGGAGCCTGTTAAAGAAAATGTATACAAGAAGAGAAATTACCATTGCTCCTGCAGCTATTGCAAAAGCGTAGTTGTAACCCCTTGAAAAAACATTAAGATAAGCTTCTGAGAATGCTCCGATGTCAGTTACCGGTCCGGCCAGATTAACATTATCTGCAAGCCTCTGGAATTCTGCCAGTTTCGCCGGATCAACCAGGGTGCCGTGCATTAAACTGATGACAAAGTGCAGGAATACTTCCGTCATGGGCAAATCCGTTGGTCTTCAGCCACCAGTTGCGGATTCCGTTTGCAGCAAACGGCGCAAAGAATGCACCCACATTTATACCCATGTAAAAAATCATAAAGGCAGTGTCCCTCATCTTCGAGTACTGCGGATTATCATACATCTGTCCGACTACCGCCTGGAGGTTACCCTTGAATAACCCGTTTCCGAATGCAATCGTAAACAGGGCAATGACAGTGAATGTCAGCGTCATGCCCGGGATAGCCATTAGCACATAACCGGCAAACATGATAATAATACCGAACATTATTACCGTCTTGTATTTACGGGTCGAATCAGCAAGAATACCTCCGACCAGGGCAAGGGCATAGATGCTGAAATAGAACCCGCTGTAAATTTCGCCGGCTTTGTCGGCTGACAAGCCGTATTTGGCCTGCAGGAAGAGAACTAATATTGCCATCATGGTATAGAAGCCGAAGCGTTCACCCATGTTTGCAAAAAAAGCTACCAGCAGCCCTTTTGGATGGTTTTTAAGCATAATCTTTTGGTTTAAGCGGTTTAAGTATTTGTGGTGAGGGCAAATATATAAATCTTTTTTTATTGCGGTTGACAGACTTAAAGATTGGGAAGATTCATTTTATGTATACTTATCGCTAAATTTGTAAAAAATGTTTTCTGATGAAGATATATTCAGCCAGTGAGATTAAACATCTTGATGACGCCACTATAAGGCTTGAGCCTGTCACACCGATGGCTCTCATGGAACGGGCCGCAAACGCTGCATTTCTAAGGATTAAGGACAAGCTCAGCGAAGAGAGCAGCATATCGATTTTTGCAGGTCCCGGAAACAACGGGGGCGACGGTCTTGTAATAGCCCGCCTCCTGAAAAACGATGGTTACCGGATCAGGGTATTTCTGGTTGAAACGGGCGTAAGGCATAGCCCCGGGCAGGAGGCAAACCTGCAGCGGCTTCACAAAGCCGGAATCATTCCTGTGACCCTGACTGACAGGGAGTCTTTCCCGGCACTGTCACCGGGTGAGACGATTATCGATGCCATTTTTGGCAGCGGACTTACAAGACCGCCATCAGGACTTGCTGCTGATGTTATACGCTTCATCAATGAATCCGGGGCCTTTATAATTTCAATAGATGTGCCGTCAGGACTTTTCTGTGATGATAACAGCGGCGCCGATCTGTCGGCAATTGTTAAGGCCTCACTGACGCTTACATTCCAGTTCCCCAAGCTGGCCTTCATGTTCGCAGGAACTTCAGCATTTGTGAATAAATGGGAGGTCCTTGACATCGGACTTCATGCTGCAACAGTTGCCTCAATGCCATCAGCCTATGAGTTTGTGGAAGCAAAGGATGTGAAGCCGGTATTGAGGAAAAGGAAGAAATTTGATCATAAGGGTGCATTCGGACATGCTCTTCTCATTGCCGGTTCATACGGTAAGGCAGGAGCAGCAACCCTTGCAGCTGCAGCTGCTATGCGAAGCGGTGCCGGCCTTGTTACAGTGCACACCCCGGGAGCAGCCGTTTTACCTGTGCAGGCTGCATTGCCGGAGGCAATGGTCTCACCTGATCCGGGTACCGAATTTGTCACCACCATTCCTGACCTCAAGCGGTTTAACGCCATTGGCATAGGCCCCGGCCTCGGAACTGACCCTGACACACGCCGTGCACTTGCTGCTCTCCTGAAATCGAGTGACGAACCTATAGTTTTAGACGCTGATGCCCTTAATATACTGGCCCTGGAACCGGAAATACTGTCCCTGCTGCCTCCGGGCTCCATCCTGACACCACATCCCGGCGAGTTTAAACGCCTCGCAAAAACAGATAAGTCAGACTACGGGATGCTCATGATACAGAGGGAATTTGCGGCAAAACATAATTGTATTGTGGTGCTCAAGGGATCGTGTACATCGGTAGCCCTGCCTGACGGTAAAGTTTACTTCAACAGTACCGGAAACCCCGGAATGGCCACGGGCGGGACTGGCGACGTGCTGACAGGAATGATAACCGCAATGCTCGCCCAGGAATATACACCGGAACAGGCCGCCGTTGCAGCAGTGTACCTTCACGGTGCTGCCGGGGACCTGGCACTGAGGATTCATTCAGAGGAATCTCTCATTGCCGGTGATATAATAATGAACATTGGAAGGGCATTCCGCGAGACCATGTTTAACAATTTCAACCTTTATCTATGACAGTAAAGCCATCATTCAGGAAAACCGCAATCGCCGGCCTCGGTACATTAGTATTAATGTTGTCAGGGTGCCTTTCGCTCAAAAACGGGCAGCATTCGGATGTTGTTATCCTGCCGCTGGGAGGAGAGGTTGTGGTTACGGAAGGCAGTGTAGTCTATTCACTCCCGCTTACAGTGTTTGAAATAGACGTTGTTGCTGAAAGAACCGTTTCCGTTCCCGGTCCATATGCCGGCTACGCCAGGGAGATGCTGGGCCTTGATGATGTAATAATGTCCGGAGAAGAGAAATGGACACTGGGGAATGTCACTCTGCGTACGGTTGAAGAGCTGGATCCCTCGCAGTTTTATGTAATCCAGGGAACTTCACTGATGCAGACCAATGTGCTTGCACTGAAACGCAGCGGACTTATCCTCGATATCGCGCCTGATGTCTATGCATCAACCAGTTTTTCACATAACCAGGGCGGAACTGATTACTCAGGATTACTGTTCCCCGATCTTGGTGCGGACATCTACACAACAATGAAGACCGATACCGCGTATAAGGTTGTCAGAGCTGACACCGCTTTTATCCGCGTTCCTTACCTGGTTGAGAATAAGAAAAAGCTTACCGTTGGCGAGGAAGCTGCCGCAGCAGCTCAGAAACTTCTTGAACTAAGGGAGGGCAAACACATGATTCTGACCGGAGAAACGAATGTGTTCCCCCAGGATGGAGCAGCGATAAACGAAATTAACAGGCTTGACCGCGAATATACTGCCTTGTTTGCAGGGAAAACATGGACCGAGACAAAACATTTCCGTATATGGTTTACGCCCCGGCCATCAATGGCAGGTCAGAATACTGTTCTGTTCAACTTTTCTTCTGCTGAAGGCTTGAAAACTGCAGGAAACAATGCCGGCAGGCCCGTCATACTTGAACTGTTGCCGTCTAACAAAACAAAAGACCTGAATCTGGTTGTACGGCCGGCAGGTTCGGAAAAGGAGATGTCCAGATCCGACAGGCTTTATTACAGGGTTCCTGACGTGGTCGATATCCGGATTACACAGGGTAACGAAACACTTTGTACAGCCAGAAAGCTGGTTTACCAGTTCGGCAACACAGTGACGCTTCCTTCAAATATAATAATAGGGAAATAGAGTGCGCTGTTTAATTATTTGACCTTGCCTACAAATGATTTCATAAACTCCTCGAAACTTTCCTTTTGCCATGTAGTGCCGCCAAAATATGCCAGCAGCGGTTCAAAATCCTTTGCATTACGGTACCCGGGGACCGGAGTGATTAGCTCGCTCTTTTCAGTGAGGAAGACAACCGTGGGATAACTGAGTTTACCCTGCAGAAGGGCATAGGCAAGCTGATGAGTTTTCCCGAGTTTGCCGTCATTCACAAACGTCCGGTCCTGAAAATTCACAGGTGCACTCGATTCAGCATCGAATTTTACAGGATAAAATTTTGAGTTGAGTATCTCGGCTATTACCGGGTGTGAAAATGTCTCACTGTCAAGCTTCTTGCACCATCCGCACCAGTCAGTATAGGCGTCTACAAAAATAGGCCGTGGAGCAGTTTTTGTGAGTGCTGCTGCCTCTTCTATCGAGTACCATTTTACCGGTGCAGTCTGTCCTGAAAGGATAATAGCCGGCACGGCAAACATCAGTACCAGAATAAGTTTCTTCATAATATTGGTGCTGTTAATTGTAGTTTAAATATTCAGTTAATTATGGCTCAAATATAGTCCGTTCATGAGAATAACCAAAACCGTGCCGGAAAGTTCAGTTCAAACATGACGAAAGGAAAGTGTAATGGGATGATTTTTTTATACATTTACGGACCTTAATCATAATAATTAAACTCTGAAAATGGAAAAAATAAGAAAAACCCTTGCTGATTCCAAAGCTGCAAGGTGGACTGCACTGGCAGTTGTAGCGTTCACAATGCTGTGCGGTTACTTCCTGACCGATGCCATGGCGCCCCTGAAACCTATGCTTGAGCAGCAGCTGGCATGGAACAGTGAAGAGTACGGATTTTTTACAAGCGCTTACGGCTGGTTCAACGTATTTCTTCTGATGCTTATAATAGGAGGTATAATCCTTGATAAATGGGGGATCCGGTTTACGGGAAAAATGGCGACTATGCTCATGGTTGCAGGTGCAGCCATAAAGTATTATGCCATATCCACTAACTCGCTCGACGGTCAGTTCATCCTGGGATTCAAGTCGCAGGTGCTGATTGCCGGACTCGGTTATGCAATCTTCGGTGTGGGAGTTGAAATTGCTGGTATTACAGTATCAAAAATCATCGTTAAATGGTTTAAGGGCAAGGAACTTGCCCTGGCTATGGGTCTGGAGATGGCCACCGCACGTCTTGGAACGACGCTTGCACTTGCAACTTCGGCACCTCTCGCCAGGTCACTGGGCCATGTCTCTATGCCTATCCTCATCGCACTTCTGCTCCTCTGTATCGGCATGATAGCCTTCTTCATATATGCCGGAATGGATAAGAAACTCGATGCTTCCATCGCCCTGGCAGATAAGGACAAGGTGGTGCAGGAAGAAGAAAGCTTCAGCCTCAAGGATATCCTTTTCATTCTCCGCAACCGCGGATGGTGGTATATCGCTATTCTTTGCGTACTTTTCTATGGCGCCGTCTTCCCGTTCCTGAAATATGCTTCCGACCTGATGGTAAATAAATTCGGGGTCGACCCCGAGACTGCAGGTCTGATTCCTTCGATGCTTCCCTTCGGAACAATAATCCTTACGCCTTTCTTCGGTAACCTCTATGACAGGAAAGGCAAGGGTGCAACCATTATGATTATCGGGGCGATCCTCCTGATTTTCGTACATACGATGTTCTCAATACCGGCACTTGACAAACCGTGGATGGCAATATTCCTTATCATCATCCTCGGTATCGGGTTCTCACTTGTGCCTTCGGCTATGTGGCCTTCCGTTCCGAAGATAATCCCTGAAAAGCAGCTTGGAACGGCATATGCCCTCATATTCTGGGTTCAGAACTGGGGATTGATGGGTATTCCTTACCTGATCGGATGGGTGCTTAACAAGTATTGCATTACCGGCACCTACCTGCTTGACGGTGTGCCTGTTCCAAGTTATAATTACCAGATCCCGATGATGATATTCACCGGATTGGGAGTGGTAGCCCTGCTCTTTGGCTTCCTTCTGAAGGCTGAGGACAAGAAAAAGGGTTATGGCCTGGAAAAACCGAATATTGTTAAAGAATAATTAAAACACTTTAGATATGGGTGACATAAGAAATCTTGAACCGAAACTTCTGTGGAAGTATTTCTATGAAATTACACAGATACCGCGTCCTTCGAAAAAGGAGCAGAAAATGACGGAATACATTGCGAAGTTTGGCAAGGACCATGGAATTGAGACAATTGTGGACAAGGTCGGAAACGTCATACTGCGCAAACCTGCGACCAAGGGAATGGAAAACCGCAAGGGTATTATCCTTCAGGGACACCTTGACATGGTACCTCAGAAAAATTCTGACAAGGTCTTCAATTTTGAGACTGATCCCATCGAAGCAGTGATTGACGGTAAATGGGTAAAAGCCAAAGGCACAACTCTTGGTGCTGACAACGGCATAGGTGTAGCCGCTTCGATGGCCGCCCTGACTGATCCCAAGGTTGTTCACGGCCCGCTTGAGGCACTCTTTACTATTGATGAGGAGACAGGCATGACAGGAGCAAAAAACCTGAAGAAAGGTGTTCTTAAGGGTGAAATAATGATCAACATGGACTCGGAAGACGAGGGAGAACTCTATGTTGGCTGTGCCGGGGGTATTGATGTAAGCGCAACACGAAATTACGGTCTCGAGAAGACTCCTGCCGGCACCACAGCGTATAATATCACAATTAAGGGACTGCGCGGCGGACACTCAGGTGTTGATATTGCACTTGCAAGGGGAAATGCAAATAAGCTGATGTTCAGGTTCTTCCAGCAGGCTGAACACGACTTCGGCCTGCGCATTGCGTCATACGCCGGCGGTGACCTTCGCAATGCAATACCGCGTGAGGCATTCGGTGTAATAGTTGTGCCTGCGATTAAAATGGCCGAGTTTGAAAAATTTGTGAAAGGCTATGAAAAGATCTACAGGTCTGAATTCAAGGAAGCTGATCCTGACATTAAGATTTTTGTCGAGCCGTGCAAGGCGCCTGCAAAAGTGATGAACGCCGGAGACCAGTACCGGATCATCAGGGCTGTATACGCCTGCCCCAACGGCGTTCAGAGGATGAGCCAGAGCATGAAGGGTCTTGTGGAGACATCGAATAACCTGGCAATTGTAAGACTCAGTGATGGTAAATTCGAAGCACATAACCTTTGCAGAAGCTCTGTTGACACTGCCAAGGAAGCCACAGCGTGGAAGATTGCAGCTGTGTTCCACCTTATTGATGCTAAGGTTGAACTCACCGGCAGCTATCCCGGCTGGAATCCTGACATGTCATCGGCCATACTGAAGACAATGCAGGATACATATAAGAAGCTTTACGGAAAGATTCCTGACATCAAAGCAATTCATGCAGGTCTGGAATGCGGAATCATTATGGGACCCTATCCCAAGCTTGACACTATCAGCTTCGGTCCGACGATCCGTTTCCCCCACAGCCCGGATGAAAAAGTGGAGATTGAGTCAGTTGGTAAATTCTGGAATTTCCTGCTTGCCACACTTAAAAATGCGCCGGTGAAGAAATAATTCACCGGAACAGACATAAACAAAAGGGGCCCGCAGTGTGCGGGCCCTTATTATTTTACTGTAATCTCCACCAGGATATCATCCTTCATCACATTCTGTCCCGGCCTGACACCAATTCTGGAAACTGTTCCTGTGAAAGTCGACTGAATTTCATTCTGCATTTTCATTGCCTCAAGGATCACAATAGGCTCCCCGCGCTTGACTTCTGCGTTTTCCCGTACAAGTACTTCGATAATTTTTCCCGGCATCGGTGCGTTTACTACCTGTTTGTCACTCTTTAACACAGATGTGCTCAGGACTTTCTTCCTCTCCAGTGAGATGGGTGTTTCAACCGTGAAGGTATAACTTATGTCATTGAAGAGAATCTCATACCTGTTTTGCCTGGTCCGTACTATTTCAACCGGGTAACGCCTGTTTTTCCAGAGCACGTGAACACCGTATTTATCATCTTCACGTAGCTCGATGGTATATTCCCTCTTCCCGATTTTGATAACATTTCTGAGAGGGAGACTGAATGAATATTTCTTCCCTTCATTAGTCAGGGCGTGCAATTTCTTGATCAAAGGCTTCTGTGGATTCATCATTTCAGCATCTAAAACCTGTTAAACCTTTTGTTCTGCAACCATGGAGTAAGCTCATTCCTCTGTTCAAATTTTATATCCTGGGACCTGTTCTCAAGGTTTTCCTCTTTGAACAACTTTGTGGCGAGCCAGGCAGCTATCATCTCTTCATACTCACCGCTGTGATGAAATTTTTCAAGGTCTTTCTCGATAAATGCGGTTGTGAAATCGCCCGACTGGAACCTGTGGTTCCTCATCAACATACGGAAAAAGGGAAGTGTTGTTTTAGTGCCTTTTATCCAGATTTTGTCAAGTGCTTTTTTAGTATTTATAATTGCATCCCTCCGGTCACTTCCGGTTACAATCAGTTTGGCGATCATGGAATCAAAACTGGCAACTATTGAGGAACCTGCCTGCACTCCGGTATCGACCCTGATACCCGGCCCCTCAGGAAAACTCAGCTTTTCTATTTTACCGGGCGAAGGAGCAAAACCGGATTGAACATCCTCGGCATTGATGCGGCATTCTATTGCCCACCCGTTCAGTCTGATGTCTTCCTGTTTATACTTCAGACTTTCACCCATTGCGACAAGTATTTGCTGTTCAATCAGGTCGATCCCGGTAATCATTTCAGTGACTGTATGTTCTACCTGAATCCTGGTATTCATCTCCATGAAGTAAAAATTCCGGTCTGAATCAAGCAGGAATTCCACTGTTCCTGCTGAATAATATTTTACAGCACTGGCGATCTGAACGGCTACCCGGCCCATTGTCTCCCTCAGGACGGGGTCAAGTGCGGAAGAGGGAGCCTCCTCGAGCAACTTCTGATGTTTGCGCTGGATTGAACATTCCCTTTCTCCGAGGTGAATGACATTTCCCTGCATGTCGCCAAGTATCTGAAATTCAATGTGTTTAGGATTCTCTATGTATTTTTCTACAAACACAGAGGGGTCATTGAATGCCTTCTCGGCCTCACGGCTGGCCATTGTGAACATCTTCTCCATTTCTGAAGGATGTCTTACAATTCTCATTCCGCGGCCTCCGCCACCCGAAGCAGCCTTGATGATGACTGGATAACCGATTCTTTCGGCGTGGAACAGGGCTTCATCCTCGTTGGCTATGCTTCCGGGGCTACCCATTGCCATTGGTATCCTGTTTTTCAGGGCGATCTGCCTGGCGACAGTCTTGTTACCCATCTTATATATTGCGTCGGGTGAGGGACCAATGAAAATGATCCCGCTGTCAGAGCATTTATCTGCAAAATATGCATTCTCCGCCAGGAATCCGTAGCCCGGATGAACCGCATCACATTTTGTCTCTATTGCTATTGAGACCAGCCTTTCTACATCAAGAAAAACGGGTATCCCTGCCGACCCTTCTGTTTCATCATGAACGATATCGGCATATGAAAGGTACATTGCACCCGGTTCCGCCTCAGTACGGATTGCTACGGTTGCAATACCCATCTTGCGGGCAGTTTTCATTATGCGGACCGCTATCTCCCCCCGGTTCGCAATAAGTATCCTTTTATCTTATTCTTCATTCGTCAGTATTGTTGTCTTGCGGTCTTGCGGTCTGAGGTCTTGCGGTCTGATGTCATAAGGTCATTCTATGCCAAATCCAATCTTAATTCCCCATGCCCATGCCCATGCTCCTTAAAGCGGCATATTGCCGTGCTTGCGTGATGGCACTTTAACCCATTTATTGCTTAATGCCGAAAAAGCTGACAGCAGCTTCTGCCGCGTCTTTGCCGGGTCAATAACTTCGTCTATATAGCCTTTCTCGTCAGCAATGAAAGGATTGGCAACCTTTTCCCTGTATTTTTTTACAAGTTCCTTCTTCAGGGCAACGGGATCTTTTGACTCAGCCAGCTCTCGTCTGTAAAGAATTGCTACCGCACCGTCAGGACCCATGACTGCAATTTCGGCTGAGGGCCATGCAAAATTGAAGTCGCCGCCCATTCCCCGGCTGTTCATTACAATATACGCTCCGCCGTATGCCTTCCGGAGTATTACAGTAATGCGCGGCACTGTCGCTTCAGCATAAGCGTAGAGAAGCTTCGCGCCATGCCTGATTATACCTGAATGTTCCTGGTCCTTGCCCGGTAAAAATCCCGGAACATCTTCAAGGGTAAGAAGGGGTATGTTGAATGCATCGCAGAAACGGATGAAACGGGCACCTTTGGTTGAAGAGTTAATATCGAGCACCCCGGCGAGGACTTTGGGCTGGTTGGCGACAATCCCAATCGTCTTGCCGGCAAGCCGTCCGAAACCCGTTACAATATTGGCTGCGAAAAGCTCTGATGTTTCAAAAAAGCTGTTCCGGTCAACTATTAAATTTACAACATCACGCACGTCATAGGCCTTGTGAGGGTCATCCGGAACGATATCACGGAGCTTTTCATTGACCTCGGGAGTGTTACCTGTATCCGGGACCAGTGGCGGATTTTCCACATTATTTGACGGGAGGTAAGTAAGGAATTTTCTGACAGCTATCAGGGTGTTTTCCTCATCGTCATATATCATGTTCGCTACCCCGCTTTTGGTTGCATGTACCTCTGCGCCTCCCAGGTCCTCACTGCTGATCTCCTCGTTCAGCACTTCCCTGACCACATTTGGTCCAGTCACAAACATGTAACTCGTATGACTGGTCATGAATACCCAGTCGGTCAGTGCCGGGGCATATACTGCTCCGCCTGCCGCAGGTCCCATAATAACCGAGATCTGAGGAATAATGCCTGAGGAATTTATGATGTTATTGAATATGATTGCATAGCCGCTCAGACTTGCAATGCCTTCCTGTATCCTTGCGCCGCCGGAGTCGTTCAGTCCGATTATCGGCGCTCCCATCTTGAGTGCCATTTCCTGTATCTTGACAATCTTGCGGGCATGGACAATGCCAAGTGATCCGCCCATGATTGTAAAGTCCTGAGCGTAGGCAAATACAAGTCTGCCGTCAATTTTGCCGTGCCCGGCAACCACACCGTCTCCGTATGCACTGTCGACTTTTCCGAAATCCACTCCCTGGTCAGAAGGAGTGACGTAGGTATCTATCTCTTCGAAGGACCCCTCGTCAAACAGAAGAGTCAGCCTCTCGTGTGCAGTAAGCTTCCCCTTGGCATGCTGCTTTTTTATACGGTCGGGACTATATTGCTTTTGAAGAGCTTCCTCACGCTGGAGGTATGATTTGAAGTACTTCCCATTTATTTCCATATCCCAGAATAATGACTTTCAGTAATACCGCTTTTGAAACGGCATGACAAAAATCATTATTTTACCCGTGATATGCAAAACTTTCTTTGGCGCAAACTGCAATTATCATCTCCCAGACTGCAATTATCATCTTCAAACGCAAATCGCAAATCGCACATCGCAAATTACCTCACATATTCCCTTATTGCGTCAGCCCACAACTTGTAAGCAGCATATTTAAGATGCAGACCGTCAACTGAGTATTTTTTTGGCAGATTGTTGTTACTGTCTGCCATTAAGGTAAACAGGTCCACATAGGTGCAATTGTACTCCTGGGAGAGTGACCGGAGATTGGTATTCAGTTCAAGTATCAGTTCAGTTTTGTCCTTCAGTGAGGCCATTCGCACTGTCGCATAGTTGACAGGAAGCACACTTTCAATGAAAACCTTTGTTGCAGGCGTTTCAGCTTTTATTTTTTCAAGGATGAGCCTGTAGGTGGCGGTTATTTCCTGAACGGTTCTGCCTCTTGCGATATCATTTATGCCTATCAGCAAAAAGATTTTTGCCGGTTTGACCCTGGTAATGCCTGGCAGCCTGAGGAGTACCCCTTCGGTAACATCACCGCTGATACCGCGGTTAAGACATTTTTTGTTCCCGAGCAATTCAAACCATTCACCTCCGTCTGTAATGCTGTTCCCGAGGAAGATTATTTCTCCACGTATATCAGGAAGGTTGTCAAACATATTCTTGCTGTGCCAGTAATAGGCAGGAAACTTTGCGCTGTCTGCCGCTGTCATCGGTGCCTGGCCGGATGCAATTCCCCTGACTGATGCCAGGATAAGGAACAGAAGGAGTGTTTTTTTCATTTCGATAGATTTCTGATAATGGCCTGCATTTCAGAATACTGCTTTTCCATGCTCTTCAGCAATTCTGTCTGGATAAGCGTTCTCTGAAGATTATGAAGCGGGTACTTAATCTTGTAATAGTTGTCACCGTCAATGAAATCTGTAAGAAACCGGGTGGCCATCGTATAGGTTAGAAGAAGCGGTGCAAATGCGAGGTATTCCTTTTCAGTGTCATTGAGTGTTTCCCTGGTCTCAGAAAGGAATCCTTCAGCGTAGGATTTATAAATGTCAATGTCCATCGCTACTTTCGAGAGATCACTTTCATCTTCCAGTGCCTTATTCGATGCAGTGCGTATTGCATCGCCGAAATCATAGTGCACATAACCCGGCATGACAGTGTCAAGGTCTATGAGGCAAAGGGCTTTGTCGTTGCTGTCGAACAGTATGTTGTTGAATTTTGTATCGTTATGGGTGATTCTGAGGGGAATACGACCTTCTTCACCGAGTCTCAGGATGACCTTCATCTGCTCCTCGCGACGGATGATCTCTGCTACCACATTTCCGGCACTTTCAGCCCGGTTTACAGGGTCTCTGTCAAGAACCTGATGGAATGTGTCGAGCCTCATTCCGATATTATGGAAAAAAGGAATTGTCTCGTGGAGCGGTTCTCCGGGAAGGTCAGCCAGCATAGCCTGAAATCGTCCCACCGCTTTTCCGCCTTCGTATGCCTTATGCGGTGAATCGACCCTTTCATAGGAACGGTGGTCAGAGATAAAAATCAGCAGTCTCCAGAATTCACCCTCCTCATCCTGGTACCATGTAAGATTGTTTGCCTTCAAAGGAATCAGTGAAAGGCACTCCCTTTTGATATCGCTTCCGGGTATCATGGAAAGTTTCATTCGCTGGTGTGCGGTTACCCTTTCCAGATTTTCCTGCAACAGGGGTATGTCCTTGAATACCTTTTTATTGAGCCTCTGAAGAATGTAATCGTCACACTCTCTTTCAGCAGTTGTGATCCTGAAAGTGTCGTGAATATGGCCTGAGCCAAAAGCATCACCTGTGAGAAAAGTTCCCTCAGCTCTGAAAAAGCTGAATATTTCCTTAAGGTCCCTGGTCATATATCAGAAAGTTATCTGCCTTTAAGTCTGTAACCGTGAAGCGAATAATACAGGAGTATCAGATAGGAGGGTACACAAACCCAGTATGCAGTCTGAGTTGATAATGCATCAGCCATTTTTCCGTAGACCAGGGGTATCAGGGCTCCGCCCACGATTGCCATGATCAGAATGGCTGAAGCCGTCTTTGTAAATCTTCCTAGTCCTGCCAGGGCAAGGGGCCACATGGCTGGCCATACCAGGGCATTGGCTAATCCCAGCAATGCGACATAGAGCACTGTGACCGGAATTGTAAGGGTTACGGCCTGGAAAGTGACAAGGTCCCTGAAGGGCAGGGATATCTGACTGGCGGCAGGGGTGAAAATAGCACCTATTGAAAACACGATGCCGAGCACTGCGGAGATGCGGAGGGCATTTACCTGTGTAAGGATTTTTGGAATCAGACTATCCCGAGCAGGTAACCGATAATCATACTCACCATTGTAAGTGAAGTGAAATATTTGGCTGAATCCATTGCCACTCCGAGCGATTGTCCGTACCTTATTATTGTGTCTCCGGCAATAACCTCAACGCCTACGTAAAAGAACAGCGCTATGGCCCCAATTATCATATGAGGGAAATGCCAGATGGTTGTCTTCTTAATATTTGTCACACCCACCTCTGCATCTTCAGCATCTGTGTCAACCTCCGGCAAATTGGCAAATTTAATCAGGAAACCCAGTGCTACCAGTATGACAGCCATCAGAATATACGGGTTGATGACCCGCTGTGCGAGCTCGTCAAGCATAACTCCCCTGGCCGCAGCATCCAGAGCTTCTGCCAGCTTAATCTCAAGCGTTTGAGAATCTTTGAGCAGATGCGACGCAAGTATTATAGGTGCGAGTGCTCCTGCGAATTTATTTGCGATGCCCATCATGCTTATCCTTCGGGCTGCGCTCTCACGGGGACCGATTATCGTGACATACGGGTTAACTGCTGTCTGCAGGAGCGCGAGTCCCGTTCCCTGGACAAACAGGCCAAAAAGAAATACAGGATAACTCCGCATCATGGCGGCAGGAATGAATACAAGCGCACCAACAGCCATGATCCACAGGCCCAGTGACATTCCGGACTTGAAACCTGTTTTCTTCAGCACTGCAGATGACGGCAGAGCCATTATGAAATAGGAAATATAGAATGCGGTGGTTACAAAATAGGCCTGAAAATTAGATAGTTCACACGCAGTACGCAGAAACGGGATAAGTATGCCGTTAAGCCATGTTACAAAACCGAAAATGAAGAAGAAAATCCCGATCACTGTCAGTGAAATAACATAGTCCTTGCGGCTCATCGGAGCTGTGGTTGCTGTCTGGGTCATATCTGGCTGCGTTTACTGTTAAGAAAAGTGATTTTGCGGCTCTGCCTGTGCCTGTAACAGGGGAGGCCGGATCAAATCTACAATTTTTCACTTTAACTGCAAAAGATTAAAATCAATTGTTTTTTTAGTTCTGAATATTGAGAACTAACAGCATTTCTGCTATTTTTACAGATCAGTATAAACGGGGAGGCAATGAATAATCACGAGTCAGCTAAAATGAGGGAACAGATTGATGAAACCGGAAAAGTATTTGAAAAATTCGGACTGGCTCCAATGAACGGGAGGATACTGGCACTCTTTACGGTTTCCGATACTGCCGAATTGACTTTCGATGAAATTTGTTCATTTTTCGGCACCAGCAAGAGCGTGGTAAGCAATTCAGTAAGTTTTTTGCTGAACAGCAGGCTGATTGATTACAGGACCCATAATACCGGCAGAAAGCGTTATTTCTTTCTGACTGATAAATTCTTCATCATCTATTTCAATGATGTACTTTCAGCTATGACTGAACTGAGGGAGGCATTGTACAAAACCCTGGCGGGAAGATCTCCCGGGTTTCCCGAGGTCAGTACCCGGATGCTGAAGTGGCTGGAGACCGCAAGTGTGTTTGAAAAACAGATAGAGGCAGGCCTGAACCAGTTGAAGAAGTAACATGTATCAGATTGCAAGGAATGTGTCTTTATTGTTACAATTAAATATGCTCCTGAATCATATGACTGGTAATTGTTAATTTTGCACAGTAATTAATTAAAATGAAGAACAAGGAAATAATAGATAAGATCCACAGCAAGAAAGCCTTCATAAGTGATATGGACGGCGTTATATATCACGGCAATATGTTGTTACCGGGTGTTCCGGAGTTTGTTGAATGGCTGAAAAAAGAGAACAAGAAATTTCTTTTCCTCACCAATTCAAGTGAGAGAACTGCAAAGGAATTGCAGGAAAAGATGTTCCGCCTCGGAATAGATCTTGATGAAAGTGTATTTTATACAAGTGCCCTTGCTACCGCCAATTTTCTCTCCAGCCAGAGACCCGGAGGAACTGCTTATATTATTGGCGAGGCAGGTCTTATTAATGCCCTGTACAATGCCGGGTACACAATGAATAATTTTAATCCTGATTATGTGGTTGTGGGAGACACACGCAGCTACAGTTTCGAAAAGATTGAACAGGCGGTAAACCTTGTCCTTAAAGGTGCAAAACTGATCGGAACAAATCCTGATCTTACCGGGCCTGTTGAAAACGGAATTATTCCGGCTACAAAGGCTCTTGTTTCGCCGATTGAGCTGGCTACGGGCCGGCAGGCATACTTTGTCGGGAAACCCAATCCGCTGATGATGCGCATCGCACTCAAGATGATCGGGTGCTCCACAGATGAGACAATAATTATCGGAGACAGAATGGATACCGATATAATTGCAGGAATTGAATCCGAGATTGATACCCTGCTGGTACTTTCAGGTATCTCAACCCTGAAGTCGGCTGACAAATTCCCTTACAGACCCACTTACATTCTTGATGGAGTGGCAGATCTGATTCAGTAGATAATCCCGTTCTCCCTGTCTGATTCTGCACGCGATTTGGCACCAAGGTAACCACCGTGATGCCGTTTCGAGTATTCGGATGCCGTAAACCCTATGTAATTGATCATAAGGGAGACCAGGGCGTCACCTATAACAGTCATTACTGTTGTGGAAGTGGTAGGGGTCAGTCCAAGCGGACATACTTCGGGCGGGCCGCCGGTAAAGAGTCCTACTGTCGCTTGTTTCCACAGCGGACTCTCTTCGTTGCCGGTAATGACAATCACCGGGATCTTCGGATAGAGGTTGTCTTTCAGCTCGAGAAGTTCCAGAATCTCCCTTGTGCGCCCCGAATTTGAGATGACAAGCATGAGATCATTCTCCTGCAATACTCCAAGATCGCCGTGCTGAGCTTCGCTCGGATGCAGAAATACAGAAGGGGTTCCGGTGGATGAGAATGTAGTTGCAATATCATGAGCTATCTGCCCGGCCTTTCCCATTCCGCTTGTCACAAGTTTTCCATTAAGCTGATGTACATGTTTGTGTATCAGCTTGATGGCGCCTTCAAAATTTTTTGTTACAGGGATGTTTTTAATTGCTTCCGCTTCTGCTGCAAGTATCTCCCTCACTCTTTTCTGCATGACTTCTGAAATATGAATCCAAAGATATTATTTTTACGCTTGACTTCAGTAAATTTGTATTTCAACGGTTTCGATCTGGTATTTTACCCTCTTTTTACTTTCGAAGCCAGACTTTAAGGACATTAGACTTTCAGACCTTCAGACCAATATGTACCCTCACGCCGCAGCCATAGGAGCAGACCTGGGACGATTTTTTGTCCGTACTGCCGTAGTCAGGTTTGACGGCAGACTCCTGCTGCAGGATTCATTCCCTCTCATGGAAAAACTGACGAGGGCAAATATTATCTCTTCCCTTGAATCAGCTCTCCGCCACACCCGTGAACAGGCGGCTGCAATAGGTGTCAACCCTATCGCAGTCGGAGTTTCGGTGCCAGGGTTCATTGACCATGACAGGGGTGTGGTCCTGGGACCCGGCCACGGCATAAAAGGCTGGAAAAATGTACCCCTGGCATCAGAACTGAACAGCACCACCGGTTTGCCGGTATATATCGGAAATGATGCCAACCTGATGACTGTTGCAGAGCACCGGTTCGGAGCTGCAAAAGGTTACAGGCATGTTATCTTCATTGCACTCAGAACAGGTATCGGTGGTGGAATAATCATTGACGGAAAGCTTTACAGGGGAGTCAACAATGCAGGTGGCGAGGTCGGTATGATGATAATTGATACGGGAAAACCGGGTGATGTCATGAGAGGGGTAGGGACCCTTGAGGAGTATGCCTGCGGCCGCGCTCTGGTACAACAGTACCTGTCTGCAACAGGTGTAACCGGAATGTCAACAGCATTGAGAGCTGCCGATATTTTCAGGCTCAGCCGGGAAGGTGATTCCGCCGCCGGAAAAGCAATATCGGAGAATGCCCGCTTCATCGGAATAGGGCTTTCCAACCTGGTAAGTATCTTTGCTCCTGAAATTATTGTGCTCGGAGGAGGCATGGCCCTGGCCGGCGAAGACTACCTGAATGAAATCAAAAAGCAGACTCTCCTGAATTCGCTTCCTGAATGTTCCAGGGGCCTCAGAATCGAAAAAGCCGTTCTGGGTGCCGATGCCTCGGTCATCGGATCTGCCTGGTATGCCCTGAGCCGGCTTGACAGAAATCAGCCCTGAGGTCTCTCCAGCCGCAGTTGTGCGGGCAGTTGTTTCTTCTTCCTGTAGTCTAATATGTCCGTGTCATCGTTTCCGGGATCACGACCAGATAATCCGCGGTACCCGCATATTCAGTGCTGAGGCTTGCCGTGTCAGCCTGGAGGACAGTAGAAATAGTTGCTACTTTTATGTCAGGTCTTTCCCTTTTCAGGTAATAAATGATGCCCAGGTAGTTGTCAGAATGGTACGAGCCGTTGTAATGAATGAATATTTTCCCGGGCTGCAGGTTTTTCAGGATGAAATGAGCCATAGTGGCATCTTTGATTGCCTGTGCCTTCGGGAAGTTTTCATTGGGTTTGCCGCCCATACCCGGCATCCCGCCCATCTCCATCATGTCCTTGTAGCTTTTTACTTCAGGATCATAAAAGATCGGGAGGGGAGCAATGTAATTTCTTGCCTCGGCAGGCAGTTGCTCAAGCGCCTCCAGACCTTTCTTCGAAACAACGGAAGCATATCTTCTCGGCACATTGGTTGCAATAAATGGTAGATTGTTTTTCTTCGCGAATTCAACCAGTGGCTTGTAATCGGTCTTATAGTTCTTCCAGAGCTTGACTTCCGCTTCGAACTTGTCAGCCTCATATGCTGCTGAAAGGTATTCATCGAGGAGTAGCTGGTTGTCAGCTTCGAACATCTCAGCGCCCTGAACAAGCCTGTCTCCAGCAACCTTGTACAGGTCGGCAGTCACTTCATATTCAAGCCAGTGGGCAATAGGATTGTCGTGCAGTTCACCGAAGAAAACGACATCGGCATCACTTACTTCCTGAATCATTTTTTCATATTTGACCTTCCGGCCCTCAGAATCATAAAGCATGTAGGCCGGCTTATCAGACCTGAAGGAGAGCATTGCGAGCGAGGTAATTATTAATAGCACTGAAATTGTCTTCATATGGATTGGTTTCGTTTATTATCTGAATTTTGGCGGACCAAAGGTATGCTTTTTAAGAAAAACATTAAGAAATTATAGCCTTGACGGAGGCGTAACTGAATAACACCGAAATTGTTCAAATTTATTTACCTTTATTAGACACATAAATACATCAGGTTTATAATCTTAATATCAATCATTATGAACTATAAAACAAGACATGAATTTTATCGTGAAAATGAATTTATTCTTGCCACAATTAAGAGAAGATTTGTCGCTTTCCTAATTGACTGGATCATTGTTATACTAATTTACGGCTGTATTATGGTCTTATTTGGCATATTCAATATGAACATTTCGGACATAAATGTCCATAGTATATTCGATGTTGAGATTGAAATGACTAATGCGAGCCCATATTTTATTAGTGTACTGAAAGTGCTTCTTGGATTTTTACCGGTCTTTTATTTTGCTCTGTCGTTTTATTTCTTTAAGGGACAAACCTTTGGAAAATATTTTCTTAGGATAAAGGTGCTTTCCATATATCATGAACATCTCGGATTGTGGCATTGCATAGAACGAAGTTTAGGTTATTTTGTTTCAGCACTTGAATTTGGATTTGGATATATACAAGCCTTATGGAATCCTAACAGGATGGCGCTTCACGATAAAATTGGTGAAACGGTTGTAGTAGAATGCCTCGTTAAAAAAAGTAAGTAATAAACTATCGCCAACAGCGTGTATGAGCCGCTGCTGGCAGAGGGTTGCATTTGTAACGTACCAACTCATACAATCAGAGGTTGTGCCTGATAAAAAACAGTCAAATGGAAATTAAAGAACTAAATCAGAATCCAGGCATTGTTAAAAATGCCAAAATTAAAGAAGTGTACCTTCAATTTGAGAAACTTCTAATTGAATTGCGAAAAAAAAATTTGCCTGATGCTTTAGTGGCGTCCATTAATAAAGATATTGAAGACCTGAACTCAAATTCAAGTACTGAAGATGAATTGAAAAGAACAGTAAGGAAGAAACAAGAAAGGATTATTAAATTACTTGAAAAAGAACTTAAGCTGGTGCCCAAAAACTATTATCGTAATCTTTGGGCAGCAGTTGGTATGGCTGCATTTGGGATTCCGATTGGTGCTGGTTTTGGAGCCAGCCTTGGGAATATGGCCTTTTTAGGAATAGGTTTGCCAATCGGGCTGGCAGTTGGAATTGCAGTCGGTACAAGCATGGATAAAAAAGCATTTGAAGAAGGAAGACAGATTGACCTGGAAATTAAATAATGGGATTTACCCGATTTGACTACTCTTGTGGGTTTAAAAAAACCAAAAACGAGAAGTTACAATATATGAAAACACTGCACGCAATAAGTCTCCTAATATTCCTGATACCTATTAACCTTGTAGGACAAATAAGTGGGACTGTTACAGACAAATCCACCAGAAGTCCTATCCCTTATGCAAGTATATTCGTTAAAGGGCAAGACAAAGGTGCTACAACTGATCTGAATGGTCTTTTCAAACTTGATCAGGTAGGTCAAAATACGCTTCTGGTAATCTCTGCAATTGGATATGAAACCCTTGAAATGTTATCAAACGAGCAGATAGATATTGAATTATTGCAAAAGGTTTACGATTTGCCAGAAATAAAAGTGATCCCCAAAAAGCATCAAGAAAAATTTACAATCGATCCATTGAAGAAAATTAAATCAAGATCTTTTGTTTCACCTTCGGGAGATTATCCATGGATTCTGACAAAGTTTTTTACTTTCAATCCGGAATTTGGTTCATCATCCTTTATTAATCAAATTCAGGTATTGACTTTATGCCATAAGGATTCTGCTACCTTCAACTTAAGGCTAATCGCAGCTGGGCCAAACGGAGAACCAGGTTTTGATCTATTGAATAAAAACTTGATTGTTTCAGTTAAAAAAGGTGAAAAACTAACATCAATTGATCTGGTCGATAAAAGAGTCATTTTTCCAGAACATGGATTATTTGTTGCCTGTGAATGGCTGATAGTCGAACAAAATTCTTATAAAAACAGTCAGACACCAAGACCATCTATTGAACCTATGATAGGGATATTGCCAAATGATAATAATGGAATCTGGATGTATTCTAAGGGAACCTGGTATAAAAGCAAACTCTTTTACAATCCAGATAAGACAACCACCGGGCAGATTGCGATACAGTTGACAATGACGAAATAATAACCGGTTGTTAATGTGCCTGGCGTCCGAAGGCGCCAATACCTTGAAATGTATTGTAAAAAGAAAAGCCTGACAATCAGGCTTTTCAATTTTACTTCGTGATCCCGGAGGGATTCAAACCCACAACCTTCTGATCCGTAGTCAGATGCTCTATTCAGTTAAGCTACGGGACCTTTAGCGGGTGCAAATATAAAAGTTTTTTCGTTTTATTGACTAATTTTGCGGCATAATTAATGCAGTCAGAGACTCTGCCTGACCCAGAGACTGCAAAGCAACCAGCGCGCAGGCATAAATATTAAATAAAATGAAAAAGGGATTAAAAATATTCGGACTGACAGTCGGAGCACTGTTTATTCTAATTGTCGCCGCAGCACTCATAATACCGTTTGCCTTTAAGGATAAGATCAGGGCTAAACTCGAGACCCAGATCAGCAGTACTGTCAATGCCGAAGTAAAGTTCGCAGACTACAAGGTGAGCCTTTTCAAAGCTTTTCCGAATGTTGCATTCTCGGTCTCCGACCTCAGTGTTACTGGTGTCGGCAGCTTTCAGGGAGACACTCTTGCTTTTGTGAAATCCCTTGACCTGGTGTTTAATCTCAGAAGCCTTTTTTCTGACACCGGCTATGAGATGAAATCTCTTATAATTGACCGGCCGGTTGTGAATGCAACAGTCCTTAAAGACGGGGCAGCAAGCTGGGATATAATGAAAGTGGATGAGGCTGAGACTGAGGTTGAGGAACCGTCATCATTCAGACTGGCACTAAATGAAATTCTGATTAGTGACGGAACGATAGTATATACTGACATGGAGTCGGACATGAAGGCGGTGCTGGAAGGTATGGACGCACGAATTTCCGGGGATATGACTGCCTCACAGACTGACCTGGTAACGGATATCAATGTGAGAAGTCTTTCCTTCATCATGGAGCAGGTAAAATACCTTTCGGAAGCCACAGCCAGCCTGAAGGGGAACATTGACACACAAACCGATTCGCTTATATTCAGATTTGCAGACAACCAGCTTAACATAAATGACCTGGGCGTATACTTTTCAGGCCTCGTAGCGATGCCGGAAGATGACATTACTACTGACCTCATTTTCGGCACGAAGGAAGCTTCTTTCAAATCACTTCTCTCACTCATCCCTGCAGTTTATATGTCAGGTTATGAGAAATTGCAGGCATCCGGAAACTTTTCACTGGACGGAACCGTCAAAGGTGTTTACAGTTCGGCTGACAGCACGATGCCGGATGTCAGTTTCAGACTCCTTGTCAGTGACGGAGCTGTGAGCTATCCGGATCTGCCTGAAAATATAACGGCAATAGCCATTGACGCTGACATAGCGATGGACGGAACCGATATGGATAAGACCACGGTTGGAGTAAACAGGTTTCACTTCGTTCTTGCAGGCAATCCGTTTGACATGACAATGAAGCTCAGGACACCTCTCAGTGATCCCGACATAGACGCACGGGCCGTTGGAAAAATCGATCTCTCTAAACTTAAGAATGCCCTGCCTCTTGACAGCATTTCGCTCAGCGGACTGTTCGATGTCTCACTTAACCTTGCCGGACGTCTTTCGATGATTGAGAATAAGAAATATGAACAGTTTAAAGCTGACGGAACCCTTGGAATAACGGGTATGGCTGTTGAAATGGCTGACCTTCCCGCAATACGCATTGATAACGCTTCGATGACTTTCAGCCCTGCTTATTCAGAAATAAAACAACTGATGATTAAGGTTGGTGAGAAGAGCGACTTCAGGCTGGGTGGACGGCTGGAGAATTATATTCCCTGGCTGCTGTCAGACGGAATCATAAAAGGTAATCTTTCACTTGTCTCATCGGTTGTCGATCTAAATGAGATCATGGATAAGATCCCTTCAGATACCACGGCTGTTAAAGACACCACAGCTCTTGCAGTCATTAACATTCCGCGAAACATAGATTTTGTATTCAACGGGGAGATTGGCCGTTTGTTCTTCGACAGGCTGGAGGCCACAGAAGTCAAAGGCAACCTGAAAGTGCATGACGGTGTGGTGACCGTCAGTGAAACAGGCATGAAGGCTCTTGGAGGGACGATAGTAATGAATGCTGAATATGATACCCGTGATACGCTGAAGCCGTCTGTAAAGGCCGACATGAAAATCACTTCGATAGGGATAAAAGATGCCTTTTCGGCGTTCAATACAGTTCAGAGACTTGCTCCGGCCGCACAGGGGCTTGGAGGTAACCTCTCAGCCGGCTTTAAGTACGAGAGCCTGCTGGGCATTGATTTTATGCCTGTACTTGCATCAATTACCGGTGGAGGAACTGTCTCTTCCGAGATGGTTCAGTTGCTTGAATCAAAGACTTTCGACCAGATGAAGGGGGTGCTTAAGCTTAATTCAGAATACACAAACATTATAAAGGATGTCAGCGCTGCCTTCACAATCAGCAAAGGTCGGGTGTTTGTAAAACCGTTTAACACAAAGCTCGGCAACATTAAAATGAATATTTCGGGAGACCAGGGTCTCGACCAGACAGTCAATTACCTGATAAAGACTGAAATTCCGAGATCTGACCTGGGCGAATCCGTCAATGCCCTGATTGGTACTCTCTCGGCACAGGCCGCACTGCTGGGGGTGACTTATGTCCCGTCTGATATTATAAAAGTGAACCTGAAAGTGGGAGGGACGTTCAAAAAACCTGTGATCACTCCATCATTTTCCGGAGGGGATGCCGCGGGTCCTGTAACCACGGTGACAGAAGCTATAAAGGAACAGGCAGTTGAAAAGGTGAATGAAACCGCAAGGGAGCAGGCAGACAAAATAATCAAGGAGGCAGAGGAGAAGGCGAAATACATGCGTGAAGAAGCGGCTACGGCGGCAAAAACAATTCGTTCCGAAGCAGACATGCGGGGAAAGAAACTGGTGAAGGATGCTGAATCCAAAGGGCCTATTGCTGTACTCGCAGCAAAAAAAGGGGCAGAAGCCCTTAACAGGGAAGCTGAAAAAAGGGCAACTCAACTTGAAACGGAGGCTAATTCAAAAGCTGACCGTATACTTGCCGAGGCAAAGACCAGGGCTGACGAAATGCTTAAGTAGTAACTTCTCTGTAATATTACATTGCTTAAAAGGGGCCATGAAGGCCTCTTTTTTTTGCATGCAGGCGGAGCAGTAATATTTCTGTAACAGTTTTGTATCCTTTTCTTAATCAGTTTTTTATCATTCTGTAACATCTGAGGGGGAGATTTGCAGCATAATTTATTGTCAAACCATTTCCATGAAAAAGCTGATTACAATACTTATTCTTACAGTTTCAATCGCCGGAAGCAACCTTCTGCTTTCACAGGCGGTGACAGGCAAAATATCAGGGACCGTCAGGGACCGGAAAACAGGCGAGACCATGCCAGGGGTCAACGTTGTCATCGAAGGGACTCTTAAAGGAGCTGCAACAGGTGCGGACGGAGAGTTTACAATCGATGGAGTTCCCGGGGGAACCTACAATCTGAATTTCACTTTCATTTCCTATGAACCTCTGACGCTTCAGGCAATAGGAGTAAACCCCGGTGTTACAACAGGGGTAGAAGCCCTGATGGCAGATGCATCGATAGAATTGGGTGATATTGTGGTCGTCGCAACAAAAAGAAATGACAGTGAAGTATCTGTCATGACCAGTATAAAAAACAGCCCTGTAGTTGTATCCGGTATATCGGCACAACTCATCGGCAGGACACAGGACCGGGATGCCTCCGAAGTTGTAAGACGGCTTCCGGGAGTATCCATCGTTGATGACAAGTTTATAGTTGTAAGAGGGCTGTCATCGAGGTATAATAATGTATGGCTCAACAATTCGTCGGCACCGAGCCTTGAAGCCGATACCAGGTCATTCTCGTTTGATCTCATTCCGTCATCGATGATCGAGAATATATTTATCCTCAAATCGCCGACTGCCGAGCTTCCGGCTGATTATTCGGGTGGATTTGTAAAAGTATCTACAACAGGCATCCCCTCGGGAAATAATTTCTTCATTTCATACGGAACTGCCTACAGGCAGTACTCTACTTTCAAGGATTTCAGAAAGGAAAATGGCAGTCCCACCGACTGGCTCACATCAGGCAGTGACTTTCGTAAACTGCCTGCCAGCATGCCGGATCATCTCGACCAGTATGAGAGCGCCACAAATCCGGAAATACGTGACAGGGTAACCAGCATAGGCAGAAGCCTGAACAATAACTGGGAGGCTCTCAGCAGGATCAGGACTTCCTGATCAGAAACTGTCTGTCGGAGTTAACAGAAGGTTTGAAAAGGGAAGCTTCATCGCCGGGAATGTCACCTCACTTACATACAGTTATTCGAATGCTTTTAACAAGATTGAAAATAACAGTTATTCAATTTACAATTTCAGGTTTGATACTCCCGGAATTCTGGATGAGTTCACAGACAAACAGTATAAGACAAATGCGAGGATCGGTCTGCTTCACAACTGGACCGTCTATCCGGTCACAGGCCTTAAAATTGATTTCAGGAACTTCCTCACACGTACATCCCAGTCTTCAGTGACACTCAGAGAAGGCAGAGAATGGTACAACAACGGAAGATTCATCAATTCCGGTGAGATGAAATACAGTAACAGGCTTATCTATGCGGGTCAGATCGGTGCCGAGAAGTTATTCAATGAGGGTAAAACCATAATTGATTTTACCGGAGGTTACTCTGTTTCCGTCAAAGATGAACCTGATCTTAAAAGGTACAGGTATATCAGCAATGACGGGGATGCATCACCATTCGTAATTCTGTTCGGTAACAATCCTGATCTCTCCTCTGTATCGAGAATGTGGCTGAACCTGAGTGAAAAGAATTATTCCGGAGCCCTGAACTTCACCCGTAAATTTAAAGTTAGGAATATTGAGTCTGAGTTCAAAACAGGATTTTATACAGAGAATAAGTCGAGGGAATTCAAGGCCCGCAATTTTGGCTATTCAATTTCTGATGATGCTTCCGCCTTCTCTATTACCTCGCTTCCTGTCAGTGAAATTTTCAATCCTGAGAATTTAAACCTTACTGACGGAATCAGACTTAAGGAGATTACAGCCCTTTCTGATTCATATAATGCAAGTAGCAATATTCTTGCAGGTTATCTGAACCTGAGACTCAAGTTCAGTGTCCGGACTGATCTTTCATTAGGACTCAGGATTGAGAAGGATATGCAGGAACTGTCAGGTTTTAAGCAGGGAACGACAACCCCGGTGCTCGTAAAACGTGATACGGTCAATCTCTTCCCCTCTGCCAATTTCGCTTATAACATCTCTTCCCGGAGTCTTCTGAGGTTCACCTACGGATTATCAGTCAACAGACCTGAATTCAGGGAGATGGCTCCGTTTTACTTTGTTGACTTTGATCAGAATGCAGGCATATACGGAAATGAAAATATTAAACAGGCATATGTCCACAACTTTGATATAAGGTACGAGTTGTACCCCGGAAACAATGAAACCTTTAATGTAGGGGTTTTCTACAAGAACTTCAGTAACCCTATAGAGGTAACAATAACCGGTAACAATCCAACCCAGTTTTCATTTGACAATATCACCTCTGCATACAGTTACGGACTTGAAACAGAAGCACGCAAGTCGCTTGAATTCATCCATCCCGGGCTTGATAATTTCACAGCCGTCATTAACCTGGCACTTATCAGGAGTTCGGTTGCATTTGACAGACCTCTGCAGGGACAATCGCCTTACATCGTGAACTTTGCCCTGTTCTACCAGAATCCTGATAAGGGGTTCATGACAAGCATAGTATACAACAGGATCGGCCAGAGGATCGTGGCTGTCGGCCGACCATCTCCGAACAGCTGGGAAAGTATTCCTGACATCTATGAGATGCCACGTAACGAAGTGGATTTATCACTGAGCAAAAAGTTCGGTGGCAAGTTTGAACTTAAAGCCGGTATCAAGGATCTTTTCGGTGAAAAGGTTGTCTTCCGGCAGAATGTAAAGACCGTTGTTGACATGTCATATTACGGCAGCGACGGAACAAAGGCATTTGACAGATCACAAATAACAAAATCATATTATCCGGGCAGACAGTATACGCTTGGACTATCACTTAAATTCTGATAAAAGAACTTAATAAACAATTATCTGCTATGAAAACAAATTACTTTATCAATTCTGTAAAGACACTTATCCTGGGGGCATTGGTGCTCGTTGTGTCATCGTGTGAGAAAGACATTCCCGTTGAATCTCTGTCACTTGACCGGCAGGAGGCAACCGTGGCAATCGGTGCAACAGTAAGTCTGCTGCCAGTAATTGACCCACTTGACGCAACGAATAAGAACGTAACCTGGAGCACAAGCGACGCAACAGTGGCCACCGTAAATGACGGTATTATCACCGGTGTCGCCCTTGGAACCGCAACAATTACCGCTACCTCGGCCGAGAATGCTATGTACCACGCTGAGTGTTCGGTAACCGTAGTACCCTCAACCGGACAGGTCATAACTGTCTCCGGTGATATTACCGCTGACACAAAGTGGTATGCCCAGGCGAAATACATGCTTTCAGGCTTTGTCTATGTAAAGAACAATGCCGTTCTGACAATTGAACCTGGCACTGTCATAAAAGGTGTTTCCAACACAAAGGCGACTCTCATAATCGAGAGAGGTTCAAAGATAATGGCTGCAGGTACTGCCAGCAATCCTATCGTCTTCACATCTGACAAGCCTGCAGGGCAAAGGGCTACAGGCGACTGGGGCGGTGTGGTTATCTGCGGCAAAGCCAAAACGAACAAGCATGACAACGGTGCCGGCACAGGTCTTGCTGAAGGCGGTATCGGGGCTGAATACGGCGGAAACGATGACAATGACAACTCTGGAGTCCTGCAGTATGTAAGGATCGAGTTCCCGGGTATTCCCCTTACTTCAACCTCGAACAGCGAGATAAACGGATTGACACTCTATTCAGTCGGTAAAGCCACCGTAATGGATCATATTCAGGTTTCATACTCAGGTGACGACTCATTTGAGTGGTTTGGCGGTAATGTCAATCTTAAATACATTGTTGCACTTGGCGGCCTTGATGACGGCTTTGACACTGACAACGGATTCAGCGGCAAGATACAGTTCGGGCTTATCATCCAGGACCCTCTTAAGTCAGATCAGTCAGGATCAAATGGTTTTGAGAGTGATAATGATGCTGACGGATCACTGCTGACACCTGTAACAGCACCTGTATTCTCAAATGTAACGGCATTGGGTCCCCTTACGGTGTCATCAACACTGCCGGTCGGAACCAAGCATGAAAAGGCACTGCACCTCAGAAGGGGTACGATGACTTCCGTTTACAATTCGGTATTCGCCGGGTTCCCTCAGGGCCTCTCTATAGACGGTCAGAAAGGCAATTCCCCCTCACGGGCTGATCTGAATGAATTACAGATTGAAAATACGATTCTTGCGGGGATGACTGACAATTATGTTGAGAAGACAGGTACTGTGGCTACACCTTATACGGTTGCTCAGCACATTGCATGGTTTCAGGCAGCCTCAAGGCATAACGCCGATAATCTGACGCTGTCAGATGTTATCGGAACATCCCTGATCAGTCTGACATCTCCTGCGCTCTTACCTGCAGGCGGATCACCGCTGCTTTCGGGGGCTTCGTTTACAAATACAAGACTTACTGATACTTTTTTCACTCCTGTTGCATTCAGGGGTGCCTTCGGAACAGAAAACTGGACATCCGGATGGTGTAACTGGAATCCCCAGACCACCGCTTACTAGTCCTTTTGATGGTTTGACAACCCTTTTTAACCGCAGGTTCACCGGATGACCTGCGGTTTTTTTCTGCATAAAAAAAAGGCTGCAAACGCAGCCTTTTTCTTTAAAATATCTTCCGGACTAGTATATCTTTTCCTTGATACGTGCTTTCTTGCCTGTAAGGTTACGAAGGTAGAAGATGCGAGCCCTGCGTACTTTTCCGTATTTGTTGACCTCAATCTTGTCAATGAAGGGTGAGGCAACCGGGAAGATCCTTTCGACACCAATGTTACCTGACATTTTACGAACTGTAAAGGTTTCGGTATTGCTTGTGCCTGACCTCTGTATAACCACTCCACGATACTGCTGTATCCTTTCCTTGTTACCTTCAACAATCTTATAATGAACCGTAACGGTATCTCCGGCCTTGAATTTCGGATACTCCTTCTTTACAGCATACTCTTTTTCAACTACTTTCATTAAGTTCATCGCGCGAAAAATTTGTGTCTCTACTTGTTTCAAAATCGGTCGCAAACTTACAAATAATTTTTTTATTATCTGCAAATTAAAGCCGGAAAATAGCGAATACTTTCAATGTCCCGAAGTCCCGGTCTGTTTCAGCTTTTCACCTGCATCCCTGACAACTCTCTCATACCACTCCTGCGGGTAACCCGGCTGTTTAAGCTGGGGAACAACATATTTGTATCCCTCTTTAGGTTCACTTTTGGTCTTCACATTGCCATCCATATACTTGGTAAACAGGAATTTGTAGAAATCTCTCCACTGACTTACCGTGTTGTTTCCGGCATTTACCGAATAGTTTGTGATCAGGGCGATGGCCTTTTTCGGTGACTTCTTATACAATGCTTCAGCAGTCTTGTCAAGGTCAGCCGTTTCTGCAATAGTATTTCTGCTCAAGCTCCCTCTGTTTTGCCTGAACATCATCAATCATGAGGCTGGTACGGGTATAAACGAAATTTGTGACCTCGTTGAAAACCCAGAAGGCCGCATTGTCACTGTAAGTCATAATATCACCGTTACCCACTGCAAAAGACTGAGGAACAGATGTAATTCCACAATACATCGGAGTATAAACGGTGTAATATGTATCATCAACCCCGAACCAGAATATTCCTCCAACAGGATCAGGAAGCCAGCTGCGGCTCTGGGCCACGAAGGAGAAACCTGTCTGCTGTGTCGAGATCGCCCTTTCATTGATATATGTCACACTGTCAACAGTGAAGCTCATGGGCCTCCAGCGTACTGTGCTGAGATACGGACCGGCACCGATATCCTTTGTCATGTCCATGGGGGTATCCTGGTAATAGTCCCTCATCAGTCCAATGACATCCTCCAGGCCAAGCTTCTTGTCAGGTTTGATCCAGAGTGGCATCCTTTCCGAAAGGTCATGACCCATTGCATACTCCACGTATTTCCCCATCGTGCTGTTAACCTTATTGAAACCTGACCATATGCGTGCATCACAGGCACGTGCGCCACTGAAATCTAATGGGTGCAAACACATCGCTGAAACTGAATTCTGCATCTGTGCCGCTGAACCACCCAAACTGACGGGCCAATCCAATCATGTCATCGGAATAAACTGTTTCGACTTCAGGATTGAAAACTTTGTCGATCTCCTTTGCAGTTATTGAGGTCTTTCCGTCTGAGAGAGGAAAGGTCTGTATCCTTGCCTGGTTGGCATGACCTGAGATGTAACCGTCAGGTATCCTGCGGGCTACGAATGCAAGTCCCTTTTTGCCCGGGACCTTTGCCGATTAGTTCCATTATCCAGACCTCATTGGGGTCAGAGATGGAGAACGATTCTCCGGAACTGCAGTAACCGTATTTTTCCGTCAGGGTAATCATTGTATGTATTGCCTCTCTGGCGTTTTTTGAACGCTGGAGGGCGATATAGATAAGACTGCCGTAGTCGATAATTCCATCAGGATTCCCAAGTTCTTCTCTTCCGCCGTATGTTGTTTCACCGATGGCAACCTGAAACCGGTTCATATTGCCAACGACTGAATAGGTAGCAGGAGCCTGTTCAATTTTGCCCAGAAACTTGCCCGTATCCCATTCATATACGTCAAGCATTGCGCCGGCCTTGTAGTTCATCTCAGGCCAGTAATAAAGCTCGCCGTACAGAACGTGCGAGTCAGCCGAGTAGGTGATCATTGTAGAGCCGTCTTTGGTAGCTCCCTTGGTAATCAGGAAGTTGGTGCATGCCCTGTGCTTTCTCCGCGGTAACCCACGAGAGGAGCAGAAGGGTAAGCATAATAGCTGTTATCCTTTTCATAATTATAATTGTTATATGTTAATAATTTGACAGAATGAATCAGTATTGTCAGTCAGGATATTGTTCATGCTGACCGGAACAGGCGTCAAAAATAATATCTTTGTTCAGATTTCAATGCCGGCAAGAATCTTAATTACAGTTCTTATCCTGTCAGCATCGGCAATTCTGTGTCGAATATTCCGAAATTATCTGTGAACCACCCATCGAGATGCCTTTTCTGCGGAAAGTCATCAGGCTTTCTTCGGTCCGGCGTCCGGACAGATGAAATTCTCTGGCACCTGTTGAACCGGCCAGGACAGCAATATTGTATTCATCGATACCGCTGCCGGGCATGATTATAATCCTGTCACCGGCACTATCGACAAGGCTTTTTATAATTGTCACTCCGTCCACTGCCTTGCGGGCCTGACCTGAAGTAAGTATACGTGTCGCACCGGTTGTGATTATATCATTCAGGGCTTTGAGGGGATCACGGCACATGTCAATCGCCCTGTGAAAGGTGACACTCATCGGGCCAGCGTATTCTACAAGCAGCGCAGTACGCTCAAGATCGATATTCCCATCGCTTCTCAGTATCCCGGTTACAATACCGTCAGCCCCTGCTTCTCCTGCAATTTCAATGTCTCTCCGCATAACTGCAAACTCTGTGTCGGAATAGAGAAAATCGCCTGCCCTGGGTCTTATCAGAACGTTCAATTCAATGTCTGTGTTCGCCCTGACGGAATTTATAAGACCAAGGCTGGGCGTAACACCTCCTTCTGACAGGGCAGAGCAAAGTTCAAGCCTTGCCGCACCCGCATCCTGCGCAACACAGGCAGACTCAACAGAGTCAGTGCATATCTCAATCAGAAACGACAATTCTTTGTTTTCAGGTTTTGAAAGTACAAAATATTTAGGTATTATTGCTTACCAAAAAACTGCAAAACTTATGAAACCTACATTATTGGTGCTTGCTGCCGGGATGGGCAGCAGATACGGAGGGAACAAACAGCTGGACCAGGTTGGACCATCAGGCGAGACAATTATCGACTATTCAATCTATGACGCCAAAAGAGCCGGATTCGGTAAAGTGGTTTTCGTAATCAGGAGAGATATTGAGGAACAGTTCAAGGAGACATTCGTGAGACGCCTTGAGAACGTAATCGAAATTGACTATGTCTTCCAGGAACTCGGTAATCTTCCTGACGGATTTTCCGTACCAGAAGGCCGCCAGAAGCCCTGGGGAACCAGCCATGCAATACTGGTCACTGAAAATAAAATCAAAGAACCTTTCGGAGTTATAAATTCCGATGATTATTATGGTGTAGATTCATTCAAAGTTCTTTATGACTTTCTGACCCTTGATACCAATGACAATAACTATTGCATAGTTGGTTACAGGCTCGGCAACACCCTTTCGGATCACGGGCATGTAAACAGGGGTATTTGCTCAGTAAGTGGCGGCAGGTCTTCTCGAACATATGGTTGAAACCAGGGGTATTGAAAAGAAGCCGGAAGGCATTTTTGCACCTGACGCCCAGGGTCGTATTCGTCAGTATACGGGGGAGGAGATCGTTTCAATGAACCTTTTCGGATTCAAACCTTCCTGCTTTAAATATCTGAACCTTGAGTTCAAGTCTTTCCTCCGGGAAAGAATCAGCGATCTGAAAGCTGAACTTGACATACCTACCTCACTGGATAAATTTGTAAAAAAGGGAGAAATTACAATTCAGATATTAAGAAGTGACAGCCACTGGTTTGGCGTGACTTACCGCGAGGACAAACCGTTTGTTGTTGAGAACATACGCAAAATGGTTGATGCAGGAATTTACCCTGAAAAGCTCTTCTGAAAAGTAGATCACCAGGTAAAATCAGTCTTAAGTTTAGTGGTATTGCCACGGTTGTCTGTGACGTTCAGCTCCATACGGTGAAGACTGCCCTGTTTTATCCTTGTACTGTCAAACCGGTAAATCAGAACATTGTTTTTGGCATCATATTCCGTCAGAGCCCATGCGCCGTCAATAACAGTCTCGTAACTTCTTATTCCGGAGAAGTCGTCAGTAATTGCGATTGAACAGGATTTTCTGCCACTGAGGTCAGAACCCTTTGCAAATGAAGGTATTACCTTTGGAGCTGAGGTGTCGGCGCTTACGGTATAATCACCAAGTGATCTTACTTCTGCCGATACAAAACCGTAACGGAAATCACCGCCTGCATAACTTTTTTTGCCGTCACGGCTGACTTTCGCCAGGCACATTTTTGATTCCTGTCCGTAAAGCACCGTATCAGGCCGGATGGAAATCCTTATGAGATCGTGTACAGCTACTGTTTCATCATGGACAGAATGTACCGGAGAGAGATATCTGCCGTTTCCGCTTCTGACACTGTAATTGAAAAACACTGTATCATAAAAGGCAAGGTCCGGAAAGTGAATCCTGATGCCGTCAGCCGTAAAATCCGAGGCTTTCCCCCACGGGAGTACCTTACTGCATTTAACCTCAGCAGCTTTAACCGGAGGCGTGGAGAGTGACCTTACACTGAAGTTAAGTTGTGATTTATTGCCTGCTGCATCTGTCACATTCACGGTAATCTTATGAACCTTGTCGTCATCGAACCTTAAAACACCTCTTCGGATAACACCGTTGTACATAGAGAGCCTGTTGCCAGGCTGAAGGAAGGCTTTGTGAATGTATTCATTATCCCTGATCCTTGCCCGGTAGTCGGTATGACTGTTAATATACCTGGATTCACTGAATGAAAATCGCTTTGCAGTGAACCCGTAAACCTTTGCAGAGTCTACAAGGAGGTCTATTGAGTATACACCGCACCGGTTCTGGCTGTTATCAAAGCTGTCCCAGGTTTTAATGCCGATTCCTATTGCCCCGTAGACAGTCAGAGGCGATTGCGTCGCAACACCAAACCTGCCTCCCTGACCAGATGCTTTGATTGAGAGGGGGTTATGGCTGTTATTAACTGATGATCCCGCGGTAAGGGGGTAAATGACGACCCTGTCAATTACCGGCCTGGTCTTATCTGCAATCCCGAAGTCGAAATTCAGGGGATTCACGGGGTTCTCGGTGTCAGACTCACGGATTTCAAAGTGGAGGTGCGGACCGGATGACCCCCCTGTATTGCCCGACCATGCGATAAGGTCACCCTGCTTTACCCTGAACTGGTCACGAGCCGGGTAAAGCGTGATTGTGTAACTCTTCTGCGCGTACTGACCGTTTTTTATATATTCTTCAATGTCAGGCCTGAAGCGGTCAAGGTGTCCGTAGACAGTTGAATATCCGGAGGGGTGTCTTACATAGACTGCTTTGCCGAAACCGGAGGGACTGATGCTGATTCTGTATATGTAACCGTCAGCGACTGTAAAAACCTCCTTGCCGATGACACCACCGGTCTTGTAATCCAGACCTGAATGAAAATGGTCAGCCCTGAGTTCAGCAAAACTGGCTGATAGTGAAGGTATTTCTTTCAACGGACTGATAAACAGGTTTTTATCTGTCTGCTGGGCATTCAGCAATAATCCGGCGGTGAAGGCAGTAAGGAAAAGTATATTTCTTTTTTTCATTATAAAACGGTAGCAGGCTGCAAAACTATGTTTCAATGTCAAACTGACAAACATAATGGTTAGTTTTTTTTGAAAACATGATATAATATGTTACTTTTGTATTTAAGGATGATCATTATGAATGCTGGGGGATATGATGAGTATCTTTTGCTGAAGAGGTCCGTAGAGGCTTTGATTGAAGAGCATGAGAAGCAGAGATCTCTGATAACGGGACTTGAAACCGAACTGTCGGATTTAAGGACCAGACTGGCGGAAAAAAATGATGAAGTAAAGGAGCTTCAGACAAGATATGAAAGAGCGAAGTTCTCCGGAGCAATCCTGGGGAATGGAGGCGATGCCGGAACGGCAAAGAGGAGAGTGAGTGAACTTGTGCGGGAGATAGATAAATGTATTGCTCTTTTAGACAGATAATATATCAAAATGGATGATAAACTTTCGATCAGGGTTAATGTGGCCGACAGGTATTATCCGTTAAAGGTAGAGAGTGAAAATGAAGAGCGTATCCGGAAAGCAGCCCGGATGATCAACGAGAAGGTGCTTCAGTATAAGCAGCGGTACGTTGACAAGGATATCCAGGATTTTCTGGCGATGGCTGCTCTTCAATACGTGATCAGGCTCATTGAAATTGAAGAAAAGGAGGGTGACACTACCCTTGAAGAAGGGTTGAGGGAGATGAGTGAAAAGATCAGTCTCTGTCTGTCAAAAAAGTAATAATCGTTCTTTAAAATAGCAAAGATACTGCCCGCATTGTTTCTCTATTCATTTTGAAAACTCAACAATTTGTACTTTGGAGTTAATCTTGGCTTGCCAGGAACAGGCCTCACCCCGATTCGTCGGGTTCCCGCTAATCCGGGACGGTGGACGTTTGAGGCAAGACAGAAGCTCCAGCCATGTAGATATGGGGTTTTTTTAAAAGTTAGGGAAACTTTGCGGGTTTTTTTATAATCAAAAACCGAAAATTATGATATCTGGAGTTATAACAACCGGGCTGGTCGCTGCAATAGGCGGGGCAGCCCTCATTGCGGGAACAGGCCTGTCTTACTACCTGTGGCAGGTCCTCCTGAAAACCAGGCGCAGGAAAATCATCTCCGAAGCAGAGGCGGAGGCAGAGGTAATCAAGAAGGAAAAGATACTGCAGGCCAAGGAAAAGTTCCTGCAGCTGAAGGCTGAGCATGAGAAGGTTATAAATGAAAAGAACAACCGTATCAGCCAGTCTGAGAACAGGATCAAACAAAAGGAGATGGCTCTTTCACAGAGACTGGAAGAGACTCAGAGGAAGAAAAACGAAGCTGATGCCATAAAGGAGAGCATGTCACAGCAGGTTGAACTGCTCGAGAAGAAAACCGAGGAGCTCTCAAAGATGCACCGTCAGCAGGTGGAACAGCTTGAGACAATATCAGGTCTGTCTGCTGAGGACGCCCGCAATCAGCTTATGGAATCGCTAAAGGAAGAAGCCCGCACAGGTGCCATGTCCTACATTAACGAGATCCTTGATGATGCCAAGATGACCGCCGCCAAGGAGGCCAAGCGAATTGTTGTCATGGCAATTCAGAGAGTGGCAGCTGAGACTGCAATTGAAAATGCAGTCACGGTTTTTCATATCGAGTCTGACGAGATTAAAGGCCGCATAATAGGCCGAGAGGGGCGAAATATAAGGGCTCTGGAGGCTGCCACAGGCGTTGAAATCATTGTGGATGACACGCCTGAGGCCATCGTTCTTTCCGCCTTCGACCCGGTCCGCCGTGAGATAGCCAGGCTTGCTCTTCATCAGCTTGTGACTGACGGACGCATACATCCTGCACGCATCGAGGAGATTGTTGACAAAACGCGCAAACAGATTGAAGAGGAAATCGTTGAAATAGGAAAACGTACTACAATAGACCTGGGAATTCACGGTCTGCATCCTGAACTGATACGACTGGTTGGCAAGATGAAATACCGTTCCTCATACGGTCAGAACCTGCTTCAGCACTCAAGGGAAGTTGCCAACCTATGCTCGATTATGGCTGCTGAACTGGGTCTTAATCCGAAGATAGCCAAACGCGCCGGACTGCTGCATGATATCGGCAAGGTGCCTGATGATGAGCCTGAACTTCCGCATGCAGTACTCGGAATGAAACTGGCCGAAAAATATAAGGAGAAGCCTGAGGTTATAAATGCTATCGGTTCGCATCATGATGAGACCGAAATGAGTACTCTCATTGCTCCTATAGTTCAGGTCTGTGACGCCATTTCAGGAGCCCGGCCCGGAGCCCGCAGGGAAATAATAGAATCGTATATAAAGCGTCTTAATGAGCTTGAGTCGGTAGCACTTTCATATCCCGGAGTAACAAAAACATACGCCATTCAGGCCGGAAGAGAACTGAGGGTAATTGTGGGCGCCGAAAAAGTATCTGACAAGGAAACGGAAAATCTCTCGTTTGAAATAGCCCGGAAAATTCAGAATGAAATGACATACCCGGGACAGATAAAAATTACCGTTATAAGGGAGACCAGGGCCGTTAACTATGCAAAATGAAAAGGCTGAAAGTTCTAAATATCGTAGGCGCAAGGCCTCAGATAATAAAGGCTTCCGCTATAAGCAGGGCTATTGCCGGAGAATTCAGTGAGGATATTGAGGAAATTGTAGTCCATACCGGACAGCACTATGACCGTGAGATGTCAGAGGTGTTCTTTGACGAGCTGGAGATCAGAATGCCCGACCATAATCTACAGGTGGGATCAGGAAGACACGGCCGGCAGACGGGACTAATCCTCGAACGCATCGAGGATGTGATAATCAGTGAAAAGCCTGACTGTGTAATCATTTACGGAGATACCAACTCTACTCTTGCAGCCGCCCTTGCGGCATCGAAACAGCACTTCCCCGTAGTGCACATTGAGGCCGGTATGCGATCATTCAACAAAACCATGCCTGAGGAACTAAACCGGATCCTGGCTGACCATACCTCGACCCTTATGTTCGCTCCTACGAACACTGCGTTCAAAAACCTGATGGCGGAGGGGTTCCGGCCCGAAAACATGGCGCCATTCTCCATCAACAATCCAAGAATCTGTCTTACCGGAGACATAATGTATGACAACTCCCTTTTCTATGCTGATCTGGCCATGCGGAAGAAAAGCGATTTCCTTCACAAAATGGGGCTGGAGGAGGATAAATATGTCCTGGTCACAATTCACCGTGATATGAATACCGATGACCCGGTAAGACTTTCTGCAATTTTCAAGACCCTGAAGGAAATAGGAGCGAAAAACAATACTGTGATGGTCATGCCGCTTCACCCCAGGACAATAAAAGCACTCCGCGACAGAACGCCGGATCTGTGGGATGAAATTTCAGGTACAGATCTGATTAAGGTCATCAGACCGGTTTCATTCCTCGAAATGATACTCCTGGAGAAGAATGCAAAAATGATAGTTACCGACTCCGGTGGTGTTCAGAAGGAGAGCCATTTTTTCTCGAAACCCTGCATCGTACTCCGGAAAGAGACAGAATGGGTTGAACTTGGTAAAGAACGGAACAGTAAGGCTTGCCGATGCTGACCCTAAAAAGATCACCGAGGCCTGGGATTACTTCATGAATAACAAGGAATTACTGCAATATCCCGGCTTTTACGGCGACGGAAAGGCTGCCCGGGCAATCCTTAAAGAACTGCTGGAAGTCTTCAGAGACTGAGACCGTCCAGGACCTTCCTGGCAAGATCATTTACCGCAGGCTTGTAGTCATTGAGGAATTCTCCTGTAACCCTGTTTCCGATCACCACACACAGCGTCAGGGCCTTGTGGTTTAAAAGCTTTGACAGTCCGTATATGGCAGAACTCTCCATTTCATAATTCGTGATCTTTTGTCCAGCCACCTGAAAAGAAGTAATCCTGTCATTCAGCTCAATGTCAAACGGTTCAAGCCTCAGGCGGCGTCCCTGAGGTCCGTAGAATCCCGGCGCCGAAATCGTAATTCCCCTGGGAAAATCAGCACCTATACTCTCCAGCAGTGACTGGTCGGCATCGACAACGTAAGGATAAGCAAGGGTATCCGGCCATTCGAGATACTCTGTCAGGGCATCAGCAAAACGGTGATCCAGGAACCATTCATAACCTTCATAAAAGTGTATAAGACCGTCGAAACCTACTGCTTTACCGGTAGCAATAACTGATCCGGCGGGTATGCCTGCCTGCAATGCTCCCGTGGTGCCAATCCTGATGAAAGTGAGCGACCGCGGGTTCTCGCTGACCTCCTTTGTCTTAAGATCGATATTGGCAAGGGCATCGAGCTCATTAACCACTATATCGATATTATCGGTACCAATCCCTGATGAGATCACTGTAATCTCAGTGTCACGGTACGACCCTGTCACCGTGGAGAATTCCCTGTTGCTTTTTCTGACCCTGACAGAATCAAGCATCTGTCCGATCATTTCGACTCTTCCCGGATCACCAACAATTATTATTTTATCAGCTATGTCCTCAGGAAGGAGGTGAAGATGGAAAATTGATCCGTCAGGATTGGTAATTAGTTCTGTTTGCTTCATCGGGTTTGAATAATGAGCAGCAAAAATACAAAAAATGTAAGGCGCAACTTCGCAGGCCACTCTCAAAAGTTGGCTGTTAATATTTGTTAATTGCCCGAAGAATGGCGGCTGGTCTCTTCAGCTGAGGTATATTTGCCTTCACTAACCTCAAATCATAATAAATGGATTCTGCAAGAACAGGTCAGTTTTCGGGAAAAGTGGCAGCTGTTATCGGGCTGCTGTTATTTACTTTCTTTGGCCGCGCCGGTGCGCAGGAATCACAGGGTCTCGATCTTCAAAAGAAGATTATAAACGCTGTCCGGGCCGTTTCGGCACCTAAGATTGACGGTGTGTCTGACGATGTGGTTTGGAAGAACGCGGCCATGGCGACTGACTTTGTCATGTACAATCCGTATAACGGGATTCCCTCCAAATACAGGACAGAAGTCAGGGTCCTTTATGACGACGATGCCCTCTATATAGGAGCAATGATGTTCGACTCCGCACCTGACAGCATTTTTACCGAGCTCGGACCAAGGGACGCAAGCAATATGAACGCTGACAATTTCTATGTCGAAATATCTCCTTTCAATGACGGTCTCTACGGTGAACAGTTTAAGGTCTATGCCTCAAATGTTCAGGCAGACATAAAGCTGAATTCCGGTGAGGATGATTTTCACAGAGTGGACACCTGGGACGCAGTGTGGGAGAGTGAGACCGGGGTTACTTCCAACGGATGGTTCGCAGAAATAAAAATACCATATTCAGCGCTGAGATTCCCGAAATCGGAAACACAGATGTGGGGTATTAATTTTTTCAGGGAGGTAAGAAGAGACCGCGAGACATCATCGTGGAGCTTTGTAACGAAGGAATACGGATCATCGGTTTCGCATATGGGCGGAATGAAGGGCATAACAAATGTCACTCCTCCTCTCAGGCTTTCCCTTATTCCGTATGTATCCGGTTACATCGAAAACAATTCAGATCAGTCCGGCGTAGCAACCTCATACAACGGGGGACTCGATGTTAAACTGGGCCTCTCTGAAAGCTTCACCCTTGATGCCACACTAATACCGGATTTCGGTCAGGTGGAGTCTGATGAGCGTATCCTTAATCTTACACCTTACGAGGTTAAATACAATGAGAAACGGCCATTCTTCATGGAGGGCACAGAACTCTTCAACAAGGGAGATATTTTTTATTCGAGAAGGATAGGAGGTACCCCCCGTCTCTATGATGATGTCTATGATTATCTTGAAGCCAATGAGACCATCACACGTCACCCTTCAGAGGTTCAGCTGATTAATGCGACAAAAATTTCCGGCAGGACAAAAGGCGGTCTGGGCATCGGTTTTTTCAATGCAGTAACCTCTCCTGTGTATGCCGATGTTACAAATTCATTTACAGAAGCTACAAGGAAAATCATGATTGAGCCGCTTACCAACTACAACATGGTGGTTCTTGATCAAAGCCTCAGGAACAACTCGTTCGTAAGTTTTTCAAATACAAATGTGATCAGGGCGGCTGTGAAAGATGAAAATTTCTATACGGCAAATGTGACAAACCTCCAGACCCTTTTGAAAACCAACAATAAACTTTATTCTGTTTCCGCCGGCGCCACACTCAGTCAGAAGTACTTTGCCGGAGCTGACACTGATCTTGGCCATGCGCTCAGTTTCAACGCAGGAAAGACCGGAGGAGCCTTCAGGGCTGATTATAACTTTTCTATGATGAGTGACCGCTATGACCCCAATGATATGGGCTATCTGCGCAGAAACAACGAGTTGGGGCACTCGCTTGACTTTTCATATAACACCTATGAACCCTTCGGGAATATTATGTCTACCAGGAATTCTGTCGAGCTGAATTATGAGCAGCTTTTCAATCCCAGGGCGTTCACTTCTGCCGGCATTGAGGCGAGCAGCATGATCATCCTCATGAACTACTGGTCACTGTCACTGGATGCCGACGTAATGCCGTGGGGCGAAAATGATTATTTCGAACCCAGACGCAGAGATATGTCAATCTTCTATCACAGACCGGCCGCGATCCAACTCGGGTTCCGTGGTGACACCGATAAGAGCAAGAAGTTTTATATTGAGGCACAACTTGAATACTTTAACAGCTGGTCAGATTATGACCAGAAAGGCATCGGTTGGTCGCTGCAGCCTGAATACAAGGTGAGCCGCAGGTTATCTTTCGCCTACTCTCTCGAATATTCGAAGAATCTTAATGACATAGGTTATGTTGATGAGGTACTTCTGATATGATGACATCATTTTCGGAAAGAGGGATGTGACTACAGTGACGAATACACTGTCAGGAGCATTTATTTTCACTGCCAAATCTTATCTTACCCTGCGCGGCCGCTATTACTGGTCCAGGGCTGAGTACGACGGCAACTATTATATATTGCAAACAGACGGAAGCCTGAATGATACGAACTATCCCGGAGAAGCCAATGTCAATTCCAATTTTATGAATATTGACATGGTATATACCTGGCGTTTCGCACCCGGCAGCGAATTATCACTTGTCTGGAAGAATGCAATTGCTTCCTCGGGAAGTCATGATTATAAACAACCCCTTCGACAATCTCCGGGATCTGCTCGGGATGCCTCAATCGAACAGTATTTCTTTGAAAATTTTGTACTATCTTGATTACCAGAATTTCAAAAAGCTTTTCTCATCTAAATAGCAATATATCAAAATGATACAGAGAATTCAGTCTGTTTTTCTGCTGGCAGTGGCTGTATTTTCAGGACTGCTGATGACAGGTGATCTGATAATTCTTGACAACGGTACCGGTACATTGTTTTCAGTGAGTTTTGCCGGTCTGGGCGAGGTCGGAGGGAAGTTCCTTCAGAGACTCTGGCCCCTTTCGGTTATTATTGCACTGGTTCCTGCGATGGCTCTGGTAGCTATTTTCCTTTATAAGAAACGGAATCTCCAGATGAGGGTGACGATGTTTATCGTTCTGCTCTCTATCGGGACACTGATCCTGGGAGCTTTCTATATTTATATGTTTGACAGGAAGATAGAGGTGTCTCTGATCTGGAAAGTCAAAGCCCTTTTCCCTCTTATCTCAGCAATCCTGGCCGGGCTGGCCTACAGGAGAATTCTGGTGGACGACATGCTTGTAAAATCCTACGACAGGCTCAGATGATCTCAAGCCTCTCCTGGTCTGTTATCTTTTCACAATAGTGACATTTCAGGGCTACCGGTTTCTTTGATACAACCTTAAACCGTGTTGTGACCTTTTCAAAGTTGGTGATACACTTGGGGTTCATGCATTTTGCAATTGCACTTACTTCATCAGGAACCTCCACCACGCGCTTTTCAACAACCTTGTAATCCTTGATAATATTCAGTTTTGCCTGGGGTGCCACAAGGGCTATCCTGTTTATGTCATCGTCCTGGAAAAACTTTCCTGCAATCTTAATGATAGCCTTCCTTCCGTCGGTTTTGCTCTCGAGATTGGTGCCGAAGGTGATCTGGTTTTTTATCTTGTCGAGACCAAGGATCTTTATTACCTTGAACAGTGTTACAGCGGGTATATGGTCAATGACAGTACCGCTTTCAATGGCACTGACAAGTAATTGTTTCGGATCAGTCATCTTTTTCATTGCAGTTATTTTATACCAAGTAAAGTGCAGATGATGGCCTGCCTTGTGAAAACTCCGTTAAGGGCCTGTTCGAAATAATAGGCCTTTTCATTCGAGTCGACATCAGGATTTATTTCATTCACCCTGGGGAGAGGATGAAGGATTCTCATTCCCGGTTTTGTGTCTGCAAGCATATAGTCATGGAGCACATATGCATTTTTAACTTTCTCATATTCCATCGGATCTGAAAAACGCTCTTTCTGGACCCTTGTCATATAGATAATGTCAGCCTTGTCGATGACACTGTTGAGATCAGTTGTCTCGCGGTATTTAAGACCGAGGTTATCAAGGTAAAATTTATATTCATCCGGCATCTTGAGTTCATCGGGAGCTACGAAATTGAATGAAGTGTTCCACCTTGACATTGCCATCATGAGAGAGTGAACGGTACGGCCGTATTTCAGGTCTCCAACCATACATATATTTAGATTTTCAAGCTTTCCCTGCGTTTTCATTATAGAATAGAGGTCAAGCAGTGTCTGAGTGGGATGCTGGTTTGCGCCGTCTCCTGCGTTTACAACGGGTACTGTAGAAATTTCGCTGGCATAGCGTGCACTACCTTCGATCGGATGCCGCATCACAATAAGGTCGACATAGTTATTGACGGTGCGTATAGTGTCATTGAGTGTCTCACCCTTGGTCACGCTTGATGTCGAAGAATCGGTGAACCCGATTATCTTTCCCCCGAGCTTGTTCACGGCACTCTCAAAACTCAGCCTGGTGCGTGTTGAAGGTTCGAAGAAGAGAGTTGCCACAACCTTGCCGCGGAGAATATCCTGAACAGGATTCTTCTCGAACGCCGCGGCAAGCTTAAGGATCTTCAGTATCTCAGCAGTTGTGAGATCATCAATTGATACTAAGCTTCTGGTTTTCATTAATATATGTGTTTATTGGCCTGAACGTAACAAAGTTATTACAAGAAGTGCACAGTTTGCACGCCTGTTAAAAAGTATTGAAAAGTATAATAGTTCACACTGTTTTCAGCCAGGTTGCGGTGAGTCCGTCGATCTTCCGGAGTCTTTCAGTAATCCTTTCCGCTGCTGATGATCTTACGGATATCTCTACTGAACAGTCATTCCCGTAACTGTGAGCGCTCTGACTGCACCCTTCCTCCTTGAGTACCTTCATCACATCGTTCATGGAGAGGTAGGGAAATTTCAGAACATAGGTGTGCATCACCGTTTTCTCAATAATACTTGCATTTGAAAGTGCATCTTCCGCCGCTGAACGGTAGGCATTTATCAGGCCGCTGACCCCCAGGAGGGTGCCTCCAAAGTATCTTATCACAACTATCAGTATGTCTGTAAGCTCCCGTGAATTAATCTGTCCCAGTATCGGTCTGCCTGCAGTTCCGGAAGGTTCCCCGTCGTCGTTTGCCCGCCAGGTCTGCCTGTCAGGGCCAAGTACCCATGCATAGCAGTGATGCCTTGCATCGTGGAATTCCTTTCTTAACTCCTCGAGTTTTTCCTTTATTTGGTCCTGACCCGTGACCGGGATGACCAGAGCGATGAACCTGCTGCCACGGTCTTTGAAGAGACCCCGGGCATCAGAAGCAACCGTTTTATATGTATCAGAAAACAACATTTTCTATCCGAAGTGTCATATTTTTAAAAAGCAAAAAGCGTCTTCGCACCTTTAAGGTGCGCTAAGATAACCATGATTAACATCCCTGGGCGCCGGTACCGGACCAGCGGCACAGCCACCAGATGCAAGACCGGATCCGGTCAATCCTCCTGCAACACTTCCGAAGAAAATGATGCCTGAAATGACTAATAATGTCCGGACTGTAATCACATTACTCCTTATAAATCGCTATTTCCCTGAACTCTTCCTGAAAGCAACTGATCTCACTGTCCCAGCGTGAAATTTCGTCATTAAGGGACGAACCGTTCTGAATTACTTCACGCATTCGGCTGTCACCGGAAAGGATGTCAAAAGGCATCAGGCGGTATTCATATTCATAAGGGGGAGGATTAAAGGTAAGGCTTCCTTCAGGGGAAGTTCTGATGATAGCATCAAACAGGTGCAGGGCTGTTGCAACAGACCTGTAAACAGACGGATCAGTAACATGGATCTGTATTCCCCTGCAATACCGGCCGGCATATTTGTTGAAGGTGGGTATGAAATCATGGATGCGGAATGAGCAACCCGGCAGTTTCCTGCTGCGAAGTTCAATGAGCAGCTTCTCGCCATTGATATAAGGTGCTCCCGTCAGTTCGAACGGTATCACTGTGCCTCGTCCTTCTGAAAGGTTCAGTGCCTCGGCAAGAACAGTTCCGGGATAAACAAGGGCCGTTTCGGGAGTTGGCATATTGGGTGAGGGGAGTACCCAGGGCAGTCCTGTTTCACGGAAAAGGGAATTACGTTTCCAACCCTCCATCGCGATCACTTTCAGGTCACAGTCGGGTTGGTATTTGTACTTTATCCATAATGCCATCTCGCCAATTGTCATCCTGTGGCACATTGGTATTTCAGCTCCTCCGACGAATGTAAAAAAATCATTTTTCAGAACCGGCCCGTCGCACTGCAGGCGGCCTATCGGATTGGGCCTGTCAAGGATATAGACAGGTATGCCGGCCTCAGCGCACGCTTCCATGCACAGCTTGACAGTCCAGATGTAAGTATAAAGTCTTGCTCCCACATCCTGAAGATCGACCACCAGGGCGTCAAGGCCTTCAAGCATTCGAGGAGAAGGTTTACGGTGCTCACCGTAGAGGCTGTAAACAGGTATCCTCAGCACCGGATGTATTGATCCTTCCCATTCGATCATATTATCCTGTGTCTGCCCGAAGATTCCGTGCTGCGGCCCGAAGAGGGCACCAGGGGTGCAGCCTGAGTCTCGCGTAAATACCTCGGTGATATACCTGAAGTCCGAAGTGATGGCTGAGGCATGGTACAGCAGACCGGGTTTCCCGCCTTTCAGGGCTGAGGGCATTTGCCTGCTCACAACATCTAGACCTGATTTCACTTTCATTGTATTACAAAAATATTAAAAAAGAGATGCAGTCAGTCACAACAGTTGAGTGGCCGTGACTGTTGTTTTTATATGATTATATTTGGAACCTGTAAATCAACACAAATGAAATATCCGCTTTTCTCAATTCTGACTGCACTCACACTTGCCCTTGTATCCTGCGACAGAGGGCACCAGCTGGACATATACGGAACGACAGACCTTCACGGAATGCTGCTTCCATTTGATAACACCGAAGGAACCCCCACAAACAGGTCTCTCTCAAACGTGGCCTCCCTGGTTGAATCCAGAGGAAGTGAAAATATTGTGCTGCTTGACAACGGTGACATCCTCCAGGGCGATCCCCTGGCATATTACTATAATTTCGTCGATACTTCGGGTACTCACATTGTGGCTGATATACTTAATTATCTTCATTATGATGCCGCCTCGGCCGGAAATCACGACATAGAAACAGGACACAAAGTGTATGACCGCGTCAGAAGTGAGTATCAATTCCCTCTCCTTGCTGCCAATGCAATTGACATTAACACCGGAAAGCCTTATTTTGAACCGTACACAGTCATCAGAAAAAAAGGCTTTAAGATCATTGTTTTCGGACTTATTACTCCGTCTGTTCCAAACTGGCTGCCCGTGTCTCTTTACGAGGGAATTAGATTTGAGGGGATGATAGAAACAGCCAGAAAATGGATGCCGGTCATGAAAGAGGAGAAGCCGGATATTATTATCGGACTTTTCCATTCAGGTTTCGGCAGAGAGGATAATATTGAAGATGACGAAAACAGTTCGCTTGCTGTAGCCGTCAATGTGCCCGGTTTTGATATTGTCATGTGCGGGCATGATCACAACCAGGAGAACAAAACAGTTAAAAACATCGACGGCACTTCAGTTGTAATACTTGACGGCGGAAGCCGTGCTGCGGTATTAATGCATGCAAATGTATCATTTGCAAAGACAACTGACGGCAGGAATGAAAAAGTGATTACCGGGGAGCTTATCCCGATGGAATCCATGCCTGAGTCATCCGCATTCAATGAACGGTATAAAAGCGCCGGAGAAACCCTCAGGAAATACACTTCCGAAGTCATAGGCAGGTCAACTGCTTCAATCACCACCCGGGACGCCTATTTCGGTCCTTCCGCCTTTGTCGATCTTATACATCAGATACAGCTTGAAATCACCGGAGCCGATATATCTTTCGCCGCTCCACTTTCTTTTGACGAGAGGATAAACAAGGGTGATATCCTGATCAGGGATATGTTCAGACTCTACAGGTTTGAGAACTTTCTGTATGAAGTTAAAATGACAGGCAGTGAAGTCGATAAATACCTTGAGCATTCCTATGGATTATGGCTTAATACGATGAAAGACAAGGGAGATTACCTGCTTAAGTACAGAACAAGGGATGATAATTCTCTGCAACTTTCAAACGGTATGGCAAGGCTGAAAAATGCTTCCTATAATTTCGATTCTGCAATGGGCATCAGCTATACTGTAGACGTCACCAGACCGGAGGGAGACAGGGTAACGGTTTCCTCACTTGCAGACGGTTCACCATTCACTCCTGATTCAACTTATACTGTAGCCGTCAATTCATACAGGGCGAACGGCGGCGGCGGACATTTCAATGCTGCGGGAATAACCCATTCGGTGCTGGATTCACGGATTATTACAGCCACAAGCCGTGACCTTAGGTATTATATGACCGAATGGATCAGGGGAAAGGAGGAAATAGATCCTGCACCGCACTCTGCCTGGAAGATCATCCCTGAAAAATGGGTTTCGGAAGCCAGAAGCCGTGAAATGAAAATCCTTTTTAATGATAATTAATACGTTAAACTATAATTTACAGATTCACATGAAGAAGTTTTTGATATTTACAATTTTGGCTGTTATCCTTGTTTCATTCACATCAGCAAAGAAAGAGAAGGAGAGACCGGTTAACCTTATAATATTCATAGGTGACGGCATGGGAACAGAACAGGTCTATGCGGGGATGACCTTTTCAGGATACAGTATGACTTTTCCTGCATTTCCTGTGTCCGGTTTCAGCATTACATATTCGGCAGACAGGTACATCACTGACTCTGCCGCAGGAGGGACAGCGATCTCAACCGGAGAGAAGACTAATAACGGAATGATCGCAGTAAGACCTGACAGTACAGAGCTGACAACAATATTTGAACTTGCCAAAGCCAACGGCATGTCAACAGGAGCTGTTTGCACCAGTCCTGTCACCCATGCAACACCGGCTTCCTTTATAGCTCATGATTTTGCAAGGTCAAATTACAATGCGATTGCCGTTGATTATCTCAAGGGTACTGCAGATGTCTTTATCGGAGGCGGAAAGGATCATTTCACAGGACGAAAGGACGGAAAGGATCTTACAGCAGATCTGAAGGCGATGGGATATGAAGTGGTATATACGCTTGACGATTTACGAAAAGCCACATCTCCGCGTCTTGCAGGTCTGCTTGCCGGAGTTGACATGCCATCAATTGCAGGAGGAAGGGATCCTGAATACCTTGCAGTTGCTACGGCTAAAGCCATCGAGGTGCTTTCAAAAAACCCAAAAGGATTTGTACTTATGGTTGAAGGATCACAGATAGACTATGCCGGTCATGATAATAATACTGACAATATTATAAAGGAAGTGATTGATCTGGACAGGGCAGTGACTGTGGCTTACGAATATGCCAGGAAATCAAAGAACACGCTTATAGTCGTTACCGCAGACCATGAAACCGGAGGAATGACAATCACCGGTGGCAATGTTCAGAAAAAAGAAGTCACAGGCTCATTCTCCACCAAGGGCCATTCTGCAGTAATGGTCCCGGTCTTTGCTTTCGGACCGGGGGCGGGAGCCTTTGCAGGGGTTCAGCAGAACACTGAACTGTTTGATGATTTTGTAAATCTTCTTTCCCTGAAGAAAAAATAGGATGTCAGGAGATTTAAATAATAACGACGGCTCCAGGCTGCCAATTGTTGAAGAATTCTATTCAATACAGGGTGAAGGCTGCAATACGGGGCGGGCAGCCTACTTCATCAGAGTGGGAGGGTGCGATATAGGGTGCAGCTGGTGTGATACCAAATATGCCTGGAATGCCGATCTTCATCCGATGGTGGAGATAGGGGGAATAATCGAAAATGTCCTGAAGTCCGGGGCTGATTCAGTAGTTGTCACCGGGGGAGAGCCACTGATGTGGAACCTTACCTTGCTGTGCGACTCACTGCGCGGTCACGGAATAAAAACTTTCATCGAGACTTCAGGTGCATATCCTCTCAGCGGCAGCTGGGACTGGATTACCCTTTCACCCAAAAAGGGGATGCCCCCTGAGCATGAGATATGGCTGAAAGCGGATGAGCTTAAGGTGATCATTGAGGATGGCACTGATTTTGAGGATGCAGAAACGATACAGTCTGAAGGTGGGCCCGCAATGCCGACTTCTGCTGCAGCCTGAATGGAGCCGTTATGAAAGTATGATTGGAGTCATTGCAGAATATGTAAAAAAGAACCCGCGGTGGGCCGTTTCACTTCAGGCTCATAAATTCATGCACATTCCGTAAATGAAGCTGAAAAGCATTCTGATACTGCCGCTCGTTTGCCTGTTATGGATTCCATCCGTTTCGGGACAAAATTTTCACACCAGATCAAACAGGGCATTAAAGTATTATGACCTCGGAAAGAGAGATTATGACATGCTTTATAATGACCGGGCTGAAAAATCTCTATTGGTGGCAGTTTCAGAGGACAGTAAATTCTATGAAGCACATCTGTTACTGGGGCAACTTTACAGTGATACAGGTGACTGGGAGAAGGCAGTCAAACATTACCGTAATGCGATTGCAATTGATTCCCTGTATTTTATACCTGCCCTTTACAGTCTCGGCAGGGCTGAATTGCGTACAGGACGATATGCAGCGTCGAAGGCTCACCTGGAGGCATATCTCAAACAGCCAAAAACATCATCAAAACTGCGTGCAGATGCTACTACGCTGATATCAAACTGCATTTTTGCCCTCTCTTACTCAGGTAATATTTTCAGTAATAATCCCCGAAGCGCAGGCGATTCTGTCAACACAGTCCTTGATGAATACTGGCCATCGGTTACCGGTGACGGCTCTGAACTTATCTTTACACGTGAAGTTAAGCGGGCTGGCGGATACGGACGGGACAGGCAGGAGGATTTTTATATCAGCCGGTGGTCTGACGGGTACTGGGGTACGGCAAAGAATGCCGGTACCCCGCTCAACACGGCAGGCAATGAAGGCGCCCAATCAATTGCCTCCGACGGACGCTCGATGTATTTTACAGCCTGTGACCGGAATGACGGTCATGGACGTTGCGATATATATTATTCCGCATTCGACGGTAAAAAATGGTCGCCCGGGGTGAATGCAGGATCTCCGGTCAACAGCCCATACTGGGAGTCACAGCCTTCCATAAATTCAAACGGCCGGATGCTGTTTTTTGTCAGCAACAGACCCGGTGGGATCGGAGGGATGGACATCTGGTACTCTGTCGGGAAAACCAACGGCAAATGGAACAATCCGGTTAATCCCGGTAAGACTGTAAATACTACGGGCGATGAATTCTCTCCGTTTATCTACTTTAACGGGAAAACCCTCTATTTTTCATCAAATGGCAGAGAATCGTTCGGGGGTTTTGACATTTATTCCACAAATCTTAATCCTGATTCAACCTGGACTGACCCTGTTAACCTCGGCCCTTCGGTAAATACTCCCTCTGACGAGACTGGCCTTGTAATTGAGTCTTCAGGTTCCAGGGCTTTCTTTTCTTCAGTAAGAGAAAAGGCAATGGGGAAAGACATATTTTATATCGACCTTCCTGAAAATGTACGGCCTGAACCTGTGTCATACCTTAAGGGAACAGTAATTGAGAAAAGTACGGGGAAACCGCTTAGAGCAGCCTTTGAGCTCACAGACCTCACTAATAAACAGGTGGTAATTGCTTCACAAACCGGCAATGACGGAGGATTCTTTGTCTGCCTGCCTTCCGGATGCAGCTACGGACTTAATGTTTCTGCAGACGGGTTTATGATATATTCAGAGAACTTTGATTTTGAAGACGGATATTCATCTGCCGAACCATACCTCAAGACAATCAAACTGAATAACATCAGGAAGGGAGAGTTTATGAGGATGTACAATGTTTTCTATGATACAGACTCCTGGAAGCTGCTTGAGTCTTCAGCTCCCGAGCTTGAGAACCTGCTTGAATTCCTGACGGTAAACAGTACGGTGGTTGTTGAGGTAGGCGGACACACTGACTCTGACGGAACTGTGGAACACAACCAGGTACTGTCGGAGCGCAGGGCTCTCTCGGTTAAAGAGTATCTCGTAAAACGGGGCATAAGCCCTGCCAGGATTTTTTCGCATGGTTACGGCGAATCAAAACCTGTTTCAGACAATGAAACACCTGCCGGAAAGAGACTGAACAGGCGGACAGAGATCACAATCCTTTCAGAGGGTACAAACTGAGAGAGGGGGCTTGCGGCCCCCCCTGCTCAGACATTAGCCAGACAGCTAAAGATTCCGAATTTTCAGATTGCAATCCGGTTTCCTGTTTCGGTACCGGAGAGAATTTTTAACCCTGAACTCTCCTTTACCGGAAATGATATAAAGACTGATGTTCCTCCGGCTTCGTTGGCTTCAACCCTGATGGAGCCATCCAAAGCCGTTATTAAATTTCTGGCCAGGATTAAATTCATAGCGGAATAGGTGTCCTGACTATCGGTGTAAGAAAACTCAGGATTGTCGGAAAGCAGAAGTTCTCTGCTCGAGGATAAACCCTGGCCAGAATCTTTTATGTAGTAGGTGATTCTACCTTCTCTGTAAATGCACCCCAACTTTATAAACCCTGAAGAAGTATTGTCAAGTGCATTTCTGAAAAGGTTTTGAAGTATTCGGCTGATCCTTGAAAAGTCCATACGGAGCATCAGCTTTGCCTGGAAGATCATCTTCCTGGATCAGGATGACATTATTCTTATCCCTTTTCCTCATAAAAACCCTGAATTCTGAGGCAAGGGTTTCAAATGCTTTACCTGCATCATAAACTTTATGATCTTCCCTGACAGTGCCTGTTTCAAGTGCAGCAGAATCGAGAAAGTTTTCAAAAAGCCCGATTAACTGTTCACAGGACATTATAATCTGTTCCGAAAACTCATGTTTTTCTGCATCACTGAATCTGCGGTTGTTGATCAGGTACGAGAATGCAACAATTGCGTTCATCTGTGTCCGTACCTCGTGAGATACTCCTGCTAATATGTCAGGTTTTTTTAACATCTGATTGCCTTTATTTTGCCCGGATCCAGTGGTCAGACCAAAATCTTTAGAGGTATTCCGAAGAATTTCAAACATGGTAGTTTTCTTAAGGTTATACCTTAATTAAGCTTCTTTGCAAGCTTTCTCGCTTCTTTGCTATATCTGCTCTTTGATGCTGCAATGAGGTCAAACTGCCTGACGGCCCTGTCTGTCTCCCCGGTCATCATATAGCAGAGACCAAGATACCATGCAGCATCTTCCAGGTAAAGGTTGTCATTCTGCTGTAAAACTTTTGTAAATGAACCACTTGCAGCAGGATAGTTTTTAACTTCCATATTCGCCATACCGTGCATGAATACATATTCCATATTATTCTGTTCGGTGCTCAGGACCTGCTCCAGGTAAACAATAGCCTTCTCATATTCATGAGCCTTGTATGATTCAAGAGCATTGATCATCAGCGTGTTATTGACAGCGCCTGCCGACCTTACAGACCCCGGTGCTACGTACTGGGTATAATATTTATTGTATAGCTGGCTGCCTGAATTCTCCTTCAACGGGAAGTAGAGTGCAGCTGAAATCAATGCTACAGCTGCAACAGCTGCTGCATACTTCGAAACTTTAACGGCTGTCCTGCGTAACGAGCCTGATGACCGCCTTTTCATTTCAATTGCATTGAGCTTGCCTCTGAGCTGGATTGTACTCCTGTCAGCCAGCATCTTATTGGTACGGCGCCTCAGTTCAACCTCACGAGCGAGATCCTTGTTATCTTGCATTTCGCCGAGAAGCCATGTTTCCTCAGCCTTGCCTGCTGATCCGTTGAGATAATTCTCAATGGTGTCATTGATGTTGATGGTCTTCATACTGTATATATATTTTACTTTTTCTCAGACTCCAATTATTTAAATCCTAATCAGCTGTATCACAGCAACATAAGTTACTCTTGCCTGTTACTCCGGGTATGACTGTCAACATGAGCTCACGTTTGCTAAATCAAACCAGGGGACCTGCCTGATGGCAGCAGACCTGCAAAGCAGTATTTCAAAAACTGCAGCCTTCCGGCTGCCTTACGCAACTATAATTCAATAATTACCGGCGGACGTGTCGGACCGGTTTCCGGCATAACAGCAACACCATTTCCACCACGTACATTAATCATTTCTTCATTTGAAAGAACAAATTCAGCAAAAAATTCAGGGTTCAGGGTTTTCATAATCTTAATTTTATAATTTATAATTCAGGGTTTTTATAATCACTCTACATCGTACATGTCAGAAACTGTCAGTTTGTGACACGAAAAAATGAACAATTTTTAAAATATTTTACAAGTGACTGATATTCAATGCGTATAAAATCAAGAAAAAATGATTTTTCGCAATTGTTGATTTGTTTTTCTATTTTTGCATCGGGAATGAAAGAAGAATCTTGCTGATGAGGCGTTTTTACCAGACTTTTTACCTTTGTGCATTTTTTAGTCTCCTTTTTCAAGGAGTGTACTGCGCCTCGTACCAGGATAAGGACGTTACAGAACTCCTGCGATCCCTTACAACCGAATTTCAGGTTGCCATGGAAAGTAAATCCGGGCCTGACCGGGTAGAAATGTTAGCCGTAAAGATTGATGACATCCTGGCCCTGAATGAAATAAGTGACACAATCCTTCTTTCCGACGTGCACTTCCTGGAAGGTACTCTGCTGCTTAACAACGGAAGATATACACCAGGCACTTAACAGGCTCACATTGTCGGCAAAACTCAGGGAAGCCAAAGGTGTCAGAGACGGTAGATATGCAAAATGCCTGAGCAACATTGCAACGGCCTGGTTCAAGGTGGGGGATTATTCCCAGGCGATCGATATAGGAAAACAGGCAATTAAAGTGAAAAGGGAAACTACCGGATCTGATTCATCGTCGGTGGCTTCAAATTGCCTGAACCTGGCGAGCATTTACCTTGAGCTTAACGATTCAAAGAGAGCCATAGCTACTGCCGAAGCCGGGCTTACGATTTCGCGTGAAAGCAAGGGCGGGGTGCAGACTTCGGTGACTGCCGACCTCTACCAGGTAATCAGCCTGAGCCTGTTGCGTAATTCGGAATACACTAAAGCACTTGTCTACTCGAAGGAAGCTCTGAGGCTTTATGATCTTGACAGTCAGACCAGCGAGTCCGAACAACTTATGCTTAATACAACGGCTCTGCTCTATATCCGCCTGAACCAGCCGGAGGAGGCTGAAAAATATATACTTCGAGGAATAAGGCAGATAAACAGAGACAACCTGTCAGACAATTACCTGCTTTACATCAATTATGCAGACTTCCTGGCTGATAACGGACGTACGCAGGAAGGGGAGAAGGTTCTGGAGCAGGGTTTGAATATGGTTCAGGAGGTTTTTGGCGGTGACAGCCGTGAGTACTTTCTGATGCTTGCCGCCAACGCCTCATTTATTTATAAAGCAACACACGACAGTGCCCGGGCACTTGAATTATACGAAGCCTGTTTCACCTATTTCAATTCCCACCCCTGGGATATTTCGCGTGAAGAGGTCAATTCTGGCCGACTATGCGCAGGCGCTGACTGATGCGGGACAGAACCTGGAAGCCCTGGAAGTACTGGATGAAATCCTCGGCGCATCTGATGTAATGATTGATCCTGAAGAATGGAACGTCAATGATTCCGTCGGGTCTGAATTGTCACAGATCACTCTTCAGGCACTCTCATTAAAGTATAAGACACTGAACACTCTTTCTGCCGAGACCGGCAATAAAGGATATACAATCCAGGCCATTGAAACCGGTAAGGTCCTGATATCACTGTATGACCGGCTAAGACTCGGAATGAGCGAAGAAGAGAGCCGTAACCTGCTCAGTGCCGACGCCCGTGAATATTATACCGGCATCATTTCCAACTATTTTTCACTGTATAAGAATGACCCGGATCCTGCTCTTCTGGAAGGCGCATTCGAGTATGCCGAAAGAAGCAAGGTGGCCGGGTTTCTGGCTTCAATCCGGGAAGTTAATGCAACCCGTTTTTCAGTTCCCGAAGATCTGGCGCATCTTGACACTGATATCCAGAAGCGCATAGGCCAGTACAAGGAATTCATAAATAATGAGAAAGCAAAAGTCCTGCCGGATTCCCAAAAGATAGTGACGTGGGAGAAAATCACATTCACTCTTCTGAGATCCAGAGACTCGCTGATTACAATTTTTGAAAAAAGGTACCCTGCATATTATCAGCTTAAGTTCAAAACTGACATAACACCGGTTGATGAGGTCAGGAAAGTTATCGGGAATGAAGCGAACCTGCTGAGCTATGTCCTGACCCAGAATAAACTGTTCATTTTCGTTGTTAACCGGCGTAATACAGAGGTGATAACCCGTGATGTGGACTCATTGTTTTACTCACGGTTGCTTCGCTTCAGGCAGATGCTTACTTCGATTCCCCAGAAAACCTCAGTGCGGGAACCGTTTAATGAATATATGGATCTGGCCTATGAGCTTTATCGCGTTCTGCTTGAACCTGCTGTCCCTTATCTCAAAGGAAACAAAATTGTAATATCGCCTGACAACATACTCTCATACCTGCCCTATGAGACCTTGATTACATCACCTTTCAAAAGTAACGCACTGCTATACCGTGACGCTCCTTTTGCCCTTAAGACCTACAGGTTCTCATATATTTATTCGGTCACCCTTTCTTCCGAGACATTAAAGCGAAGCAGAAGACTTGCAAATGACCTTATTGCCTTTGCCCCCTCGTACGAAGCAATGGAAATACCCGATTCTCTGCTGATGCTGTTTCCCAACCTTCGCGGAAGGATTTCTGAATTGCCTTATGCCGTTGATGAGGCCCGGGATGCCGTTGACCGGTGCGGAGGAAGGGCTTTTGTGAATGATGCTGCCACCGAGGAGACATATAAGGAATATGCTGAAGATTTTGATATTATCCATCTTGCGATGCACACCCTGGTTGACGATGAACGTCCCTCTTATTCCAAGATGGTCTTTGCGGCGAACGGCGCAGGACCGGATGACGGATTCCTGAATACTTACGAGGTCTACGGCATTCCCCTGAATGCAATGATGGTGGTACTGAGTTCATGCAACACAGGGTCCGGGATTCTCATGACAGGAGAAGGAATTCTGAGCCTGGCAAGAGGCTTTCTGTTCTCAGGAAGCAGGTCAGTTGTGATGTCGATGTGGGAGGTGGAGGACTATTCAGGCTCTGCTGTCGTAAAATCCTTTTACCACAATATTAAAAGAGGTCTTGCCAAGAGCGCTGCCCTTCGAAGCGCCCGTCTCGACTTTCTCAGAGATGCGGATCAGGCCAGATCACATCCTTATTACTGGGCTACACTCGTGGTTTACGGTGACGATTCTCCTCTGTATTTCAGCAGGATAAGACTCTATTCGGCTCTGATTGTACTTCTTTTTGCAGCGACAATTCTGACTCTTCTTGTCTACAGAGGTCCAAGATCCTGATACTCAGGGTCTGTCTTGATGATCTGCATAAGGGCTTCTTTGCACAGGTACTTCTTGCGGCGGGCGTAGGCTTCGCTTTTCATTCCCATTTTACGGGCAATCTCTTCATAACTGTGCCCGTCAATAAACAGGTTCATTACCATCTGACAGTCCTCCTGCAGCAAGGCAAACGACCTCGATACTATCCGCTCCAGAATTGCATTGTCTGCATCTGCCAGGTCGCCTTCATCTGAAATATCGTAATCCAGGGCGCTGACCTTCGATTTATGCCTCAGCTGCGTGTTCCAGATGTTTCTGGCAATACCGAAAAAATAGCCTTTCAGATCGGAAGTCAGGGTGAACTCGCCGCCGGTGACCTGTTTGAAAAGAACAACCACAGTCTCCTGGAGCACATCATAAACGTCATCATCCGAGCCGCTGTTCTTTCTAAGGTGATCCCTCAGCATATCATAATAGGCATCGTAGAGGTAGGTCAGTATCTTGTTGTCCTGCCTCCTGATTCCATCAATGATGTCGTTGTCCGAGTACTTCTTGAATAAGCCCAAGCAAACTGTTTAATTGGCAAATATAGTATTTCCGCGGTCCGTTAACACCGAAGGCCCTTCATCTCTTTTTCTCCCGGTACGCGGAAAGTGGTCTGCAAAATATGGATATATTTACGCTGACAAACCGTTTTACAGCCTGTTATGCCTTTCCCCTTCGTGAGACAATATGATGCAATGGATTGCGGTCCTGCGTGTATAAGTATGATATCCCGGTGGCATGGCAGATATCTTTCACTTGAAACAATAAGGAACAGGGCCTGGATAACCCGCGAGGGGGTGTCGTTCCTTGGCCTGAAATCAGCCGCCGAGAGCCTTGGATTCAAAGCAATCGGGGTGAAGATACCCTTTTCCAAACTGTCGGAAAAGGCACCCTTGCCTTGCATCGTGCACTGGGAACAGAATCATTTTATTGTCGTAAATAAGATAGATAAGGGAAAAGTATGGGTCTCTGATCCGGCTCTTGGCCGTATTCGCCTTACAACCGGAGAGTTTCTCAGGGGATGGTCATCTGATACCTCCGGGGAGTCGCCTTCAGGAATGGCCCTCTTCCTGGAACCGGGCGATGAATTTACAAAACTGAAAGATGATCCTTCACCGGGTAACGGACTCAGGTTCCTTCTTCCATACCTCAAACCCCACGGGAAAAAGATAGCCCTGCTTGTACTCGGCCTTGTTGCAGGCAGTCTTATTCAGCTGGTCTTCCCGTTTCTGACGCAGGCCATTATTGATAAAGGTATAGCAAATCAGGACCTCAGGCTGATATACCTTATACTCCTCGGGCAGCTGGCATTGATTGGCGGACGCCTGGTTGTCGAATTCGTGCGCGGATGGATACTGCTACACCTGGGAACAAGGCTCAACATCACAATTGTCTCCGACTTCCTCATGAAGCTTATGGCCCTTCCCATTGCATACTTTGATACCAGGCTGAACGGTGACATTCTTCAGCGTATTGACGACAACAACCGGATAGAGAGTTACCTCACTTCATCAAGCCTTGCCATACTCTTTTCGTTCTTCAACCTTTTGGTTTTCGGAGCCGTGCTCGCCTTCTACAGTATTAATGTCCTGCTGATTTTCCTTGCCGGGACCCTGCTCTACCTGTTGTATGTCAGCCTCTACATGCCTTCCAGGGAGGTTCTTGACAATATCAGATTCAGGCAGATGGCAGATGCAGGGAACAAGATGATAAACATCGTCAACGGAATGCAGGAAATAAAGCTGGCCGGAAATGAGAAGAGCAACAGGCAGGAGTGGGAGGCATTGCAGCTTGACCTCCACAGGACAAGGGTAAGGGGCCTGAAGCTTTTCCAGTTCCAGGCAGCAGGAGGTACCCTGATTCATGAATCTACAAATATTCTGATAACAGTAGTGTCAGCCACCTCGGTTGTAAACGGCACAATGACCCTTGGGATGATGCTTGCCGTCCAATTCATTATAGGTCAGCTTTACGGACCTGTCTCGCAGATTATCAACTTTCTGCGTGCCACACAGGATGCCAGGATAAGTCTCGAACGGCTGGCGGAGGTGCATGCCATGGAGCCCGAGGAGGGGAGCGATTCTGTGGCAAAGAAAGAGATGCCGGCAGACAAGACTATCAGTGTAAACAATCTCTCATTCAGGTATGAAGGCCCGGGCTCACCTTATGTTATTAATGAACTGAACCTGACTGTCACCCCCGGTAAGGTTACTGCAATTGTCGGTGAAAGCGGCTCCGGTAAGACCACCCTGCTGAAGCTGATGATGGGATTCTACGAACCTTCGGCAGGAGAGATAGCTCGTCGGAAATGTCAGCCTTCGGGACATAAAGGTTTCGGCTCTCAGAAAATCAGTTGGGGTGGTAATGCAGGAGGGATATATCTTTCCGGACACTATCCTTTCGAATATTGCACCCGGTGAGGAAGAGCCGGACCCGCAAAGACTGAACCGGGCAATCACGCTTTCGAACCTGGGAGATATTATTGACTCGCTGCCTTCGGGTCTGAAAACCAGGATCGGTCCCGGAGGACACGGTCTGAGCCAGGGTCAGAGACAGCGGATCCTGATTGCAAGGGTTGTATACAAAGAGCCTCAGATTGTTCTTCTTGATGAAGCTACAAGTGCCCTCGATGCATCAAATGAGAGACTGATTGTCGAAAACCTGGCTTCGTTTTTCAGGGGAAGAACGGTAATAGTCGTTGCTCACCGTCTTAGTACGGTCCGGAACGCCGATACGATACTGGTGCTTGAAAAAGGTGCCGTGACCGAATCGGGTACTCACGAACAGCTTGCAGAAAGGAAGGGCACTTATTACAGGCTCATTAAAGACCAGCTGGAACTTAGGGCAGTAAAACTTACCGGTGATTTATTTCCCGGAATAAGGTTCATAGTCGTCAGGCTGACCTGAAAGCCCTGTTTTCCTTTCGGAATTCATTTTTCCGCCTGTCATACCCGCATTTTTCTTTTTTACATATCTCATATAAAGGCTGATGCCAGAGAAAACAAATACTAAAGCAAACAGCAGGATATCTTTCTTTTCCATCGTGATTTGATCTGAAATGATTTCCCAAAAATAAACTAAATGTGCGTTCGCTCATACGGCAATGAGATTAAAATGGTCTAATGGTTTGACTTTTACCAATAATCCATTATTTTCGTGGTTTGAAAAATGGGGAGGTCGCAGGAAGCCTCAGTTATTTAACGCACTGATCTAAAAGGATTAAAGATGATTACCAAAAATCCGGTAAACTCTGTTCAGGATGAACAATTCGATGCTGAAGACAAAGCAAACGAATCTACGGGAGAAGAAACTACTACTGAATCCGGGAAAAATGAACCGGAAGAAACCCTTGCTGAAACTGTTGTTGACGCCGCTGACGCAGTTGTCACTGATGAGTCTGAAGTTGCTTTGGATGAAGTACCTGAAGTACCTGTCATAGAAGCTGCAGCAGCCGAAAGTGTGGAAGGGGAAGAAGAGAACGATACCAAGGAAGAAATTGCAGCTGATACCGTCACTGAAGGAGCTTCTGATCATGACCCAGAGGAAGAGGGCACTCTTCCTGAAGAAGAGCCTGTCAACTACGATGAAATAATCCTGCCTCAGGTGGATTATTCAGGATACTCGAGAAAAGAACTCGTTGAGACCCTGATATTGATTGTTGACAACAGGCCGCCTGCAGAGATTTATGATGATGTGACCAGGATAAAGGAACTGTTCTATAAGAAAACAAAGGTCGAGTTTAATGAGAAGCGCCTCAACTTTGCAAAGGAGGGAGGCAATATTGATGAGTACAAGCCTGAATATGACGAGCTCGAAAACCAGATAAAAACGGTTCTTGAAAAATACAGGACGAAAAAGAACGATTTCAATAAGGTCCAGGAGAGCGAGAAGCAGGAAAATCTCAGGCGTAAGCACGAAATCATAGAGAAGATAAAGGATCTTGTCAACAGGGAAGAGGCAATAAACAAGACATTCCAGGAATTCAGAAACCTCCAGAATGAATGGCACTCCACCGGAATAGTTCCGCAGTCTGCCCTTAAAGACCTGTGGGAGAGCTACCATCACAGCGTTGAGATATTCTACGATTACATAAAAATTAACCGTGAGCTGAGGGATCTGGATCTGAAGAAGAATCTGGAAGCCAAGATAATTCTGTGCGAAAAGGCTGAAGAACTGCTGATGGAGCCAAATGCAGTAAATGCCTTCAAATTTCTGCAGGAATATCACAACAGGTGGCGTGAAATAGGACCTGTGCCTCACGAAAATAAAAATGATGTCTGGGAACGCTTCCGCGAAGCAACCTCGAAGGTAAACAAGAGACATCATGAGTTTTTCGAAAAGCAGAAGGATGAGCAGAAGACAAATCTTGACGCCAAAACTGCTCTTTGCGAAAAGGCTGAGGAAATAGCCAAAAGCGAAATACTCACATTTGCTGATTTCAGGGAGAAGTCGGATGCGATTCTCGAGTGTCAGAAAATGTGGAGAACCCTGGGCTTCGCACCCAAAAAGTACAATAACAAAATTTACCTGAGGTTCCGGTCAGCATGCGATACGTTCTTCGAAAAGAAGCGTGCGTTCTTCGCTGAAAGCAAAGATGTGCAGGTCAAGAACATGCAGGCCAAGACAGAACTCTGCATGAAGGCTGAAGCTCTCCAGGAAAGCACAGACTGGAAGGAAACCTCCGATATCCTTATCAAACTGCAGAAGGAATGGAAAGAGATCGGCCCGGTTCCCAAAAAATATTCGGAAAAGATATGGAAGCGGTTCAGGAAAGCATGTGATACCTTCTTTACCCATAAGTCAGAATACTTTGCAGGAAGGGATACCTCCTACGAGGATAACCTGGCCGTCAAACTGGCCCTGATTGCCGAACTTGAGTCATTTGACCCGGGTGATGATATGAAAGCCGGCTTCGAGAAGCTGAAGGAGATTCAGAAAAAATGGACCGAGACGGGCTATGTGCCTTTCAACAGGAAAGAGGAGATCGCCACAAAGTACAAGGACGCTCTCAACAAACAGTTTGACAGGCTTCAGCTTGACGATGAGGATAAGAACATCCTGAAATACCGCACCAGGGTTGACAGTGCAAAATCAGACCCGAGAGCTGCCCGCAAGGTCAGGAACGAGAGGGAAAAGTTCTTCAGCAGGATCAAACAGCTGGAAAGTGATATAGTGCTCTGGGAAAACAACATTGGCTTCTTTGCCAAATCCACAAATGCCGATACAATGATCAGAGAGGTGGAGGAGAGAATAGCTGATGCAAAAAGAAATATCAAAATACTGGAAGAAAAGGTGAAGCTGATTGACAAATCGATGCTTGAAGAATAGTATATCCTTTTCATAGTAAATTAATTCAAATTTTCACTGTTGTGGCTGAAGTAAAGTATGTTTTTGTGACCGGTGGTGTAACATCATCGCTTGGAAAAGGGATCATTTCGGCATCACTTGCGAAATTGCTTCAGGCGCGCGGCTATTCAGTCACAATTCAGAAGCTGGATCCGTACATTAACATTGATCCCGGGACACTCAACCCGTATGAGCACGGTGAATGCTACGTCACCAATGACGGAGCCGAGACAGACCTTGATCTTGGACATTATGAACGTTTTCTCAATGTCCCTACTTCACAGGCTAACAACATAACCACCGGAAGGATCTACCAGTCGGTTATAAGCAAGGAGCGCAAGGGGGACTACCTCGGAAAAACGGTCCAGGTTATTCCCCATATTACCGATGAGATAAAACGAAGGGTTAAGATTGTAGGCTCGCAGGGTATATTTGACATCGTAATAACAGAAATAGGAGGTACGGTAGGCGATATCGAATCGCTCCCATATATTGAAGCCGTGCGTCAGATGAGATGGGAGCTCGGCCCCCAGAACTGCCTCGTTATTCACCTTACGCTGGTCCCTTTCCTCTCAGCATCCGGCGAGCTGAAGACAAAACCAACCCAGCATTCTGTGAAGATGCTGCTTGAGGAGGGTATACAGCCTGATGTCCTTGTTCTCAGAACAGAGAAGAATCTTACGGAGGATGTCAGGAGAAAAGTGGCGTTGTTCTGCAACGTCGAGGCCTCTGCAGTTGTGGAATCGATAGATGTGTCAACAATTTACGAAGTGCCTGTCAGGATGCAGGCGGAAATGCTTGACACAACAGTATTACGTAAGCTGGGACTGCCTCCTGGCCATGAACCAGCGCTTGAAAAGTGGAATGAGTTCCTTCATAAGCTTAAAAATCCCCGGCACAATGTCAGGATCGCCCTTGTAGGCAAATATGTAGAGCTGGCTGATGCCTATAAATCCATTTCTGAATCGTTCATCCATGCGGGAGCAGAGAACGAGACTGCCGTGGAACTGGTCTATGTACATTCTGAGGAGATCACTGAATCGAATTATGAAGAGATACTGAAAAAGTTTGACGGTATCCTGGTGGCTCCGGGTTTCGGCTCAAGGGGCATAGAAGGCAAGATTCTTGCAGCACATTACGCACGTACCCATGAGATTCCCTTCTTCGGAATATGTCTCGGTATGCAATGTGCCGTGGTGGAATTCGCCCGTAACGTGCTGAATCTTGAAGGGGCTCACTCGACCGAGATCAACCCCAAAGCAAAATATCCGGTAATTGACATAATGGAGGAACAGAAGAGTGTGACCGAGAAGGGCGGAACAATGCGTCTGGGATCCTACAAATGCGAGGTGCTCCACGGATCAGAATCCTATAAGTGTTACCAGAAGGAGGAGATATCAGAACGGCACAGACACAGGTACGAATTCAACAACAAATACCTTATCGATTTCAGAAATGCCGGGATGATAGCTACGGGTGTCAACCCACAGTCGGGACTCGTGGAGATTATGGAGATTCCTTCTCACCCCTGGTTTGTAGGCGTGCAGTTCCACCCTGAATACAGCAGTACCGTCTTAATGCCTCACCCGCTTTTCGTCGGCTTTGTCAAAGCGTGTATAAACAATAAATAAAAATATTTAAAATACCTGATGGACAAGAACACAATCACAGGACTCGTACTGATCTTCGCGATCTTCTTCGGGTTCAGTATATATAATAACCAAAGAACCGGGAAGATCTTCAACAGTGAGATTGCAACTGCAGACTCACTCTATGCAGCCGGCAATTACGAGGAGGCCCGGGAGGCTTATATTAATGCCCTTGGCTACCGGCCGAAGGATCAGAAAGCTATTGCGAAACTGACTGAACTTAACGGTAAACTGGGACTTACAACCCAGGTTCAGACCGTAAAACCTGACTCTGTAATTGCAGATACTGCCGTGAAGAAAACAGAGTCACTCCCGCAGCATGATATCGGGGCATTTGGAATGTTCTCAGGCAGGGTCTCGGGTGAAAATAAATTCTATACTATTGAAAATAATAAGCTGAAACTTACAATCTCAGCCAAAGGCGGCAGGATCTATTCAGCCCTGCTGAAAGACTACAGAACGCACGATTCACTTCCCATTGTACTGTTTAACGGCGACTCTACCGTATTCGGGTATAACTTTTTTACCCCGGACAACAAGGCAATACGAACCAACGATTTATATTTCGAAGCTGAAAATGCAGAAGGCCCGATTTTCGTGACAGACACGCCAAAAAGCCTTAAGATGAGGCTCATTGCAGATAACGGCGCTTCCATCGACTTCATCTATACTCTGCATCCTGATGAGTATATGGCTGACTTTGAGACAAAGCTTGTCTCGATGGGTTCAATCATACCGCCCAATACTTCATCTCTGGTATTTGACTGGAAGATGTATGTTCCTCAGCAGGAGAAGGGACGTCAGAATGAAGACACCTATACCGGGCTCAAATATAAAGTATACCAGGAAGCCGCAGAGGATCTTTCATTTAGACAGAAAAAGGGAACTGAAACTGCTAACCTTCTTAAACTTAACTGGATAGCATATAAGGACCAGTTTTTTTCCACAGTTGTGATCGCTGACGATTTCTTCCTGAATGCCACAGTTAGTTCAACCAAGACAGACCCCACTTCAAAGTTTCTCAGATATTTTGAATCGGAAATTGGTGTGCCAATTATCGCGGGAGAGACTCCGGGTGTGAAGATGAAACTCTATTTCGGCCCCAACAGTTTTACAAGCCTTAAAAAGTACGGAATGGGACTTGAGGATCTTGTATATCTGGGTCGGAATATTATAAGATGGATTAACCAGTATGTGATTATTCCGATTTTCAACTTTCTTGACAACTACATTGTCAGTTACGGACTCATCATTCTCATCCTGACACTGCTGATAAAAATAGTACTCGCACCGCTGACACACCGTTCTTTCCTCTCCCAGGCCAAAATGCGGATCATGAAACCGCAGGTCGACGAACTGGCCAAAAAGTTCCCGAAGCAGGAAGATGCAATGAAAAAGCAACAGGCTACAATGGATCTGTACAAGAAGGCAGGTGTAAGCCCCATGGGAGGGTGTCTTCCCATGCTCCTGCAGATGCCTATCCTGTTCGCCATGTTCCGGTTCTTCCCCACATCCATTGAACTGCGTCAGCAACCATTTCTCTGGGCTCACGACCTTTCGACATACGACTCCATTCTGAACCTGCCATTTACAATCCCGATGTACGGAGACCACGTGAGTCTGTTTACACTTCTGATGACCGTTTCGACGATTATCTCCACTAAAATGACCAATCCGACAGGGGGGACCGAGCAAATGCCTGGCATGAAGGCGATGATGTACATGATGCCGGTAATGTTTATGCTGATCCTGAATAACTTCTCCTCAGGACTAACCTATTATTATTTCCTGGCAAATGTCATTTCAATTGCCCAGACTGAAATATCAAAAAGGTTTGTCAATGAGAAGGACCTGATGAAAAAGATAGAGGAGAACAGGAAAAAACCTGTGAAGAAATCTTCCTGGCAGGCGAGGCTGGAGGCAGCGGCCAAACAAAAAGGCTACAAGCCTGCAAAGAAATAAACCTTTTGAAAGGCTGCCTTACCGCAGCCTTTTTTAATTTCAAAAAAAATCTGCAAATATGATTGTGAAACATATTCATCGTAAACACTTTTATCTAAATTAGCTATCTAAATTTTTGTTAAAATGGGGAAGAAATTAAAAAACAAAGACATAGCCGCCAGGCTGGGTCTTTCCGGAACACTTGTTTCACTGGTGCTAAACAACAAAGCTGATCAGCACGGCATTAAAAAGGAGACCCAGGAAAGGGTCCTTGCCGTTGCGAGACAGATGGGTTATTTTAATGAGGTGGCCGCTAAGGGGGAAACTGCCGCCGTAGAAGATAAACCGGGAATTATCGGAATGATAGTTCCGTCGATGAGTGACCCGTTTATATACGAGATAACTCCTTATCTGCAAAAGGCTTTTGCAAGCATAGGACTGGGATTCTCAGTTTTCACACGTGATCCTGATGATTTGCGTTTCAGCCGTCTTACACTGTCTCTGAAGAAGTTTTTCAGCGGAATGATACTTGTTGGTGATGCCGCCGATGATCATATTGTGAGAACACTCAACCGCGATGAATATCCTCTGGTGCTGCTCGAGAAGAATATCAAAAGAGTCAGACTGAATACGGTCTGCTCTGATAAACTTGCCGGCGCCGGAATTATGACAGAACACCTGGCCGGACTCGGATATAAAAACCTGCTTATCGTGTCAGGTGAGGGATCTGCAGGTTCTGACAAGGAGATTCTTGATGAATTGAAAAATGCCACCAAAAAATCAAAGGGCTTTACCGACGTGCAATTTACTGTCGCCCGCATCCCGAAAGGTGCGGAAAGTCTGGAAATGGACCAGATCGAACCCTTCCTGAGGCCTCCTCACCGTACGGATGCCATCATAGCCGTTACCCCGGAACTGATCTTCCCGCTGTTAATGGCTCTGAAGGAGAAAAACATACGGGTACCCAATGATGTTGCCCTTGTTTCAATGGAAGAGGGAATAGGTTTTGACCTTATGACCACTCCTGTCACAAGACTCAGGAGACCGCTTTCAGGTATGGCGCTTAAGACAGCCAATACAATATGGTCTGAAATAAAAAACCAGGGCAAGAGCAAATACAAACGTCAGGTGAACCTGACTCCTGAACTTGTTGTAAGAAGCAGTTGCGGCTCTTACCTAAAATGATGAGAAATGAAAAGGTTTCCCCTGTTGCAGGTTATCCTGCTGACGGTCACACTGGTCTCTTGCAGGAGCAATCACCTGATAGGCGACAGGTCCTACAGACAGGCAGTTCAGAAGGACTATAAAATCAGAAGTGAGCGTTACGGGGAACACAGGAGCGACCTTTTCTCAGCCGTGGAGTCAGCTGCAAATCGTCAGCAACGTGAAGCACTGCAATTCATGCTTGCGTATATGCCTCTCAGCGATATTGCTTATTATAAGCCTGAATTCCTGAAAGCAAACATTGATGCTGCACTGAGTACAAGGAAGGAGATGAAATGGGGCGAAACCGTGCCTTATGAGATTTTCCTTCACTTTGTGCTGCCGCAAAGAGTCAATAATGAAAACCTGGACTCTTTCAGGCTGGTTTACAGCGATGAGCTTAAGAGGAGAGTTTCAGGGCTCGATGCAGGGTCTGCCGCACTGGAGATTAACCACTGGTGCCATGAGAAAGTGGCATATCAGCCTGCCGATATCAGGACATCAGCTCCGATGGCGACAATACTGTCAGCCCGTGGACGCTGCGGTGAGGAATCGGTTTTTACTGTCTCAGCCCTCAGGGCTGCCGGACTTCCGGCACGCCAGGTTTACACTCCCCGATGGGCTCACAGTGATGATAACCATGCATGGGTAGAAGTGTGGATTGATGGTATATGGTACTATATGGGCGCCTGTGAACCTGAACCTGTCCTCGACCGTGGATGGTTCACCGTGCCTGCCACCAGGGCCATGCTTGTCCATACAAAGGCTTTCGGAAGATATAACGGTGAAGAGCCGTTGGTGAAACGCGGGAACCTCTATTCTGAAATAAATACCCTCGGAAAATATGCCGCGACAAAAAGTCTGAGGGTCAGTGTCGCGGATGAAAATGGTAATCCGGTGTCCGGAGCTTATGTTGATTACCTCCTTTACAATTATGCAGAACTTTACCCCATTGCTTCTCTCGTAACTGACGACAGGGGCAAATGCAGTTTTACCACCGGAATAGGCAGCTTGCTGGTATGGGCGCGTACAGGTGAAAAGTACGGTTACGGATATGTGGCTCCCGAAACTGACAGTATCACTGTTACAGTATCGGCTGATCATCTGCCTGACGTGCTCCCGCTTGATTGGAAAGCCCCGGTGGCAGGACAGGCAACTCAGTCTCCGTCAGATAAACAATTACGCGAGAATGCCTTCAGACTCGACCACGAAGACAACCTCAGGCAGGCATATACAGGGTCCTGGCTGGAAGGCGTTTCAATGACAGACCTTGCCAGGGAAACAAGGTCTGACAGCGCAGAAATTTCCAGGTTGCTTAAAACATCAATGGGCAACTGGCGCAGTATACTCTCATTCCTCAGGCAATCCGGCGATAAGGCCGGACTGGCCCTTCGTCTTCTTGAGACAGTTTCAGAAAAGGATCTGCGTGATACCCCGGCTGCAATTCTGACTGACCACCTGGATAACGCCCCGGAAAATCTCAGTGGGTATGATCAGCGATTCTACGATGAATGGGTGCTTAACCCGAGAGTTGCTGAGGAGATACTCTCACCTTTCCGGAGTGAACTTAAGCAGGCTTTCCCGGATGAAACCGCCGGCAAGTTTGATGATCCGGCTGAAATAATCAATTGGATTGAGTCATCTGTAACCGTCAATGATGGCTGAAAATTACTACGGTACCCCACTGACACCCTCAGGGGTTGAAAAACTCAGGGTCTCGGACCACCATTCACGGGACATATTTTTTGTGGCACTATGCAGGACGGCAGGTCATGCGGCACGCCTTGAACCGGGAACAGGCAGACCACAGTATTTTGAAGCCGGAAAATGGACCGACGCCTGGTTCAGCGATGCTGTAAGACCCTCGGCGGTAAAAAGCTATGTCACCTTCATTTCGGATGAAACAAACCCGAAACCTGAGTACAGTATCCACTTTACCCTTGCCCGTTTTGAAAACGGAAGGTACCGGACACTTGAATTCGGGGAAAATGTTCGTATTGACGAGATGCAGAAAAACATTCCTCTGGACCCTGGAAAATATATGCTTGTCACCGGCAACAGAAACGAATCGGGAGATGTGCTGGCGGAACTTGACTTTTTCGAGCTTCTCCCGGATGACAGTACTTTAATTCATGTCAGGTTAAGGAATGAAAGAAAAGAGGCCACTGTGAAGGGCAAAATCGATGCAGGCAGGACCATAACCCTTGCCGACGGTAAAATGGCACCCCTGCTTATGATAAAGGAAAAGGGAGTTGTCATTATCTGGATCGACCCCGGGACAGAACCCACCAGACACATTTTCCGCGATCTGCCTCTCCTCAGGGAGGAGTTCGATGAGTGGGGAGGATATCTGCTCTTTATGCTCCGCGGTGGAGCGGAAAAGGATTCATTTAACCCGGCAGATTTTCCCGGGTTGCCTCAAAATGCCCTTTTTTGCCTCGATGAGAATCATGAGTTCCTCAAGTCGGTCTGGTCAAATGACTATGCCGGATTAAGATTCCCTGTTGTCATTTATGCAGACAGCACCGGGAATATCCTGTTCTCCTCCCAGGGTTACCAGATCGGTATCGGGGAACAGATTCTTAAAACGATTAAATAGTACATATTCGATGAACAGAGCCATTCTTTTGCCGGTTATTGCGGCAATTATTGCTTTATCCTGCCAGGGTCCGGCAGAAAATGATTTGACAGCCTATGTAGATCCTTTCATTGGCACTGCTGCACACGGCCATGTTTTCCCCGGTGCAGCAACCCCCTTCGGAATGGTTCAGATCAGTCCTGATAACGGCACTTCCGGATGGGACTGGTGTTCGGGTTACAACTACAGCGACTCTGTAATTGCCGGGTTCAGCCATACACACCTGAGCGGGACAGGGATAGGAGACCTGTGTGACATCCTCTTCCTTCCCTCAATGAAAGAATTCAACATCACGCTGCCCGACTCCACGGCTTCCATAGCCAAACTAAACCGCAGCACCTTCTCCCACAGTATGGAACAGGCCAGGCCGGGCTACTATTCTGTGGTTCTTGATAATGGTGTTGATGTTGAACTTACCGCCACCCCGAGATGCGGCATCCAGAGATATACCCCTGCCGCGGGCGGCAGGATGCAGGTCCTGATTGACCTGGGGTATGCAGTAAACTGGGACAGGCCCTTAGACTGCAGCATTCTCTGGGATGGGAATTCCCTTTCAGGTAAGAGGATCTCTGCCGGCTGGGCCGGGAGACAATACCAGTTCTTCTGCTCGGAATTCTCAAAAGCACCCTCGTCTGTTACAATGATAAGCAAGGGTGCGGTCATTGACGGGGACAGCACAAAAGGCAGGAACATTGCCTGCATAGTTGGATTTGATGTTGCCAAGGGAGAAGAACTGATAATTAAGACCGGTATCTCTGCTGTCGATGCCAGGGGGGCATCCGGCAACATGAAATCTGAAATGCCGGGCTGGAATTTTACCGCTGTTGCTGCCGAAGCCCAGCAGATGTGGCAGAAGAGGCTGAATGTGATAGATGCTTCCTCGTCAGACCCGGAGACAAACAGGGTATTTTATACGGCACTTTACCATTCCATGATCGCTCCGAATCTCTATTCTGACTCTGATGGCAGGTACAGGGGCACTGACCTTGAAATACACACTGCAGAAGGCTTCACCAATTTTACAGTCTTCTCATTATGGGATACCTATCGTGCAGCTCATCCTCTGTTTACGCTTACAGCCCCTGACCTTCTGCCGGACTTCATAAATACAATGCTGAATATTTACCGCGAGCAGGGAAAACTCCCGGTGTGGTCACTTGCAGGCAATGAGACAAACTGCATGATCGGCTATCATGCTGTGCCGGTAATAGCCGACGCAATTCATAAAAAGATCAGCGGATTCGACTATGAGCTGGCGTTCGAGGCTTCAGTGGCGTCGGCAAACCTTGACTTCAGGGGGCTCACTCAATACCGGAAATATGGATATGTTCCCTCTGACCTCGAGAATGAGTCAGTGTCAAAAACACTTGAATATGCAATTGATGACTGGTGCATATGGCAGATGGCTGAAGATCTGGGCAAACAAGAGCTGGCGGACCAGTTTCTTGGAAGGTCAAAGTATTACCGCAATCTCTTTGACACTTCACTCTTCTTCGTTCGCGGGAAGATGAGCGACGGGAGCTGGCGTACCGGTTTTGACCCTCTCTATTCCCATCATACAAATTCCGATTTCACTGAAGGGAACGCCTGGCAATACACATGGCTTGTCCCTCACGATGTTGATGGCCTGATAGCTCTTTTCGGAAGCCGGGAATTCTTCCTTGAACGTCTTGACTCGCTGTTCAGGGTATCAGAAGGTGTAAGAGGTGAAAACTCCTCGCCGGACATCAGCGGACTGATAGGCCAGTATGCCCACGGCAATGAGCCGTCGCACCACGTGGCATATATGTTTTCAGCCGCCGGGGCTCCTGAAAAAACGGCAGTGACCGTACGCCGTATTATGAAAGAGATGTACTCCGGTGAAAAGGACGGCATATGTGGCAATGAGGACTGCGGCCAGATGTCAGCCTGGTATGTCTTTTCAGCAATGGGGTTCTATCCTTTGAATCCTGCAGACGGGAAATTCATTATAGGCAGTCCTGCCCTTGACAGGGCTTCAATTGCACTGCCCTCAGGGAAAAAGTTTACTGTAATTGCAGAAAACAATTCCCCGGACAAGGCGGTGGTTGACAAAGTTTTCCTGAACGGCCGGCCTCTTGACCGCAATTATATCACATACAGTGAAATAACCGAGGGCGGAGAGCTGAGGTTCATAATGAAATGAACATCTCCCAGCCGTATTGTTGATAATTATCATTGTGGCCTGTAGCCTTTATTCTTACCTTTGTTTCATTCTGGTGCTGCAAACGATATTTCGTTTACAGTGAAAAGGGAACCCCGTGTGAATCGGGGACAGTACCCGCTGCTGTGAAGCCCGTTCCGCCAATTGGCGGATCATTATTTCCGGAACCCCGCCACTGTCGTTAATTAAGACGGGAAGGCCCGGTAAATAGGGACAAGTCAGAAGACCTGCCAGAACGTTTCCGTAAATTGGAGCTTTCGGGAAAAAAAGCAATGAGTTATAGAGATATAATCTATAGATCCGCGTTCGTACACATCAGCCATAAAAGGCTGGCTCTAATCCCTGTATTCCTGTGTCTTGCCCTGATTTATGCCCGTGGACAGGATATTTACTCAGAAGATACAATCGCAATCGGTGCAGTCAGAGTCACGGCTTCACCCTCCATAAGGCACATTCCATTCAGCACTACGGAAATTGACAGCCTGGCACTCTCAAATTTTCACTATGACGACATGGGCAGACTCCTTCTGGCTTCAGCCCCCTTCTATATAAAGGAAACCGGCAACTCCGGCCTTTCCTCTGTTATAATGCGCGGATTGTCAGGAAGTCATACAATGGTCCTCTGGAACGGCATTCCGCTGACAGGCTCCAATACCGGAATGGCCGACTTTGCCCTGATCCCTGTAATCCCGGCATCATCGGTACTTGTCACGGGTGGGGGTGCCGACCTTGAAGAGGTTTCAGGAGCAATAGGAGGAAAGATTGAACTTCTTTCAGAACCACCTGAAAAGAACGGGACAGAGGCATCACTTGCAACTTCGGCGGGAAGCAATGACGATTATGCAACTGCACTCACTGTCAGGACCGGAAATAGAGAAATTGTCAGCCAACTTCAGTATCTGGGGCAAAAAGTCCGGAAACGATTTCCTTTTCAACAATAAGGATGACCCGGGAGGTCCATCAGCGGAAAGAAGAGTCAACGCCTCAGCAGCCTCAGCAGGCATACTGAATGATCTGTTCTTCACGGGCGGCAACTCGACAATTTCACTGCATTTGTGGTATAACCTGTCTGACAGGGAGTTGCCGGGGCCTGTGACAACTTTTCAGCAGAATTTCAGGGAGACACAGGATGACAGGGCACTGCGCAGTGCATTGCGTTTCAAAACAACGGCCGGGAGGTTTTCCCTTGAAATCATTTCAGGACTTACAAGGGAAGCCAATTTATATAACAATGAGACAGCAGGATTAAGTGGAAACAACAGAACCTCGGCATTCACTTTCCGAACCGGTTTAAAATACAGGTTCAGCGATGAGCTGGAACTTGGCACTGAATCTTGGCAATGAATACCAGTCAGCACGCTCTCTTTCATATGAGGAGGGAAAGGATAGAAACCTTTTCTCGACCGGGGTGTCTGCAGTTTATAACCCTTCAAAGCGCCTCAGACTGACGGCACAGACAAGGCAGATACTCAGGGAAACTTCATTTGTGACTCCTGAGTTTACAGCCGGCGGTTCATTCCTTCTTTCAGGAGACGGCAGAAGCATCATCAGGGCGAATTTAAGCCGAAACCTTAAAATGCCGACCCTGAACGATCTTTTCTGGAATCCGGGAGGCACACCGGGACTTGATCCTGAAATAAGCACCGGAGCAGAACTGGGCTATTCATATAATGCTGTAACAACATCAGGAGTGCATAACTCGGCTGACATCACATTACATGCATCTGCGGTAAAGGATTTAATCCAGTGGGTGCCCTCGGTTTACGGTTACTGGACAGCCGAAAATATCAGGGATGTAAAAGTATCCGGCCTTGAAGCAAGACTTACGAGGAGAGTCCCGGTCAGCAGCGGAACACTGACGTTTGGATCCAATTATTCACTTACACGTTCTGTAGTTGCGGCTTCAGGTATCCTGAATGACAAGACTGTAGGAAAACAGCTGATATATACCCCTGTTCATCACATCTCGGCTGATATTTCTGCAAACTTTGCGTTTCTTAACGGAGGCCTGAGACTTGTCGCAGACAGCAGGCGTTTTACCACCGCTGATAACAGCGAATGGCTGCAGCCGTCATTCCGTCTGAATGCTGACATTGGTGCAACCCTGCCCATGAAACATGCATCGGCTAAAATTGGACTCTGCGCTGATAACATCCTGAACGCAGACTGGGAAAGTGTGCGCAATTACCCGATGCCTCTGAGAACATACAGGATCAAACTTATTCTGATTTTATTTTCACAACAAAAAACTGCAAACCCATGAGCCGTCTTATCGGAATTACTGTTTTCATTGCTCTCATTATGTCATCCTGTGAGATCCTGAGGGATGATCCGGAACTGCCTTTCCCTGAAGGACATGGCGCATTCATTCTCAATGAGGGGAACTACCTGGCAGGCAACGGATCACTTTCATTTTACAGCTTTGAAACGAAGGAAATCTATGATAATCTCTTTTCTGCAAGGAATGAACGCCCTCTTGGGGACATCCCGACCTTCATGGCTGTCGAGGGTGACAGGGCCTTCATCATTGTGAACAATTCAGGCACTGTAGAGGTTATCGACCTTAATACGATGGAGAGCCTCGGTACAATTACCGGCATCGTATCGCCTCGACAGATGGTCATCCGTGATAGGAAAGCCTATGTAAGCTCCCTGATGTCAGACTTAATCTATATAGTTGACATCGACAACCTGGTTGTTACAGGGACTGTCGACATCGGATGCAATTCCGAAGCTCTTGTGATTTCCGGGAACAGATTATTTGCAGCCAACTGGTCCGGCGGAGATAAAATAACTGTGGTTAACCTGACCGAAAACTCCGTTGAAACTGAAATTAATACAGGACTGGAACCGGAGAGTATGGTGCTTGACAGGAACAACAGACTGTGGATACTTTGTACGGGAGGTTATATGAACGAGGAGATACCCAGAATCATGAAGATAAATGCATTGACGCTGGCAGTAGAAGATGAATTTGAATTCCGGACAGTCTCTGACAATCCGTCATCTCTCATTGTAAACAGCGGTGGTGACACCCTTTATTACATCGATGAGGGTGTGCGCAGAATGACAGTCACAACCGATGCTCTGCCTGAGAATGCCTTCATCGGGACCGGGGGAAGGCTCTTTTATAAACTGGCTGCCTCTCCCTGGAACGGAATGATCATGGTAACAGATGCCATAGACTGGCAGCAGAAAGGAGATCTGCTGATCTACAACAGGAACGGAGCACTTGTTGATACTGAACAGTGCGGAATAATTCCGGGATTTATACGTTTTAAGGAATAGGATTTATTTTAATTACTTTTATTGCAGCAATAATCAATTGATGCGGATCTGGAACTATTTAACCGTTGTATTCTTTCTCAGCTGCAATATTTTGGTGGCGCAGACGGAGTTTCCCTCCGGCAAACCGCTGTATCCGTCTGTAACATCGTGGTATGACGCTTCAGTTGATCAGTCACAGGTAGACCTGATGAGGTCACTCGATCAGCCGAAGGATCAGCCGTTGCAATTTGCGCTCCCTGTCCCTGTCTCGCTCAATCCGTCAAATGCCGGTTTCACTGTGAAGAAAGGCGGTGAGACTGTTTGGGTTATGGCAGTGTCTTCAAAAGGGGCATTGTCGCTGAATGCAATTTTAAGCCCCTTCAATCTCCCTGAAGGAGCTTATGTCTATATCTACGACGAAAGCCGTGAAGTTGTCAGGGGAGCCTTTACCTCCGGAAGCGGAAGAGGCATTCTGCCAACGCTACCTGTGCCGGGTGACAGGATGGTTATCGAGTGTCACTTCCCGGGCGGTACAATTCCGGTTAATGCAATAGGAGTCAGTCAGATAGCTCACGATTTTGCAGGCTTCTTCAGGCTGACATCCTCCAAAGATATTTACTACGGAAGGGCTGGCGGCTGCGAAGTCGACCTGAACTGCTCTACAAACCAGAAATACCTCCTTACATCCCGGTCTGTTTGCCGCCTCCTGGTGGCAGGAACGGAGCTCTGCTCAGGAACACTCATTAATAACACGGGAATGGATTACAAGGCATATGTCCTCACAGCTCATCACTGTGTTGAAAATGAGGGAAATGCTCTCGAAACAATTTTCGTTTTCAATTATGAAAGTCCGTGGTGCGACGGACCCGACTACTCGAGACCACATTCCATATCCGGTTCAATTCTGAGGGCGATCAAATACTGAAATCGATTTTTCACTTGTCGAGCTTTCATCTTTTCCATCGCTGGTTATAAGGCCTTACTTTTCCGGATGGGATATTACAGCAACGGCGCCTGCAAACACCTATACAGTTCATCACCCCCAAGGAGATGTGAAGAAAATTTCCGTTGACGACAATCCGCCGGTATCCTCATCCTATCCCGTGAGCGGGTATGCTTCCTTCGGTTTCTGGAGGATACTCAGGTGGGATCTTGGCACCACAGAGGCAGGGTCTTCGGGAGGAGGTCTCTTTGATCAGAACAGCAGGCTCCGCGGAACGCTTACCGGCGGTGCTGCAGACTGTTCTAATCCGGAAAATGACTATTATGCCAAGCTGAGCAGGATGTTCAGCATTTCCACTGTGCCCGCTTCGAACCTTAAGCCCTGGCTTGATCCACTCTCTTCCGGCGCAACACTTGTCAGCGGCCGTGATCCCTATGCCTGGAACATCTCAAGGTCAGACACCCTCCGGAATATGCCTGTTGGCGATGCCGGTCAGACAGACCTGTACACCACTCCCGGTTACGGATATTCAACAGGCACCAACAGTGATAACCTGACCAGGTACGCTGAGTATTTTCCTTTTACCGGAACAGGGGAAATAGCCTGGGTCCGTCTCAATATTGCCAATACAGGATGGATAAATACTGCTGATTCGGTGAGGGTTACCGTTTGGAGTGGCGGTGCTGTGCCCGGACCGGCAATTGCATCGCGGCTGATCAAACTTCAGGAAGTCAGGGATAATTTCATCCTGGAGGTGGATTTCGGCAGAACTGTAGCTGTAACAGGGCCATATTATGCAGGTTACACTGTCTATTACAAGACCCCTCCGGGTACTGCACAGCCCCAGTTTGCCGTCCGCCACTCTCAACCTTACATTCAGCCAACCTTAAACACCGCCTGGTTTTATAGCGGCACAACATGGAAGCCATTTACCCAGCATCCTTCGTTTCCGATGGCCGTTTCGCTTGATATTAATGTGATAATGGTTGAGAATTCGATATTGAATAACATAAATGATCCGAATGTGCCGAAACCGGAGTCACTGGTCTTTCCAAACCCTTTCAGCGCAATTGTTTCATTCAGCATGAGTGACTCAGCAAGGGTAACATCCCTGACCGTATATGACAACAAGGGAAGCGTGGTAAGTGCCACACAGTACAGTAATGTATTTCCGGGTATTCTTACAATCGATCTTCCGGCTCTCGCATCAGGGGTCTATCATTATGTCCTGAAAAATGATTCTGAGATCCTTAGCGGAACAATTATAAAAATTGACACTGACTGATGAGAGCTTCCGGACTTATCGTTTTCATCGCACTTTTCTTTTTTTCATGCGGCAACAGAAATTCCGTAAAGGTCGGAATGACCGGGTACCAGGGGAAGCCATCTCTGACTGCCTGCAGGTTCACTATTGAAACATCAGGTGATATTAACACGGTGAAAATTCTCAACCCATGGCAGGATGCGGAATCTACTGAATTAATATATTATCTGCTTCCGCGTGAAATGATGTTGCCTGATTCTCTTCGGGGGTGCACTGTAATTACGGGTTCCGATAGACCGGGTAGTTTGTATGTCTACCACTCATCTTGCAATGCTGAAAGCACTTGAGGCCACAGAGACTGTTGTGGGTATCTCGGGCACTGACCTTGTTTATGATCCTGAAATCCGAAGAGCGATAGAGTCAGGAGCTATTCCTGACGTGGGTTATGAAAATAACCTTGACAAGGAACTCATTGTATCCCTCAGCCCTGACCTGCTCTTAGCTTACGGAGTAAGTCCGGCATCTGCTGAATACCTCAGGAAACTGTCAGAAATGGGAGTGATAGTGATGTTCGATGCCGATTACCTCGAGGAACACCCTCTTGCCCGGTGCGAATGGCTGAAGGTGTTCGGACTGCTGACTGGAAAAAAGGAAATGGCAGACAGTATTATTGCAGCCGTGTCACTGAGTTATACAGAGCTTGCAGACAGCCTGAGAAGTATTATAACTTACCGTCCGCGGGTATTGCTGGGCGCTCCCTGGGAAGATGTCTGGTATGTGCCACCTTCCAACTCGTTTGCCGCAAGGCTTATAGAAGATGCAGGAGGCAGCTATCTCTTCGCCGATCTGGTAACCCCCAATGCTGTGCCCTTTTCTACCGAATCAGTCTTTCGGAGAGCAACAGAAGCAGAGGTATGGCTTAATCCGGGAAGTGCGATCAGCCTGGACGACATTCGTCAGGCAGATTACCGTCTCGCTCAACTGCCTGTTTTCGAATCGGGAAGGGTCTGCAACAACAACGCCAGGGCACAACGGAGTGGAGGAAATGATTATTGGGAAAGCGGAGTCATTCACCCGGATATTATTCTCCGTGATATGGCCTCGCTTCTGCATCCTGAATTATTCACCGGTTATTCACAAGTCTATTACAGAACACTTCAATGAGAATGGCCGGGAGAACAAATATCTCTGTCGCATTGACTTTTATTATCCTGGGACTGCTTCTGGCTTTGCTCTTCGTTCTCGATATCCTGATCGGGAGTACAAGGCTTGAAGCTTCCGATATTTTTCGCTCTCTTTTCGGGCAGGGAACAGCACACGGGGAGATAATAGTAATGCAGTTCCGTTTGCCAAAAGCTGTGACTGCTGTCATAGCCGGTGCAGCAATGTCAGTGAGCGGGTTACTTATGCAGACCCTTTTTCGCAATCCACTTGCCGGTCCTGATGTGCTGGGAGTGAGCTCAGGCGCCGGACTGGGTGTGGCCCTGATGATCCTTACCCTTTCACCGGTATTCGAATTCAGCTCACTGAATCCCCTTCACGGATGGAGCCTTATCATTGCTGCCTGCGCCGGGGCGGGAGCGGTGATGATGATAATAATGGCTGTATCGGCCAGGGTAAGAGATATTATGACTGTGCTAATTATCGGCATTCTGCTTGCCAGTGCCATATCGTCAGTTGTAAGTCTGCTGCAGTATTTCAGCAATGAGAGCATGCTCAAGACCTATGTTATCTGGACTATGGGAAATCTTGGCAACCTTTCTCCGGTACAGGTGCGGGTACTTCTCGCCGCCTCTTCGGCAGGCCTGCTTATGGCATTTATGCAGGTGAAACCGCTGAATGCCCTGCTGATGGGTGAAACCTTCTCCAGGTCGGTGGGTGTGAACATGAAAAGGACAAGAATAGCACTTTTCGCCTCCGCAAGCATCCTCGCAGGGAGCGTAACGGCTTTCTGCGGTCCACTTGCATTCATAGGCATTGCAGTGCCGCATATAACAAGGCTGCTGTTCTCTACCTCAGACCATAAGGTACTTGTTCCGGGGGTCATCATTACAGGAGCCACCGTTGTGCTGCTGAGCGATATTGTCTCAGCTCTTCCCGGCGGAGGTCACATAATACCCGTCAACACCGTCACCTCACTGATTGGTATACCTGTAGTGCTTTGGATTATTGCTGGAAAAAACATGATGGGACGGAAGATCTGATGAAACGAGGTGATAAAATACTTGTTACCGAAAACCTGTCTGTGGGTTATATGAATCACGGCAGGGAAGCCCCGGTGATGGAGCACATCGGGCTTTCCGCCAGGCAGGGTGAATTAGTGGCTCTCATTGGCCGCAACGGGTCGGGAAAAAGCACGCTTTTAAGGACTCTTGTGTCACTACAGGCACCACTTGCAGGAAGGGTCATTATTCAAGGAAGACCTGCTGACAGAATTGATTCTGCAGAACTGCCTGTGCTGGTAAGCTTTACATCGACAGAACCTTTCCCCGGACATAATATCAGGGTCCGTGAGGTAGTAACCCTGGGCCGCTTTCCGCATACAAACTGGCTTGGTTCACTTACCGATGCAGACCTGAAAGCAGTGGATGAAGCCCTGGACGTGACCGGCCTGCTTCCACTGGCTGACCGTAATATTGACAACATTTCAGACGGTGAGAGACAGCGTACCCTTATAGCCAGGTCACTGGCCCAGGATACTGACATTCTTGTGATGGATGAACCGACTGCCTTCCTGGACCTGCCTTCCAGATTCTCAATAGTAAGCCTTCTGAGAAAGCTGACGAGGGAGAAGGGGAAATGTGTGATCTATTCTACCCACGACCTCGATACCGCTGTAAATGAGGCTGACAGCATATGGCTGATGGACGGAAGTACAATAGGGCAGGGGGCACCCGAGGATCTTGTCCTCAATAAGTCACTGGAAAAGGCATTCGAAAGCCCGCTGCTGACCTTTAGCCAGTCAGACGGCACATTCAGTTTCCTCAGACCAGGTGCAGGGGAAATCGCCCTGGAAGCTACCGGAATATGCAAAAAGCTAACTGCAAAAGCTTTGAAAAGGTGCGGCTACAGAATAAATCCTGAGGCCGGATTAAAAATAATAGCCGAGACTACAGGCACCGGCAACATGTGGCGTATCACAGGGGGAGCAACGGAAGAGGTGTTCCGGACAATTTATGATCTGGTGAATCACCTTCCTGACGAACCGCCGGAATGAGATACATACTTCCTGTAATTATCGATGAACGAACCAATATCTGCGACTGCGAGTTTCTTTGCAATTATTTTCTTGTCCCTGTCCAGAATATATACAAGGGGAGTTGATTCAACATTGTAAAAGACATCAAACCGGCTTACCCTGTTGGGATCCCATCCGTTGATCCAGGTCAGATTGTTGTCAGCAATGTACTTTTCCCACTGCTCCCTTTTATTCTGAGTACATACGGCAAAGACCTCGATACCTGATTTCCTGTTCTGGTCATAGTACTTCTTAAGGAGAGGTGTGGATTCCTTGCAATGGCCGCAGTCAGGTTCCCAGAAATAGAGTATAGTGAATTCTGCCTGAATATCATACAGGGAAACAAAATGGCCTGCAAAGGAGTCCATTACGAGGTCTGCTCCCTTTTTGCCTATCAGGGTGGGCCTGATCCTTGCGATTTTCGAAGAAAGATCAGTCACAAACTCTTTCGGGGCCCAGTCAGCATTTCCTGACAGGTATATTTTGTCAGCAAGGTGAACCAGTACAGCGTCATGTCCCATAATTTCACTTGTTGCGTACTTGTTGAACAACCAGACTGCTACATATTGATAAACCTCCCTGTTTGCACCGCTCATCTTAAGCACCCTGTCAGCTTCCTTATTCACTGAATCCGGCATCTGAATCACGACCTGCGTGAAGAACTGATCCATTTTTCCTGCCAGCACAGGGCTGCGGATTAGTCCGGGCTCAGTAAAAAGAGTGTTGTCGAAGAAATGATTCTTGAAATATATGTAAGAACGGAGCCTCGCAACGGAGTCCGGATTATTAATCCCGGCTGGTATTACGGGGTTTATTGTCTCAACCGGTATCAGTGACCTGACGATGGCTCCCAGGAGAGTCCCTTTATTCAGATCCGAAACCTCACGAAGGTATTGTTTCATCCTGTTTTCCTGGACTGTCATCTGACTTTGTAATGCTTGTCTGCCCGGAGTACCGGCACCCTCTGCCTTCATTTTGTCACTTATGGCAATTGCCTCTTCCTGAAGGCTTTTCCATCGTTTCTGGTAGTCAATGAAACGTTCATTTTCATTTGATCCCCTGAAGACAATTGAACCGGGAAGGTCCCTGACGTTGCACGATACATCAAAATGCTGGTCATCGCCTGCAAGAAACTCGAAGTAGGTATTCCCGGGAAAAACGATCATATAAACCCCGGCAGGAAGATTTTCGGTCCCTGAGAATCTGCATTTGCCCGTTATGTCAGTTGTTGTACTGTCCTTAATGTACTGCTGATTGCCAAGGTGATAGGCAAGTCTGATCTTTGAATTTGACATTCCCTGGGCCGTAACACCAATTGAATAACCCGCCTGACCGTGAAGGGATAAGCAGTTGCCGGCTGCAAAAAACAGTGCTGCTGCGAGAAAATACCTGATGGTCATATTCCTGAAATTGATCATTTATGCTGTCTGTATTACAATTTCCCTGCCATAACGTTCAATGTGCGATTTGCGATTTTGAGGCGAATTTCGACATTCGACTCCTGACCATTCGCCTTTCGTCATTATCCATTCATATCTACCCTTAATATTTCAGCATGACCTGCGTCAGTCACAACCGCTTTCAGGATGAAATTGAACCTGTTAAGATCGATGCAAAGAAAGAAGTCGGTGGGAGGGCTGAAACTGAGGTTCGCCGGGTCAAAGAAACGTTTCCCTGATCCTGTCCGCAGTGCATTGAGACTATCGGTGATATCATTTTCCCGTCCCTCGAGCATATCTTTTATATATCGGGCGCAGAGAAGGTCTTCTTCTGCGCTCTCAACTGCGCGGTAACCCATTGCCACAAGCGTTACCGTTTTCGGTTTGACAAGGCTTATATACCTTGCCACAGCGCCGGCGTTGACAATTCCGGCGCCTAGGATTTCTGAGGCACCACGGGCATTCAATATGCCGTTAGTGCCGGCAGTGGTCGAATGTATGATAGTTTTTCCCTCAAGTGATGCCGTGAGCATTTCGGTAGGGCTGTTACAGTAATCGAAGCCTTCCGGTTTTTTCTCGTTTTGCTCTCCTACCAGAAGGGTATCTGACCGGAGTTGCTGTTTCAGCGCACGGGCTTCCTCCGGAGTGGCCACATCGATAATTCTTTTGATGCCGTTGTCAAATGCATAGCAGGCAACGCTGAATGCCCTGAAGACATCAATGATTACAGTTAACCCTTCCGCCTCCTGTGCTCCATTGATAAACTCCGTGATCCTGATATCCATCTGCTAAAATTCAAAGTGTGAAGATAATAATTGTGTTTAAAGATCATTTGCTAATTTTGGTGTCGGGAATAAATCTGTGAGGAATGAGAAGTCCGCTTACCTGGTTACGAAAAACATACACAAAACTCAACCACGACATATGGATGACTCCGATGAATCCGCTGTCGGAGAAAAAGGTGTACCTGTTACGTCAGTACCGCATTTTCTATATGCTGTACAAAGGACTGAAAACAGACGGCATTTACATAAAAGCCTCAGCGCTGACTTTCTTTACAATTCTGTCAGTAATCCCGATGGTCGCTCTGGCGTTCGGCATTTCAAAGGGTTTCGGTCTTCAGGATGAATTAAGAGCCCAGATCATCACCCAGTTCCATAACCAGGAGCAGGTGATGGCGTGGATACTTGATTTTGCAAACAACACCCTCGAGCAGACAAGCGGGGGATGGCTCGCCGGAATCGGGATTGCATTACTCTTTTATACAGTCGGGCAGCTCCTTACCTATGTCGAAAATATTTTCAATTCAATCTGGAAGGTTGATCAGACACGGGTTTGGTACAGGCAGATTACAGATTACCTTGCTATAATTATTCTCGTTCCTGCACTATTTATAGCTTCCAGCAGCGCAACAGTGATGGTAAATACAAGGCTGGCCGAAATACTTGAAAAACATGAGGTTCTCGAAAGCCTCAAGCCGTTCATCACTTTCCTCTTCCAGCTTACGCCATTCATACTGATGTGCGCGATAGCTACCGCCGCATTTCTGGTGATGCCGAATACCAGGGTGAGATTCAGATCGGCAGTGGTTGCAGGCTTGCTCACGGGTATCGCTCTCCAGGTAATACAGATCTTGTATATCCAGATGCAGATAGGTGCGACCAGGTTAGGTACGCTTTACGGAAGCTTTGCAGCCATTCCGCTTATGATGGTATGGGTGCAGATGAGCTGGGTGGTGGTTCTTGCAGGGGCACAGCTTTCATTTTACCTTCAGAATATTACCAGGCACGAATTTGAATTTGACGTGGAGACTGTATCACTCAAACAGAAAAAACGTCTTTCACTACTGATAATGCATTCACTTGTGAAGGATTTTGTCAAGGGTGCCAAACCCAGAGGCTCGGAGGATATCTCCATTGAGCTGAACCTACCTGCAAGAAGCGTCAGGGAGTCTCTTATTGCTTTGAGAGATGCCGCTCTGTTGACTGAGGTTTATGAGGAGGTGCATGATAAGTTTCTATACCAGCCAGCCACGGATATTAATAAGATGACACTCGCCTTCGTGATGGAAAAGCTTGAGAATTCAGGCTCTACCCACAAAAACGTCATCAATAATTCTGATTACCGCAAGATCGATGCAGCGCTTACAAAAATTGAAGCACAGATTGCTGCTTCAGAGAGCAATGTTCTGCTGCGTGACTTATAAACGGCTATTCTATTTATTCCGGAAAGGCGACAGCCGGTGTCTTGAAACATATTTGACGAGATCAGGAAGGGAGTTCCAGCTATCGAAGAGATAGTGAGGCTCTTTTACTATTATCTGGCGTGTCTCAACATGTTCGGACCAGTAACTCATAAGATTTGATGCTCTGAAAACCCTGTCTTCCGAGCCGATCAGGGAATAATCCCAGACAAATCCCGTCTCCACTGGCTCCATCATCCTGTTGTAAAGCCACCTGAGCTCATCCTGAAGGGACTTTGCCGAGCGGGTCGGGATTGTACCCTTGTTTGCCTCGTAACGACTCTTTGTGCCGAATACCCTGAGATAGAACTTTGCCATACTGTAATTGGAAATGTTCTCGAGAGTCGACTCAAATATTTTTAAGGGTATTCCGTATTTGTCGTCGGCAGCAACCGGAGTACCATTGATTGCGATTGTAATGTCAGGCTTAATGCCCAGTTTGCGGCTGTAATACTCTGCCGCCCAGACCCCCAGTGACCAGCCAATTACAGTTACCTTCCTGTAGGTCTTCATTTCAGGCAGGATAAGAGGCTCGTCGGCAGAATAATTATAGAATAGGATGAAATCAAAATTCTCGTTACAGAGATTGGTAAAGGCTTTCTCGTCAATGCCCCACGTACCAAAAAGAACTATCAGTTCTTTATTGTGCTCAAATCGTCTGAGGAAGGTTTTCATCCGTTGCAGAAAAAAAATAAGAGGAGAGGGTCATTGTGAGACTTTAAGGAACGGGCTTATGAGATAATCCCGGAATCTACTGTCTGATAAAAGGAAGTAACCTTTGGTAGTCAGTCAAAGGTCCATGTGAAAGTCAATGTCTGCAATACAATCCTATTGATTCTCACAAATAACCCTTACTCTCCTCTTTTAAAAGCATAAGCTTTGTACAAATATACTAAACTAATATTACATAATGCAAATTTTATCCGAAAAATTACCCGAAATCTTTCTGTTCTCCTGAATACGGGCTGCCTATTTCCTGTAAATCCTTCTTATAGGCACGGTATCAGTGAGATACTGATCAGGGGCTTCGATCGAATGAATCCTGTGCACTACGTCCATTCCGTCAGTGATCCTTCCGAAAGCGGCAAATCCTTCCCCGTCTCTGTTTCTCATTCCTCCCGCGTCAAGCGCCGGCTGGTCACCAACTGTAATGAAAAATTCAGATGTGGCGGTGCCGGGTTGCCACCTGGCCATTGAAATGGTACCGTCAGAATGCATAATTCCGGTCTGATCAGTCCTCTCGTGAACCACTGGCGGATAGGTTTCATCCTCCTCATTGTATCTTCCTCCCTGAATAACAGCGATTTTTATGCTGTCACGGGGTTGATTGTCGCTTCGGACAACCCTGTAAAAGCAGGAGTTGTCAAATAACCCGCTGTCAACATACTGGAGAAAGTTTGCAACCGTTGCCGGAGCCTTTTCCGGATACAGTTCCGCCGTGATATCCCCCATACCAGTCTCAATCACTATTGAGGTGGTTTTACTGCATGAACCTGAGAGGAGGATCACAGGCATCAGTACTAAAAATAAATATCTCTTCATTCTGTCAGGTTTTTATAACCCGATGATAATGAATATCCCCGGAATTTGCTAATTTTATTGGGAAAATCAGTTTTTTTTCTGAAGGACAAAACAGATCTTATATGATACCTGAAATTATCAGCATCAGGCACGACGACGGTTCAGGATTCAGAGTCGGCTGGCTTGATACCGAAAGCAGTTTTCTGCACATCCATCCGGAATACGAGATTGTCCTGAACATTTCCGGCAACGGAACCAGGGTGGCGGGAGATTCTGTGGAAATATTCGATCATTATGACCTGGTAATCCTGGGCCCAAATCTGAATCACTTCTGGAATTTTTACCATGTTGATGACAATGGTTTGGAAAAGCAGGCAATCATGTGTCACTTCAGACGCGATTCCCTGGGTGATGCAATCCTTTCACAGTTTGAAATGGAACCGCTTAGACGTCTCCTTGAAGAATCCTCCAGGGGAATCGCCTTCCCGCCAGAGACCGGCAGATCGGCTGAGGGTCCCATGCGAAGAATGCTCACCGAGACAGGCATGAAGAAGATGGTAAGCATGTTTCAGCTTTTTGAAATACTGTGCTCGGCAGGCAGATATGAGAAACTCTCAGGCGAAAAGAACGCCGGAGACAACAGTACTGTTGATTCCCGACTGTCTGATATCTGCAATTTCGTAAGGGAGAATTTTTTCAGGCCCATACCCATCGCGGAAGTATCAGCACTGGCAAAAATGAAACCTCATTCCTTCAGCCGCTTTTTTTCACGCAATACCGGATCGGGATTTGTTGATTATGTTAACCAGGTAAGGACCAACAAGGCCTGTTATCTTCTGAGAGAGACTGATCACCAGATTAATGAGATTGTTTTCGAATGCGGGTTTGCCACTGTATCGAATTTCAACAAGCAATTCCGAAAACACTCCGGGATGTCTGCCCGCGATTACAGGGCACAGTACAGATCATAGCACCGGCAGACTCCTGTCAGTGAGATTGACTGCTGTATGCAGGATTAAAAGGTTTACTACAGGCTGCGGATATGATTTTTAGCATGCCAAAAACCGGATTCTAATACTAAATTTGTTTCATTAACCAGATTAAATGTCCGTATTATGGGAATGACAATCACTGAAAAGATAATTGCAGCTCACTCTAAATATTCATCGGTAAAGCCCGGTGACATAGTTGACATCGTCATTGATGCACGTGCCGCGAGGGACTTCGGAGGTGCAAATGTTGTGAAAAACCTTAATGATTTCGGACTCCGGGTGGAAGACCCCGGAAAAACATTCTTTACCTTTGACTGCAATCCTACAGGATCAGATCAGAAATATGCTGTAAATCAGCATATATGCAGACTGTATGCCCGGGAAAATGGAATAAAGGTATATGATATTGATGCAGGTATCGGTACTCATATCCTGATTGAAGAAGGTTATGTCTTTCCGGGGGCTACTGCTGTATCAACCGATTCTCATGCAAATATTCTGGGAGCAGTAGGTGCATTCGGTCAGGGTATGGGTGATATGGATATTGCTGCTGCATGGAACAACGGGAAAGTATGGTTTAAAGTTCCTGCATTCAGTAAAGATTAACCTGATCGGGGAGATGCCGGAAGGGGTTTCAGCAAAGGATGTGATTCTGAACCTTCTTAAAATATTCGGAGCAAATTCGCTGCTTGGATACAGCATTGAGCTGTATGGTGATGCAGTTGACCGGATGTCGCTTGATGACAGGATAACAATATCCTCAATGGCAACAGAAATGGGAGCAATAATCATTCTTTTTCCTCCGTCAGAAGAAATAATAGAGTATTGCCGCCAGAGAACAAAAACTAAATTTGAACCGGTATTTGCTGACAGCGATGCATCATATGAAATATCGGCTGACATTGATGTCTCTGAATTTACGCCGATGGTCTCGCGTCCCGGTGAACCTCATGATACTGTTCCGGTAAAAGGACTGCCGGTCACTAAAATTGATTCTGCATTTATAGGAAGCTGTACAAACGGACAGAATGAATGATATGAGGACTGCAGCTTCAATACTTAAGGGGAAGAAAGTTGCTCCGGGTGTTGTGCTGAAAATTGTTCCTGCAACTGATGAGATCTGGAAACAATGTCTTAATGAAGGACTTCTTGAAATATTCAAGAGCGCCGGTGCACTGGTCTCAAATGCCGGTTGTGCAGGTTGTGCTGCAGGACAGGTAGGACAGAACGGTCAGGGTGAAGTGACAATAAGCACCGGGAACAGAAATTTCCCGGGCAAACAGGGAAAGGGAAGCGTTTATCTTGCATCTCCGGCAGTGGTTGCTGCATCAGCAATTGCAGGATATATAACAACACCGGATAACATTCCCGAAAATCCGGCAGTGTTCTCAAGCAAGGAAAAGCTGAGATTAAGACTGAGGTTAAAGCTAAGTTAAGGATTAAGAGTGAGGATCAGGAAGACCGGATGTTATCAGAGGGAGGGTCTGGATAATTGACCGAGATAATATCGATACTGATATGATATTTCATAACAGGTACCTGGCAATAACTGATATTCAGCGAGATGGGTCAGTATACCTTTGATAATCTGAAAGGGTTTGAAGACTTTGCAAAAAAAGCACTGAAGGGAGATATTGTTATTACAGGAAAAAATTTCGGATGCGGAAGTTCACGTCAGCAGGCTGTAGACTGCTTTGTCTCACTTGGTATACAGGCAATTATTGCCAGAATCATTTGGAGCAATTTATGAACGAAATGCAATAAATGCTGCATTCCCGGTCCTCACTTATGAATCATTTGAAAAAATAGATCTTAAGGATCATGATACCATAACTGTAAATCTGATAACAGGAGAAGCTGACAAATGAGCGCAACGGACTGAAAACTCAAAATCAATCCTTTCTCTGATGTTCAGTTTGAGATTTATCAAAAAGGGGGACTGCTGGGTCAGATTTAAGCAAACAACTGAATATATGAAACCACAGAACATTTGCTGAAAAGATATTCAAAGCTCCTGCAGGAGCAATAGTATTCAGAAAGCCTGATATTATTCTTACTCATGATAATACATCAAGCATTTACAAGACATTTCAGAAAATGGGAGGAGAGAAGGTTTCGGATCCCGATCAGATGCTTGTTGTGCTTGATCATAATGCACCTCCGGCTGATGCAAAGCTGGCAACACAGTACCAGGAAATCAGAGATATTGTTGATGAACAGGGGATTAAAAAGTTTTATGATGCCGGCAAAGGCATCTGTCATCAGATAATGTCATATCATGCACAGTCCGGGAATGCTGATTGTTGGCAGCGACAGCCATACATCAACAGCAGGTGCATTCAATGCCATTGGCAGCAGGTATTGACCGCACCGAATCAGCAGGTATCTGGAAAAGAGGAGAAACATGGTTCCGGGTACCTGAATCAATTAAAATAACTCTTACAGGAAAGTTACAGGAAAATGTTTCTGCAAAGGATCTTGCACTATGGATAATTGGAATGATAGGATCTGATGGTGCAAATTATATGTCAATTGAATATCATGGTGAAGGAGTTAAAACACTTAATATCTCTGACCGGATGACAATTGCAAATCTTGCATCTGAAATGGGAGCAAAGAATGCTGTCTTTCCTGCCGATGAAGTGCTTGACAAATTTTTTGGCGAAAAGGTAAAAGGGGTATGGGCTGATGAAGGATGCAAAGTATTTCAGTGAGATTAATATTGATCTTGACGAAGTATTTCCGGTTGTTGCTGCTCCGCATAATGTTGATAATGTAAAATCAGTTGCTGAAGTTGCAGGAACAGTTGTTCATGAAGGACTTATCGGCACCTGTACAAACGGAAGGATTGAAGATCTGAGGATTGCTGCAGCAATTCTGAAAGGGAAAGAAAGTAAAGAACGGATTTCAGCTTAATATAATTCCTGCATCACAGAAGATATTTCTTCAGGCAATTGAGGAGGGCTTATTAACAACATTTATTGAAGCAGGAGCAAATGTTCTTACTCCTTCATGCGGACCATGTCTGGGTACAGGACAGGGTATTCCGGCAAACGGACATACAGTAATTTCAACAGCCAACCGGAATTTCCTGGGAAGAATGGGAAACAAGGAAGCTCAGATATATCTTGCATCACCTGCAACTGTTGCTGCTTCATGCACTTACAGGAGTAATTACTGATCCCAGGAGAATGAACGGGAAATGAAAAATTTCCGTTTAAGATTCCCCAGAGTAAAACATTTGAAATTAAAACAGGAGAAAACAGGAAGATTGGGAATGTCTGGAATTATTCTGATGTTGATAACCTGAATACCGATCAGATGTTTGCCGGAAAACATACCTATAATGTTCTGAGTTCTGATCCTGCTGCAATTGTGCCGCTTCTTTTTGAAGATTTTGATCCGTCATTCAGCAAAAATGTCAAAAGAGGATGATATAATTATTGCAGGTGATAATTTTGGTTGCGGAAGTTCACAGGGAACATCCTTCAGTGGGCCTGGCATATGTAGGGATAAAAGCAATAATAGTAAAATCAGTAAACAGGATATTTTACCGTTCATCAATTAATCAGGGACTTGCTACTGATTGTTCACAAGGAAGCTGTTGAAGCATATAAGCCTGGAGATAAGGTAGATATTGATTTTGAAAAGGGAGATATCATAGTGGGACAGAAGAATTTCAATTTTGAACCGCTTCCTGAAAAGCTTAAAGCAGATAATTGACAAGAAAGGACTGGTTAACTATATGAAAACAGTCTGAATTATCAGTCTGTATCAGCTGGATATAGGTTTATCTCATTTAGAAATTCAGGTTGCAAAAATTGAAAAAAAATGTATTTTTGCAGCCGGAAAATGGTTCCGTAGCTCAGTTGGATAGAGCAACAGCCTTCTAAGCTGTGGGTCGAGCGTTCGAGTCGCTCCGGAATCACTGACACGAAAGCACATTTGCTATTTAGAGCGGATGCGCTTTTTGTTCTCTAAGTGCCAAAATCAAGATTTATTTCTGATTCCCGGCATCAGGCTATTCTGAACCAATTTACGACTCCCGGACAGAGCAGAATGTCCACCGGGTTGTGCCTGCCTAGTATAAGTTGCTCATAAAAATGGCGAATACTGCGATACCAATTATTATCAAATATGAATAGGGATTCGCGAAATTCATAGTCCATCCCATCATCCTGTTCCTTTTGGGTACCAGCATTCTCGGATCCTTTGAGTTGAAATAAAATATACCCCATTTATAATTCTCAGGATCATTTCTCATCCTGTCCAGCGGATCATCATCAAATCGCATACTTGAAACAATTTAGGTCTATCGGGAAGATTGTAATATTTCAATGTTTCTGTCTGCCTCCTGCCACTGGCAGGCTATGCTCAGAAGTGCTGTGGAACTGAATGGAAGGGTAGGTCTCACCTGTAATTTTCAGCATCCAGTCATTCTCGGCCAGAAAAACCGGATTCTCCTCCTTGTCATAAGCTATAAACCAGGCTTTCCGTGTCAGCATCTGGTTAAATTCGGTTTTATTGTCAGATGTTATCCAGCACGCCTTTACATAAGGCAACGGGCGGAATTCGCACTTAGCCCCGTATTCGTGCTCCAGCCTGAATTTTATTACATCGAACTGCAGGTCGCCAACCGTGCCGATGATTTTCTTGTTTCCGGGCTGCTGTAAAAATAACTGTGCCAAACCTTCCTCAGTGAGCTGCCTGACCCCTTTCTCCAACTGTTTGGTCTTCATGGGATCCATATTGATTACCTCCTTGAGAATCTCGGGTGAAAAACTGGGAATACCCGTAAAATGAAGCATTTCGCCTTCCGTGAGTGTGTCGCCGATCTTCAGGTTACCATTGTCATACAACCCGATAACATCGCCGGGAAAAGCTTCCTCGATAGTGCTTTTGCTGTTTGCCATAAACGAGGCAGGGGCGGCAAAACGCATTTTTTTGTTCAGCCTGGTGTGATGATAGAGTTTGTTCCGCTCGAATTTTCCGGAACAGATTCTGAGGAAAGCCAGCCTGTTCCTGTGGTTCGGGTCGAGGTTGGCATGGATTTTAAAGACGAAACCGGAAAGCTTAGGTTCTGCAGGAAGCACCACCCGTTCCAGCGTTTTGGCTTTGGAAGGGCAGGGAGCGATTTCAATGAATGACTCAAAGAGTTCCGGAACACCAAAATTATTCAGTGCGCTGCCGAAGAAGACCGGTGCGAGGTAACCTTCACGGTAAAGGTTCTCATTGAAAGATTCGAACATGTCTCTTGCAAGATCAATCTCCTCCCAGAGCCGCTTCAGATTGTCTTCACCCACAAATTCCTTAATCTTCGGGTCTTCCACATCATCAGTAGTCAGCAAAACCTCCGAGATTGTTGATTTTTGAGGACTGTAAAGTTGTAAACTCTCGGTTGTAAGGTTAAAAACACCTTTAAACCGGCTTCCGTTGCCTATGGGCCAGGTGAACGGAGAGGTAGCTATTTTCAGCTCATCCTCCAGTTCTTGAAGCAGATCAAACGGATCTTTCCCTTCCCTGTCCATCTTATTTATAAAAATCATCACGGGAGTGGCCCTCATACGGCAGACTTCCATAAGTTTCCGTGTCTGCTCCTCAACACCCTTGGCACTGTCGACAACCAGGATCACACTGTCGACTGCAGTGAGCGTACGGTAAGTATCCTCGGCAAAATCCTTATGACCCGGGGTATCAAGTATATTTATACGTTTACCCTTGAAATCAAGAGTCATTACAGAGGTGGATACTGAAATCCCGCGCTGTTTCTCAATTTCCAGGAAATCCGATGTGGCCGTTTTCCTGATTTTGTTGCTTTTTACCGCACCGGCAACCTGTATGGCTCCGCCGAACAGCAGCAATTTTTCAGTCAGGGTTGTCTTCCCGGCATCAGGATGAGATATTATTGCAAATGTCCTTCTTCGTTTTATTTCACTGTTTAAATCCATAGAATTGATCCCTTGGTATGTAGTAGCTGCAGAAATATACTTTTTATTTAAGCCCGCAAAGTTAGTAAAAATAAGAAAGACCGGGGTGCACGCACCGCCGGTCTTCGCATTTACAATTCAGAGATAATTTAATTTGCTCCTGATGAGCTTTTGGCTTTTTCAAACCACAGAAACCATGCCAGCCGGTAAAAACCGTCGGGTACTTTTTCTGCACTCTGATCAGTTACCGGAGGAGTGACAATAAGAAGGTCATTGCCAGCCTGCCAGTTTGCAGGTGTCATGTGCTTGTTTCCATCAGCAGATTGAAGGGCAACAACGGTCCTGACCAGTTCATCGGTGCTCCTTCCGATATTCATCGGATAGAAGGAAACAGACTGAATAATATTATCAGGGTCAATAATGAAGACACCTCTCACAGCTTTGGTACTGTTTGAAACCCCCTGAATCATTCCGTACTTTTTTGCTACTGCCAGTGATTCATCATCTATAAGCGGGAATTTGATTTTCTGAGGCAGTGTGCCTTTGTATTCAACGCCCTCAAGCGCTTTTTTCCACTGAATGTGTGATTCAAGCGGATCTGTAGATACAACGACAACCTTAACATTGAGCTTGTCGAATTCTTTCTGGAGATTTGCGAGCTCCAGCAGTTCAGTCGAGCATACGGGTGTAAAATCCTGGGGATGACTGAATAAAACCTTCCATTTCCGGCCGTAATCTGTCGGGAAATTCAATGTGCCGCTCGTGGATTCAGCGGTAAATGAGGGTGCGACATCACCGATTAACGGGATCTTGAAGTTTCTGTCCTCCTTCTGCTTCTCCTGCGACCACATTAAGGAAGCAGAGAAAACCAGTACTGTGAATAAAAAGATCTTTCTTTTCATAAAGCTCTCATTTATTATTATTATTTAGACTGAATAAAAACAAATAACATTTTCATGATTGCTCTTGTTCACCGTATTTGGATGATATTTCAGAATTATTAACCTAACTTTCTGACAGATTAATCAATGAATACCGGTAAAATGAATAAGAAACAGTGGTATGAAGCTCTTTTCGAGGATTATGCTAAAAAGTATGACGCTGAAGTCTTCACACGGGGGACCGGAGGAGAATGCGATTTTATTGAAAAGGAACTGAATTTTAACAAGTCACTGAGAATCCTTGATGTGGGGTGCGGTACCGGCCGGCATTCAATAGAAATGACGAAAAGGGGGTACAGCATAACAGGTATCGACCTTTCTGAATCTCAACTGGCACTGGCACAGGAGAAGGCCGCAAAGGAAAATCTTAAAATTGATTTCCTGAGACTTGATGCCAGGAGTCTGCCGTATAACGGTGAATTTGACGCAGCAATCATGCTCTGCGAGGGCAGTTTTCCCCTGATGGAAACCGATGAAATGAATTTTGAAATTCTTAAAGGCATATCAAGGGCGCTTAAGAAAGACGGAAAGGTAATTTTTACAACCCTGAACGGACTTTTTCCGCTGTTTCATTCTGTTGAAAAATTCTTAGCCTCTGAATCCGGCGATACTGGTGCCACATACCGCAGCAACACATTTGACCTTATGACCTTCAGAGATAAAAATATCACCGAGGTGGAGGATGATTTCGGTAAAATTAAAAGCCTCGAATGCAATGAGAGATATTATGTTCCCAGCGAGATCACCTGGCTTCTTAAATCACTGGGGTTTCGGGAATATTGAGATCTTCGGAGCAAAACTGGGGGCGTTTTCCAGAAAAGACACGCTAACCACTGAAGATTTTGAGATGCTGGTGACAGCTGAAAAAAATCAGTGAGTGTTATTGTCCTGCCCCGTGTCGCTTACTCTGAACTCCCTGAAGATACTCAACAATTCACCTCACCAATGTGTTTAACAAAAGGATAACAGGTATTAAACTTATAAATATGGCATTTACCTTACAGTTGGGAGACAAAGCTGTACACTTCGACCTGCCGGCGACAGACGGAAGAAACTACTCCCTCACCGATTTTGCAGACAGCAGGTTTCTGGTGGTTTTCTTTACATGTAATCACTGTCCTTACGTCATAGGTTCAGATGAAGTCACAAGGACTACAGTTGAAAAATTCGCTCCTCAGGGTGTGCGGTTTGCAGCAATAAACTCAAACAGCGAAAACACCTACCCTGAAGACAGCTTTCCAAATATGGTTAAGCGAATGGAAGAACACCGCTTCCCCTGGCTCTACCTGTATGACCGGGATCAGAGCACAGCAAGGGCTTACGGCGCACTGCGCACCCCTCATTTTTTTGTTTTTGACGAAAACCGCAGGCTGGTATATACCGGAAGAGGGGTAGACTATCCAAGAGATGCATCAAAAGCCACAGTGAATGACCTTGACAGGGCACTCACCGAACTGACATCCGGAAAGCCGGTATCTGTTCCCCTTACAAACCCCATAGGATGTAATATCAAGTGGGACGGAAAGGATGCGCACTGGATGCCGGCCGATGCATGCGACCTGGTGTGAAAGGTCTGAAGGTCTGATCCGCCGGCTGGCGGATGAGGGTCTGATCTTCCAGCTGGCGGATGAAGTCTCAGGTCTTATAGCTTAAGTTTGACCTGTCTGCACGGAGCTGACAATGTTAAATATGTTAAAATTTTAGGTACGTTTACGGATCAATACCGTGACATGAAAAGGATTGCAGCAATTCTCGCCGTTATTGCCCTGTTTTCAGGCTCCTCAGCCAAAGCCGTTGCAGTTGACAGCACCGATATTTATCTTCTTACCTGTGCACCCGGCAATGAAAGTTACTCTATTTACGGCCATACAGCCCTCCGGATAGTCATCAGGGACAAGAATTTCGACAGGGTTTACAACTGGGGAATATTTGACTTTTCAACTCCCAATTTTGCCTTCCGCTTCGCGAAAGGTAAACTTGACTATATGGTGGGAACATCAGGATATAACCTTTTCCTGAGTGAGTACCTTTCCGAGGGCAGATCGGTATGGTCGCAGAAGATTTACCTGACAAATACCGAAAAGGAGAATCTCTTCGTCCTAATAAATGAAAACCTGAAACCGGAAAACATCAGGTACAGGTACGATTTCTTTTTTGACAACTGTGCAACACGTATCCGTGATATAATTGAAAAAGCAGCCGTTGACACAATCATATACGCTGAAAAGACGAAGCGCCAGACTTTCAGGCAGCTGATCAACCCCCGGCAGGAGGTGCTTCCCTGGCTTGATTTCGGAGCCGATTTCCTTCTCGGGCTGCAGGCAGACCGCAAAGCGACTACTTCTGAAGAGATGTTCCTGCCGATGTACCTGATGGAGAATCTCACCTCGGCCCGGGTAATCCGTAACGGAAGCCCGGTGGAACTGCTGGGACCTCCTGAGACAGTTATTGATTTTACAGGCGTCGTCCCGGAGAAAAACCGTCCCTGGATTCCCCAGACGTTACTCTATGTTGTACTCCTGTTTGTTGTCCTGGTTACATTTGTATTCGGTTCGCCGGGTCTGGGACTCATTACAGACATTATTATCTATGCTGTTTTCTCACTTCTTGCCATTCTCCTTGTTTTTTCCAACTTTTTCTCGGAACATGACGCCATGCACTATAACCTGTTAATCATGGCTATAAATCCGCTGATTCCGGTCCTGCTGGTCTTTATACTGAGCAGAAGGAAAGCCGTAATCCTGAGCCGCACTGCACTCACTCTGGCCCTGCTCTTTTTTCCTGCCGCACTGATTGCCGGCCAGGGAATAAACCCCGCAATAATACCTCTCGTACTGATACTAATGGTGCGTCTCTTCAAGCACTGTGAGTTCGGGAAGAGCATTTAACACTTCTTTAACATCATTTAACACCATTTTTTAATATCACTGGTGATCTTTGCGGATGTTTTTGCAAAACGAAAAACAACATAATTTCATACCATGGAACATACAACCGACATCCGGATGTTGAATGAGAAGATCGAAAAGGAAAGCGCCTTTGTGGATCTCATAAAGCAGGAGATGAATAAAGTCATTATCGGGCAGAGGCATCTTACAGACTCGCTGCTCATTGGACTGTTGTCAGACGGACACATACTTCTTGAAGGGGTGCCCGGGCTGGCAAAGACGCTTGCAATTAAAACACTGGCATCAATTGTTGACACGAAGTTCAGCAGGATCCAGTTCACGCCGGACCTGCTGCCTGCCGACCTCGTGGGAACGATGATTTACAGCCAGAAGAAGGAAGAGTTTGTTGTCCGGAAAGGACCGCTTTTTGCAAACTTTATCCTTGCCGACGAGATAAACCGTTCCCCGGCAAAGGTCCAGAGTGCACTGCTCGAAGCAATGCAGGAAAAACAGGTAACGATCGGTGACCATACCTATAAGCTGGATGAGCCTTTCATGGTACTGGCAACACAGAACCCGATAGAGCAGGAGGGTACTTATCCGTTGCCTGAGGCTCAGGTAGACAGGTTTATGCTGAAGGTAGTGATAACCTATCCCGACAAGGAAGAAGAGCGTATGATCATCCGTGAAAACCTTGCCAGTGTATTCCCAGCCGCTTCAGCTGTCATCAAACCTGAGGATATTCTGAGGGCTCGGAGAGTTGTAAAGGAAGTATACCTGGATGAAAAGATTGAAAACTATATTCTTGACATAGTATTTGCAACACGTGAACCTCAGAAATTCGGTCTGGCTAAATTCTCCCCGCTGATTTCCTACGGAGCCTCACCAAGGGCGGGCATAAGTCTGGCCATCGCGTCAAAAGCCTATGCATTCATTCGCAGAAGGGGTTTTGTGATTCCCGAAGATGTGAGAGCCCTTTGTGCCGACGTACTAAGACACCGCATAGGTCTTACATATGAGGCTGAAGCTGAAAATATTACACAGGATCAAATAATTACAGAAATACTGAATACTGTTGAAGTACCATAGCAAAATGCGAAGATGCCTTTACATACTGATTCTTCTTTTCTCCTTTTCAACGGCAGGTGCCCAGGACTTTATAGGCCTCACCGATGAGAAGATCAGGGAGATCATGACTGCAGAAAATCCCGGGATGGATTTGGATCTGAATTACAGGAACGATCAATTCCGCTATTTGAAATATGTTTCCGGGGGTGGCGATGAAACCTGGCTGATTTTTATCGGTGAAAACGGTAAATGCAACGGTGTCAGGATCACTTGTGACAGCACTGCTGTCGCCGGAAAGATCAAGGAACTCGGGAGGCTTTACAAATCTGCGGGTGACAACAGATGGGACTTTCGCAGCAGGGGAGATGAAATAAGAGTCGATCTTAAGAATGAAACTTACTTCTTTACGATAACCTACAGGCGGACAGATAAAAGGGTCAGAAGTGGAAACGACAGAGCTGCTTAAAAAGGTCAGGAAAATTGAGATAAGGTCGAGGGGACTCACGCGGCAGATCTTTGCCGGTGAGTATCACAGCGCCTTCAGGGGACGTGGTATGGCCTTCAGCGAGGTGCGTGAGTACCAGTTCGGGGATGACATAAGAAGTATCGACTGGAATGTGACTGCAAGGTTCGGTCATCCTTATGTTAAGATTTTCGAGGAGGAACGGGAGCTGACAGTGATGCTTGTTGTTGATGCAAGTGCCTCAGGCGATTTCGGAACCGTAACAGGGACCAAGCGCGAAATTATGACTGAGATTGCAGCCGTCCTGGCCTACTCTGTAATTGCCAATAACGACAAAGTGGGACTCATCCTCTTTTCTGACATTGTAGAGAAGTATATTCCTCCGAAAAAAGGACGGGCGCACATGCTCAGAATCATAAGGGAACTGCTGACCTTTACACCTGTTTCCTCAAAAACTTCGCTGGGAGAACCGCTGCGGTTTCTTACCAATGTCATAAAAAAGAGGTGCACGGCATTCATTCTGTCGGACTTCATGTCTCCTGCTTTTGAGGAATCACTGAGGATTGCCTCAGGAAAGCATGACCTTGTGGCGCTGAACATTTCAGACAGACGTGAAAAAGAGATCCCTGATCTGGGTTTTATAAGGATTTCTGATCCGGAAACAGGGGCAGAGAAGTGGATTGACACCTCTTCGGACAGAATCAGGAAAGAATATGCCGACAGATGGAAAGCGCATGACCGGACAGTTGTCACAAGCTTCAGGAACTGTGGTATAGACATGGCGGCAATAAATACAGGCGACGATTATATCAAGCCGCTGATCTCTCTATTCAAACACCGGTAAAAAGATGAAGAGAACGATAGCCCTGGCAGCGTTTTTATCATGCTTCTTCCTGGTGGAAGGACAGGATATTACTGTCACTTCAGCTCCTGACACATCTGCAATTTACATAGGTGATCAGATACACTTTAAAGTGACCGCCTCTCTGCCCGGCAAGGGTGAAGTTACCCTTTCAACCGCCGCAGATACCTTGTCGGAAAAGATTATAATCCTGGGCAAACCCGGGAGGGATACACTGACAATGCCTGATGGCAGCAGGGCAATCATTGATGATTATCTCATCACTTCATTTGAGACCGGCACTCATACAATACCTCCTTTCTATGCTGAAATTGCATCGGGTGATACTGTCCTGAGGTATTATTCCGACTATTCTGAGCTCGTGGTTAACAGACCTGAGATTACTCCGGCTGATACCTCTGATGTGATATTCGACATTGTGGCGCCGAGAAAAGCGCCCCTGACTTTCAGGGACATCCTTCCCTGGATAATCATGGCAGGCATGATAGCCCTGATTGTGTGGTTACTTGCAAGGTATCTCCCCAGGAATCCGATAAAGAGACTGATGAAACCGGCGCCGCCTGCAGAACCCTCGCATCTCATCGCCCTGCGTGAACTGGGAAGGCTGAGGGAAGAACAGCTCTGGCAGAAAGGTGAGATAAAGGAGTACTATTCACGTCTCTCTGAGATACTGAGAAGATACATCGACGGCCGGTTCGGCATTTCGTCACCGGAGCTTACAACCGATGAGACTGTAAGAATGCTTCAGCGTGCAGCTGTACTGCAGCAGTCTGAGATGTCGGTGATAAAGGAGATACTCTCCGTTTCGGATATGGTAAAATTTGCCAAATATCTGCCACAGGCGGAAATACACGAGAACGCCTATGAAAGCTCTCTGAAGTTCGTGGAACTTACAAAAATTCCTGAATCAGCCCCTGGAGCAGCGGGTGAAGTACAGAAAGGAGGTTCCGGTGCATAACATTGTCTTCGAGAATGGCTGGTTTCTCTGGTTTGAGCTCCTCATTCCTCTTCTGGTGGGATATTATCTCTGGCGGCGGGGAAGAACACATGCCTCGGTGCAGCTTTCTACTGCCGGGTTTTTCGATTCGCAGCAGAAGACATTCCGTCACTACCTCAGGCATATTCTTTTCGCCGTAAGGCTCATAGTTCTGGCTCTTGTAATAATAGTGATTGCACGGCCGCAGAATGTTGACAAATGGCAGAGTTCCACCACTGAGGGAATTGATATAATAATGGCGCTGGACGTCTCGGGCAGCATGCTTGCCCGCGACTTCAATCCTGACCGCCTGGAGGCGTCCAAAAATGTGGCCACTGAATTTATAAGCGGCAGGCCTTATGACCGTATCGGGCTTACAGTATTCAGCGGAGAGAGCTACACACAGTGTCCGCTGACCACTGATCACGCTGTTCTCATAAACCTGATGAGAGAGATAAAGAGCGGCATCATCGAAGACGGAACAGCAATAGGTGTGGGACTTTCCACCGCGATAAACAGGATAAAGGATTCGGATGCGATAAGCAAGGTTATTATTCTGCTGACCGACGGCGTCAATAACAGGGGAGCGATAGACCCGCTGACAGCTGCAGAGATAGCAAAAGCCTTCGGTATAAGGGTATATACTATCGGGGTAGGAAGCATGGGTTATGCCGACTATCCTGTGCAGACTCCTTTCGGAATGCAGTTTCAGAAAATGCAGGTTGAGATTGATGAAGCTCTGCTGCAAAAGATTGCAGTGATGACCGGAGGCGTTTACTTCAGGGCCACGGACAACACCAGCCTGCAGCAGGTTTACAGTGAGATCGACAAGCTTGAGAAATCGAAGATCGAGACAAGGGAGCACAGCAAGAGGGAAGAGATGTTCATGCCTTGGGCGCTGGCTGCTGCTCTCCTTCTGACCGTGGAACTGCTTTTAAGGTATCTTCTCATGAAAAACATGTCATAGAAAGCGGAAGTGATGAGTACATTCAGATTTGCACAGCCTGATATGCTTTACCTGCTCCTGCTGGTACCGGTTCTGATAATTATTTGGATCCTCGGCAACCGGAGAAGAAGGATCGCACGGGAAAGGTTCAGCGACAGCGCCCTGCTGGCAAGACTCTCACCTGATTATTCACCGGGCCGGATGATACTTAAATTTTTTATCCGCCTGACTGCATTCGTCTTTGCCGTGCTGCTGATTTCCAGACCTCAGTTCGGTTCAAAGCTTGAGGAAGTTAAAAGGGAAGGTGTGGAGGTAATAATAGCTCTCGATGTAAGCAACTCGATGCTTGCCGAGGATATCGCGCCAAGCAGGCTCGAGAGGGCGAAACAGGCAATCGCACAGCTGGTTGACCAGCTGCGTGATGACAAGATAGGGCTCATTCTGTTTGCAGGTGATGCTTATACCCAGATACCGGTTACAAATGACTATCTGTCGGCAAAGATGTTCCTCGAGTCAGCCGGACCTGATGCAGTGTCAAAACAGGGAACCTCAATCGGCTCAGCAATTGATCTCGGGATGAGATCATTTTCGCCTGCCGGGGACAGGAGTAAAGCACTAATAATAATTACCGACGGGGAAAACCATGAGGACGATGCCGTGGCCATGGCAAAAAGCGCAGCTGAAAAGGGCGTGGTGATTCATACAATTGGTATAGGGTCGCCTGTCGGATCGCCGGTGCCTGTTACCCTGAACGGTAAAAGGGACTACCTGAAGGACGCAGACGGCAACACCGTAATCACAAAGCTTGATGAGGATGGATTGGAAAAAATTGCCTCAGCGACCGGTGGAAGATATGTAAGGGCGAACAACACCAGCCTGGGATTGAATGAGATATACACCGATATCGGAAAAATGAAGAAATCGGAAACGGCAGGTGTAATGTATACAGAGTACAACGACCAGTTCCTGGTTCCCGCTGTGCTTATACTCTTACTGCTGACGGCCGATATCCTGATAATGGACCGTAAAAACCGCATGCTCCGGAAACTGGGAATCCTGAACGGGAAAACAACAGTGTAATGTGATGAAAAGAGGATATAAAGGAAAGATTCTGCTGTTTGGCTTCATGCTTTTGATGACACCGCTGGTGATGACAGCACAGGATGAGAAGGAATACATCCGCAAGGGGAACAGGCTGTACAAAAAAAGTGAGTATTCCGGAAGTGAGGCTATGTACCGACGGGCCCAGAACCAGGAGAGATCAACCGCTGATGCCGGTTTTAACCTTGGCGATGCTCTTTACAAACAGGGCAGATTCAGCGAGGCTGCAACCGAATTTGACAGGGCCTCGGAAGGATATGAGGATCCGGTGCGCAAGGCTGAAGGTTTTTACAACCTTGGCAATGCCTTCCTGAAGGATCAGAAGTATAAGGAAAGCATTGAGGCATATATTAATTCCCTGAAACTTAAGCCTGACAACACGGAGGCCAAGTATAACCTTGCATATGCCCAGGACCAGCTTAAGAAACAGGAAGAACAGCAGAAGCAGCAGGATCAGAAGCAGCAGGATCAGAACAAGGAAAAATCTGAGGATAATCAGGATAAGAAAAACGAGCAACAGCAGCAGCAGGACCAGCAACAAGATCAGGAACAGCCTGAACCGCAGCAGGGAACCATGAGCCGTGAAGATGCAAAGCGTCTTCTCGAGGCTCTTTCTGCCGCTGAGAAGAAAACCCAGGAGAAAGTGCAGCAGGAGAAGGTCAAAGGGGCAAAAACAAGAGTAATTAAGAACTGGTAACAGGGCGGGATGAGAAAGATATTGCTTACATCGGGATTACTGATAATCTGTATGAGCCTCATTGCTCAGGAGATTGCCATATCGGTTGATGCACCCCCGACAGTAGTGGCAGGACAGGGTTTTCGGATGGTCTATTCCGTCAACTCAACCGACGGACGGTTTCAGCCTCCTGTCTTTGACCGCTCATTTACAGTTACCGGGCCCCAGACATCTACAAGCCGCAATGTACAGTGGATAAACGGAGAGGTGTCCACTGTTGCAACCACTACCCTGATATACTATGTTGTGGCTTCGGAAACAGGTAAGTTCACTGTTCCGGCAGCTCAGTACATAACAAAGAAACTGACGGTAGCGTCGGCTCCGGTAGTAATTGAGGTGATGTCTGACGGAGCTGCTGTGGCCGGTGCTGCCGGAGCATCAGGGTCTGCGGGTAGTGGTGCCGGTCAGGCTCAGAGTCAGACAGGTCAGTCAGCTTCAGGAGGAGCGGAGGTCTCATTACGCCTGATAATGAGTGACAATACAGTTTATGTTGGACAGCCGGTGACAGTGACGCTTAAACTTTATACCAGGATTAACCTCTCGGGCATAAACGACCTTAAATATCCGGATTTCAAGGGTTTTCTTCGCGAAGATATCGAAACACCCCCGCTGAACTCACTGCAGCAGGAGACCATTGGCGGCGTTGTATACGGTACCGGAGTTCTGCAGAAGTTCATGCTTTTCCCGCAGGTGCCCGGCGAAATAAAAATCGATCCGGTACAGATCACGGCCCTGATTCAGCAACGTTCTTCAGGAGGTGATCCGTTTTTCAATGACCCGTTCTTCGACAGTTTCTTCAGCAATGTGACAACCGTTCCCCGTACAGTCTCCTCTGGTCCTGTAACTTTGATCGTTAAGCCGCTGCCCTCACCTCAGCCGTCTGACTTTTACGGTGCCGTAGGCGCTTTTGGAGTCACTTCCTCGCTAAGCAGGACTGACATTGAAGTCAATGACGCTCTTACGTATACTGTCACCCTCAAGGGATCAGGCAACCTGAGCCTGGCAGGCGCGCCGGTCATCTCTTTTCCCCAGGGCATTGAGAAATATGATCCCAAAGTAAATATCAAAAGCACAGGAGCCGGCTCAGGCAGCAAGATTTATGAATATCTGCTTATCCCCCGGAATACCGGCACATTTGAAATACCGCCGCTTTCATATACAGTATTCGACCTGGGTCAGAAAAAATATGTCACATACAGAACTGAAGGTTACAAAATAAATGTCACCGGAAGTACCCGCACCGGTGATGCGGCAGCTGCACCGGCATATATCCCCGGCGATGATGTGAAATACCTGGGACAGGATGTAAGGTTTATACGTACTGAAAATCCGGATTTCACAACCGGATCGTCTCCCCTTGTAGAATCCGTATCATACTGGCTCTGGTTTCTCTTCGCACTCCTCAGTGCAGCAGCAGTATTGCTGGTGAGGCGTGAACACATCAGGCGGAATGCAGATATCTCCGGAGTGCGCAACAGGAAGGCTGCCACGGTGGCCCGCAAAAGGCTGGCAAAGGCAAATACCCTGCTTGGCGCAGGTAAGAGTGAATTGGTGCACGAAGAGCTGGCAAGGGCTCTCTGGGGTTACCTCGGTGACAAACTGTCAATACCGATGTCTGATCTGACAAGAGAAAATTGCTACACTGCCCTGCGAGGCAAAAAAGTTGATGAAGAGACAGTGACTGAACTTGACAGGATACTTACAGCCTGTGAATACTCAAGGTATTCAAAAGCAGGTGAAAGTGAAAGTCCTGCCGGTCTATATAAGCGGACTGTTGACCTTATCAGGAAACTGGAAAACCTGCTCTCATGAAAAGAATATCCATAATTGCATTAATTATAATCGTGATGCTGCCGGCAGCATCTGCTCAAACCCCTGAAGTCAGGTTCAGCGAAGCCAATGACCTCTATACTTCGGGGGACTTTTCGGGTGCGGCAGCACTGTACAGGAAGCTCTATGAGGAAGGTCTGAGGTCAGATAACCTGTTTTATAATGCTGGTAATGCATACTTTAAGTCAGGTGATGTTGCTTCTGCCATTCTCTTTTTTGAGAGGGCAAAGCTTATTTCACCCGCTGATGAGGACATAGACTATAACCTTCAAATCGCCCGAAGCAGAGTGTCTGACAGGTTTGAGGAGATACCTCCTCTCTTTTTCGTCCGCTGGTTCGATTTTCTCTCACTGCTGACAACCACAAACAGATGGGCAATCATTGCAATCACCCTGTTTATTTTATCCCTTACTGCAGGTATAATCTTCCTGACCAAAGCAAGAGCCCTTGGAAGACTTATGACATTCTGGCTTTCGGTTGCCGCACTTATTCTGACCCTTATTTCGGTTTCACTGGCACTGAGGAATAACTCACTTGTAAACCGTAATAGCAAAGCTGTTGTAATGTGCAGTATCCTGACAGGTAAAAGCGCTCCCGGAGAGGGAGGGAGTGAGCTCTTTGTCATTCATTCCGGAACTACAGTGACAGTTGAAGAAACTCTGGGCGAATACTCGGAAATCAGGTTGCCTGACGGCACCAAGGGTTGGATTAAGGCCGACTGCATCGAGAAAATATAGTCCGCTGCAACAATTTTTGTATCTTTTCAGCCGGTTTAACGTTTCAATTACCGGCTATGAAAAGAACCATCCTACTTATTTTTATTGTACTGGCAGTGGTATCCTGCAAAAAGACTCCCATTGAACCTGAAGGTCCTACCGATGTCCGCATCTTTAACAACACTGACCTTACATTTGACAATGTGACCGTCAATACGTCAGGGGGTGAGTTTAATTTCGGCACAGTGGCCCCGCACCAGTACTCAGGTTATCACAGGTACGAAAAAGCCTATCCTAAGGCAGACATATCACTGACCATTTCCGGTGTGGAATATTCAACGCCGCAACAGGACTACACTTATATGCAATACATGGGACTGATGAAGATCACTTACAGGATATTCATCCGAAGCCAGGCTCTTAAAGAGCTTGATACTGACGTGGTTGCCGAAGGAGAACTGGAAGGTCTTTAGAGTCCTGATCCCTATGGAGGAATTTCTTACCGTTTGTCCGCGAAACTGTTACAGTACCTGTTCATTCCGGGTCTTTGTCAAAGACGGGAAAGTAAAGCGTATACTGCCTTATACGGAAAACCTTGCAACTCCTGAAGGACCCTGTATTAAAGGACTCTCATACCTTGAGCGTGAGTACTCACCTTCACGAATTATCCATCCGCTGAAACGAAATTCCAAAGGTGGATTTGATATTATCCCTGTTGAAGAAGCGCTTGAGATAACCGCACATAATCTCCTTGAAGCCAGAGAACAAAATGGACCATTATCCGTGCTTTTCTACAGGGGAAGCGGCATCTCAGGCTTAAGTAATGATATTGCATCGGTCTTCTGGAATCTTTACGGCGGCGCCACAACAACCTACGGTAATTTGTGCTGGCCTGCCGGTCTCGAGGCTGTGAGACTTACCCTTGGGGAAGTGAAACACAATGTTCCGTGGGATCTGGCGGAAGCTCAGTTAATTATAATGTGGGGCAAGAATCCGGCCGAAACTAATGTTCAGGAGATGGTCCATATTGACAAAGCCCTGAAAAACGGAGCCCGGCTTGTGGTTATTGACCCCAGACGAACCCTGACGGCTGACAAGGCAGACCTGCTCATCAGACCGAAGCCCGGAACCGACGCTGCCCTGGCCCTGGCCCTGGCACGTGTACTGGTTGAGAGAAAACTTACTGATACAGAGTTCATTGGTAAGAATGTCAAAGGTTATGACAAATTTGTTGAATCACTCGATATTACTCCTGCAAATGCTGAGGTGATAACAGGGGTGCCGGCACAGGCGATTGAAGAGCTGGCTATGATGATCGGGCAGACTGACAGAGTGACTTTTGTGGCAGGTTACGGCCTTCAGAGGTATACAAACGGAGGTCAGACCGTACGGTCAATTCTCTCCCTGCCAGTGATAACCGGAAAAATAGGCCGCAGCGGCTGCGGGTTTAATTTCGCAAATCTACAGGGGTATATATATGATGATGTGAAGGAGCCGGTGAGTTATTATCCGGATATCGAAAAAGACAAACCGTTCAGACGCCATATTTCTATGGCAAAATTTGAAGAGGGCTTTTTTAACCTTAAACCTCCGCGAATCAGTGTGGCCTGGATCGAGCGCGGCAACCCTGTCACACAACTTCCCGACAGCAGGGGAGTAAGAAAAGTGTTTGATTCTATTCCTTTTAAAGTCGTTGTAGATCAATTTCTTACTGATACAGCTCAGATGGCAGACATCATTTTCCCTGCCAGGGGAATCTTTGAGCAGTCTGATATCATAAGCTCCTACTGGAATCCGTATGTACAGTTCAAACCGAAGGTGACTGATCCGCCCGGTGAGGTGATGCCGGAAAGTGAATTATATTACCGGCTGGCTGAAAAAATGAACCTGTGCGGAGTGGAAAAGAATCCTATACCGCCACCGGGCAATGATAATTTTGAGAACTGGCTTGCCGGAAGGATAAGCGCATATGACAGTATTACCCTCGATGATCTCCGTAAAGGACCGGTAATTCCTTCCCGAATTGAAAGAATTGCCTACAGTGATATGAGATTTCCAACGGAGTCAGGCAGGATTGAGCTTTACTCTGAGGCGGCTGCCCGTAAGTGGGGAGTGAGTCCGTTACCAGCTTATGTATCACTTGATATCAAAAGTGTTAACAAATTGTCATTCAGGATTATGTCGCCCAATATCGGATCGAGGATTCATTCCCAGTTTGGCAACCTGAACGTTATTAAGAGTGTGACCAAAACGCCTGCCTGGGAGATTTGTCCTGCAGATGCAGGAAGACTGGGAATTAAGACCGGTGACAGCATAAAAATATCCAACAGTCGGGGTGAGGTCATAGGAACAGCAAGAGTGACGAGCCGCGTAAAAAAGGGGAGTGTCGTATTCCCCAACGGCATATGGCTTGCCGAGGGCGGCGGGGTGAACACGCTTATCGACCCTTTGGAAACTGATATGGGCTTCGGAGCCGCATTTCACAATGCAGAGGCAAATATTGAAAAGGCAAAGGGATGAAACGTGGATTTTCATATGACGCTGCCCTGTGTGTGAGCTGTAAAGCATGCAGTGCCGCCTGTATCCTCGAAAACGGACTTCAGGAGGGGACACGTTCGGTATACATCTGGAATGAAGAGGCTGTCATTCCGTTCAGTGTTATCAGCCTGTCACTTGCCTGTAATCACTGCACCCGGCCTGTATGCCTGACAGGATGCCCCGCAAAGGCATATACAACGGATGAGAGAGGCACAGTGATCCACCATGCCGAAAGATGTATGGGTTGCCGCTATTGTACCTTAAAATGCCCGTATGACGCGCCAAAGATCAATAAGGTAAAAGGATACATCGAGAAATGCCACTTCTGTTATGAAAGGGCAGCCGAAGGCTTAGACCCGGCTTGTGTGACTGCATGTCCTACAGGGGCCCTTAAAATTACATATAGAGAGGAATATCCCGACCGTAAACTGGAATGGTTTCCGGAGACAGGAATTGGCCCGTCAGTAATGATCTCCGGAGCGGAAAACCGAAACAAACCAATCATTATCCCGCCGGACACTGATGAACCGGAACTGCAAGTCCCGACGCCTGAAAACAAAATACAAAAGGAGTGGAGCCTGTTGCTCTTTTCGCTCCTTGTCATCTTTAGTTCAGCTGCTGCAATATATTCTTATCAGGGTGAAAGTCGCCTTCTGAGCGGACTCTCTGCCCTCGGTGCCATGCTGGCAATGACTGTCTCTCTCTTTCATCTTGGTGTAAAGAAGAAAGCCTGGAGATCGCTCCTGAATATACTTTCCTCGCCACTCAGTCGCGAGATTGCTGCAGTTTCAATTCTTACCGGGACCGCACTTGCAGATTTCATAAAGCCGGGACTACTTCCGCAGATCTTAACTCCTGTTGCCGCGATTGTCACACTCCTTTCGGTTGATCTGGTATATCTTTCCGCCGACCGTTCAAGGGGAATGATGCTGCACAGCGGCCAGGCGCTGTTTTCAGGATTGTTTGCTGTCTCATGGTTCTCCGGATCAGTTAACGTGTTTATCCTCTTTACATTACTTGCAGCCGGCTCGGTGGTCATGAGAAGCGTATCATCTGCAAAGGGCTCCCTTGTAAGTAATCTGTATTACCTTCGTGCAGCTCTGCTTCCGGTTGTACTGATACTCATGTATCTGACCAGGGAATGGGCCACAGCAGCTGCATCTGTCCTGTTCATTGCCGGACTCATTGCGGACAGGGCATTGTATTATGACGATTTCAGCCCCGAAAACATAAAAGACAAAATATCTTATCACTTTTACAACGAATATGGAAAAGAAAGAGATTAACAGTGTCAGAACGCCGGTATACCGTGATGCCGGCTTCGAACTTTCTTCGGCGGACAGCACTTCAGCCGCATTTGCAGCCGAGACTGACCATGAACGCGAACCGGATCAGTACATCTATTCCCGGTACCGCAATCCTACGGTGGTTTCTGCAGAAGAGGCCATTATGAAAACAGAAGGTTCACAGTGGGCATTGCTTGCCCAGTCAGGTATGGCCGTCATTGATATTGCTCTCTCTCTCTTCCAGGAGTCAGGGAAGAAGTCCAGATGGCTCTTTTTCTCCGAGATCTACGGAGGAACATTATCCTATATAAGCAGTGTCCTCGAGAAAAGGAGAGGAATTGAAGTCGATTTTTTCAGGCCTGAGGGAGCTGTCTATGATTATGACCTGCTGGCAAAGACAATTGCGGAGATAAAGCCTGACCTGATATATTTTGAGACTATTTCGAACCCTCTGCTCATTGTCGCTGATGGTCGGAGAATTATCCGGGAGGCACAGAAACACGGTGCGAAGGTCATAATAGACAATACCTTCGCTACATCACTGCTCTGGAAGCCCCTCGATGACGGGGCAGACCTTGTCATTCACAGTGCCACGAAATATCTCTCAGGCCACGGAAACCTTACTGCCGGAGTGTTATGCGGCAATGACCGTTCACTTATGCAGAAAGCAATTGAATACCGGAAATTTGTGGGTCATATGCTATCCCCTGATGATGCATACAGGCTTCAGACGCAGCTTGCCTCATTCGAACTGCGCTTTACAAGGCAATGCGAAAATGCATCAAGGCTGGCCGCGATGCTTCAGGAATCGCCTCATATTGAAGGTGTTCTGTACCCGGGACTGGAAACTCACGGGACCCACACCACAGCACTTGAACTCCTGGGCGGAAAAGGATACGGGGCAATGATAACATTCGACCTTGCCGGAAAAACAGCCGGGGAAAAGAGAGCACGCCGCGACAGGTTTATTGCCGGAGTGTATCCGGAGATAAGACTTATCCCGACGCTGGGCGATTTTCATACTATCCTGATGCCTGTTGAAGCAGTATGGGGCACCAAATATCATGAACCCGGAATGATAAGGATGTCTGTGGGGTTTGAACCCTGGGAGGAAATAGAAAGCGTTATCAGACGCGGACTTCAGGCCTGATCACCAGGCTATCGGCTCAACTCCTTTTGCAGTGAGCCACCCGTTGCATTTGCTGAAGTGGGAACAACCGAAGAATCCCCTTGATGCCGAGAGAGGTGAGGGATGCACTGTCTTTAATATCAGATGTTTGCCGGGATCAATTGCTTCGCCTTTTTTCTGAGCATAGGAACCCCACAGCAGGAATACGAGGTTCTCCCGGTCGCGGTTCAGGAGGTTGATCACTGAGTCGGTAAAAACTTCCCATCCTTTATTCTGGTGAGACAAAGCCTCATGCGCGCGCACCGTCAGTATCGCATTGAGCAACAGTACACCCTGGCTTGCCCACCTTTCAAGATTTCCTGACCGGGGAACAGGAATGCCAAGGTCACGGTTCAGTTCCTTGAAAATATTGACAAGACTGGGGGGGAATTCAGTACCTTCGGTGACGGAGAAGCAAAGTCCGTGGGCCTGCCCGATATTGTGATACGGATCCTGCCCGATTATGACAACCTTGACCCGGTCAAAGGGGCAGAGGTCGAAGGCGTTAAAGATCCTGTCACCGGGAGGAAATATCCGCCGTGACATGTATTCTTCGCGCACGAAGGCGGTAAGTTTTTGAAAATATTCCTTTTCAAATTCCTTTCCCAGTTTTTCCTTCCAGCTTTTCTCTATTCTGACCTCCATCGGCGGTTGCGGATTGAATTGTTTTCAGATCATAAAAATACTCACTTTATGTCAATGAGGCCAGGCACGGTGCCTGCAAAATTGTCTCCTGCGGCAGTAAAACTGCAATAAAATGTTTGCATTGAGCTTCTAAGTTCTAACTTTGAAAATCCAAAAAAAATGCAGCTAATGATCGATCTTAGAAGTGATACAGTGACAAAACCGTCACCCGGAATGCTGAAGGCAATGATGACAGCGGAAGTAGGAGACATGGTATTCGGTGAAGACCCCTCCGTGAATGAACTTGAGGCCCTTGCGGCATCGATGTTCGGCACAGAGGCCGCCCTTTTCTGTCCTTCGGGAACAATGACTAACCAGATTGCGATCAAAGTGCATACACGGCCCGGTGATGAGGTCATTTGCAGCCGCATGGCTCACGTTTACCAGTTCGAGGGAGGAGGCATCGCCTTTAATTCATCCGCCTCCGTTGCGCTTATCGACTCATTATCAGGCACATTCACGGCTGATGATGTTAACGGATATATAAACAATCACGAAGACCCGCACAAGGCCTATACCAGGCTTGTTGCGGTTGAGAACACTGTAAACCGGGGAGCAGGAACCTGCTGGGATTTTGAGGAGTTGAAACGGATACGGGAAGTGTGCGATAAGAACAACCTCAGTCTGCATCTCGATGGTGCCAGGCTTTTCAATGCATTGACAGTTGACGGAAGGAACCCGAAGGAGTACGGAGCACTTTTCGATTCGGTATCGATTTGTCTTTCAAAGGGCCTGGGTGCACCTGTGGGCTCTCTTCTGCTCGGAAAGAAAGATTTTATAAAGCAGGGGGCAAGAGTAAGAAAGGTGTTTGGCGGGGCAATGAGGCAGGCAGGATTTATTGCGGCTGCCGGGATCTATGCCCTTAAAAACAATTTAAAAAGGCTGGAGGAGGATCACCGGAATGCTGCCGCAATTGCATCAGCACTGGAAAACTGCCCCGATGTAGATAAGGTACACTACGGGGGAACAAATATTATAATATTCAAGGTTGCCGAAGGTTTGACCGCCACTGATTTTCTGAAGAAAATGAAGGAAAACGGGATACTGGCATTGAAGGTAAGTGCCACCTCAATCAGGATGGTCACTCATCTTGATGTCTCTGAAGATGATACGGCGCAGGTTTGCAGGTTCCTGGAGGGATAGCAGGGAGCATGGGGCGAGGAGCATGGGGCATGGGGCATGGAGCAGGGGGCAGGGAGAAAGTAAGAACTAATTAAGCTTCTGGAATACATTATCTTCTAAGACCGCAGGACCTCAGACTTTCAGACCTCAGACCTTCAGACCTCAGACCTCAGACTTTGGACTTTTTTTACTTCCTGAATGCGAACCAGACAGCTCCCAGGATACAAATGAACGCGAAGAGATGATTGAGTCTGAATTGTTCGGTCCTGAAAACAATAAGTGTGAAAATAATGAAGACCGAAATTGAGATGACCTCCTGCACGATCTTCAGTTCAATAAGCGAAAAAGGTCCTCCCGTGCCCTTGTAGCCGAGCCTGTTGGCCGGCACCTGGAAGAAATATTCAAAAAGAGCTATACCCCAGCTTATAAGTACGATTGCCGTTAATCCCCAGGCCGCATGCTTCGAGACATTTTTATACTTAAGATGGCCGTACCAGGCCATCGTCATAAAAGAATTTGAAAAAATCAGCAAAACAACCGTCCAGAACCCCTTCATACTTCCTTCCTGTAAACCAGCTTGGCATCACCCGGACCATAAAAGTCGCGCAGTGTAGCTTCAAGTTCATACCCGTTTTTTGTGTAAAAATGCCTCGTGGGTTCATAGAGAGGCCTGCCGGAAGTCTCTATCCAAACAATTTTCCCTCCGAGCTCCTTTATCCTCTCCTCTGACTTTTTCAGCATGAGCGAACCGTAATGTTTTTTTCTGTGTTCCTCAAGCACTGCCATCCAGTAGAGATCGTAAGAGTGCACAGAAGAAGGATTCGGGCCGAAATTGGCAAACCCGATTACTTTTCCTTCCTCAAGGAGACGAAGCCAGTAATAACCGCTCTTCTCCTGTCCGCTTTCGATAGTTTCATCGGCCAGCGAAAGGGCAACTTCAATTTCAAAGTCATAAAAAAATCCCGAGGAGGCGAGTATCTTTTCAAGGACAGGCCTGTCTTCGGGAGTTATTTCATACGATATTTCAGCCATCAGAATTTGCTGTTTAGGTCTTCTACTATCTGTTGTACAAGGTAAGAATGTTTATAACCGGCATGAATGCCTGCCGAGATAAACCCGCTGTCGGGTGAGATGCACGGATTTGAATTTACTTCAAGTACATATACATTTTCATCGCTGTCAGTGCGTATGTCAACCCTGGCATATCCCTTCAGCCCGAAAGTATGCCAGCACCCGAGAGCGGCATTCCTGATATTCGTTTTCAGTTTTTCACTGAGGTCAGAAGGAAAATCCCTGCGGCTGTTCTCATACTGGAATGAACCCTCAACCCATTTAGCCTTAAAGCTTACAATTTTGGGCATTTCGGCTGAATAGTTATGGAACAGCATTTCTGCCGGCGGCAGAACCTGGGGACCGTCAGGACCTCCAAGGACGCTCACGTTGAACTCCCTGCCATCAATGAATTCCTCGATGAACCAGTGCTCGTCATTTTTTTTCTCCAGGATTTCGGGAAGGGTTCCGTTAAAGGTGAAGACAGACTCCTCAGTGATGCCAAGTGAACCGTCTTCCCATACAGGTTTAAGAATATACTTTTTCCCCCTTATAAGCCTGTCAGCCTCGGAAACCTTGAATCCTCCGGCAACAGGTATACCGTTAGTCTGCATAATCTTACGGGCAAGTACCTTGCTGGCGGTAACAAAAATGGCCTCAAGCGGACAGCCGGCATATGGTATGTGATACATGTTCAGAAGAGCAGGGATGAAATAAAGAATCTCTCCTTTCTGTCCTACCGACTCCACAAGATTGAAAACATAGTCGTACCCCTCACCGGCAATTGCTGCTATCTCACTGAAGAAGTTGTCAGTGATACCCCGTTGCGAAACCTCGTGTCCTATTTCAAGCAGGGTCTCCCTGATAAAATTGACCTGGTCAAGCACATCGAGCTCATCAGCCAGTGCATCAGGTCCCGGTTCATTATATATGATCAGACACTTTTTCATAATTATCTCAGTCCGTAACGCTCTTTAGCCGAATCCATTATAAGTTTCATCAGGGTATCGTAATCCGTACCGCACATCCGCGAAAGAATCGGAAGGTCAGAATGTATCGGGTTCAGTCCTGCAAGCGGATTGGCTTCGATGAAGCATATTCTGCCGGTCCTGTCAGCCCTCAGGTCGACGCGTCCTGCATCAACTGCTCCAAGGGCACGCCAGGCTGCAAGAGCAACGCGGTTGCACTCATCCCTGTATGTGTCATCGATGAGTTTGTAATCCACGATTCCCTGGTAGTTTTCCTTCACCTCGACCGAATAGGGAAGATTATCCTTGCAGATAACTTCCATTCCTCCTGTAATTTTTGATCCTGCTCCGCTGCCGGTTACCCCGACTGTAAATTCACGTCCAGGCAGATACTCTTCTATAAGGACCGGCTGTTTATACTGTTCAAGAAGTTCGTTAACAAGCACATTAAGGTCATCAGGATTCAAAACAATGCTTCTTGCGGTGATTCCCTTGCCTGTACCTTCTGCAACCGGCTTGACGAACAGAGGGTAGGTGAGTACCGATGCGTTCCCGATGTCAGCCGGTACGGATGCAATAATTCCGGGACTTACCGGTACGCCTGCTGCGCTGACAACCAGCCGGGCAAAATACTTGTTCAGTGAGATACCCATTACAACCGGTCCGCTGAAAACATAAGGTATCCTGTACTGGTCAAGCAGGGCCGGAACCACTGACTCGCGTCCGTCTCCGTAAAGTCCTTCGGTAATATTGAAAACCATATCCCAGCGGCTGCCTGATGCAAGTTTTTCGACAAGCTCGAATACATTTCCAATCCGCTCTGTGTCATAGCCCAGGCGGGTCAGCACGTTTTCAAGTGCAGCAACGGTCTCCTCCTTGTCAAATTCAGCTGTTTCATCCATAGTATAACCACGCTCAAGATACCATGAGCGAAGGTCATACGTAAGTCCGATCCTCATTCCTTGCTTACTTTTTATTCGGGTAAGTGTATTGCTTCCTCTTGTAGTTCCTCAGAACCCACTTTTCGGGTCCGCTTTCGACGACATAAGCCGGCAGGATCGGGATCTTGCCGCCACCGCCGGGAGCGTCCACTACAAACTGAGGTACTGCATAACCGCTGGTATGACCCCTGAGATTCTCGATGATGTCGATTCCTGTCTCAATTGTAGTCCTGAAATGGCTTGAGCCGGGGATCAGGTCACACTGGTACAGGTAATAGGGTCTTACCCTGATGGCAAGGAGTTTCTGCATAAGGCTCTTCATGATAACCGGGTTGTCATTGATGCCCTTCAGAAGAACAGTCTGGCTACCGAGGGGAATACCCGCGTCGGCCAGCATATTGCATGCCCTGCTCGTCTCTTCTGTAATCTCATCCGGGTGGGTGAAATGCAGACTGAAGAATAGCGGGTGGTATTTACGAAGCATCGCAACCAGTTCTGGCGTTATTCTCTGCGGAAGTACGACAGGAACTTTGGTGCCAATCCTCAGTATTTCAATATGTTTAATTGCTCTCAGGTTCGAAAGCAGGTATTCGATCTTGCTGTCATTCATTGTAAGAGGGTCGCCACCGCTGATTATCACATCACGGATCTCTGTGTGCTCGGCCAGGTACTTGAATGCACGGTCCCATTCACCCTTTGTCAGATGCCCCAGCTTTCCAACAGAATGCGACCTGGTGCAGTACCTGCAGTACGATGAACAGAACTGGGTAACTGTAAACAGTGCCCGGTCAGGATAACGGTGAACAATTCCCGGAACCGGACTGCTGCCCATCTCATCTAGTGGGTCGGCCTTCTCAGCCTCGGTAATGGCCAATTCATCACCTGATGGAATCATCGTCCGGCGCAGGGGAGAACCCGGCGCAGAATCATAAATAAGGGACGCATAATACGGAGATATTCTGAGTGGAAGCCTGTTTTTCAGCTTGTTTATGGCGTACGTCTCATCATCTGTAAGCTCCATAATACGTGACAACGCTTCGACAGATGTAAAAGAGTTACGTAACTGCCAGCGCCAGTCATTCCATAATTCGGCATTTGTTAGGGGGAAGTAGCGGCGTATGAATTCCGAACTTCGGTTGCTAACTAAATGATCTTGGGATCCGATCTGCGGGAAGATCATGGTACCCGCGCCAGGTTCTTCGTCAGAAGAACAACCCATGAGGGGACTCTCAATTCGAGTAGTCGTCACCTCTTTCCTGTTAGCGTTCATACTTTGGTAAATCGAATTACCTGTTTCTTGTTTGTTAATTATGAGTTTTTAGTTATTAAAAAATCTATAAAATTTTTGTCTAAGGTATTAAATGCATCAACTTTGGTTTGCCTCCGGGGCAAAAGATATCAACACATGAACGCCTTATCTTTATGTCTGATTATCATTACTTTACTCTTGCATTTCTGCAGTTATTCACTGTCATTTTTTTGTGTTTCTACATTAAGTCAGCTTATTGAGGCGCAAACTTAAATCAAAATCTGATATACGGATATTTTTCAGTCAGTATTTTCATTTTTTTTTCAATCATTTCATCCCTTTTCAGTACAGAACTGCTGAGTGCATTCCGGGGATTATTCATTAAAAAATCAGTCAACTTTTTTCGCTGTTTTTGTTGCCATGTGCATTCTTTTATACGAGAATGCTTATTACTCAAACACCGTGCCATCTTCATCAATTATTCACCTGTTACTCACTTCAAGATTGGATACTAACATACTATCATTAATTGTTGAATTTAGTCGTTAAACGCCACAATGGTGATAATAGTTTCAACTTTGCCAATACAAACACTTTCAACGGGAAATTGTTTTCCGGTTATAAATTGAAATGCAGAAGGTAAACTGCTGTCAGTAAGCGCTTCTGGCCTGCAAGGACGCAGGTGCCAGTTCAGTGGTTACATAAAAAAGAGAGCTACACCGCAAACACTTATCACCGCTCCGATAACCTCGGCTTTGGTGATTTTCTCCTTATATATAAAAACCGAAGGAGCGATAATGAGAATCGGTACAATGGCCATAATAGTTGAAGCTATGCCGGCCTCGGTGTACTTTACTGCAATAAGGGAGAATGAAATCCCCAGGAATGGTCCGAAAACAGCCCCGAGGGTAAGTGACTTCATGGCTGCAATGTTCTTCATTGCATTCCTGACGACCCCCCAGCGTCCGAGGACTGTAATTACGAACGAATAACCCAGAACGCCTGCAATGATCCTTATATGTGTCGAAGCAAAAGGATCATAGTCTTCCATTCCGTACTTGCTGAGTACAAGTCCCAGCGCCTGTCCAAGAGCGCCTATAAGTGCAAAAAGAACACCTTTGGGAGCAAGTTTCATAGAAAGCTTTTCTCCTTTTATAGGTCTGTTGAAAATGGCGGTGGTTATTCCGCCGATTACAACAACCATTCCTGCAAGGTGCATGAGCTGCAGTGATTCGTCGAGGATGAGGAATCCGAAAAAAGCAGCCATCGGGGGCACAGTCGTCATGATGAGCATTGCAAACCTTGAGCCGATCAGGGCATATGACTTAAACAGGTAATAATCGCCCAGAACCAGGCCTATCAGTCCTGAAAGCGAAAGCCAGATCCAGTTGTGGTGTGAGGCATCGAGGGGGATAAAACTGCCCCGGCTAATTAAGGTAAAGGTGCCGATAAAGAAAAAGGCCATTACAAGCCTCATGATGTTGACAGGGATTGAGCCGATTTTACGGCTGGCAGATTCGAAGGCCAATGCCGTCACTGTCCAGAAAAAAGCAACCGCCAGGGCGGCAAACTCACCGGTATGCCCGGCAATATAATCCATCATCTGCCTTGTTTTATAAGGGCACAAAAATATACATTAACTGAAACAGAGCCTCACAGTAAAAGGTGTTTTACAAATTTTTGTTAAAAACATCAATTTATAAGGACCGGAGTAACAATCAATACATTTTATTAATAGATTTGTCAGGCAAATGAAGAAACAGGGTTTTACATACAGCGGCTTTTATTTCCATTTTTACCCGGACAATCGGAGGGACTGAGCAGTTGTATGCATATAAACAGCATAATAAATGAAGAGTCCCGATAATCCGGGACTCTTTTTTTTACGATATACGAAATCTATAAGGAATGAACACACCTGGAATCAAACCAGCCTTGAGGATCAGTGAAGTAGAGGAGTACTATTTTTCTCGTAAGCTCAGGGAGATAAGCGGGATGCGTCTGAAAGGCATCGATGTCATAAACCTGGGGATAGGAAGTCCTGACCTTCCACCCTCTGATGCCGTCATCGAGGCACTGCATGTAAATGCATTAAATCCTGAAAACCACGGATATCAGAGTTATACCGGAATACCAGCACTCAGGAACGCCTTCGCCAGATGGTATAAAACATTTTTCAATGTCGAACTTAATCCTCAGGAGGAAATTCTGCCCCTGGTAGGGTCAAAGGAAGGTATAATGCATATCACAATGGCGTTTGTCAATGAAGGCGATGAAGTGCTGATACCCAATCCCGGTTATCCGGCCTATGAGGCTGCGACGAAGCTTGCCGGAGGTGTCCCCCGGCATTATGACCTTACAGAGAACACAGGCTGGCTGCCTGACCTTGAAATGATCGAAAGCAAAGGCCTCGACAGGGTCAGGGTAATGTGGATTAATTACCCGCATATGCCTACCGGGAAAAAAGCGACAAGGGAATCATTCATCCGTCTGGTCAACTTTGCACTGAAACACAACATCCTGCTTTGCAATGACAATCCCTACAGCTTTGTCCTCAATGACGATCATGTCAGTGTTTTTTCCGCACCCGGATCAATGACAACCGCAATCGAGCTGAATTCTCTCAGTAAATCTCATAATATGGCAGGTTGGCGCATCGGGATGGTAGCCGGAAATGCAGCCTTCATTAATTCGATTCTCAGGGTGAAAAGCAATATGGACTCCGGTATGTTCCAGCCACTTCAGGCAGCGGCAGTGGAAGCACTGAACTCTTCTCCGCAGTGGTATAAAGATTTAAACGCCGTTTACACAAGGCGCCGTATCCTGGCTGAAGAGATGATGAAGCTGCTTAATTGCTCATTCGACCCTGATCAGTCAGGATTATTTCTCTGGGGCAGAATACCTTCAGAATTTAAAGACTCCGAAGAGCTTACTGAAAACCTGCTTCATCAGACAAATGTCTTCATTGCACCGGGTAAAATTTTCGGCAGCAACGGTGCCAGGTACATCAGAATTTCACTTTGCTCAAAGGAATCTGTCCTGACAGGAGCAAGGGACCGCATCAGGAACTTTACTGAAAAAGCGTTGTTGTAATTAAAAAATCTCAAGAAAATGGATATTTGTATTGTCGGTCTGGGTCTTATAGGAGGCTCGCTTGCAAAAGGTCTGAAAAGCAATGGATTCACCGGGAAGATAATAGGTGTTGAATCAAGCCCTCAGCATTGCACAATTGCGATGTACAGGGGCCTGGCAGACAAATTCATGTCACTCGATGAGGCAGTGAAAGAATCGGATATCATAATCCTTTGCGCACCCGTCGACACAAACTGCCGGTTGCTTCCGTCGATACTTGATGAGATCGGCGGAACAGGCAAAATTGTTACAGATATGGGGTCTATTAAATCGGATACTGCAAAAGCTACCTGCAATCATCCGGCAAGAGGCCGCTATGTCTCAGCCCATCCGATGGCCGGAACAGAATATTCCGGTCCCGCGGCAGCAACTGATATGCTTTTCAACAACAAGGTCGCGATTATCTGCGATCCGGAACTTTGCGATGAGGATGCACTGAATCTTGTGACTGCACTTTTCCAGTCGCTAAACATGCATATCCAGTATATGAATTCGACTGACCACGATATTCACGTTGCCTATGTGTCACACATCTCTCACATCACATCATTCGCCCTTGCACTGAGCGTACTGGACAAGGAGAAAGATGAAAAGAACATACTTTCGCTGGCAGCCGGTGGCTTTGAAAGTACCGTTCGTCTGTCAAAGAGCAACAGTGATACCTGGGCCCCGATCTTTACAGGCAATTCCGATCCGATCCTTGAAGCAATTGACACCTATATCGAAAAGATGAAACTCTTCAGAAAATATATAAGTGAAAAGGATGCCGTATCGCTCAGAGCACTTATGAAATCAGCCAACAGCATCGAACGGATACTGAAATAACATATCAAACTGATAATAAACATTTAAATAAAGAAAAGACGATGACTTCAGTAAATAGTCAGATTATACCGTTACGGGACTGGAAGATTTTCAAGGGAAGACCTCTGTTGATATCCGGTCCCTGCAGCGCTGAGACAGAGGACCAGGTAATGAATACAGCCCGTCAGCTGGTCGCGTCGAAGCGTGTGGATGTGTTTCGTGCAGGCATCTGGAAGCCGAGGACGAGACCAAATTCCTTCGAAGGGATCGGGACCGAGGGGTTGAAGTGGCTCAGGCAGGTGAAGCAGGAGTTCGGGTTGCCGGTTTCGACTGAGGTGGCAACCGAGAAACATGTTTTTGAGGCCCTGAAATACGGGATAGACATTCTTTGGATCGGAGCCCGCACGACAGTCAATCCGTTTGCCATGCAGGCGCTGGCAGATGCCCTGGAGGGAGTGGATGTGACTGTCTTTATTAAGAATCCGATAAATCCGGAACTCGACCTGTGGTTAGGTGCAATTGAAAGAATACAGAAAGCCGGCATCACTAAACTCGGTGCCATTCACCGGGGCTTTTCCTCCTTTGAGAAAAGCGCATACCGCAACCAGCCCAAGTGGCAGATACCCATTGAGCTGCGCCAGAGACTGCCTGACATACCCCTGATCTGTGACCCGAGTCATATGGGAGGAAGCAGAGCTTTCCTTCTCGACCTTGCCCAGAAATCTATGGACCTGAACTATGACGGCCTGATGATAGAGACACACTGTGACCCTGAAAAGGCCCTGAGCGATAAAAGGCAGCAGATCACTCCGGCTGAACTGACTGAACTGCTTGATAAAATTGTACTTAGAAATCCGGATTCAGATGACAACAGCTTCCTGAATTCAATAGAAGAACTCAGGAGCCAGATAGACATGTATGATGACCAGCTTTTTGAGATCCTTGAAAGCCGGATGAAGGTTGCTGAAACAATAGGTAAATACAAAAAAGAGCACAATATCACAATTCTTCAGACTCAGCGGTGGAAAGAGGTTGTAAATAAAACAGTAGCCAAATGCGCTGGCAGCGGACTCACAGAGGAATTTATTTCAACAGTACTCAAAGCCATCCACCAGGAATCAATTAACCGTCAGATGAAAGTGATGAATGAATAATAATCGCGTTCCTTTGAATGCTGAAATGGAAGATTTGTCATGATTAAAATAATTCATAGGTCCGAAGTCACGGGTACTGTCAGTGCAACACCCAGCAAGAGCCTGACACAGAGAGCTATTGCGGCAGCCCTTCTGGCCCGGGGCAAAACGGTAATACACAATCCCTCTTTCTGCAATGATTCGCTGGCCGCACTCAAAATGGCCGAAAAACTTGGTGCATCAGTCTCCACAGGCGAGGATTATATTGAAGTTAACGGCTCATCCGAAGCACTTTCAGAAGTTTTCCTTAATTGCGGCGAGTCAGGCCTGGCCTTGAGGATGTTTTCGCCTGTTGCAGCATTGCTAAGCCGCCGTTGTACCTTAACCGGAGAGGGGTCATTGCTGAAAAGGCCTGTTACGATGATAACGGATGCCCTGTCTAAACTCGGGACGTCTGCTGAATCTGCCAGGGGCTTCCTTCCACTGGTCATAAATGGGAACCTGAAGGGAGGAAAAATTGAAATCGACGGCTCCTCCGGATCCCAGATCCTCACAGGCCTTCTGCTTTCGCTTCCGTGTGCAGAAACAGACTCTGAAATAAATGTGCTGAACCTGAAGAGCAAACCCTATATCGGTCTTACCCTGAAGCTTCTCGAAGATTTCGGAATATATGTTGAAAACCACGGTTACAGGCGGTTTGTAATTCCGGGTAACCAGGTCTATAAAGCTCGGAATTACAGTGTTGAGGGCGACTGGAGCGGCAGTTCATTTTTACTTGTGGCAGGGGCCCTTACCGGAGAGGTAAGGGTCAGTAACCTTCAGCCGGGAAGTTTACAGGCTGATGTTGCTGTTATTGAAGCCCTTAAACTTGCCGGTGCAGAGATTATTATAGAAAGTGATTCAGTAACAGCAGTAAAGAGAGAATTGAGATCGTTTGATTTTGATGCTACAGATTCTCCTGATCTGTTTCCACCGCTGGCTGCACTTGCTTCAGGTTGCACCGGAATAACCAGGATAAAGGGGATCAGCAGACTTGAACATAAGGAAAGCAACCGGTCTCTTACAATTGCAGGCGTCCTCACCGGACTGGGAATAAGTACGCGGGTCACAGGAGATGAAATGCTGATTGAAGGTGGTGCAGTTACCGGCGCAACAGTCTCTTCATGCGATGATCACAGAATCGCCATGATGGCTTCTGTTGCTGCACTTACAGGCCACGGCAGCGTTACAATCACCGGGGCTGAAGCAGTCTCCAAATCATATCCCGGATTTTTTGATGACCTCGGTAAACTGGGGGTTATTATAAACTAAGTCTGATTATTTGAGAGTTGCCTGTAACGGGGTCAAAAAAACTTCCTAAATTTGATTGAACCTTAAATCAAAAACCTATGGATGCAAAAATGAAAGCCATTATTTCTCACCTCTTCGGGATAGGGTGGGTTATCGCTCTTATCCTCAATATGAATAATAAGGAGGAATACGCCAGCTACTATATCCGTCAGAATCTCGGCATCATTATTATCGGTTTCGCTCTCGGATTTATCAATGTAATTCCCGTCCTGGGTCAGATAATCTGGTTGATAGGGTCAATAATTTTGTTTGTTTTCTGGCTTATGAGTCTTATATGGTCAATTCAGGGAGAGACCAAACCCATTCCATGGGTTGGCACCATGTTCCAGGATTGGTTCAAAGCTTTCTGATCCGTTCAGGCAGAAATTGTCAAAGGGTGCCCGCGCACCCTTTTTTTATAGTGATATTGATTTCCTGTCAGCTATAATGATATCTTTGGGTCGGTTTGAAACAAAGATGGCCCTGAAGCGCAATTGAGCAGGATAGACAAGATATTAATGAACTACGCTCCTATAGATCTCGAGGGGATGAAAGGTGTCAGGTTCATGAACAGGATTGATACCAAATACCTTTTTTCTGTACGCAAACTTCATGATTTGCTTATCAGTTGCGCAACTGACTACAAGGTTCTGGAGATCAATCATCAGCGCCAGTTCAATTACAAAACTGTCTATTTTGATACTCCCGAACTGCTTTTCTATTATCAGCATGTTACAGGCAAGCTAAGCAGGTACAAGGTAAGGATCAGAACCTATGAGACAAACGGGCTGACATTCCTGGAGGTGAAACACAAGTCGAACAAAGGCAGGACATCGAAGACCAGGATAGAAAAGGAGAACGGAGACCAGTATGGTGATCAGAAATCCCAGAGTTTTCTGAACGAGCTTGTGTCGCCCGAAGCCAGTTCACTTAAGCCTGTGATTACCACAGGTTTTACGAGAATTACCCTTGCAGGCCTGGATGCTTCCGAGCGCATCACTATCGATTTTAATCTTTCATTTAATAATTTCAAAGGAGCAAAGGCAGAGTTACCCTTCCTCGCCGTTGCGGAAATAAAAAGGGACAGGTCACACGGTCATTCGGCTTTCGTGCAGCAGATGAAAAAAATGGGACTGCACAGGAGCAGCTTCAGCAAATACTGTGTGGCAATGGCTCTTGTAAATGACGTCCCCAAACAAAACACACTTAAACCCAAGCTTCTGCTGTTAAACAAAATAAAAGATGAATATGACAGATATAGTCCTGCCTCAGGGCAATGATGCGATTACCGGTATGCAACTGAGTCTTTCCGGATTACCCGAACTGGCTATCAGGTTCGGGATCAACCTGGTAGTGGTGCTTTTACTTGTACGATGGCTTTATTATTCGGCATCCAGAAGAAAGGACTATCTCTTCACATATATTCTTATTTCGAGCGTCGTATTCCTTCTTTGCTTCCTGCTCGAGAGTGTCACACTTCAGATAGGGTTTGCGCTCGGCCTTTTCGCCATTTTCGGGATAATCAGGTACAGAACTAATCCTATGCCTATCAAGGAGATGACATATCTTTTCCTCGTCATAGGTATTTCCGTAATAAATGCACTTACCACAGGAACCGGGATGGTTGAAATCCTGTTTGCAAACATTGTGATATTACTCATCACGTTCGGTCTTGAAAAAGTCTGGCTTCTCCGGCATGTCTCCTCCAAAACGATAATATATGAGAAGATAAACCTCATTGTGCCTGAGAAATACAATGAACTGATTGCTGACCTGAAGGAGAGGACAGGTATTACAGACATTAAAAAGGTTGAGATCGGAAAGATAAACTTCCTGAAAGATACCTGCAGGATGATTGTTTACTATGAGGATAAGAACAGGTCCATGAATATGGCAGACATTAACGGAAACATAACTGATGACAATGATGAGGATTAAAAATCTGTCGCTCTTAATCGCTGTTCTTCTTCTTCCGGCTGGACTGACGGGGCAGAAGAGTGACTTCGGCCTCTGGTATGAGTTCAGTGCTGACCGTGAACTGGTGAAAGGCCTGAGAGTTGAAGCAGAGGCAAGCCTGAGGACTGATAACAATGCTTCACGGGCAGAGTCATGGTATTTTGAGCCGGGCTTGAGATATAAGTTCAATAAGTATTTTGCAGCAGGGATTTATTACCGCTTCATTGAACAGGTTGAAAAAGACGACAGATTTCATGCACGCCATCGCTGGTTTGTACAGCTGAAAGGCGACCTGCCTGTAAGCAGGTTCACTTTTTCTGCCCGGTACAGGATTCAGCAGCAATTCAAGACTTATATCGGGGACCCGGAGGATGAAATACCTGTATGGTCTCACAGGCTCAGGGTTGAACTCGATTATGACGTTAAGTCGTTGCCGCTTACACCCTATATCAATGCGGAGATATACAACCAGGTGTTTGCAGGGAATGACATAAAGGTCGAGAAAATGAGATATATGGCAGGGGTGGAGTATACAATAGCCAAAAGACACACTGTTGGCATTGAGTATGTCTACCAGGACAGTAAGGTGTCAAAGCCTGCCTGGGTGAATGCTGTTTCCCTGAATTACGCGGTGAAACTCTGAAAAATATACTCCGGTCTACCTTGATGAGACGGCAGTGGGACGAAAGGCTGTTGCCCTCGATAAATAACGCGTCCTGGCTTCTTCAGGATCAGCGCCGACTGCAATATATATTTTTGTCCTGTGATCAATTACAACTTCCTGCATCTTCGTCAGATCAGGTGATTCAAAAGTTTTTTGCTTCTTCTCATACATATAATTATTCCTCTCCATAAATGGATCTTTTTATCCCAAGCGTTTCTGTTACAATTTATAACAGGAAAATCAATTAGGATTATATTTCTACAAGATAACAAAAATTTTCTATAAAAGTTAAAAATCAGAGAATAATAAAAAAATATTTTTAGAATATAAATAATTAATTGTAACTTGCGCCCGTAAATTAAATAACATCATGAACAAAGGAACAGTAAAATTCTACAATGAATCCAAAGGATTCGGATTCATCAAAGATGCAAATTCACCCAAAGAGTATTTTGTACATTCATCAGGTCTTATCGACAGGATCAAGGAAAATGACGAAGTAACCTTCGATTTGCAGGAAGGCAAAAAAGGATTAAATGCAGTAAATGTTAGACTTGCGTAGTTTATAATATTAAAGACATTTAACAGCTTAAGTCCCGTCTGAATGGCGGGACTTTTTTTATTTTAAGGAAGGCGTGGGGGGGCGGAATGAAACAGAAAAACGCCGGGCTTACCCTTTCTGAGAACAGAAATATGTCAGCCCGTTCAGGTCAGTCATACTGAGAAGCTGAAGTCCGGAATCCTGTATAAAATTTGAAACTGATCTTCTTGTAAGGTAATTATTGGTCTTGAAGTCAATCAGACTGTACAGTCTGTTTATGAATGGTATTCTTGATTCTATACCGTTTTCATAGGCATCTGTCCTTTCTGAGAGACTCTTATAACGGTTGTGGTATTTATCAGAGAAACCGTTCTGGACTTTGTTGTCGACAAAGGATCCGACGAATCTGCATGAATCTGACAGAAGGAAGGATATGTTCTCGAGGAAACCCTTTATATCCCTGACGTGGTTTAGCTGTTTGAGATTCAGGATGATTTTTACTCCTTTAAGGTCCTCGGCATTGTAAAAGTAATGATGCCCTGAAGGAATAACAAGCAATCCAGATACATCTGACACCCCCAGCTGATTCAGATATCCAAACAGATCACCCCGGCTTTCTACTGACAATTCGCTGAATAACTGGTTGTTACTGGCATCAGTGAGAGCTGAGGACTGCCGGAATATCATATTGTGAGTCTCACTTCTGATATCGACCTGGTTGCTGTTAAGGGTTTGTAGATCCATTAGAACAAAGGTCGTTATCACCACCCAAAAAAGTTTTACATAACTTTTACGATATTTTATATCATTCACACATCCTGTGGGCAGCACATCATAAAAAAAAGTCCCGCCGAAAGGCGGGACCTAAAATTTTAAATGTTTTATAATGGATAAACTAAGCTAGTTTAACATTTACTGCATTTAATCCTTTTTTACCTTCCTGCAAATCAAAAGTTACTTCATCATTTTCACTGATATTATCTTTCAGACCTGATGAATGTACAAAATACTCTTTGGCTGAATTTGCATCTTTAATAAATCCAAATCCTTTGGATTCATTGAAAAATTTTACTGTTCCGTTATTCATTATATTATTTTAAATTAACCTGCGCAAGATACGCATTATTATCGGGTTATCTTATTATTTCTTTTTTATCTTGATTTTAAATATGGCCAGATCCGGCATTGTGTCGCCCAGCAGGAATCCCCAGGGCTTAAGGGGTTCTATGTGGTCAAAAATGAGTTTGACAATGGCTGTAAGGGAATTGAGAGAAACATCCCCGGAATGCCCCACAGGGCGCCAAATGCAAGAACCACTATTATCGACACAAGGGCGTTGATCTTCACTTTCGAGGCAACAATTTTGGGCACTATGTAGTTGTTGTCTACCAGCTGGATGAAATAATAGGCAGCAAGTACGTAAACCACATACCAGACTGAAGTTTTGGTTACAAACGCCACCATCATCGGCAATGCTACCGCCACGAGTCCCCCGATGTACGGTATGACATTCAGAAGTGCACCGATAATTCCAAGGAGAATTGCGTATTCTATTCCAAGAATCAGGAGCGCAGCAGAATTCAGGGTCGCCATTATGGCAAATTCTATTACCAGACCTGTGAGATAACTTTGAATTACAGTCTTGACCTCGGTAATTATCCCGCTCACCTGAGAGCGGTTGTCCTTGCCGAACAGTCTTCGCAGGAATTCAAGCAGGAGGGGTTCGTAAAACAGAAACATGAAGACATAGACCGGAATCAGAAACACAAGCACAACTCCGGTGCCCAGAGTGGCAAGGTATGCCCTACAGATGAGTCGCCGGAATTTAACAGGTCAGATTTGGTTTTTATAAACCAGTCGATGATTTTCTGTGAACTAATATCGAAATACCCTGAAGCCCACGCTACGCCCTCATTAAAAGTTTCGGTGAGTTTTTCAACCAGCTTCGGCCATGACTCGCTGAAACGGCTTGCCTGTGAAAAGAAGAATGAACCAATTGCAGCAATTACCAAAACGGCAAGTATCAGAGTAAAAATTATTGCCAGAATCCTGTTGACTTTTCTTTTGACGAAGAAATTGACAACAGGGTGAAGCACTATTGATACTATTACTGACAGAATAATCGGAACGATAATGCCTCTCCCGATATATAACATATATATCAATGCAAGCATCCCGATGAAAAAGAAGGATGCCTTTGCATAAAACGGAAACTTTAATTCATCGTCCATTAATTGTCCGGTAAAAAGGGGTCAGGATGGCACTTTCTTTTTGCTGAGGAAACGCTGAATAAAACTCTGTCCCAATGATCTAACAGCCTCAGGATTCCGAACAAAAACCGAGGTGACACCGAATTGCAGAACGGTTCCAAGCAGTTTTTTTAGCGCTCCCCCCGTTGACATCACAAGTGTTTTGTTGGTTAAATACCCTGCCGTAAGGCCAATGGTTGTGCTCAGGACATTGCTCAGCAGGTCAGGCGATGAGGTCAGATCATTGAAAGTGCTTTTTATAAGGTTTACAGGTTTGACACTGTCAACCACGACCAAAAAACGTTCTTTCAGTTCCTGGCCTTCAACAACCTGCTTTTCCTGCAGCTGCCTGATGGCATCCTTTATTCCTGAGACGGTGGTTATGTTCTCCATTTAATCCTCTTTCAGTGCGTGTTTGATTATGAAATCCCCCACAACCCTCTTAATCCATTTGTTCAAAAGGAAATAAAGGACAAAACCTATAATCCCGTAAAAGCCGGCTACGGCAAAAAAACCGTACCACGGTTTCCCGAGAAGTTCCCCGAGCCATAATGCCAGCCCAATGGTACCCATGATAAAGAAAACGGAAATAATGATTATGAAAGTCCCGTTCAAAACCAGGGAAGAGGTCAGCTCAGCAATCTTTTCCAGTGCCTTCAGCTTTAGCAGTTCCAGGCTGGTTTTTCCATATTCTTCACTTTTTTCCAAAAGGGACTCAAGCGGATTATTTCCTTTTTCTTCCATCTAATCTGGCCTGAAGTTGATTATGTCGTTGCAGATTTCACATCATTTTTGATTGATTCTGCCTTCGCCTTCACTTTGCCGGCTTCGTCTTTAACCTGTTCAAGCTTTTCGTTGACATCGTCAAGAAATTCGTTGAATTTTTCAGTTAATTCCTCCTTAAGGTCGTGACCTTTTGCAGAGATCTTTTTACGCGTGACGGAACCTTTATCCGGAGCAAACAAAACCCCGAGCAGGGAACCTACGGCAATACCAGCCAGGACTCCCAGAAGTACTTTTCCTGTGCTCATAGTCTTTTCCCCTGTATAAGCCTGAATAATACTGCAATGACTGCTATAACCAGCAATACGTGAATAATCCCGCCGGCATGAAATCCGACCAGCCCTATCAGCCATGCTATGACCAATATCACTGCGACAATGTAAAGTAAGTTTCCCATGATTTTAATTATTAGTTTGTACTTATAAAAATGCTCGTCTCTAATGTTCAATGTTTGTCCTGCTATACCTTTTCCAGGTTAATTTTTCAGTATTTTATTCATAACCGCTTTTAATGACTGTTGAGATCATCTTGAACCGCTCGTTTGCCTTGACTATGTTTGTTGAATGAGCAGGAATTATTATCGACTGCCCTGTGGCAAGAAAATTGGACTCTCCGTCGATTACAATTTCTGCATTGCCGTCGATGACCTGCGAGAAAGTGTCAAAGGGCGATGTTTTTTCTGTAAGCTCTTCCCCGGCGTCAAATGCCTCTGCTGTAACATTTCCGGTAGACTTCTTAATAATCGTCTTGCTGATAACGGAATTTGGTACGTATTCAATTATTTCAACAATAATAAATGCTTTTGACTTTTCAACTTCCATGGTTTTCATCTTCTGCCTTCCTGAGAACCAATGCCGTGCTCAATTCAATGTTTATATTGATCATGAATTTTGCCCGGCCCCGATCCTGCCATCAGGATACAAAGGTGGGCATCTTCAATACGGAAAGTCTTACAAAACTCAGGGATTATATTACATCATTCCCACATTACTCTGAGCTTCAACCCTCAGTTCCCTGATCTTTCTGTAATGGGAGGGAGAAAGGCCGGTAGCCGCCTTGAAATGACTGGTTAAATGAGCAACGCTGCTGTAGTTTAATTGGTAGGCAATCTCGTTTAAATTCAGTTTGTAATAGACCAGCAGTTCCTTTACCCGTTCCATCTTGTGGGCCAAAAAGTAATTTTCAATTGTCTGGTTCTGAACTTTAAGAAAAAGCGTGTTCAGGGTCTCAAAGTCCTGATTGAGTTTACTGCTGATTATATTCGGGATATTCTCAGCCAGCCTCTCATCTGAATAATGTATAAGTTCAATAATGAGTTTCTTGACTTTCTCTATCAGGTTGCCTTCCGTTTCACCCACCAGTTCGAATCCCGACTTCTTCAAGGCACTGTTAAGTCTAAAACGCTGGTCAGTGGATATTCCCTCCTTAAGCCTGACTTCCCCGAATCCGATAACAAACTTACTGATACCCAGTTTTTCCAATTCTGATCTTACGGCCATTTTGCATCTTATGCAGACCATATTCTTAATGTACAGTGTCATGACTTTATATTATCCTGTTAAGCCCTGAAGGAGAAAAGCGACATCTTTTCCTTTTAAACCAGGCTATTATTTGCAGGCATAAAGTTCTGACTTTGGTTCAGATGGCTGTTATATTATTTTCAGAAAAGGTTATATTATTCACACATTCTCAAGCGCACTACGCTGCCTGTGCTTGAGTTGCTTGAACTGGGAGGGAGTTAATCCCGTAATTCTTTTAAACTGGCTCGAGAGATGAGCCACACTGCTGTAGTGGATTTTAAAAGCTATTTCTTTCAGATTGAGTTCGTCATAAACAAGCAGCTCCTTTACTCTCTCAATCTTGTGATTGATTAGAAATTTTTCAATGGTCGTGCCCTGTGTCTCGGAAAACAGGTTGGCAAGATATGTATAGTCGTAATTGAGCTTTTCGCTTAAATAATCGGAGAGGTTCACCTTCAGCTGCTCCTCACTGTAATGGACAAGCTCGATAATAATGATCTTAATCTTTTCAACGAGCATGCTTTTCTTATCGTCCAGCAATTCCAGTCCCGATTTTTTTAACGCTACATCCAGGTTTTTCTTCTGTTCCTCTGAAATATTAGCTGCAAGATTTGCCTCCCCCAGATCGACACTGAGGTACTCCAGTCCGAGCTTTTCAAGCTCAGCTTTCACCACCATTTTGCAGCGGATGCATACCATATTCTTGATATAGAGCTTCATCATTATTTTACCAAACCGGGACTGCTTTCTGTCTGCTAATTTAATATTTTTTGTCTCATAACAACTTAATGATATGCAATTAGAAATTGGAAGTGTGAATTATATAAGTTAATTAAAGAATTATATAACAATCAGATAACCTCCCTCATTTACCTTTATACCACAAAGATTTACACTAAAACGAGAGAGAAATGAAAAAGTTTATTTACTTAATGTTCCTGATGATTTTCACATTAAGCGCATCAACAGCATTTGCAATTAAAACTGATCCGAAACCGGTATCAGATAATAATGCAACTCCGGTTAAGACCGAGAATAAGTTATCTGAAGAGGAGATGGCCAGGCTAAAAACCCGGGTTGAAGAAATCCGTGACATGGATAAGGAAAATCTCACCACTTCGGAAAAAAAGGACCTGAGACATGAACTAAAGGGGATAAAGGAAAACGTAAAAAACAATGGTGGTTACGTCTATGTAGGTGCTGGAACCATCCTTCTCATCATCCTTTTGGTTATCCTTCTGGTTTGATCTGACTGATCATTTGATTATACCCTTTGCCATGCAAATTCATTTTACCAGGATATATATTTCAGGTTTCTAGTTTAGGGTTAGGGTTTGTTTTAAAGACACACTGGCAGACCTGGCTGCCAGTGTTTTTAAACAATATATCAGATAAAGATGTTTATAGAACATGAAGTTACACACATGAATCCGGTCCATCTCGATAGCAGCGGGATCCATAATGCTCCTTATCTGAACGCCGTTCCGGCCCTGATAAAAATTATGAAGGAAGAAAAGTCCTGGAAAAAGGGAGACCTTAATACCATGGTACTGCTTCGGGACCCGGACAAAAAAGTCATTCTGACTGTATTGCACGAAAGGACGGAAGTCAAATCGTTCCAGTCTGATGATTCAGTGACATTCCACGTCCTGGAGGGAAAACTGCAGCTTCATATCCGTGGCGGTTCTGTTACTGTGAACAGCGGGGAAGTACTGACAATGAATGAAAAAACGAAATATAGCTTTGACACCCCTGAAGAAACAGCGTTTCTGATGACAATGCAAGCGGGAATCTGATAATTCCTGAATTTTATGTTCCTGCCCGGCAGGAATTTAATACTCCTAATCACCCCTGAAGAACCCTTACAATGGTCCTCCTGATTAAATATATGAGAAGTGAAAGATGCTGCTCCGTAGTCAGAGAGGAACTGAAGAAGCTTGGACTGCCGTACATATCCGTTACAATAGGGGAGGTTGAATTATCAGGAAGTATATCCGAAGAAAAGCTGCAGCTGCTTGACAATGAGCTCAGAAAGTCAAAACTTGCAATAATCCGCGACAATAAAGCCCTTCTCGTCGGAAAAACCAAGGAAGCAATCAGACAGCTCGTCAATTCATCAGAGACACTCGAAAAGCCCGATTTTTCTGAAATACATAACCAAAACAGTCAATCACGATTATATCTCCCTCAGCAGGATTTTCCTGGAATCAGAAGGCATTACGGTCGGAAAATACTTTATAAGACAGAGGATTAAACGTGCCAAGGAATTGCTGAAAGACAAAAAGGCCAGTCTGAGTGATATTTCATATATGCTGCTTTACAGCAGTGTGGCACATCTTTCAAATCAGTTTAAGAATATTACCGGTTTTACCCCGCAGCAATTCAGACAACGCAGGGAAAAGAATTGCGCAAAATCTGTATCTGAGTGAACATTATCAACTCCTTACTATCTTCGCTATTATCTTCCCCGTGCTACGCTCGCCGGCACCTTATACAAATAATTACCCTGACATTCCTGACACTTTCTCCGAAGGCATACTGTCAGGAATACTTTCAACAGGAGGTTAACTACAAAATTTCAGTACACCTTGATGATCAAAGGCACGAATTAAATGCTTTTGAAACGGTGGATTATATCAACAACTCCCCCGATACGCTCAGGTATCTCTGGTTTCACCTCTGGCCGAATGCCTATTCTGACAATAGGACTGAACTGGCGAAACAGATGTTCAGCACCAGAGGGAAGGAAAGACTCTTCAATGATCCGGAACTGAAGGGATACATCGATTCTATAGACTTTAAAGCAGACGACAGGGTTGTGGAATGGTCGCTGGGAATAGAAATGCCTGACATCTGCAGAATAGAGCTTAAATGATCCTCTTCACCCGGGTGACACAGTCTCCATAACAACCCCGTTCCGCGTTAAAATACCCAAAGGGGTGACTTCACGCCTTGGTCATTCAGGGCAGTCATACCAGATTTCCCAGTGGTATCCAAAACCCGCAGTCTACGATAAATCAGGCTGGCACCAGATGCCTTACCTGGACCAGGGAGAGTTTTTCTCGGAGTATGGAAGCTTCGATGTGAGCGTCACCCTACCGGACAATTATACTGTAGCTGCAACAGGAGACCTTCGTGATGAAGGAGAATCGGCAAGACTTGATGAGCTGGCCGCCGATACCGCATGGAAGACAATCTACCGTTACGGTGAGGCTCCTTTTCCTCTTTCATCAAACCGTATGAAGACATTACGCTATACTGCCGAGGATATCCATGATTTTGCATGGTTTGCCGACAAACGGTTCCATGTTATTAAGGGAGAAGTGTTGCTGCCCAATTCCGGAAGGGAAGTGACAACTTTTGTGATGTTCACTGACCGGCAGTCTGTGCTCTGGAAAGATGCACTGCATTACGTTAACAACTCAATCCGGTATTTTTCCGAATTGATAGGCGACTATCCATACGGAACGTTCACAGCAGTGCAAAGCTCACTGAGCGCGGGAGCCGGAATGGAATACCCTGGTATCACAGTGATCGGTCTTGCTGACGATGCATATGCGCTCGATGAGGTTATTGCCCATGAAGCATGTCACAGCTGGTTCTACAGCGCTCTGGGATCAAATGAACGCCGTTACCCTTATTTGGATGAAAGTATCGTCAGTGCTTATACTGTAAGGTATATGAATGAGATGTATCCCGGCAAAAAGCTCTGGGAAGTCTATGTGAGGAACCGGAAAATGACAGAATTCTTTCATTTGGAACAATTGCCAGTGGCACGAATGGATGAAATTGAGTGGCTGATGCTGGCACGGAGTAACTCCGAGCAAAAGATAAACCTGCAGGCTGCCGACTACAACTCTTTGACCTACAGTCTTATAATTTACGGCAAGGCGGCAACAAGCTTCAACTATCTCAGAGCTTACCTGGGAACATCATTGTTTGATTCAACGATGAATTATTATTATACGGAATGGAATGCAATGCACCCGGGTCCTGATGACCTTCGGGCTGCATTTGAATCCCGTACCGGCAAAGATCTTTCCTGGTTCTTTACTGATCTTCTGGGCACCGTAAAGAGGCTGGACTATAAAATCATCAGTGAGGATGGCGGGCAGCTGATTGTGAAGAACAGGGGAGAGCTTGTGTCACCGCTTGTCATATCTGGTATGAGGGGCGACTCAGTGCTTTTTGCGCAGTGGGAAGAAGGTTTTGATGGAAGAAAGTCAATTACTCTTCCACCGGGAGACTATTCCGAAATAAAGATTGATCCGCTCCATGTAATGCCAGAGCTATACAGGCTTAACAATAACATCAAGACCTCTGGCATCCTCAGAAAATCAGACTCTTTCAGGTCTCAGCTTCTTTTTACACTGATTGAGGATCCGGACAAACCGACGCTGGTCTATATCCCGACCGTCAACTGGAACCGTGAGAACGGTTTCATGGCCGGTGTGGCCCTCCATAACGGATTCATATTACCAAAACCGGTTGAATACCTGGTAATCCCGTTTTATGGCTTCAAAAACTCCGATTTGGGAATGTTTGGCAGGGTCTCATTCAACCTGACACCTTATGACAGCTTCGTAAGAATGGCAACCCTCTCACTGGAGGGATCCCAGTTCGGAGCCCCCGGCAACAAGAACTACCATAAAGTGCAAACCGGACTTCACCTCTTTTTCAGGTCTTCCGGGGAGAACAATCCTCTGAGCAGTAAAGTCTATATAAATTATATTGCCGCCTCTGACCTGTCGCAGATTCTGCTTCAGGAAAAGGCAAAGATGAGTTCATATGTCCAGTTCGGATATGTTCTGGATAAAGAAATGATAATCAATCCGTTTAATCTCTCGGTTTCACTTGAGGCCGCCAAATCATATCAAAAGACCGGAATTGAATTCAATTACAGACATAGTTATTACGGAAGAGACAAAGGTTTGGATATGAGACTGTTTGCCGGAGCGATGCTGAACAATAATACAGATCTTCAGTATTATTCCCTGGCTGCCGGAGGCAGGAGCGGACGTGAGCAGTATCTTTACGGAGGGACCTTCCCAGGCCGGTTCAACCCGTTTCCCGAATCGTTCTGGTCGAGGCAGATGACACCTTCAGAGGGAGGCCTGGTTTCACCTGTAAATGACAGCCTTGGATACAGCAACTGGCTGATATCCCTTTCATTTACATCCAACCTGCCTGGAAAAGCCGGCAGACTACCGGTCAAACCTTTTATCAACCTTCTTATTAATGATCACGGCATGGCCACAGAAAAACAATCACCTTTGTTTTTCGAAGCAGGGCTCAAGGCAGGCATATGGGATCTTTTCGAGATTTTTGTACCTTTGGTTGTCTCCGGAAATATCAGGTCAGTGAACGGTCAGTTCAAGGACAGGATCCGCTTTGTTTTCAGGCTCGATTCGTTTCAAAAATCAAAATTGAAGACCGGGTTTGCACTCTGAAATCTTCGCGGAACACCGGGGCAAATAGAATTTATATGAATGCACCGGTCGTCGAAATAACTGAACTCTCGAAATTCTACGGAAAAGTAAGAGGCATCGAAAATGTCAGCCTCGAAATAGGTGAAGGAGAGATATTTGGATTTATCGGACCCAACGGCGCAGGTAAATCTACCACGATAAGATTATTGCTGAACCTCATTTTTCCAACGAGGGGCAGTGCCAGGATAATGGGAATGGATTTTATCAGGGATGCCAAAAAGATAAAATCCCTGACCGGATATGTTCCTTCAGATGCCAGCGCATATCCTGACATGACAGTAATTGAATTTCTTACTTACTGCACACGCTTCTTCGGGATGCGAAACGGTGAAGCCCGGATAAGTGAACTTTCTGACCTTTTTGACCTGGATTTGAAACGGAAGATTTCAGGGCTCTCCATGGGAAACCGCAAGAAAGTTTCAATTGTTCAAAGCCTGCTGCATCATCCTGAATTATTGATAGTTGATGAACCAACTACAGGTCTTGACCCGCTTATGCAGGAAAATTTCTTTGAACTTCTGCGATCAGAAAACAGGAGGGGAATGACAGTCTTCTTTTCCTCCCATGTGCTGAGCGAGGTTCAGATGCTGTGTAAACGTGTGGCTATAATTAAGGAGGGAAGAATTGTCCGGATTGAGGATATCGAAACACTTAGAAGCAGGCAACTTAAGAAGATCCAGGCCTCGTTTGAAAGTCCTGTCACCCAAAAAGATCTTGATCTGGAAGGCATAAGTGAAGTGAAAGCTGGTGCAGGAAGTTCATTTTCATTCATGTGGTCGGGTGATATAAATGCCCTTGCCTCTTTCCTGGCGAGTCGGAAGATGTTGAACCTGACAATAGAGGAACCGTCTCTGGAAGAAATTTTCATGCATTACTACAGACAATAACGGCCGAAACAATGAACATGAACCTGTTTCTGAAGGAATTGAAAAGGAATGCCACAAGCCTTCTGGTCTGGATGTTGTTGATAATGGCCCTTATATCTGTGACAATGTCGTTCTACGGCACCTTCCTGGAGAACCAGTCGAAGATCCTTGCCATGATGAGCATTATCCCCAAGGGAGCGCTTCAGTTCAAGGGAATTTCGAATTTTGAAGATCTTATGTCGGTGCTTGGCTTCTATTCGGCAAATAATGTAATCTACATGATGTTGCTCGGCAGCATTTATGCAATTGTTCTTTCTTCCGGAATATTACTGAAAGAAGAATACGGAAAAACTGCCGAATTCCTCCTGACATGGCCCCTCACAAGAAGTGAAGTCTTCATCAGCAAACTTGCCGTTGTTGCGGTAAACATTCTGCTTTTAAACCTTGTCACGGCTCTGGCCGGACTGGTGAGTATGGAAATTGTGAAGAAAGAACAGTTCAGCGAACATGCGTTTCTGATATTGTCAGTTTACACCCTGCTGCTGAATTACCTGTTCTGTGCGATAGGGTTATTTCTGTCTGCCATTGTTAAAAGGCCAAAGCCTGTAACCACATTCAGCATTGGACTGGTACTGATCTTCTATTTTGTTTTTACACTTTCAAAAATCACGGAGGGCGCCTCTTTGTTAGGCTATCTGAGCCCATTTAAATATGCCGATGTAAATGCAATCAATCCGTCATACCACCTGGATATGCTGAATCTCATCTATTTTGGCGGGTTCACCATTTTATTCACAGGTCTCGCTTACAGGATATACCTAAGAAAGGATATATATGTTTAATAGCCCGGTTATTGTAAGTTTTGAATTTACCTTATTTTGTCTAACTAAAAATATCAAAAGTGGAAACCTTCAAAAGTGACCTGTCAGGCACGGAATTCCCTATCTCAGAAAAAATCTCTGCGAGAACCATTCGACATTCTATTTTGAAACTTATTCAAAAAGACAAACCTCATTTTTCGCATGACGGTTATATTTCCCGCAACGAATTGAATCTTTACAGGGAAAAATACATCGCTGAATACCTTGTCAGGGAAATTGGAGAACTCTCAACCCTTGAGAAAACTGTACTGAATTCATTGACAAATAATACAACACTGACTGACAAGATTGAGGTCGAAGAGGAAAAGATATTAACGACAGGACAAAAGATTGCTGACAAAGTAGCTTCATTTGGCGGCAGCTGGACTTTTATCATTTCTTTTGGGGTTTTTATTTTCATCTGGATCTCAGTGAATGTATTCTGGATTGTCAGCAAAAGTTTTGATCCGTACCCGTTCATCCTTTTGAATTTAATTCTTTCATGCATTGCGGCTCTTCAGGCTCCTGTGATTATGATGAGCCAGAACCGTCAGGAGGAAAAGGACCGCCAAAGGGCTAAGAATGATTATATGATAAATCTTAAATCAGAGTTTGAAATCAGGACTTTACACGAAAAAATTGATCATTTTATAATGGACCAGCAGCAGGAGCTTCTTGAAATACAAAAAGTACAGGTGGAAATGATGGCTGATATTCTGAATAAGATTGATAAAAAATAGCAGGCCAATAATCGTATATTCTATTTGGAAGCCATTACTTTTACGCCCCGCACATGAGTAACCAATTTTACCCACGTACAACAGGAATTATGAAGCACTGGAACACAGGTCAGATAAGCAGTCAGAAAGGAAAAGTGATAATCGTTACCGGCGGCGGGAGCGGGATAGGACTGGAAGCGGCTAAAGCACTGGCTTTAAAAGGTGCGGAGGTCATTCTCGCAGTAAGGACAGTTGAAAAGGGTGACAGGGCTGCTGCCGCCATCAGGGAGATCAGTGCTGATGCAAATGTATCGGTCATGCATCTCGACCTGGGTGACCTGGGTCTTGTGAGACAGTTTTCAGATCAGTTTAACAGCCGGTACAACCGACTTGACATCCTTATAAACAATGCCGGAGTTATGGTTCCTCCATATAAGAGGACAAAGGAAGGGTACGAACTTCAGTTCGGAACAAACCACCTGGGGCATTTTACACTTACCGGATTACTCCTGCCACTGTTGCTTCAGACTCCTGACTCAAGAATAGTCACCGTGAGCAGTATTGCTGCAAGAAACGGACAGATAAATTTTGAAAATCTCGACGGATCAAAAGGATATAACCCGATGATATTATTACCGGCAGAGCAAATTTGCAAATCTCCTCTTTGCCGTTGAACTTCAGCACCGGCTCAGCAGGAAGGGTTCAAAAACAATCAGTGTTGCCTGCCATCCTGGAATTTCAAGTACCAATCTGGTTTCAAGGGGGTCAGGCAGGGAGGCCGGATGGCTACTCAGAAAGTTGATGAACCTGGTGTTGCAGTCTGCAGAGATGGGTGCACTTCCGACACTTTTTGCTGCCACCAACCCTGATCTAAGAGGTGGTGAATTCATCGGTCCTGACGGCAGGGGAAACCACCGGGGTTATCCGATAATAACAGGGGAAGAATCAAAGATCTTCAAGCAGGATGTTGCCACCAGACTCTGGGAATTTTCTGAAAAGGTGACTGGCGTCAAATTCGCCGTCTGAAGACTCAGACCCGTACAAACTGAATTTCGTTCAGGACCTAAGCAAACACTACCCTGTATACGCAGGTCTTATCACCTCGTCTGACTGATGATATGACAGTTGCCGAGGCGGGGGCACAGGCTACCTTTGAGAACATCTTTTCTGCAAATCCCTCTGAACAGTAACACATTACTGATGATTGAGATCCCGACTTAAAGTCCGAGACCGGACAAACACAGTAATCTTTATTCTCGTTGGCAGTTAATGTTTTAGCAGCTTTGTCATAAACAATCTTCCATCCCCATTTTTCCTCCAAAAAACCAATGAACTTATCCAGATCGCCAATATAGGGAGTTAGCATATCATCCATTTTCAAATTGTCATAATGAACTTCAGATGTTTTTTTCAGGACTCTTCTTTTTATCTCATCATCCAACTCACCATCCATTGCTGAGAGAATCTTTGATATCCAATTCTGAACAAGTTGTTTGTTATCATCCTGGATTAATATCGCTCCCGTCCGGTTTCTTACTGCCGTCTGCAGTAAAACCAACAGATGCGAATCCGCATAAACAGGCCCCTGATAAACAGGCCTTTTTAAAGAAATCCTTTCTGGTAATCTCCATCGTTTTATTAATTGTTTTTTCAAATATATGCCTTAACGGTAATTAATTGAACTCCGGAGACTATTAATCGGATAGTTTTAGAACATTTTCGATACTTTTATGTTCTGTTAATAATGAAAAAGGCAACAGCTATATTACTTGCTCTGGTAATCCTTCTTGCGGGATTTCAGGCTGTGATCTCCACTCATTTCTGTGGAGGCAGGATTGCTGACACTAAAGTTTCTCTGGCGGGAGCCATTGCATCCTGCGGGATGGAAGGTACGGAAGAGACCTGCCCGATGCCCGGAAGCAATCTGGACAGACATTGCTGCGAGGATCAGATTAGCATTGCAGGTATTGTCAATAATTATACGGCACCTTCTTCAGAACCTGACAACAGCCTCAATAAAATTTCGAACATACCGTTCGTTCAGATGCACAGATCTAACCCTCTGTCAGTTGCATCGATAGCGGCTTTCACAGGGTTCTACCCGCCGGGCTACGGGTTAACAAACAGAGTCAGCCTGGACAAAATCTGCGTTTTCAGGATTTGAATTTTACGATTCATCATTCAATTCCAACTGTGTGATCACACTGTTGGATTGTTTCATTATTTCAATCTGTTTAACAATCGTAAAATTCAAAAAAATGAATAATTTAAAAATATTATTTACGCTGATATTCGTGCTGGGAATGGCCACAGTTGCTTCCTCACAGACCGATGATAAAGTAAAAGCAGCTGCTTCAAAAACCGAATCCTTTAAGGTATGGGGCAATTGCGATATGTGCAAGGAAAGGATCGAGACCACGGTCAAGGCAGCCGGTGCCACAGCTGCTGCATGGGACTCAAAGACAAAGTTGCTTTCTGTAACATTTGATCCCTCAAAGACAAACAGGGATTTGCTGAGCAAAAAGATTGCGGCAGTCGGACATGATACTGAAAAGTTCAAAGCACCTGACGAGGTTTATGCAAAACTTCCGGGATGCTGTAAGTATGAAAGGAATAAATAGGGTTGGGGCAGTTATATGACTGCTACTGTAATTATCCGGCAGGCCGCCGGAAATGTACCGTCATTTCAGGCGGCCTGATTTAATATCTATTCATAATGAGAACTGTAATATCATGTTTAACAGACTTGTAAAATATTTCCTTGAAAACAGGCTGATAACCTTCATTTTCCTCATTGCATTTGTTGTGATGGGACTGGTTACAATGCCGTTTCCGCTGAGGTCAGGGATTCTTCCGCGTGATCCGGTACCCGTAGATGCCATCCCTGATATAGGGGAGAACCAGCAGATAGTGGCAACAGAATGGATGGGCCGTTCGCCGAAGGATATCCAGGATCAGGTTACCTATCCGCTTACAACAGCCCTGTCAGGTATACCGGGTGTTCAGACCGTCCGCAGTACCTCGATGTTCGGAATGTCATTCATCTACATCATCTTCAAAGACAATGTGGAGTTCTACTGGAGCCGGTCGAGGATACTTGAAAAACTGAGTTCACTTCCCCCCGGCACTTTGCCGGAAGGGGTACAGCCGACCCTTGGTCCGGATGCAACAGCTCTGGGTCAGATCTTCTGGTACACCCTCGAGGGCCGTGATCCGTCGACAGGTAAACCGAACGGCGGATGGGATCCCGCAGGAGCTCAAAACAATACAGGATTTCTATGTAAAATACAGTCTCTCAGCAGCTGAAGGTGTTGCCGAAGTGGCGTCAGTGGGAGGATTCATTAAAGAATACCAGGTCGATATTGACCCTGATGCACTCAAGGCTTACAGTGTGTCGGTAATGGATGTAATGAATGCAGTTCAGAAAAGCAACCTCGATATAGGTGCTGAAACCGTTGAACTGAACAATGTCGAGTATATTATCCGCGGGCTCGGGTATGTCAAAAGTCTTGAAGATCTTGAACTGTCTGTGGTTGCGGTTCGTAATAATGTTCCGGTCCGGATTAAGGATGTAGCCCGTGTCAACTTCGGTCCGGCTCCCAGACGCGGCGGGCTTGACAAGGACGGTTCGGAGGCCGTCGGCGCGGTGGTGGTTGCCCGGTATGGCTCCAACCCTATGGAGGTGATCAATAACGTAAAGGATAAGATAAAGGAAATTGAATCAGGTCTGCCGCAAAAGACTCTGCCCGACGGAACCGTCTCCAGGGTTACAGTGGTGCCATTTTATGACAGGACAGGCCTCATAAAGGAGACTATAGGGACACTTGAGTCAGCTCTTTCCCATGAGATACTCATCAGCATCATAGTAATTATTGTGCTCGTACTGAATCTCAGGGCATCGCTTATCGTTGCCGGACTGCTGCCGATAGGTGTTCTGATGACTTTCATCCTGATGCGGTTTTTTGGAATCGATGCCAATATTGTTGCACTTGTCAGGTATTGCAATTGCTATCGGTGTGATGGTCGATATCGGCATTGTAGATGTGGAGAATATACTCCGGCACCTTGAAATGCCAGAGAACAAAGGTATCCGCGGTAAAAAGCTTATGAGGGTGATCTATGAGGCTACAACGGAGGTCAGGGCTGCGGTTGTCACTTCCATTGCCACCACAATAGTAAGTTTTCTTCCGGTTTTTGCGATGCAGGCCCAGGAAGGAAAACTCTTTCATCCGCTGGCCTGGACAAAGACATTTGCGCTCCTTTCTGCATTCGTACTGGGTATTGTCGTTTTGCCGACCCTCGTTCATATTTTATTCGATATCCGTTTCGACAGGAAAATGATCAGAAGGATTTGGAACGGAGTACTTATAATTGCAGGCATATTTTTCGCACTGTCATGGCACACATGGCCCGTACTTGCCCTGACAGCAATTGGAATAAACAACCTTCTTGACCACAGGTGGCCGGAGAAACGCAGGGAATTTCCAAACTACATAAATATTGCAGTAACGGTTCTTGTTGCGTCATGGTATCTCTCGGTCGAGTGGCTGCCGCTGGGAGCCCATAACAGCGAAATTGTCAACTTCATTTTTGTGGCAGCAATAATTTCGGTCATTCTCCTGGCACTGATGTCAATGGTTCATTTTTATGAGAGAATACTTCGCTGGACACTTGCCAACAAGTGGAAGTTCCTGATGATCCCTGCTTTTACCCTTATTTTCGGGCTTCTGGTATGGCAGGGTTTTGATACGGTATTCGGCTTTGTCGCAACAGGTGCTGAAAAGGCAGGATGGAAAAGCTTTCGACAGACTGCACTCTGGCAAGGTGGTATAGCCACCTTCCCCGGCACCGGCAAGGAATTCATGCCCTCGCTGAATGAAGGATCATTTCTTCTGATGCCTACGAGCATGCCTCATACCGGCATCGAACAGAACCTGAAGTATATCGAGACACTGGATAAAAGGCTCTCTGCAATCCCTGAGGTGGAGGTCGCCGTTGGTAAATGGGGCCGTGTAAATTCCGCCCTGGATCCTGCGCCTGTGCAGATGTTCGAAAACACAATCAACTACCGTCCGGAGTTCATCCTTGATGAAAACGGTCACAGAATGAAGTTCAGGGTCGACCGTAACGGCAACTTTGTCCTGATCGGTAATGCTATGTACAATCCCGTGAATGATCTTTTCAGATCAATACCGTCCGACAGCCTGATTCCCGACAGTAAGGGCGAATATTTCCGCCAGTGGCGGCCGGAGATCAGGAATTCACAGGACATATGGAATGAAATTGTCAAAGTGACCGACATTCCGGGACTGACCTCTGCTCCCAGATTGCAGCCCATAGAGACCCGCCTGGTGATGCTTTCAACAGGGATGCGTGCCCCGATGGGCCTTAAAGTCTACGGACCCGATCTCAGCTCGATAGAAGAAGCCGGGATGACATTTGAAAAGGCGCTTAAGGAAGTACCTTCAATAAAAAGTTCAGCTGTCTTTTACGACCGTGCAGTAGGGGCCCCGTATCTCGAGATCAGGCTTGACCGCGAGGCGATGGCACGCTACGGAATGACTGTCAGCGATGTACAGGAAATACTTCAGGTGGCGGTGGGAGGAATGACCCTCTCAACATCTGTGGAAGGCCGCGAACGGTTCCCCTTAAGGGTGCGATATGCCCGGGAACTGAGAGACAATCCCGAGGATCTGAAACGGATACTGGTGCCGGCAATGAACGGGGTCCAGATACCGCTGGGTGAAATCGCAGAGATTGGCTATACAAGGGGTGCACAAATGATCAGAAGCGAGGATACCTTTCTTGTGGGCTATGTCATTTTTGACAAAACAGAGGGCAAGGCCGAAGTTGACGTGGTCGAGGAGGCAGGCAAGATAATCGAAGAAAAAATGGCTTCCGGTGAAATCAGCCTGCCGTTCGGCATAACATACAAATTTGCAGGTAATTACGAGAACCAGTTGAGGGCTACAAAACGACTGGCTCTGGTTATTCCTGTCAGCTTATTGATAATCCTGCTGTTGCTTTTTCTCCAGTTCCGGACAGTAACTGCCTCATTGATTCACTTTTCGGGGGTGTTTGTCGCTTTTTCCGGTGGTTTCATTATGCTTTGGCTGTACGGTCAGGATTGGTTCCTGAATTTCTCCGTGGCCGGGATGAACATGCGTGATATGTTCCAGATGCACACTGTCAACCTGAGTGTGGCGGTGTGGGTGGGATTCATAGCCCTGTTCGGTATTGCCACCAATGACGGAGTGCTGATGGGTACATATATTCACCAGGTGTTCGAAGAAAAGAATCCGGCTACAGTGAATGAGGTTCGTGAAGCTGTTGTTTTTGCGGGCAAAAAAAGAGTCAGGCCTGCAATGATGACCACCGCAGTTGCAGTAATTGCACTGCTGCCCGTGCTTTCATCAACCGGAAAAGGTGCTGATATAATGGTGCCAATGGCGATCCCGGCATTTGGCGGAATGATAATTCAGGTTATGACAATTTTTGTCGTACCGCTTCTTCAGTCAATCTGGCGGGAGGGCGCCGTTACCCGGAAGTTGCGGGATACTGTTAAAACAAATAACAATGATACGGACAATGAATATGAAACTTTATAAAGGACTGTTTATAAGCATTTTTGCATTGAGTTGCTGGCTGCAGGGGTACAGCCAGCAATATCCAGATTCGCTGGTCCGCTATCTGGAGATTTCTGCAAAGAATAATCCTGCGGTGCAGCAGAAGTTCAGCGAATATAAGGCGGCCCTGCAGAGAGTACCTCAGGCAGGAGCGTTGGCAGACCCCGAGTTAACCCTGGGCCTGTTCCTGAAGCCGATGGAACTCATGAACGGCAACCAGCTGGCAGATATCCGACTTATGCAGATGCTCCCGTGGTTCGGGGTCCTGAGGTATGCCAGAGACGAAATGAGTCTTATGGCAAATGCCAAGTTTGAGCTTTTCAGGGATACAAAACTCCAGGTTTTTTATGAAGTCGAGCAAAACTGGTACGAACTGTATAAGATCAGGAAGGAGATAAGTGTTTCAGAAAAGAATATTGAAATTCTTAAAACGATTGAACGGATAGCCCTTGTGCGATTCCAGTCTGCCCCTGCGGGAGGCGTCTCAACCACCTCACAGTCATCAGGTATGAATTCAAAACCTTCCCAGAACGGCAATGCGGGAGGGTCATCAGGAATGCAGGGAATGAGCAGTAATCAGGGTAGCCAGGGCACAACCTCATCCGTCCGGACTTCACCGGCCATGGCATCGGGTTCAATGCCCTCTCCGACAGGAGAAACAGGGTTAGCTGATCTTTACAGGATCATGATTGAGGCCGGGGAGCTGGAAAACAACCTGGCATCACTCAGAAGCAGAGAGAGAGCTGTCCTCGCTCGTTTTAACAGTTATCTCAACAGATCTTCTCTCACGCCTGTTTTCACGGTTGATATTCTGTCGGCTGATTCGCTCTTTATGCCCCTGGTTGTTCTGCCAGACACTCTCATTTCACAGAATCCCATGCTTGCGATGCTGGAATATGAGGGAGAGGCTTATGAGGCGAAGAAGAACATGGTTACGCGGATGGGATTCCCGATGGTGGGACTTGGAGTAGACTATTCTCTTATAAACAGGAGCGAAATGTCCGCCTCCCCGATGAACGGTAAGGATATGATAATGCCTATGGTATCGGTGACCCTGCCAATTTACAGGAAGAAGTACAAGGCGATGCAGACCGAAGCAGATCTGTTAAGGACCGCGGCATCACAAAACCGGCAGTCCGTTTCAAATTCATTACAGTCAGAGTATTATCAGGCATTGCAGAACTATGAAGATGCAAGGCGAAGGGTAAAGCTTTTCGAAAGTCAGTATCAGCTGGCGTCAAGATCCCTTGATCTCATTATGAAAAGCTTTGCAGTCTCGACGTCAGGATTGACTGATGTTTTGCGTGTACAGCAGCAGACACTTGACTATGAGCTTAAACAGGCAGAGGCAGTTGCTGACCTGAATACCGCTGTCGCATGGCTTAACCGGCTAACCGCACCAATAAAAACAGATCAATTCTGAAAAAAAACAGTAAAATGAAAAACATGAATATTGTATCATATAAATACGTGAAATACAGCCTTGTACTGATATGCGGTATTTTGATAGGATGGTTAGTGTTTCGTCCTTCCCAGAGGAATGAAGAGATTCACGACCACTCCGCCGGAGCCATCCAGGAAACTGTCTGGACCTGCTCGATGCATCCACAGATAAGGATGACTGAGCCTGGAAAATGCCCTATATGTGCCATGGACCTTATCCCGCTCACCCAGGGAGGCACTTCTGCAACAGATCCGGATGCCATCCGTCTCAGCAGGGATGCTGCCCAGCTGGCAAATGTTCTCACAACGGTGGTCTCAAGGCAAAAGCCTGTCAGTGAGATTCGTCTCTACGGGAAGGTTCAGGCTGATGAAAGGCTTATTCAAAGCCAGGTGGCGCACATTCCGGGACGTATTGAAAGCCTCAGGGTCAATTTTACAGGAGAGCCTGTTTCGAGAGGGCAGGTTCTTGCCAGGGTATATTCCCCGGAGCTTGTAACAGCCCAGCAGGAACTGCTGGAAGCCTCAAAAACAAAACTGTTGCAGCCTGCCATATATGAAGCAGCTAAGGAGAAACTGCGCCAGTGGAAAATGACTGAAGAACTGATTGAATCGGTTGAAGCATCAGGAACGCCACAGACAACAGTTGACGTTGTATCGAATACCACCGGTATTGTTACATCGCGTCTTGTAAACGAAGGAGATTATGTCTCGCAGGGCACGCCTCTGTTCACAATAGCAGACCTGTCACGGGTCTGGGTATTGTTTGACGCCTATGAAACTGATCTTCAATACTTAAGTAAGGGGGAAAAGATTTCGTTCACCTTCCAGGCGCTGCCGGGGAAAGAATTTATCGCAAGTATACTCTTTGTGGATCCTGTTATTGACCCTGTTACAAGGGTAGCCAAAGTAAGGGTCGAAGTCGGGAACCAGTCGGGCAAACTGAAGCCTGAAATGTTTGCCACCGGGATTGTCTCCTCAAACCTTTCAGAATACGGTGACAATGTAATAATTCCACGTTCAGCGGTTTTATGGACAGGGAAGCGATCACTTGTATATGTAAAACAGAAGGGATCCGAAGACCCGGTTTTCAAAATGAGAGAAATTGGTCTGGGGCCGTTGGTTGGTGAGAGTTATGTGGTCACGGACGGCCTGTCTGAGGGTGAGGAAATTGTCACCAGCGGGACTTTCAGCGTCGATGCTGCAGCTCAGCTTGAGGGTAAGCCGAGCATGATGAACCAGGTTGGGGAAGTTGTCTCAGCAGGTCATGAACACGGAGGAGTGCAAAACATGACTGAGCATTCAGACATGAAACACGAAGAATTCGAGGTCGCCGGGCTCTGCGAGATGTGCAAGGAAAGAATTGAAAACGCGGCAAAATCAGTCAGTGGAGTAGCTTCGGCAACATGGGAAAGCAGTACAAGGGAAGTTCATATAGATTTTAACGGTGCTCTAACCTCTATTGAGGCCATAAGGAAGGCTATTGCGGCCTCAGGCCACGACAATGGGAAATACACGGCACCGGATGATGTTTACAACAGTCTTCCGGCTTGCTGTCTTTACAGAAAATAGAACTAAGATGGAAAGTGAAAAGAAATTATACAGCAGGGCATTTCAGTTAAGCCTTTTTACGATCTTTTATAATGTCGCCGAAGGTCTTATTTCGGTCATAATGGGTTACAGTGATGAGACTCTCGCACTGTTTGGCTTCGGGATTGACAGCTTTATAGAAGTAATGTCAGGCATCGGCATAGCAGTAATGATATTACGGATCAGACAGAATCCCGGTAGCTCAAAAGACAAGTTTGAAATCAACGCTTTAAAGATCACCGGAACCGCATTTTACCTTTTGTCGGCGGGGTTACTGGCCGGAGTGATATTCAACATCATCAGCCGGCATAAGCCCGAAACCACATTGTGGGGCATCATAATTTCAGTAATTTCAATTATTGTGATGATATGGCTGATGAATGCCAAAAGGAATGTCGGTAAGAAACTGGATTCCGAGCCGATCATCTCAGACAGCAACTGTACCAGGGTCTGTGTTTACATGTCCGTGGTGCTTCTGGTTTCAAGCCTTATATATGAAACCACCGGATTTATTTATGCCGATGCAATCGGGGCTGCGGGCTTAATATACTTTTCGGTTTCAGAAGGCAGGGAAGCCTTCGAAAAGGCAAAAGGGAAAGAGTGCTGTTGAAAAAAAATTGCTATAATTGCAGTCAAATCGCATTACAGAGTGATTAATAGAAAATTAGCCATACTGCTTTTAAGTGTCTCCAGCCTGTTCTTACTGGTGCACGGTGCTGTACCCCATCATCATCACGGCAGTGCGGTTTGTTTTATACAATCGCACTGTATTCCCCAGAATACCAATCATGATCCGGGATCAACCGGTCATTCACATGATGATAAAACCCCTGCCAGTGAGGAGTACTGTATTTTAAACCAGGTCTTTATAACGCCAACAAACCAGGTAAGACCGGAATTAAGTCAGCTTTCTGCTTCAGATGATTTCTCAATAGCAATTGATTCCTTTTCCGCTGTCCTGACCGGAGACATTTACCTGGCGGCTTTTCAGATTCTTGAAGACGATACTCAACCACCTTTCCGAAATGACTGTTCTGGCCCGGACGTCAGTTGCCTAAGTCTGCGGGCACCCCCAACCGTTTAAATTTTAATTTACCGGACTTGTCGGCATGTGATAATTATATTATCATGTAGCTGATTGTCTGTTACTTGCGTAATATTAAAATTTAAACAAATCTGAACAATGAATTTCAAAATATTTTTCTTTCTCCTGTCGGCACTGGCTGTTGCCGCATGCAATAGTGCCAGCAAAAAAGTTATATCGGGTGAGGCTGAAAACCTGGACGAACCTAAAATTCAATATACTGCATACAGCAAAGACTTTGAGCTTTTTGCCGAAGCTGATCCTTTTGTGGCAGGGGAGAGCGCCAATATCCTTTCGCATTTTACCCTGCTTGAATCCTTTGATCCCCTAGATTCAGCTACCGTAACAGTGAGGCTTGCAGCAGGCGGACAGGAGATTACTCAAGTACTTGACAAACCAACCAGGAGAGGTATTTATAGCTTTGACATAGTACCTTCAGCCGCGGGCAGCGGAATGCTGACATTCGAAATAAAAACAGGTGACGGTACATATGCAGTGGAGATACCCGGCATAACCGTTTATTCGAACGTCGAGACTGCGCATGAAGCAGCCGAACAAGGCGTACTGTCTTCAGCAAACACAATTGTCTTTACCAAGGAACAGTCCTGGAAAATTGACTTCAGTACGGCAAATCCTGTCATCGAACCATTCGGACAGGTAATAAAAGCCACTGCACGGATTGAGTCTGCACCCGGAGACGAGTTCATGGTTTCGGCAAAGACAAACGGAATTGTTTCTGTTGGAAGCGGGACCTTTGCTGAGGGCATGGCCGTGTCTGCAGGGCAGACAGTATGCACGGTATCCGGGAGCGGTCTTGCGGATAACAATTCTTCAGTAAGGTATACTGAAGCTAAAAACAACTTTGATAAGGCCAGGGCTGATTATGAGCGGTCAGCGAAGCTTGCGGTCAATAAGATTGTTTCTGAAAAAGATCTCCTGTCGGCCAAAACCGAATATGACAATGCAAGGGCTGTTTACGAAAGCCTGAGAAGCAATTTCAGCACCTCCGGTCAGAATGTAACAAGCCCGGCCACAGGCTTTGTCAGACAGATATTTGTCAGGAACGGTGAATATGTCGAGGCCGGCCAACCGGTATTTGTTGTCTCCCGAAATAAATCACTGATTCTCCGTGCTGAGGTTCAGCAAAAATACGCTTCGATGCTTTCATCCATTACTTCAGCTAATATCCATGATATTGCTGAAAATAAATCGTTTACGCTTGAACAGCTGAACGGGAAAATAGTATCATACGGTCGTGCTGCCAACAGCGACAATTACCTGATCCCGGTCACACTGCAGGTGGACAATTCCGAAGGTTTTGTACCGGGCGCCTTTGTTGAAATTTATCTCAAGACGAAAACAACTGATCAGGCAATGACGGTACCGCTGTCATCGCTGCTCGAAGAACAGGGGAAATATTTCGTGCTGGTGCAGATAACCCCTGAACTGTTCGAGAAACGTGAAGTGAGGCCGGGTGTCAACGATGGCATTAAGACAGAAATAGTTCAGGGACTTACTGCTTCGGAACGGGTTGTTACCCGGGGTGCGGTGCTGGTGAAACTTTCACAGGCCTCTGGCGCATTGGATCCACACGCAGGACACGTTCACTAAACACCGGTATTCATGATAAACAAGATTATAAAATTCTCACTGGACAACAAGTTCCTGATACTCTTGCTGTCAGTTGTGCTTATCGTATTGGGTGCCAGAACGGCAGTCAATATGGATGTGGACGTATTTCCCGACCTCACGGCTCCAACGGTGGTGGTTATGACAGATGCCCACGGAATGGCGTCGGAAGAGGTTGAAAGGCTGGTCACTTTCCCTATCGAAACAGCGATGAACGGAGCTACAGATGTACGCAGAGTTCGCTCGGCGTCGTCACAGGGCTTTTCTTTCGTATGGATAGAATTTGACTGGGGAACAGATATTTTCAAGGCACGGCAGATAGTAAGTGAAAAACTGATCAGCGTGACTTCCGCAATGCCTCTCGGTGTGGGCCAGCCCACCCTTGCACCGCAGTCCAGCGTAATGGGAGAGATATTTTTCATCGGGATGCAGGCTGACAGTACCAGCATGATGGACCTCAGGACCATTGCCGAGTGGAATGTCAAACCATTGCTCCTGGCAACCGGTGGCGTTTCCCAGGTAACAATTATTGGTGGCGATTATAAACAATACCAGGTTCTTGCCGATCCTCAAAAAATGAATTTCTTCGGTGTTTCGTTCTTCGAACTGGCAGATATCTGCAGGGGAATAAGCGGCAACTCCACAGGAGCACCGGTAAGGCAGTACGGAAATGAGTATGTTGTAAGGGGAATCGCAAGGACTTCAGACCTTGAGGCACTTGGAAACTCGTACATTAAATCGGTCAGCGGTAAGCCGGTCAGGATCAGCGATGTGGCTGATGTCGTCATAGGAAGCGGAATAAAACTGGGCTATGCATCTGAAAATGCAAAACCAGCAATCATAGTCTCCGTTTCAAAACAACCCAACACAAATACCCTGGATGTCACGCAACGGATAGAACAAAACCTGCTGACGCTCCAGAAAACACTTCCTCCCGATGTTAAGCTTGATACAAGGATTTTCAGACAGGCGGATTTTATTGAGACCTCAGTTCACAATGTCAGGGATGCACTGCTTGAAGGAGGCCTTTTCGTTGTCATTATCCTGTTCCTTTTCCTTGGCAGTTTCCGGACAACCATAATTTCACTGCTTGCAATTCCCCTGTCACTGCTGGGAGCTGTACTTACAATCAAAGCCCTGGGTCTCAATATAAACACGATGAGTCTCGGGGGAATGGCTATCGCAATAGGAGCCCTGGTGGATGATGCCATAATAGGGGTCGAGAATGTTTACAAACGTCTCCGGCAGAACAGGCTGAAGCCTCTAAACGAAAGAGTATCATCATATACTGTTGTGTATGACGCCTCACGGGAGATTAGATCATCGATTCTCAATGCCACACTGATAATCATTGCAGCCTTCATACCACTGTTTTTTCTTTCAGGCATGGAAGGCAGAATGCTGAAACCACTCGGGATTTCATTTATTGTATCGCTGTTCGTTTCCCTTGTGGTGGCGATGACGCTGACACCTCTTCTTTCAAATATGATGCTCACCGGGGAGAAGTACCTGGCAAGGAACGAGAAGGAAAAATGGCTCGTCCGCAATCTGAAGCACTACTACGAGAGGTCCCTCGAATGGTCTCTCAGGCATAAAAGACTGGTTGTTTTTTCAACGCTGGGGTTGTTTCTTGCAGCACTGGTGGTGGCATCGACAATGGGCAGAAGCTTCCTGCCTGAATTCAATGAAGGTTCCCTGACACTTTCGGTAATAACAAAACCAGGAACATCTCTTGAAGAAAGTAACAGGCTCGGTAATCTTGTCGAAACTGAACTGTTGTCTATCCCTGAAATCTCCAGTACTGCCAGGAGGACCGGCAGGGGAGAGCTTGACGAACACTCCCAGACCGCCAACAGCGCTGAGATTGATGTAAACTTCCAGCTGACTGAAAGAAGCCGTGATGAATTTCTGAGTGAAGTACGTGCGAGGCTGGCAGGTATTCCCGGTATTGCATCAACCGTGGGTCAACCACTCGGACACAGGATTGACCACATGCTTTCAGGAACACGGGCAAATATTGCAATTAAACTCTTCGGATCCGATCTGAACACAATGTTTGCACTGGGAAACCAGGTAAAAAACTCCGTTGTTGGAATCGAAGGACTCGTTGATGTGAACGTCGAACAACAGGTTGAGATACCGCAGATACAGATCAGGGCAAACCGTGATATGCTGGCAGTATACGGCATAACTACTGCTGAATTCAATGAATTTATCGACATCGCCTTCGGTGGTGAAAAACTGGCTGACATTTATGAAGGACAACGCAGTTTCGAACTTGTTTTAAAGCTGAACAGAGACTATACCGAGACCATTGAGGGAATACGCGCAGCACTTATCGATACTCACGACGGAAGGAAAGTCCCTCTTGAGCAGGTTGCAGAGATTGTATCCGTATCAGGTCCGAGTTCAATAAGCAGGGAAAATGTGCAGAGAAAAATTGTCATCTCGGCAAATGTGGCAGGTCGCGATCTACGCAGCGTGGTAAAGGAGATACAGGAAAATATTAATCAGAAGATAGTTCTGCCTGAGGGTTACCGCATCGAATACGGTGGGCAGTTCGAGAGTGAGGCCAAAGCCTCGCAGACCCTGATGCTTACTTCCTTACTGGCTGTCTTCATTATCTTTTTACTGCTGTTTCAGGAATTCAGGAATTTCAGGCTTGCCGGGGTTATACTGCTGAACCTTCCTCTGGCCCTTATTGGCGGAGTGTTTGCAATATGGATCACTTCCGGGATACTGAGCATACCTGCAATAATCGGGTTTATCACACTTTTTGGTATAGCAACCCGTAATGGTATCCTTCTTGTGTCCAATTACCAGAACCTGTTGCATAATGGCGTTTCGCTTCACGATACAGTCACAAAAGGTTCATCCGACAGACTCAACCCTATCCTCATGACAGCACTCACGGCAGCACTTGCGCTTATTCCTCTTGCACTCAGAGGAGATCTTTCAGGAAACGAGATACAGAGCCCCATGGCAAAAGTGATTCTCGGGGGGCTGCTAACCTCCACTTTGCTCAATATTTATATCGTGCCGATTGTTTACAGTACTCTTACAAAGCACGGAATTCTTAAAAATGACAATGTATGAAACCCGCAAATTTTGCCCTTATAATTACACTGATGTGCCTGGCGGCACTGAATCTCAACGTTTCAGGTCAGATCTCAGTTGACAATGTCCTTTCAGAAATTGAAAAGAACAATTCCTCGCTGGCGGCTATTCGGAAAAATGCAGATGCTGAAAAAATGGGAAATATGACTGGACTCAATCCGGATAATCCCGCAGTGGAGTTCAACTACCTGTGGGGCAGTCCTGATGCAACCGGCAACCGCACCGATCTGCGGATCAGTCAGAGCCTCGATTTTCCATCAGCCTACATTTACCGAAACCGGATATCAGAATTGAAAAACAGCCAGGCTGAACTGGAATACCTGAAACAAAAAAAATCAATTCTGCTCGAGGCCAGGCTTGTATGTATCGACTTGATATACAGTAATTCACTGAGAAACGAGCTTAAGAAGCGAACAGAAAGTGCGAAGTTAATAGCTGATTCCTACAGGGAAAAGTTCAATGCAGGCGATGCCGGAATTCTTGAATTCAACAAAGCGCAGCTGATCCTGGTAAATCTGACCAAAGACTATGAAGCAAACGAAATCTTAAGAAATTCGCTTTTGACAGAACTGGTAAGGCTGAACGGGGGAAATCATGTCGTTCTTGACGACACCCTTTTTCTGGCAGAGTCTGTGGCAGCGGATTTTGAAAACTGGTACCGTGAAGCCGAGGCAGGCAATCCGCTGCTGACCTGGGTGAGACAGGAGGTTGAGGTGAGCCTGGCGCAGGAAAAACTTAACACTGCAATGAGCCTGCCGAAGATGGAGGGTGGGTATATGAGTGAGAAGACACTGGGGTCGGAGTTTCGGGGAATCACTCTGGGGATTTCGATTCCTCTCTGGGAGAACAGGAACACTGTAAAGTATGCAAAGGCCCGGACTCTGGCCCTGCAGAGCGCCGAGGAAGACTCCAGACTCCAGTTTTACAATAACCTGAAATTACTTCACGGCAGGGCCGTTGCTCTTTCGTCCAGCCTTGAGGATTATAAGGAACAACTCCGGCTATTCAGCAATGCTGATTTGCTTAGAGAGGCTCTTGACGGAGGAGAGATTTCACTTATTGACTATATACTGGAACTTTCAATCTACTATGAAAGTGTTGATAATCTTCTGGCAATGGAACGTGAACTGAACAGTACCATTGCAGAGCTGAATCAGTTTCGGAGATAAACCCTGAAGCTACCGTCACCGGCATTTACCACCCAGTGCAAATATCCAAGACTCAGTGTCTTGTCCAAAAGCGGGGCAGGGATGAACGGGGCAATTATCAGGAGTATCTGATCCTTTTCAAGGCGTTTTGCTGCAGCAAGAACCTCGTGAACGGGTTGCTCTCCACGATTTAGCATCTCCCTGATATCTATGCTGTTTACAACCGCATCTTCCGTAAACCATGACGGCTTCACTGTTGTGTACTTCTGCCCGCTCTCGTTGATTATAGAAATTGCACCCTGTCCGGCCTTTTCCCTCAGCCTGTTTACCATTTCTTCCACATTCAGTCCGCCTACAACGGCTGCCTGCCCGATATTGGTTATCCGGGCAATTGTCTTTCTCAGTACCGGATTCCTGAGCTTCCTGAATTCAGGTGCAAGAGCAATCAGTGTCTCCTCGAGATCCGGGTAAGCCTCAAGCAGGTCATAAATCTTCGTTTTGGGTGTAATAATCAGCTTATCCATGGTTCTCCTCCGCATTATCCCTGTATGAAAGTATTCTTTGTTCACCTTCCAGCTTCCTGTGTCCTGTGAGGTCCTGTGAGACCTCGAGTGTGCCAAGGTATTCACCGTTAGCGTCTCTCAGCGCATAGTACTCGATATAAATAAATTTGCCCTGCATCTGGATCCAGAATGGCGCATGTGATGCCTTGCCGGCTTTGAAGTCCTCGAGTATCTTTTCCACAATGTGGACACTTCCCGGAGGATGACAGAGCCTGACGTCACGGTTGATTATTGAACGGCTGCGTGCAAAGATCCGGTGACTGCCCTGGGTGAAATACTTGACCTTGTCATTCTTATCGACGAATGTCATGTCAAGCGGTACAGTATTCAGTATTGCCATTATCTCACCTGCTGTAAAACTGCCCGAGGGGAGCTGGATTATTCCGTTCTCGCCTGTGACACCGCTCAGGCCTGCAATACCTTCAACAGAGGAAACACCTTCAGGTCTCCACTCAACCTGAGGATCATATAGTGTAAACCCGAATTCAAGTGTCTGTTTATGAATTTCCCACCAGTCTTCCTGAGTCAGCAGATCCATGCTCATCGGAAAAAGGATGTCCTCCTCCTTCTTCGTCATGTCTTCAAGACCTTTCAGAACAGGGACAAAGAGGAGGTCAACTGCATCAGCAAGGTCACTCTCTGGTCAGTTCGTCATTCCGGAGTATTTCCAGGCATCCTTTCAGCTGTTCCCTGATCTCGTCATGTTTTCCCCACATCACTTTCGGCGGTCCGGTGATCGCATTCTTCTCGAGGTAGGGGAAAAGCAGGTATTCCTTGCGGCGATAATGCTTGTCTACATCCATAAGCTCGTTGAAGGCTCCCAGGAGGCCATATGTGTAATTTTTAAACCCTTCCGCTTCTACAGCGTAAAGTGTGCCGAGCATGGTTTCAGCCTTGCGTATGACTTTAAGTAGTTCCCTGTTTTCCTGTTTGAAAACATCGACCGGATGTCCTTCAGGTATTTGTGCGGCACCGCTCACATCGATATGCCCGTCAAGAACCTCGCCATGCACATCGCACAGCCTTAGTACCTCCGATTCGGGAAGTCCTTCGGATATCAGTTCCTGTTCAACCTCTACGACCTCGCCATAAGGAATGTCGCGAAGAGTTTCCGCCAGTTCCCGGCGTACCTTCTCAGGTGACTCGCCAGCATGGAGCTTCAGGATAAGCTCTTTCAGACGCTCTTTCCTGAACTTTGAATTATTTATAAGCTCGCTCATATGATTATATATTAAATTTTCTGAATATTTTGTACAAGTTACTCATTATTAGCGACTTCATCGGGCCGTTTCCGGTATTTCCTTCTCCACACCATATAACCGCTGATGACGACAGTTATACCTGTCAGACCGGCCAGCGGCACAACCAGGATATAGAAACTGCCAAGGAGGCTGTTGAATATCCTGCCGGTATGGATCTCAAGGGAGACACTCCAGAGAGATATTTTCGATTCATCCCGTATGTTATCCGGCATTTCAGGAAATATGCCATTATGGCCAAGTGGCAGGATACCCAGATCATAATCTGAGATGTATTTTCTTCCAGAGCCGTCAGTGATCATCCCCGATATTTTGTAGTCACCCACCGGACGACCTGACAGTTCCACATATTTTTCCCCGGTGATAAAGTTATAAATCTCAGGATCGGAGGGATGCCAGAGAAAGAGGCCGCTGAACGATCCTACAAGGTACGCATCGTTACCGTAAGGCTCCAGGGTGTTAATACCCATAACGCTTACAGGAGGCTGAACTGCCATGTGAGCCGGTCTTTCCCCGGGCTCACTGAAGAAATACATTCCCTCAGATGTCGAGAGTAGAAACTGATCTTTGCCGCGGTCATAAAACAGGTCCCTGAGCTTGTCATGCCACGGGTTAGGCTGGTCAAGGTTGGAATATATGACAGGCCTTACCTTCGACGATGCAATTGTCAGAAGGAGCGGAGGCCTTAGAAAAATGCCGGTGAAATAAAGGATTATCAGGAAGACGAAAAACCATGCGCCCAGTTTATTATGCCATTTCAATGACCATTTATTTATCGTGCTTATCCGTGCCACACTTTTTGTTTTCTTCGTCCTGCTGACAATCCACCCCGGAAAAAAGAAGTATATAATTCCTGTCAGAGAGAGAAAGACGGTAAGTGCTCCAAGCAGATCGACAAAAACCTTTCCGGGCAGACCGAAGATTTCACCGGAGTGTATCTGCCAGACGGTCTCGAAGAGACCAACCTCGTTGCGGAAACCCGCCGGAGCCGGCAACTGCTTACGGTTCAGGCTTGTGGTTGCTCCGGCGGAAAATCCGGCATAGAGATATGAGCGGCTAAGGGCATAGAGTGTGTCATCCCTGCTCTCCAGAGCTGTAAACCTTTTGTCTCCCTTACCGGTATTAATAATTTTCCAGGAATTGTCGGAAATGTCAAAAGCATACAGGCCAAAAAGGGTGGCGGCATACAGTCCACCGTTGTCACAGCGATGAATATCAGCCACCTTACGGTTGTCAGTACCATTCGCGAACCCGCGATTTAATGACCTGTAGGTTGTGAAGGCGCTGTCTGTTACCCAGACGCCTATATTACCGAATACCAAAATACTGTCTTTGTTAATCTCCAGATTTCCCTTTACTGCAGCATTGTTCCAGTTCCTGTATTCATATTCTTCCGGCAAAACGGTTCTCCTCAGATCAACTCCGGAAAAGAGTTCGCGGTGATTCATAAACGTTCCTGTAATGCCGTAATAAAGAAGTATGAATGAAATTATAAGCCCCGGCCACCTGTGCAGCTTTTTGAATATTCCGCTTTTCTTCTTTTTCTTTTCGCCTTTAATGTCCTTCATTGCGGGTTAAGCTGTGCTGATTCCATTTTCGGGACAAATATAACAAATAATATTATAACAAGACAAAATAGTCCTTTTATAATATTTGTCATGAAGGAGGCGGAAATTCAGGGAGTAGAAGACAGCGGAGTTAACCGAAAATAAGGGTGAGGACAGTGTATTTGAAGAGCAGACCGGTAACTGTATAAATCACTGCATCCTTGATACGGTGCTTAAGCATGCCTGCTGCCAGAGTGATCACCGGAGAGGAGAGGGGCAGTGCATTGAAAACGAAAATTGCAATATTGCCGTATTTTCTGATCCTTGATTCGGCTTTTTCATATCTCTGTTTGCCTATAAACCGGTCAATGATCTTTTCGCTGAGTAAAAAACCAATCAGGTAATCAATGGATTGGGATAAAATTGCAGTACAGATTGCCACCGCATTAAGCATCCAGACGTTTACATCACCGGAGAGATAATAGATAAATGCGATCTCAACAGGCATAAAAAGGAAGAACAGGTAACCGGAAAAATTGATGATTCCAAAGGAAAGTAGACCGTGGTCACCGGCGCCATAATAGATATCCCTTCCAATCGTCAGAGAGGCGATTGTAACGGCGGCAATTACAAGCAGTGCTGCAACAGACCACCGCGCAATATCAGCTTTCTTCCATTTTAGCCGCACTTCCCCTTGAGATTTTTAATAAATGTACTGAAATATCCTGATCTGCCAAATCAGGTCCTCAATTTCACCAGCGCGAAAAGGGATTGTCCTTGAGTGCCGAGTTATAGTACTTACGGTCGCCTGTAATTTCCTTTCCAAGCCAGGCTGGCATTTCAAAATATTCATTTTCAGAAGCCAATTCAACTTCAGCAATGACCAGTCCTGCGTTATCTCCGCTGAATACATCGATTTCAAAAAGATGATTTCCATGGCTGACCTCATACCGGGTTTTATCAATTATGCCGGGTTCGCATATTTTAAGCAACTCCTCAGCTTCAGCAAGCGGGATCTCTTTTTCCCATTCGAACCGTGTGGTTCCTGAGTCATTTCCGGGCCCCTTTACTGTAATGAATCCCCTGTCGTCCTTTATTCGGACCCTGACGGTTCTTTCCGGAATGGATGAAAGATAGCCCTGGATGATTCTGGAAGTCTTTCCTGCCTCATTCCTGAATTCGCCCTTTACAAGGAATTTACGCTCAATTTCAAGTGCCATATAGCTGTTTGATATTTTCCGTTCTTATCCAGGGTCAACCTTATTATTACCGGTAACCGCAAATTGGCCATGTTTTGACCTCCTGTACAGAAAAGGGTTCATTTCTGAAACCAAGCTTAACCGGAACATCGAAAAAGCGATCAGAAATACGCATAGAATCTTTATTTAACCGGGGTTGGAGGCGGGTAGCGAGGACCCTGACAGTAGGGAATGGTATATCCGGACGGCTTAAATCAACCACGAACACTTCAGAGCCAATTTCCCCGAGAATGGATACACATTTCCAGATGGTCTCCCGGATGTCGTTGGTTGCAATATTCTTTAATGAACTAAAAGGAATCTCCTCCTGCGACACAGACCGGTAAAATTCCGGTGCCCCTGATCCAAGCCACCCCTTGTGGTTGCCGGAAGGAGGAAGCATCTGGACAGCTTCGGTCAGCGCCCGCTCGAGTGCAATGACCGGATCCGGGTAGGAACCGTAGGCAACAGAGCAACGGGAGAGTATCTTTCTGTGTTGCAGGAAAGCAATTATATAGGGAATCGGCAAATCAGTACTTCCGGCAAAAAGATTGACCAGGAAGCCTTTGCTATTCAGATTATCTAGCAGGGGCCGGCAAACATCAGGAATGCTTTCAGGTGCAATCAGCCTTACAGGTAACCGGTTGTATTCGCTGATATTGACCTGGTCGCGTTCGATAACCTCCAGGAGTGCATGCAGGATGGCTTCCTCAAGATTGTTTCCCGCAGCAATACCGTTGGAGTCTGACAAAACAATATGTTTCTCCATCTTGTCCGGCCGGTAAGGGAGGAAAACCAGATTGGCCGGAACCATGACAGGTTTATTCGTTGTAAGTGAGTAACCCCAGATCCAGTCAATTTTCAGGGTAGTATCAAAAGAAGAATTTCCAAGGTGAAAAGAAAGGGGATTAACGGCTTTCTGTGAGACCTCATCATATGACGCTGCGATGATCCGGTCATCAGGCATCATCATGGCACAGTAACGCTCGAAAAATTCAAATCCGGCACTGGCAATGTTCTGGCCTATTGTCAGTCCTTTACCAAAATAGTGCCTGTCCTCTGATTTACCCTCCGGAGAATGGTATTTCAGGATGGCCCTGTTAATACCATTACTTCCCTTTTTAAAAAAAGTAAACTGGACTTCAATCGGACTCTTCAGAAAAAAATGTTCAATATGCTGAACGGATTTTTCTATGGGAACGGACCGGAGACCATTTTCTGCGTGACATACAAACCGCTGTTTAAGGTTCAGCGTCCTTTTCCGGCCTCTTTCCATAGTGAACATCATTTCACCTGCCTGGTTATCGACTACAAACAGGTTGAAATTTGCTTAAGGTCAGCGTAAAAGAATCTGTTTTTCCTGGGTTGCCGCCATTGCAATCAATACACTGCTTGCTGACATTCTTGTGGAGAGGATGGGGCGGCTGACCGTTCCCTCGAAAGAACTTATTATCCCGCTCTTAATGGATAAGGTTACCGGCTCGGTTTCCGCGAGCATGGTGGTTGTGTTGTTGGGTTCTCCTGTGATAACCTTCAGGTATACCTTTCCAGTAGGGATATACTGAGTATTCATTGTAACGCTCCCCATCCCCCTGGCATTGATAACACCGTCGGACCCGGGAACCCTTCTGTAATTCTCCTTCACATCAGTCAGGGCAAATGTCACATAGAATACCCTTCCCGGCTTCCCGGTGACTTTGATGGTCAGATTGGAGCCTGATCCGCTGATGACAGCTTTTTCCTCAACAACTGAATTCCAGGGTAGATTGGTCCCTGGCGAGCCGTCTGTCGAATTGTCTCCGATGACAGGATTGATCTTAAGGCCTGTAAAAAAAATAGGAGCAGCTCCCAGAAATAATCCTGTCCTGCCCAATAATTTTAGTGCCTCACGCCTTGATTTCTTTTCATTTTTCATAAAACAGTCCTCCTTCAAGCTAAATTCCAGATTCTTGATATAGTAGTAAATTTATAAATAAATCTTCATCCGCCCTTAATAATCTGACGCATTATTTTATTCCCGGCAACATAAAGGGATATGCTGGCAACAATTTAACAACAGAGATGAATAAATGAGTGACGATTAGAAGAAGAAATAAAATTCCAGGCTTCTGCTAAGGAGTTCAAAAAGCAAAAGCGACCAGATATTTATTTTCCGATACAGAAAGTTAAGTTTATTTATATCTAATTGAATTTCTTTTCATTAGATATTATTATATGAAAATGGGGGACAAATAGGGGACAGAAATTTAATTATTATGTCTCTAAGATAGGAAAAGCTTTTACTTTGGCTTAAAAGATTTTGATATTAAATAGTATATTTCTAAATTTACGGTATAAATACTTCATTAAAAGAATGATATGTTTAAATTTAACAACACTAGAAGAAAAATAGGAGTAATCGTTAGTACCATTATTCTTATTGCTATTGTTTTACTCTCAGCAGTTTATGTTAAGTACGCTATTTATGGTACTATTTTTTGCATTCTGTTCCTGTTTTACATTTCTTATAAAATGCATTTATTTTAGGGACATCAAGCTATCTGAGCAATTGGTTAAAAAAAATTCAGACATTGAGTCGGCTATAAGGGAGATTAGTTTGTTGCTTTCAAGTGCTAATCACTCTGTTATAATTGTTTCTGGTAGTTTGAATGAAAAAATTTGGGCTGATGATCAAATTTTAAAAATCTTTCACTATCTAAAGGATCTTGGAGTAAAAATATTCATTTTAACTGGCAATTCGTTGAATATTGCCAAAAATGGACCCCTATATAAATTCCTTAAGGATAGTATCAAGGAAAATAAACTATTCTTTTATTACATAAATGAAATCCCCAACGCTCATTTTATTATAATTGAATGAATCTCATATACGTTTGGAGGACCAACATAAAGAAAAAGATGAAAATCGTACCGCATATATTTCTTATCATCGATCCTCAATAGCTGGTCGAGCAAAAAACAAATTTGAAAGGCTAAAAATGGGTGCTCAAATAGTTGTCAATCCTGAAGATCTTAACCTTCTTATTAATAAATAAAACCTATATTTATGATAATTAATTTAATTTCAGACATTGAAACCGGGAGATTATTGATTTTTCTTGGTTTTAGGTATTACTTTACTGGTTTTCTCCCTAAATCAAAAAATATCGATATCAATAAACGATGGCAATTCAAATAGTAATAGTATACAAAGATATGCCGATGTATATCGTTTCATTAAAACTGTCTTTAACTGGGGAGCTCTATATTTTATAGCAGCAATTTTTCTTCTACTTTCTAGCTTAACTGTCCCTGGAAGATATTTCCCTTGCCCTTGGGGATTATATCCGTGCAATCCGGAGCGAGGAGGGGTACGAGGGCCCGATCGATATTGCCTGCCATTCGATGGGTACCTGTATTGCCCGGTATTTTCTCGAAGTAATGGACGGGGCTGCCCGGAAAGAGAAGGTGCACCAGCTGATCGGCATTGGCTCGCCCAACAACGGCTCCGTTCTTGCAGAACTCTTCTTTAACCCGGAATACGGCCCGAAGATCATCGGGCAGCTGAGCGGGGTGTTCACTCCGCAGGGGTTTGATCCGGGTGCCGATCGTCTCGTGCAGGACGTGAGGCCCGGCAGTAAAACCATGCAGCAGCTCCGGTTGGCCGGGTTGCGCAGGGACATCACGTACCACATGATCGTGACAGCCAACCCGTACAGTATTCCTGCTTTTTTTCCCCTGTTTGAGGGAAAGACATGGGAATCGTGTGGCAGCGGGGCCTATTCCATGACCGGGAACGGCGACGGTATTGTTGCGCACAGCGAATCGGCCCTTCCCGGCCTGACCCTGGATGTCCTCCCCGCCGGGCAGGACGATTCAATGGAACTGATCCCGATGGACCAGTATTGTCACATCAACCTGCTCCGGAATCCCCGGGTTATCGATCGGATCCTGGAGTACCTGGCCACACGGCATCCGCTGCGCGACAGAGTGTGACCGTGCAGGAAAAAAATCTCACACGAACCGACGATTCCTCAGGTTACCGTTTTTCCGGATCCTTTCACGGGTATGTATACCGGGCCGAAAGGAGCCGGTGTTCAACAACCGGACACACTGGTTTCCGGTTCCGGTTTCATGCACCGAAACGGGATCCAATACCATGATCTTCCAAGACCTGATAAAAAAGAGAAAGTGATTGGGGAATTATTCTTTTTTGGAGATGACTTCCATGAACCGGTTCATGAGTTTCTCGGAGTGGTTCTTCATGCCGAACCAGAAGGTGATGGCGATTGCCGCCCCAAGACCGATCCCGATACCCCATGCAATAGGTGTGACGAAGGTGTAGATGATGGTGAGGTCAATCATCAGCTGAGATAGTGCAAGAACAACGATGACGAAGTACAGGAAAACGCGCAGGACGAGCATCACGGGAGTGATCAGTTCAACCTGCTGGGATTCATGGTACTTGACAAGGAGATCGATGAAATAGTCGACAAGGATAAAGCCGACAACCAGGATGATGACGAATGCTGCAATGTGCGGGAGGTACCCGACAACTGCCGTCATGAGGAGGCTTAAGTAATCCAGGTTGAGGAAATCAACCGCTGCGAGAATGGCAATAAGATAGACAATGCATCTTGTTGCCACATCTCCCAGGTACCCGAGCGAGACCCCGGAGGTTTTCACCTTATCGGCGAATTCGGTCTTGTTCACCATCGCACTCTGGGTGACCTTGTCAATGACCATGCGGACTGCTTTTCCAAGCAGGCGGCCAACGATCCAGCCGATAACAAGGATAATAATTGCACCGAGAATTGCGGGCAGGGACGACGTAATCATATCAACCCACTTGTTTTGCGTAACAACAGCTACTGTATCCATAACACAAACTTCCTACATGTTGGAATGTATTTCCATATCTTAATAGGCAATTGCAATTAATATAAGTTTCTTTAATCAAGTATACAAGTAGATAATAGAAAAGAATTATAAATTTTTCATGACACATATGTAGTAGTTGAAATTAACCCATGATGCAGGATTACCAGCATGAGCTCAGCCTCATCAAGGAGCTCCTGAAGAAAAGACCAGAAGGCATGAGTGTAACGGATCTCTCAAAGGCCCTGGGGAAGAACAAAAATACCGTTGGCAGGTATCTCGATATCCTGCTCATCTCCGGCCAGGTAGATATGAGAACCTATGGCATGGCAAAAGTTTTTTCCTTGTCCCAACGGGTTCCCCTCTCGGCTCTGATCAGTTATTCCAATGAACTCATCATGGTACTGGATGCCGAATCCCGCATCATCCAGATCAACGATCACTTTCTCAGGCTCCTTCACCTGACACGGGACGTTACGGTCGGGCAAAACCTTGCCTACATCACGCCCCCGGACGTGGACATGCACGAATTGCTGGAAACTCTTTCTGAAGATTCCCCCGGGAAGGATCATATGCTCACGTTCCATGTCAGGGACATGGGAGAGAGGATTTTCAAACAAAAATCAATTCCTGCGGTTTTTGAAGATGGCGGGAAAGGCCGGACCATCATTCTCGAAGATGTCACCGAACACATCCTTGCCGAGCGGCAGATCCGGGAGAGCGAAACAAGGTTCCGGATGATGGCCGAGAACATCCAGGACGGGCTCTTCATCATGGTGGATGATAAAAGAGTGTACTCCAATCGCCGTATCGAGGAGATAACCGGGTACTCCTTTGAAGAATCGATTGGCCTCGATCCCATGACCATTATCGCACCCGAATGCCGCGAAAAAGCAGCCGAGCAGATCCAGACGATTGAGAGCCATCCCAATGAACCGGGAGAACTCCAGGTATGGATCACGAGGAAGGACGGGGAGCGGAGATTCGTATACGCCCGCATCAGTGCCGCGAAGTACCAGGATACCAGTTACCATTTCATCATCTTCACCGACATGACCGAATCAAAACGGCAGGAAGTCCTCTTAAGGGAGAGCGAAGAGCGGTTCCGGATGATGGCCGAGAACATCCAGGACGGCCTCATCATCGTGGAGAACGGGAACTTTGTCTATGCAAACCGCAGGGTTTCCGAAATTAGCGGCTATTCCACCGAAGATCTCATCCAAATGAAATCCATGGATCTTGTGACGCCCGAAGAGCTGGAAAAAATGGAGACGATTATCCGGGATACCAGACCTGATTCCAAAGGCCTGGGAGAGCTTACATTCTGGATCAACCGGAAAGACGGGACGCGGCGCTGCATCCTGGGAAGGGTGACTGCTGCGATCCAGGGAAAAACTACCAGCACGTACGTTACCATGACCGATGTCACTGAATCCGCAGAGCGCGAACGCGCCCTCCGGGATCGCATCACTGCGCTCCAGCAGCTTATCTCATAACCCACCCGGTTCCCGTTTTTGACGGTTTTTTTCTCCCTGCACGGGATTTTCCCGGGGATTCCTGATTGTATTCCATAACGCCAGACAATACTTCATTCATTATACGTATGTATAGTCTATAAAGGAAATATTTATTATAAATAGGATTCAACTAGTACATTCCAGGTTACAAAGGAGCGAAGAAGGCAATGATTTCCAAGGGCACCCGTAAAAAACTGCTTCAGCGTCCTCCTGCATTTCACGCGATGAAAGGGCGCCACAACCTGCTGTTGTATCTCTGCCTTCTTGCAATTGCATTCATAGTTATCATCGCTGCGCCGGCTCAGGCAGGTACGGGAGATTTTTCTGTACCCCCAGACCAGCCGGGCCTTCCCGCACCGGACAACGACATGACCCATGAGTGTACATCCCCGGCAAGAACGGGTGATTTCCCAACGGTACTCCCGGACGATGGGAACCCGGGGGCATCCTTATGATTTCTGCACTGGTCGTTGATGCAGATCCGGCCATGTGTTCGTACATCACCGGCCTCTGTGAGAATACCGGATCCTTCAAAGTCCATACCGCCGAGTCCGGTGAAGCCGCCCTTGTCTGGCTTTTTACCAACAAAGCCGACGTCATCGTATCCGATTACCGTATGCCGGAGATGACCGGCATTGAACTGCTGCGCACATTGCGGGCACAGGATATCCAGATCCCGTTCATCTTTTTTACCGGGGACGATTCCGGCTCCCTGAAAAACGCGGCGTACCAGAACGATGCTTACGGTTTTATTACCCGGCGGGGAACCGAGAAAAAACCGTTTATGGATCTCATGAGACTGATGTACTGGGCCGCAGGTTACCACGAGAGGGACGCGTGATCCGGGCCCGCCGGCAGGAGGTAAAATGCAGTCGCGGACGCCCGAAAACCTGAACCATTCCAACGGAGAGCACGGGGCATCCCACCGGGAGCGAGACCAATCCGGCGGGGATTTGTTTTCCGGAGTGCCAACGCGGTAAAGCCAATCTTTGTATAGCATTCAGCAAAATAGTGTGATTACCATGTTTCCCGCTGAACTGTCGCGGATCGAGCGGTCGCTTCTCGTGATCGCTCTTGTTTTTTTTATCATCCTTGCCGTAAAGTCAACGGTTTTTATCGTTACGATCCTCCTGGCATCAGTGTTCCTCACCATGCTTGCCTTCCCAAGCCTGGACCGGCTCCGGAAGAAAGGACTCTCCGAGATCGTCGCGGTCGCGGTAATAACCATTGTGGCATGCCTGGTAGTTCTTGCATTCATCCTCCTGACAGCGGTATCATTCCATACCCTGATTGCAGATATCCCGCTCTACCAGCAGGAACTCAACCTGCGGCTCGCGGATATTACAAGCCTCCTCCAGGCAGCGGGGATCAGCAGCACTGCACTCGCACCACCGTCACTTGATCTCAGCAGCATCGTCACGCTCGCCATCTCATCGGTCATGGGTATCAGCGAAGCCATCATCTTTCTCTTCTTTGTCGGCGTGACCACGTTCTTCATGCTGCTCGAAGCCCCGCACCTGGGCGCCCGGTTCCGGCAGCTTGGCGGGAAAAACCCGGAGACCGTGACACAGGTTTCCCGCATGGCCGGGTATGTCATCGATTTCATCGTGGTGAGAACGGAGACCAACTTCATCCACGGGGTGCTTTTCGGGGGATTTCTCGACGCCTCCCCTCATCGGGCGTGCA
>CAVWSZ010000006.1:0-443513 GCA_963757935.1 uncultured Bacteroidales bacterium | reverse complement strand
TTGTCGGGGTAGCAGGATTCGAACCTGCGACCCTCTGGTCCCAAACCAGATGCGCTAACCGGACTGCGCTATACCCCGAAAATTATTCTTTATGTGACCTCCCGGAGCCGTATTGAACTATACCCCGAAAAGGTGTGCAAAAATATAAAGATTTTCGTAATTTCAACCCCGGTTCCCATTTTATTAAAAATCGCAGAACTCTTTGGCATCAGGTTTGTTATATTATAAAAAATTGAATGATGAAAAAAAGACTTTTAACTCTGGCAGCTCTTGCCGCAATCGCCCTGGCACCAGCACTCTCACAGAAATCATTCTATGACTTTACAGTTGAGACAATTGACGGACAACAACTTAACCTGTCTGATCTGAAAGGCAAAAAGGTACTGATTGTAAACACTGCATCAAAATGTGGAATACACCACAGTATAAAGATCTCGAACTGCTGAACAAAGCATATGGCGGCGATAAATTTGTGATCATTGGATTTCCGGCAAATAACTTTCTGAGCCAGGAACCGGGCACCAACGCTGAAATAAAGCATTTCTGCGACAGTAAATATGGTGTTACCTTTCCGATGATGGCAAAAATATCCGTCAAGGGAGCTGACATGCATCCTCTTTACCAGTGGCTTACAAAAAAATCAGCTAACGGTGTTGTTGATTCAGACGTAGCCTGGAACTTCCAGAAGTACCTGATCGATGAAAACGGCAAACTGGTTGGTTATCTTAATCCTAAAGTGAAACCTCTTTCTGACGAAGTAGTAATGTGGGTTACAAAAGGGAAATTCGAGCAGGTCAAAATAGAATAATATATTAAACCAGGGAGCCGGCCGTTCATTACGGGCCGGCTTTCTTTTTTCCGCAATTTCGAGGCTGCATTTTAAAACAATCCGTGAAATAATTTGTTAATTAATCATGAAACAATAATTACTGCCATGGCAAATCTTAAAACATCCTATATGGGATTGGAACTGAAAAATCCCATAATCGTCGGAGCCAGCAACCTCACTGCAGACCCTGAAAACCTTAAGAAGATTGAAAATGCAGGCGCTGCGGCAATTGTTTACAAGTCTCTCTTCGAGGAACAGGTGCAGCTTGAAAACCTTGAAAACTCGGAGCTTAAGACAGAATACGAGGATCGGAATGCCGAGATGGTGACCCTCTTCCCCGGATCAGCATCAGCATCGCTCAGCCCTCTCGAGTTCCTGATGAACCTGAAAAAGGCAAAGGAATCGGTATCGATTCCAGTCTTCGCAAGCCTTAATGCAGTCAATGACGAAACGTGGGTGGAATATGCAGTAAAGCTCCAGGAGACAGGTGTCGACGGCATAGAACTTAACTTTTATGCTGTACCCGAATACTTCGACAAGGAAGGGGTAAACGTTGAAAAGCATCAACTCAGGACCCTCCTGAAAGTAAAGGGTGCCCTGAAAATTCCCGTGGCAGTTAAACTCAGTCCCTTTTATACAAATGCCCTGAGATTCATCTCTGACCTCGACAGAGCCGGCGCTGACGGCGTAGTCCTGTTCAACCGTCTGCTCCAGCCGGATATCGATACCGAAAAGGGACGGCACATTTTCCCTTACAGCCTCAGCCATCCCGATGACAACAGGCTGCCTATGCGTTTTGCCGGGCTTTTATACGGAAATATAAACAGTTCATTATGCGCAAATTCCGGGATCTTCTCCGGCAATGACGTGATAAAAATGATCCTCGCAGGAGCCGGATCAGTTCAGGTTGTCAGCACAATCTACAGGAACAATGTCGAGGTGATTGGCAAAATGCTCGCTGACATTGAAAAATGGATGGACGAGTGTGGTTATGAGAATATCAGGAGTTTCAGGGGAAAACTTTCAAGGAATATAACTGACAACAAACTCCCTTACCAGCGTGCCCAGTATGTTGACCTGATGATGAATTCAGAGGAGTTACTCAAGAAATACAAGGTAATTAATTAGAGTTCTTCAGGCGACCCGACCCGATGCACTGCATCCGGCCAGACCAGACATTACCTCCTGTTAATTGCTTCGATGCCTGTGATGATTATTTCAGAGGCAACGTCTGCCAGTTCGACAGCCCTTTTATAATTTCCTCCGCCTGCGAGTTTTCGGTCATTGCCCCTGAGCATATTCAGAAAGGTGATCGCAATTGCCTCGGGATCGGCAGAAAAGGAATTCTTCCCCGGTGACACTATCGTTTTGAAATAAGGCGTTACAATCCTGAGCTCCTGACCGTACAGCTTCTCCCTGAGCCTCTCGATCCTGTTATGACTCTGCGAAAAATCCTTCATCAGCAGCGGATTGCGGTCCAGCAGACTCTTAATGCCTTCAAGCCGCATCCTGGCATAATCCCTGACAGTCTTCTCCGGCCCGATTCCCGATGAGACAATATCTTTCAGAGGCGATGTGATCAGCGCTATCTCCCTGTCAACCACAGCATTGTATATCTCAGCCTTGTTTTCGAAGTACATATAGACTGTGCGTCTGCCCCGGCCGGCAGCTGCCGCGATGATCTCCATCGTAGTACGCCTGAACCCCGCCGTGGCAAAAAGCTTTGCCGCAACTCCGAGAATCAGGTCCCTGGTACTTTTCTTCGCCATTGCACAAAAAATGAAATATGTGCAAAAGTACAAATATTACTTATTTTTTGCCTTAACTTTATCTCTTTCTTTCACTGATAAAGGAATATGAAAAGATTATCAATCCTGTTTCTGATGCTGCCGCTGTCTGTTTTTACGAACGCGCAGGTCATATTTCAGACTCCGTTAACTCCGAGAGTGACTGGTTATGACATAATTGGTTCTCTCAACACAAAGGATCACACTGTCTCCGGAAAAATGCTTGCCTGGTGGGTCAACACCTCGGCAGCACCCGTTCCTGATGCCCTGCTGCATATGTACCTGAATGCATTCAGCAGCACAAAAACGTCTTTTGCAGGCGAAGGACGATGGACAGCAGCCGGTGACGAGGGATGGGGCTGGGTGAAGATCAGGGCTATCACAGACGCTGAGGGGAATGACCTGTCGGGGCAGATGAAATACATTTCTCCGGATGACGGAAATGTTTACGATAAGACGGTGCTGCAGGTGCTGCTTGCGAAACCCGTGGAGCCCGGTGACACTTTAAGGCTGAACATCGAGTTTGAGTCGAAGCTGCCGTCGCCCATAGTCAGGACAGGCTTTGCAGATGATTATTATTTTGTCGCACAGTGGTTCCCGAAGTTCGGGGTGTATGAAACGGCAGGAATGAGGCAACGCGAAGCTGACGGCTGGAACTGCCATCAGTTTCATCCCAATTCCGAGTTTTACGCGAACCATTCAGTTTATAATGTCTCCGTGACAATGCCCTCCGAATATGTTGCCGGCTCGGGAGGCATGCTTATCGAGGAGATAAACAACGGCGACAGCACGAAGAAGGTAGTCTGGCGGGCTGAAGATATTGTCGACTTCGCATGGACAGCCTGGCCGGGTTATAAAATTGTGAAGGACAAGTGGAGAGGTGTTGACATCACTTTTCTCACTTTTCAACAGGGTCTCAGGATCAAAGACAAACAGCTGGAAGCTGTGAAATTCGCGCTTGAATACCTTGATGCAAGGGTAGGGCCCTACCCGTGGCCGCACCTGACATTTGTGGATCCTCCGGCAGTGGGTGCAGCAGCAGGCGGGATGGAGTACACAACACTGTTTACATCTTCCGGGGCGGGCATGGTCCCCGGCTTTCTGAAGATGCCTGAGATGGTGACAATCCACGAGTTCGGACATGCCTACTTCATGGGCATGCTCGCCAGCAATGAGTTTGAGGAGCCGTGGGTCGATGAAGGTATTAACTCATACTGGGAACAGCGGATAGTTGATAATTATTACGGTGACGGCTACGGGATGGTACGTCTGCCGTTTCTGAAGGCCTCAGACACCGATCTGGGAAGGTCATCCTATATATCATCGCCCAGCAGGTCGGTGGCCACCAATGACCTTCCCTCATGGATGTATCCCCACGGTACCTATGGCATGATGTCATATCAGAAAACTTCGGTCTGGCTTCATACACTCGAAGGAATTATCGGGACTGAGACCATGGACAATGTCTTCAGGGAGTATTACAGGCAGTGGGCATTCAGGCATCCTTCGGGACGCGATTTCATTAACGTTGTCAGCGAGGTTGTCAGGAAGGAGCACGGGGACAGGTTTGGCGAAGACATGAACTGGTATTTTGACCAGGTGCTTTACGGAAGCGGGATATGCGACTATACAGTGATAAACGTTTCAAACGAAAAGATCACCGGGTACTCCGGAATCATCGAAGGCGACACGGTTGCCTTTGCGCGGAGTGACCGCAAAGCAGACTCTCTTTACAAAGCTAAAGTGAGGATAGAGAGGCTCGGGGATATGATGCTCCCCATTGAGGTGCTTGTGGGATTTGACAACGGCGACGAGGTGAGGGAGCAGTGGGACGGAAAAGCGCGCTACATTGACTTTGAATATGAGGGTACGCGGAAGGTCGTCAGGGCCGTGATCGATCCCGAAAACAAAATCGATATGGATGTGAACCGTATCAACAACTCCTGGGGCAGGGATGATAATTTCCCGGCCTCGCGAAGAATGATGGCCAAGTATATCTCACTCATTCAGTTGCTTATATCAATTATCACAATTTAATTTTCAGACAATGAGACTGTTTTCGGTATTGAAAAAAGGCGCCTGCAAAACCGCCGGTTCATATAAGCTTCTGATCACAATGTGGGTAATAACCCTTGGAATGATACTCCTTGTAGCGATGCCGCTGAAGCTCGGGCTAAAGATTATTTTCAGCAAGAGTTTTGCAACTGACAACCTTCTCGACGGTTTTGACGTCGGGCTCGCGGGAGACATGGGTCCCGCATTCAATAACCTGCTCGGGTCGGCTACCTACGGCGGTTTTCTGCTCCTGGTAACCGGGTTCCTGCTCTACACGTTTTTTGCGGGAGGACTTTTTGCACGTTATACCACGGCTTACGGCAGTTTCAAGGTTTCAGCATTTTTAAAATCATCGGCACACCATTTCCTTACTTATCTCGGGATAGGGGTAATTACACTTCTTCTGATCGTTGTCTGGACCCTTGTCATAATCGGCATTCCGGCAGCGATTGCCGGAGGAGCTGCAGATGACCCGTTTGCAGTATTGACAGTCGCGAAGATAATGGCTGTTGTATGGGCGCTGGGATTACCACTGTGGTTCCTGGTTGCCGACCGTGCCCGCATCTGGGTGGCAACAACCGGCATCCGCAGGGTTTTCAGGGCCCTGGGAGCAGGATTCTCCTCGCTGCGGATAAGTTTCAAGGTATCTTACCTTGCTGTCCTCCTTGTTTTTCTTGTTAACCTGGCTTTCCTGGGTCTGATCTTTGCCTTTACCGCCGTCGCGGTGCCTGAACAGGGATTTTTAATCACCCTGTTCTTCCTGGCAACACAGGCGCTGTTTGTCCTCCGGATCTTTCTGAAGGCATGGAGATACGCTACGGTTTCTGAACTGGCTCCGGGGTCCGGGGAGGTTTCATAACATATCCCGGGAAGACGTAATAATAAGCGGTAAGACTGTAGTCGATCTTTGTTCTGACCCAGTGCCACAGCTCGATGTCAGCCCTGATGGCTCTTTCAAACGGGATGGCGTCAAGAGCCCTGTATCTCATGTTCACCGTCATTCCGGGAAAGAAATTGCCTTCTCCCGCTGGCTGTGCAATAAAGGGATGAGAGAAAGGCTCAGGCCGGCACCAGGCATAGCCGTAATAGTCTTCTGTTCCGGTACCGATTGAAGAAGGAAAGGTCTCATTGTCGACATATATTTTCTCATCGCCTTCGCCCCACCAGGCATCTGCCGTATTGAATACAGTGACAGCATCACCCGCATAAACGCCCTTTCCCTCAATGCCGGCAATGGACAGATCGACGTGTTTTCCGGTGCCGCCGGTATTTTCTGATCCTGCTGCTTCAATGCCGGAGTATTCATGCCATGATGCCCCGAAATACATTGAATGATCGTCCCAGCGGTAAGGGACAGTGGCAGCCCCCAACTCAATCCCGACCGTATCACTGCTTTCGTTGAGCACTTTGACAGTGCATTCCCTGCGGAAAGGCATGAGCCGGCTGAATGTCATTTCACCGGTGCCGGCAGTGCTGCTGAACAGTGTGTTGTAAGGGTTAAATGAGTATCCGGTTCCGAAGAAATTACCTGCAGGTACATTTACGGTTTCATACCCGTCGAAGGTTATGCTGATTCGTGTATTGCGAAGGGCGGAGGCCGTATCGGAGGCTTCAAGGCGCAGGGAGAGACTCTTCAGCGCCCTGTTATTTTCATCGAAAACAATTGTGCAGGCTGTCCCCGGAGGATACCGTCCTGCCTGAAGAACCGACTGACCCACCACTGGCATCCGGTACAGTATTCCCTTCAGCGCCTTGCAGCACTCAGCAATGGCGAGGCTGTCAGCCAGAAGCATTTCCCGGGTGAGGGAGATCACCCTTGTATCCTTTTCATACAACCTTGAACAGATGTTGTAATATATTGACGGTGTGCGCCTTTCAGGAGTTATCAGCACTGAACTGTTTGTCAGTGTGATCTTGCAGCTCTTTGAAAAGGGGAGAGGGAGGTATAGGTTATAGCCCTGGCGCTGCGGCTCGGTCAGGGGCGAGACGGCATCGCTCAGCGGCGGTGGAGCAAGCAGTCCGCCCCCGATGAGTGCAGGAGCCATACCCTCAAGTACCGGAACCGGATTGCCGTCAATGTATACCCTGATGTATGAAGCCAGTGCATCCTGGTTCCCGAATGTCATCCACCACCTTACGATGGCACCGGGTCCTTCGGCCTCGAACATCACGAACTCACGCCGGCCCTCATTCTCCTCTTCGCGGATAAAGTGCGTATAATCACTGTTTGCAAACCACCCGGCGCTGTCGGGTGACACGGTTCTGCGGTCATAGGAGCTCTGCTGGATAAGCCTGTATGAGGGATCCGGAAAGCGAGTAATTGCTTCAGGGTCAGTTATTTCCACCAGCAGTGAACGGAAGGAAACAATTTTGTCATGCGTGCATGAGTTCAGAAGCAGGGGGGCTAACACTGAAATGCAGAGATACTTAACGATTCCGATGTGTTTCATAAATCAGGAGTTTGCATCAGTAAATTCAATAATTCCGGAGATAAAATATTTTGTCTCCTTCAAAACACATAAATTTAACAATAACTAATTAACCCCCGGTTTCATGAAAAAAATTATCCTGCTCGTCGCTGCCATTGCCCTGGCTGCCTCCTGCGAAAAGCCCCGGAATAATTTCCTGTCCGCAGAAGGAAAGCAAATTGTAAATGAACAGGGTGAGAATGTCGTTTTACGAGGCATAGGCCTCGGAGGATGGATGCTCCAGGAACCGTATATGCTGAAGCTGTCGGAAGCTGCTGTTGCACAGTATGATATAAGGAACAAAATAACAGAGCTGATCGGCGAAGAGAGATGCAGTGAGTTCTATGCAGCCTGGCTCCGGAATATGATAACTGAAAGAGACATCGACTCCATAAAGGCCTGGGGCTTCAATTCGATAAGGCTGCCGATGCATTATAACCTGTTCACACTGCCTGTTGAGCAGGAGCCTGTGCCCGGGCAGGACACCTGGAAGGAGGAGGGTTTCCGGATGACTGACGACCTTCTGGCGTGGTGCAGGAAGAATCAGATCTGGCTGATCCTCGACCTGCATGCGGCACCCGGGGGACAGGGGAATGATATCCCGATTGCCGATGTGGACGTGCTGAAGCCGAAGCTCTGGGAGAACGAAGAGAACAGGAGGAAGACAGTTGCGCTGTGGCGAAAGCTTGCAGAGCGGTACAGGAACGAGGAATGGATAGGAGGGTATGATCTCATCAACGAGACCAATTACCCGATGGAGGCCAATAAGCCGCTCAGTGACCTGTTCCTCGCGATTACAAAAGCAGTCAGGGAGGTTGATACCAGGCACATAATTTTCATTGAGGGTAATGATTTTGCCAATAACTACACTGGCCTCACACCGCCCTGGGATGAAAATATGGCCTACAGTTTTCACAAATACTGGAATCCGACCACCACGGAAACGATACAAAAGTTTCTTGATCTGAGGGAGGAATTCAATGTTCCGTTCTGGATGGGGGAGTCAGGGGAGAACAACAACGAATGGTACAGGTCGGCGGTTCATCTGTTCGAATCAAACAATATCGGATGGGCATGGTGGACAATCAAGAAAGTTGATTCTGAGAGCGGAATAATGAATGTGACGCCTCCTGATGGGCTACCAGGCGATAATCGACTACTGGTCCGGCAGGGGAGAGAGGCCTGACCCCGATGCAGCATATCAGGCGCTGATGCAGCTGGCTGAGGCGGTGAAGATTGAAAACTGCCGGGTTAATTACGCGGTGCTGGATGCGTTGTTTTGAGGGGACCGGAGCTGCTCATACGATTTCACCCCTTCGGGGTTAACCCCATTGCCGGTACTCCATGCTCCCTGCATTCTGCTGCTCGCTACTGCTCCACGCACTGTCTCGTCTGCCCCTCGCTAAAAATGTCCGCCGGACATTTTCTTAACGCTCGGCCCTCTACTGCCTACTGCCTATTGCCTACTGCCTCTTATAGGTATAAATACCCCTTCCAAAATAGGCTTTAATCCTGCTATAGGTCTGACTGACAAAGGATAATTTTGAACTTCCGGATAAAAGGAGGAAGAATGGAAGATCTCTATGCAAGGTTAATGAAGGACGTAAGGTTTGAGGAGGGTCTCAATGCCTGCATGAACTGCGGCGTATGCACAGGCATATGTCCGGCGGCAGAGTATTACAACTATGACCCCAGAAGGGTCGTCGACCTTGTGCAGTCCAGGGATAACCGCACTATTCTTGAACTCCTGAAGAGTGAGACAATCTGGTACTGCGGCCAGTGCATGAGCTGCAAGACCCGGTGCCCGAGGGGCAATACACCCGGGCATGGTCATCATGGCGCTGCGCAAAGTCTCACAGGAGCTTGGTTATTTCACCGAGTCGGAGAAGGGCAGACAGCAGTTTGCCATCAAACGGACTGTTGGCGACAATGTCCTGAAACACGGATACTGCGTTGTCTCATATGATGTGGATCCCAAAACGCACCCGGAACAGGGACCGGCATGGGAACACTATTACAATCATATGGAGGACTCTCTGGCCCGCGTCGGAGGTGAACTGAACGGGAAGGAAGGCCCGACACGCAAGATAAGTGACGATGTTTTGCAGGAACTGAAGAATATTTTTGAGGTGACCGGCGGCCAGGATCTCTATGACGCAATAGAGGAGGCCTCTGAAAAAAAGGCTGCAGAGATGAATATGGAGTTCAAAAGGGAAGGCCGGGATTTTGAATATTTCAGGCATGTCGTCACTGCCGACAACGGCAATCACCAGGTTGAAAATGAAGATATAAGGAGGGAAGAACATGCAGCTCGAAGGTAAAAAACGGATCTGGGCCGAATACCAGAAGGAGATACCCGATGATCATTTCTTCTATGTCAGGTCATGCATCAGGCAGACATTCTTCGCCGGCTCTGAGCAGATCTTCCTGAAGATCATGCGTGATGACCTCGGCAAGGATGTATTCGAGGACCCGCGGCATACAACCTGCACCGGTATCGGATATCACGGCGATGTTGTGCCGTTTGAGACAATTACAGGCTGTTGTAGCACGTCATTTCTCACTGGCCACGGAGGCCGGATATAAGAATATTGCAATTTCATGTGTCACCTCTTTTGGCATTTATACCGAGATACTTGAGACCTGGAAGCATTTTCCGGAGACACTGGAGCGCACCCGTGAAGATCTTTTTAAGGCAACCGGCCGGACTTTTGATGTGCCGGAAACAATATCGCACACAAGTGACATAATTTATAAATTCAGGGATGAGATAGCCCGCAAGGCGAAATATAACCTGGTTGATATCGACGACCGGTAAACCCCTGAAAGTGGTTGAGCACATCGGTTGTCATTATTCGAAGATGTTCCCGAAGTACGGTATCGGCGGTGCTGAGTTTCCGCATGTGCTGGTAGGGATGATCGAGGCCTGGGGCGGTGATGTCATTGACTATCCCGAGCGCCGTCACTGCTGCGGCTTCGGTTTCAGACAATATCTCGTTCAGGCTAACAGGGGCTACTCACTTTCGGCTTCGCGCAAAAAGTTTGAGTCAATGGAGCCGTACAAGCCTGACATGATAGTTGCCAACTGTCCGGGCTGCGCAATGTTCATGGACAGGTGGCAGTACACAATTAAGGAGATGGACGAAATTACTTACGGAGCAGACGGACAGGGAATCCCTGTTCTGACCTATGAGGAGATGGCAGGGCTACTCCTGGGTTATGACCCCTGGGAGATGGGACTGCAGTACCATAATGTCCAGGCTCTCCCGCTGCTCCGCAAGATGGGCATTAAGGCAGATCCCGATAAGAGATTCCTTGCAAAGGACGGCAGCAGGCTGCCGGAACCGGCCAACCTTATCAATTCGTGACCGCGATGGCAAAACACGTGATTGTTGCCGGCGGAGGCGTCGCCGGAATTGAGGCTGCGGGAGTCCTTGCCGATATGGGCCACACGGTCAGTATTCTGGAGAAGGAGGGAAATCCGGGCGGACATGTTTCAAAGTGGCATGCCCTCTTCCCCGACAGAAGGCCTGCAGATGAGGTTACAGGGTATCTTGGAAAACGGATCGAAAACGAAAACATAAGGTTCATTGCCGGCACTTCAGTGGAGAAGATCGAGCATCACGGCGGCGGCCTGACCGTAGGAATATCCGGCGGCACAACGATGAATGCCGATGCCGTCATTGTGGCAACAGGCTTCGATCTCTTCGACGCACGGCGCAAGGAAGAATACGGCTACGGAATCTATGACAATGTAATTACCTCCGCCGAGCTTGAGCAGATGTTCAATGAGGACAGGCTGCTCACTTCTGACGGCAGGGTCCCTGACCGCATCGGCTTTGTACACTGCGTGGGTTCACGCGACGAGAAAGTATGCAACGAACACTGTTCGAAGGTGTGCTGCGTCACTGCCGTAAAGCAGGCGATAGAAGTGAGAGAGAAGCTGCCCGGGTGCGAAGTATTCTGCTTTTATATGGACATGCGCATGTTCGGGCCGTATTACGAGGAGCTGTACCGTGAGTCACAGGAGAAGTACAACGTGAACTACATCAGGGGAAAGGTATCGGAAGCATCCGGTCAACCATGAAGAAAAGGGTAACTCTGAAGGTGGAGGATACTCTTGCAGGGAGACCGCTGAAGATGGAGGTCGACCTTCTTGTTCTGATGACGGGCATGGAAATGTCGAAGTCAGGCGCAAAACTGGCTGAGGCATCAGGTTTCGCCACAGGGATCAACAGGTTCCTTGAAAGCACAGATCATCACTACGGGAGCAACATGAGCAAAATGAAGGGCGTATTCTATGCCGGCACCTGCACTGCCCCGATGAATATCACCGATACAATTTCTCATGCCAGGGCTGCAGCAGTCGAAACCGTGAAATACCTCTCCTCAAAGTGATCCGTTGGGAATGAACAGATTCGGGTTCCATATCAACAAGAGCAGGCTGATAGACTATGACACTTCTGACAGGAAGGTCAGGCAGTACATCACAGACAGGGAGCCGAGCTTCAGGCTTTGCTTTGCCTGCGGCGGGTGCACTGCAACCTGCACTGCGGGACAGCATGCCTCATTCAATCTCAGGAGGATGAACACACTCATCCGGCGAGGCGAGATAGCACCTCTGCGCGAGGAGGTAGGCGCGTTGCATGCTCTGCGGCAAATGCCAGCTTGTTTGTCCGCGCGGTGTTAACACCCGTAATGTGGTGGCCCTTGCCGCCGAAGCAATAATGAAATATGACAGGAATGAACTCTGAGCTGTTCCTGTTGCCGTTCAACCTGGGGCTGTATTTCATCCTGATTTACAGCGTAACGAGGAGTGTGATCTGGTTTCGCGACCTGTCGCGGCCTGACAAGCTTCGTCTTCAGCGGGGTTTCTTCGGCAGACCCTTCGGAGAGAGCCTGAAAGAGATTTTCAACGAGAGCCTGCTTCACAGGCGGATTTTCAGGGAAAACCCTGTCCTTGGCTATATGCACATGAGCCTCGCCTTCGGGTGGTTCCTGCTCATCGTTTTCGGCACAATTGAGGCTGACTTCTTCGGTGCAAAGCACCTTAACCCGCCGGCCCACGCCATCTTCTTCCGGTATTTCAATCCTGAACACGGTGAGGCAGGATTCGCAAAGATCTACGGAATATGGATGGATTTTCTCCTTGCATTTATCCTTTCGGGATTGCTACTTGCAATTATCAAGCGGTTCATTCCGAAGACCGTGGGAATGAAGAAAAGGACCAGGCATACCTGGACTGACCGCATTGCACTCATCAGCCTCTGGCTCATATTTCCCTCCAGGCTTATGGCTGAGAGTTTCACCTGCGGCGCCCACGGCACGGGAAGCTTCCTGACAGGTAACCTGGGTGCTTCACTCGCATCATTTCTCCCGGCAGCTGAAATGGCACCATATTTCTGGTGGCTCTACTCGCTTTCCCTGGGTACCTTTTTCTTTCTCCTCCCGGCTTCGCGTTATTTTCACATACCTGTCGAACTGTTGCTGATCTTTATGCGCAACTCCGGAATCAAAACGGGCGACAGGACTTCCTCCTATGCCGAAGTGCAGGTACATGCGTGCTCGTCATGCGGCATCTGTATCGGCACCTGCCAGATGAGCTACGCTGCAGGGATAAACGATATACAGTCGACCTACTTCATCAAGGGACTGCGCGACGGCAGGGATATTTCTGACATTACGATGAACTGTCTCATGTGCGGCCGTTGCGAGGAAGTGTGCCCGGTGGGGATTGAGCTGGGGCCGCTTCGCCTGATACAGAGGCGCCAGGAAAGACAGCCTGCAGAGAAGTTGAGGTTCTTTGACAGGTATAAGCTCAAAAAGAAAGTGACAGTTGCGGAGAAAGAGCCGACACATTCATACAGTTACCTCAGGAAGCCGGACCCCGTGAAGGCTGACATACTGTTCTTCGCCGGGTGCATGACACATCTTACACCGTCTGTCATCGTGGCCATGAAGAAGATAATGGAGAGCGCCGGGGTAAGCTGGCACTTCATGGATGAATCCGGAGGAGTATGCTGCGGGAGACCGCTGACGCTTGCTGGAAGAGACAGGGAGGCGAGAGAACTCATAAATCACAATTCCGATATAATCTGGAAGTCAGGTGCGAAGATACTTGTAACCTCCTGTCCCATATGTTACAAGGTCTTTAAGGAAAGCTATTATCTTGATGCCGCTGTGATGCATCACTCAGAATTCATCAATCTGCTTATTGAGGAGGGGTCTCTCAGGCCCGGGTACCTGCATAAGAAGGTTGTCTATCATGACCCCTGTGATCTGGGCAGAGGTTCCGGAGTCTATGAGGAGCCCAGGGCGGTGATCAGCTATGTGGCTGATCTGCAGCCTGCCCGTCAGGAAGAGTCAATGTCTCTCTGCTGCGGTGGAAGCGTCGCCAACATGCACATCCCATCGGCAAAGCGGATGCTGATCGCTAAGGATGCAGCAAAGATACTTACCTCGGGTGCTCCTGACGCACTCATTACTGCCTGTCCGCTTTGCCTGAAAACCTTCAGTCCCGCAACAGAAACAAAGGTGACTGATATTGCAGAACTGGTGGCCGAGGCGTTGCCGGAGTTCAAAAAACCGGCCAGGAGCGCCAGGAGGAAGGTGCTTCACCGGGTAGACAATAGTTGAAAACTTTTATTTTACGGTTAAATAAAGATCTGGTACGGCGTTTCAGCCATTCCATTTAAAATTTATTTTGCAGCCTTCAAAGAGTTTCAAAAGACTATGGAACGGTTTTTGACGTTATTTAGTTGTAATATTTTATCCGCAAAAATGAGAGAATTAATCAGAAAGACAGGAGGAATTGTCCTTGTCATCATATTTATAATGGTATCGTGTAAGGACAATAAGGGAACTGACGGCTCAAAGTCCGTTGGTAAGAATGACAGAACAACCGGCCATGACGATGGCGTTACGCTGCTGATTGAGAATGCTGACCTGATACAGGTCGATTCCAATCCGGGGTACAATACCGCAGAGTGGAGCTTTAAAGTTGATAAACCGGGAAGGTATGACGTGTGGTTGTCAAGTATTACATCTGATACTTCAAACCTGCTTTATGCAGATAATGTGACAATCACTGCCGGAGACACCAGGCTCGAAAAGATGCCTGTGGGGGATGAGATTGTAACCGATGACAAGAATGTAAGGTCTCCCTGGTTCAGGGCTGACTCACACATGGGTTCGGTCTTTTTCAGCGAGGCCGGTGAATACCAGATACAGGTTATCAGCGACAGGGTTTTGCCACACTCATCAGATGCAGCCAAGGTGAACATTGATGAGCATACGCTTATCAATTCGCTTATTTTTAAGCCAAAAGTTAACTAAACAGAAACTCCCCGCTGCGAACGGGGAGTTTTTTTTATTTACTTCTTTTGCCCTCCACCCATTTGCGGGCGTTTACGAATGCCTTCATCCAGGGTGTGACATCATTCTGAAGCCTTTCTGAAGGGTACGATGCGCACTGCCAGGGGAAAAACGCCCTCTCAAGATGCGGCATCATGACAAGGTGCCTGCCGTCAGACGAGCAAATACCGGCAACATCGTACATTGATCCGTTCGGATTGGCAGGATAGATGCTGCTGCTGTATTTCAGTGCCACATTATATTTTTCTTCAGGGTAGGGGAAGACGAATCTGCCCTCACCGTGAGCGACCCAGATTCCCAGTTCCATGCCTGACAGGTCTGAAAGCATCACCGACCTGTTGGGCATCACCTTCACTCCCAGGAAGTCAGACTCGAACTTGCCGGAAGCATTATGTTCAAGCTTTGGCATTTCCCTGTGCTCAGGCATAATGAGTCCCAGTTCTGCCATTAACTGGCAGCCGTTGCAGACCCCGAGTGAGAGTGTGTCATCACGTTTGTAGAAGTTTTCAAGTGCTTTACGGGCTTTCTCATTGTACCTGAAGGCACCGGCCCATCCTTTGGCGGAACCCAGTACGTCGGAGTTTGAAAACCCTCCGACAAAAACTATCATACTTATCTCTTCCAGGGTCTCACGTCCGCTGATAAGGTCAGTCATATGCACATCCTTGACGTCAAATCCTGCAAGCCATAAGGCATATGCCATCTCGCGGTCGCCGTTGACGCCTTTTTCCCTGATTATTGCAGCCCTGACGCCTGTGACCTTCTTCCTGTCCGGTGTGATGCCCAGCGATTTGAATGTGCCTTTGAAATCGCCGATGTTGAAATTGAGGGCTTTGGCACCGTGATTTTCAAAACGTTCGGTGGCAAGTTTCAGTCCGCTCTGCCTGCGGTCAAGCAGGTAGGAGCTTTTGTACCACAGTTTTCTGTACCTGTCGATATCGAGGTCAAGCCTGGTTTCACCGTTTGTGATATAAATCCTGCGCTCAGCCACCGGGTGGCCGATCGAATAACCGGTTATCCCACGGCTCAGGAGCATCTCTTCTGTCTCTGCCTCGTCTCTTACCTGGATTATCACGCCGGGATTCTGGCTGAAGAGCAGCCTGACGGTGTCACTTTCGTCAATTTCACTCAGGTTTATTGCCAGGCCTCCGTTGCGGTTTGCGAAGCACATTTCGAGGAGGGTGGTGACCAGTCCGCCGGCAGAGATATCATGTCCGGCAAGGATCATTCCGCTTTTTATCATCTCCTGAATTGTCTCAAAACCGGCGGCAAAATATGCCGGGTCAGTTACCGTAGGCGCGGTTGTCCCTATTGCATTGAGTGACTGCCCGAGTGCACTTCCGCCTGTCTCAGGTTTCATCCGGCTCAGGTCGATATAAAAGAGGGCCGTGGTGTCATCATTTTTCAGAACCGGTTCAACGATGGCTCTTACATCGGTGACTTCTGCCGCCGAGGTGATTATTACAGTGCCCGGGGAGAAGACCACTCCGTCAGGATATTTCTGTGTCATGGAGAGGCTGTCCTTGCCGGTCGGGATATTTATTCCCAGGGCCAGCGCAAAGTCGCTGGCAGCTTTTACCGCTTCATAGAGCCGGGCATCTTCGCCGGGGTTGCGGCATGGCCACATCCAGTTGGCAGAGAGCGAGACGCTTCTCAGTCCGTCAGGCAGCGGTGCCCAGATTATATTCGTCAGGGCTTCGGCAATGGAGAGCACTGAGCCTGCCGACGGACTGATGAGTCCGGCAACGGGCGCATGCCCCAGGGCTGTGGCCATGCCGCTACGGCCCCTGTAATCGAGCGCGATGGCCCCCAGGTTGTTCAGCGGCAGCTGCAGCTCGCCGGCGCACTGCTGTTTTGCAATGCGGCCCGTGACCGACCTGTCAACCTTGTTTGTGAGCCAGTCCTTGCAGGCAACCTCTTCAAGCTGTAAGACTGCTCCCAGGTATCGTTCAGGATCATTTGCATCATAAACCGGATCGCGGAAATTCGCAACCGTGGTGCTGTCCTGCATTACAGTCCGCGGCGGCTTGCCGAAGAAATCGTGAAGCTTCAGGTCAATGGGCTTCTCCCCGTTCAGGGAATTGTAAAATGTAAACTGATGGTCGCCCGTGACTTCACCTATTATATATATGGGAGCACGTTCGCGGTGTGCCACTGCGGTCAGAGAGTCAACATCCTTTTTCCTCATCACAAGTCCCATTCGTTCCTGTGATTCGTTGCCCACGAGCTCTTTTGCCGAGAGGGTAGGGTCACCGACAGGAAGCCTGCTGATATCTATCCTGCCTCCTGTCTCCTCTACAAGTTCGGAGAGACAGTTCAGATGGCCGCCTGCGCCGTGGTCATGGAGTGACACGACCGGGTTGGAGTCACTCTCGGCCATGGCCCTGAGGGCATTGTAGACCCGTTTCTGCATCTCGGGATTGGCACGCTGAACGGCATTAAGTTCGATTGTGCTGTCATAGGCTCCGGTGTCAACGGAAGAGACTGCGCCGCCGCCCATACCGATGCGGTAGTTGTCGCCGCCGAGCAGCACTATCACATCACCTTTTTCAGGAATGTCTTTCAGGCTGTCTTTGTTTTTACCTATGCCGATGCCTCCAGCCAGCATAATTACCTTGTCGAAGCCGTACCGCTTCAATTCTTCAAAATGCTCGAAGGTGAGCACTGATCCGCATATGAGAGGCTGTCCGAACTTGTTCCCGAAGTCGCTTGCTCCGTTGGAGGCCTTGATAAGTATGTCTTCCGGCGTCTGATAGAGCCATTTACGTTCGGGTGTCGGTTTCTCCCACTCCCTGGCTCCGTCACTTCTCGGATATGAGGTCATATAAACGGCAGTGCCTGCAATGGGCATGGCTCCTTTACCGCCTGCAATACGGTCGCGGATCTCACCGCCCGTACCTGTTGATGCCCCGTTGAAAGGCTCTACGGTAGTGGGGAAATTATGGGTTTCGGCTTTCAGCGAGAGGACTGACTGAAAAGGTTTGACTTCAAAAAAGTCAGGCTTGTCCTGTGTTGAGGGAGCAAACTGCTCAACCACAGGCCCCCTGAGAAAAGCACAGTTGTCCTTATAGGCTGACACCACGTGGTTGATATTTGTTTCGGTGGTCCGTCTGATAAGGCTGAAAAGAGTCGACTCGTGTTCCACGCCGTCGACGATGAAAGTGCCGTTGAATATCTTGTGGCGGCAGTGCTCGGAGTTGACCTGGGAGAAGCCGAAAACCTCGCTGTCAGTCAGTTTACGGCCTATCGAGGTGCTCAGTTTATCAAGGTATTCTATCTCCTCACTGCTGAGGGCGAGGCCTTCCTTTGCACTGTAGGCAGCAATGTCAGTTACCGGGATTACAGGTTCAGGGTCACGGTGAACGGTGAATATCTCCTGGTCGAGACCCCGGTATACTCTCTGCAGCATCGGATCATGCTCAGGGTTCTCACCAGCTGCCGGAAAGTATTCCTCCATCCGCTGAATTCCCGTGACATCCATATTCTGGGCGATCTCCACGGCATTCGTGCTCCAGGGTGTGACCATCTCGCGGCGGGGACCGATGAATGTTCCGCTTACGGATTCTGAACTGATCAGGCGTGCATCACTGAAGAGCCACGAAAGTCTTGATTTTTCATCGGGTGATATTTCCCGTGTTGTTCCGGCAGCTATAATGCTTTTTGAAGGTGTCTCGAAGAATAGGATCATCTTTGCAGTCATAATATATTGATAAAGAGCATTATAATCTCAGAAACTGAATGCTCCTGGCAATCGCAAAGATAATAAATCTCCGGGTCTGCTTCTAATTCAATACAAAGTAACAGTCACAGAAAATGAGCCTGCTGTCAGTCGTAATAATCATATCCGCCGCCGTTGCCGAATCTCGGATTTACAACATTATTGTAGATAGAACCAAAGGTGTATGTTATGCTGAGGCCTCCCTGGATATTGAAACTGGTGGCCTGCTCCTTGAGCCTCAGGAGCCTGTCGGCTTCAGAGAGCTCTCCCTTGGCGAGATTCAACTGGTCATTTATATATGCTGCACCCCCGTTTATTGAAAGGGAAAGTCCTTTTATGATCCTGATCCTGACAGAGGCATTCAGCTGAATCAGGCTTTTTGACAGGTCATGAAAGTAATTTGAGCCCACCATGGAGAGATTTACCGATCCCCACTTCTCCTGAACCTGGTAGGCAATCCTTACCTGATGCAGGAAAAGGTGCTCCTGCATCTTGTTGTAAATTGTGGTGTCGATGTAGTTGCTGTACTGGTACCCCACGCTGTAAAGAAACCTGAGTTGCCGGTGTGTGGCTTCGGAGTAGGGGAAGAGGTCATATTCCACAGATGGCATAAACATATTGTTGAATATGTAATTCTGCGAAGTCGATGCACTTAAGTTCCACCTGAGACCTGCCGACCAGTGTTCCCCGAGGCTCTTAACGTACAGGTTGCTGAGGCTTTTTGAGCTTCTGATATAAGTAGTGTCATCGTCTCCCTCGATGAAACGCTGCTTGTTGTAGCTCTGGTCGGCTTCGATTTCAAGCTTGATATCCGGGGTGATTTTGGATATATTTATCGAGTTGTTCAGCATTAATCTCTGGTAAGACTCTTCGGCGTTAAAACGGGGACTGGTCTGGAGCTCGAAGACCCAGTAATTCCAGTTATCGACTATTTCTTCCTGCGCCATCTTCTGATCATGGGAGATCATAAGCTCCCTTATAACCGGGGTTTTGGCAGCATACCTCAACAGTCCGGCCTTCAGGAGGCTGGTCCGCAACTCTCTTAATTCAGGTCCGGTCTCGTCAGGATTACTAATAAATGAAAGAGTGTCATTCATCCCGGCGAACCGGTTCATTCCCTGGAATTTATAGGTGTACATATCGCCGCCGCTGCCTGTTCTCTGGCTTGTCACGAGGACGTAAACCTCGGCTTCCCTGACATCCCTGACATAATTCACCCATGGTATCTCCTGGCGTGTGAAGCTCATGTCACAGCTGCGGCAGTCGATAAAAACTTTGGCTGCATTTTTTCTCACGCTGTCCTGCCCCGAAGCTTGTTCCTGAGCATTGACCGTTAGTGACAATGGCAGTATCAGTGCAGTAAGTATCAGACTGTATATATTTTTTCTCATCACCGGATTACGTGGCTAATTAGTTTCAAAACAGGAAGCAAAGATATTCAAAAGGGTGTACCCCCAAAGATGTTTTAAAACAACAGGAATAAGGCGGTCAGGGGTGTCAGCGGGGTGTCAGAACAGAGGTGTCTCCTGCTATTTCGATGCTTGCATTCCGGCCCTCTCCGCTGAAGATTGTCTTTCCTGTTTTTTTGTCGGTAAGGGTGACGGTGATTACAGAGGTCATGCTTTCTTCAATCCGGCCGTTCATCATCCCTGCAACCGGTGCTGCAAGTCCTGTTGCCTGATCGAGCGGCGCCCGTACGTTCAGGATGCAGGATTTGTTTTCCAGCTCCAGTTCCGCGGCGGTATCTGTAAAGGCCAGCTTCCGGAGCGCTGACCCGTTATAGGTTGTAAATCTTGTAAGTTTGTTTTCATTCCACAGTCCTGCAATGAAACCTGTAAAAGACCCTGTCAGCCAGGGAATGCGGGCAACTGAGGCTTTGAAGGAAATGCCTCCGGCGGCGAAGCGGTTTGACTGCATCCAGATGTAGGCTGAGGGAAAAGTGTGACCCCAGTCTTTTTCGATATAACCCCGTCCGCCGGTGAAATCAATTACTTCGTCATTAATTGCAAGGCTGCCGCTGATGCTGTGGTCCATGCTTACAATGCCGTGGCTGCACTCCATAAAGGGGACAAAGGCATAGGGTCCCATGATGCCGGGCGAATACCATGGTTTCGGCCAGGGTACAAACCCTGAAAATTCGAGAGTGCCTTTGACGGAGGGCAGGTCAAGCACCATCCTGTACGGTGAGAAAAAGTTTTCTCCAAGGGACAGTTCAAATTCTTTTTCAGAGGGTTTGAAAAGCGAGGCACTGAAAGTGAAGTATTCAGATTTCCTCAGTGATCCGTCCAGCACCTGGATGAAAGCGTGGCTTTTACCCGAAGCATCCATGCTTATTCCGGGAATAAAAGCGAAAGCCCTTGTTCCGGGTTCATTTACCACCTTGAAATACCAGCCTTCAAAGTACTTTCTGGTATTCCCCCAACCCTGGTACATCTCAGGGTTAAACAGGGATCTTGCTTTTTTTGTAAGTAACATATGGTTCAGTCGCTTTCGTTAAGGGCCTCCCGGTAGGTCTTTACAGCTCTTTCACGTGCAAGAGAGTGATCCACAACAGGATTTGGGTATGACGGTGAGTCTGATTCCGGCACCCATTTTTTAATATATGCCAGGTCAGGGTCAAATTTACGTGTTTGCTCAGCAGGGGAGAAGACCCTGAACCAGGGAGCAGCATCACAGCCGCATCCTGCTGCCCACTGCCAGTTGCCGTTATTTGACGACAGCTCGTAATCGAGAAGTTTTGAGGCGAAATATGCCTCCCCCCACCGCCAGTCGATGAGCAGGTCTTTTGTAAGGAAGCTGGCAGTAATCATCCTCAACCTGTTATGCATGAAACCGGTCTCATTCAGTTCTCTCATGCCGGCATCGACTATCGGGAACCCTGTCATACCGTTGCACCACCTGCTGAACTCATCTTCATTATTGAGCCAGACAATGTTGTCATATTTCCGTTTGAAGGAGTTTTCCGCTACATGAGGAAAATGCCCGAGTATGGCCATAAAAAACTCCCTCCAGATAAGCTCGTTGAGCCATACCTCGTTCAGGATGAGGGCCGTACTGACCAGCTCCCTTATGCTTACAGTCCCGAACCTCAGATGCGGTCCGAGCCCTGCTGGTACCGGCAAGCGAAGGAATGTTCCTGGTGGTGTGATAGTTTTTTATGATGTCTGTGTCAATTTCCGGGGCTGAATAGATGTACCCGGTCTTCAGGAAACCCAGTTCAGATGCCGATGGAATGGACCCGGGTGCAATAGCCAGCAGATTACCTGTGAGGTCCTGTGACGGATAAGGTAACGCAGCCTCTTTCGTGAAAAGTCTTTTCCAGGCATTCGCATAGGGTGTAAAGACTGTATACGGGGTTCCGTCACTTTTGAGCACTTCATTCTTTTCGAAGATCACCTGGTCTTTGAACGTGTGGAATTGAATTCCGGATTCCTTCAGAAATTCGCCAACCGCGGTGTCACGACTGAAAGCATAAGGTTCATAGTCGTGATTTGCATAGACTGCCCTGACATTAAACTCAGTCAGTAATTTACGGAAGGCATCAACCGGGCCTGAATGAAAGACAGCGAGGGAACTCCCTGCCCGGGAAAAAGTCTTTCTGCAGTTCACCGAGGGCTCCTCCAATAAATTCAATCCGCCGGTCTTTACCTGCTTCCAGCCTGTCAAGTATATTGGTATCGAAAATGAACAGTGGAAGGACCCTGTACCCGGACTTCAGTGCATTGTAAAGGCCTGCATTGTCCACGCTGCGCAGATCACGGCGGAACCAGAAAACGGCTATGGGTTCATTGCTCTCTCATCGTGCCTGATATTTGCCAACAGGCTAAAGTTACCTATTTCAAGCTTATACAAAGCAAAAAATCCCAGACTGTGCTGATTGATATTCTGGTTAGCCAGAAGGCTGTCTGTCTCAAGGTTTGTCTGGTCGATGCTCTCCACCCTTAACGGATCGGAAGCACTCTGCAGCTTGTACATGTCTATTTTCTGCCACCGGATATCCGTACCCAGACTTAGGTTATTGTTGAGTTTTGCTGTTCCCGAATGAAAATTATACTGGAGAGACAGGCCAGGAACTGAGTAATCACGATATTCTGCACACCTGTTGCTTGTCTCCTTATAATTCCAGAGTCGCATGTAGGAAGTAGTCTGTATTTCGTGATGGAGACCCATCTTTAAAGAAGAAATCAGTCCTATGGTCGTACGGCCAGTCTTCTGGTATTCGTTAAATGGACTGGCATCTGGGTTGGCTTGCCTGAGATTGTCAAACTGGTTAAGGTTCAGACCTTCAGGATTCTGCTGGAAGTAATCAGTATGACTGATTATCTGTGTCGAAATTTCGGCACCGGCTATATTATTTTTATTTGTATCCGACTGCTGCATATCCTACCCAGTGTGCAAGTCTGGCAGGTGCGGTGACGCCCATGCCGAGGTCGTCGACAGGAACAGGCTTATTGGCGATGCTTGTCGAATAACCGACAGCCAGTCCTGTGAGTGGAGCTTCTGTCTTCACCGAGATATCATATGCGGTAAGCAGCCCGAGGGGAACCGCATATCTCCCGCACCAGGTCCACTTGTATTCACGGTAATCGTCATCCGACACTGTGCAGCTGCTGAATGCCCTTATTTTTTCAGGGGTCAGGTCACCTTCGAGCATCCCGCTCATTATCTGTTTCTCGTACTCAACTGCCCGGGAATATCCTGCAGAATCGACCCCGAACCGGTCATAGTTTTTACCTCCCCAGTCTTCATTACCGTAGTGAACGGCATCGGTGGAGATGACAATTGACCACCCTGTGCCCCAGGCAAGATCAGCCTCCTTCATTGTCTTCATTATCGACGCGGAAAGCGATGCAGCAATAACTTCCATGCGTTCATAAGACATTGCAGGTACTATAATGGGAATGATCTTTACATCCTTGTTGTAATATTCCAGGAAAGGAACAAGCGCTTCCATAGAATGTTCTGCCGCCTGCAGACTGTCGTTAACTGTAAACTGCTCCTCCGGCAGATTTTCAATTATTGAATTTTGCAGTTCAGATATTTCAACGGCCCCGCGGGGACTCTTCCATTTTCTGTATGAACCGAATACAATTTTATCTTCTATTCCGAATACCCTGGCCTTGTGGCCCACACCGAAGAGAATCACGACATCGGACTTTACGTGGCTGAGCAGGGCAGGGTAGAGGTAACCGACGTATGTGTAGTCGTCATGCGGCGATATTGCAACCCTCAGGGATACCGAGCTGTCAAACAGTGCTCCGGTCTCATTCAACTGCACACTCTGCAGTCTTTCAATTCTTGCAAGCAGGCTGTCGGTCTGCCAGCCGTCCTGAGCGAATCCTACGGTGTCAACTGGCTGACGGAGAGACAGATTATTGTCCTGATTCTTACATCCTGTAAGGGTTATTATCCCATAAATAACTATTAAAGCCGGAGTCAGGTATTTCATATTTGTACTGAATTTCAGAGCTCCAAATTAATAAATATCCTGTTGGAACCCATGAACCGGGCCAGGGATAACAGGAGGCAGATATGAGAGCAGTGAGGTGCCGATGGCTGCCACGTTCTCTCCCGTCGCCACAACAGGATTGCCGGCGCCGGCGGTAAGTTTTGTCGAGAAAAGGCGTGTGATTGCGCTTCCGCCCTGAATGGTGGCCGCGGCGCCGCCTCCCACGGCTGCCCCGGTGATCCATTTAAGCAGGTCGTTGTCAATGGGCAGTACCGATGTCAGCAGCAGTGTTCCGGCTACGACCGCCAGGGGAGTTGTCACTGTGTCAAGCAGGTTATCGACGAACGGAATATAGTAAGCCAGTATCTCGACGACCGTCGCAGTACCGAAACAGACTATGGCGGTCCATGACGAGAGCCACTGGAAGCTCTCATTCAGTGGCAGGATGCCGGCACGTGCCGCTATGGCAGCCACAAGCATGGGTATGAAGACCCTGAAGCCGGCACTGGCACTCAGTCCGATACCTATAGCTACTGCTGTGATGAGTTCAATATTCATCTCCATGAGGTATTGAGAAGCGAATAAGTCGAATCAAAACCTAAAACTAGCTGTTTTGAACAGATCTCCCTACTTTTTTGCAGGGCACTCCGGAGTATTCCATGACGGCTGAATAAACTGCTTCCTGGAAGCTGTTAAAAGCAGACCGGGAGCCCGGTGCCGGTTGTTTGAAGAGGCCGTTTGTCATGAAGATAAAACCGGACCTGCTGACAGGGTCAAACCAGAAGCCGGATTTAAGTCCGTACGCATCACCGGTGTGCCCCATCATTTTTGCATTGTCGAAGATAATGTCACCGGAGGGAGTATTGGTGAGTATATGGACGCTGAGTCCCCATGATCTCGACTGACCTTCATCATCACCGTTACTTCCGTTGTATGTCCATTGTGGTGAATGCATCAGCCTGATGCTCTTTTTTGATATAATCCTTTTACCGTCAAAAGTGCCCTTGTTAAGGTGCAGTATCATCACCCTTGCCAGTTCGGAGGCTGAGATCCTGAGTCCTCCCTGTGGTGAGTAGACGGCAGCATTGGTGCCGGCTTTATATCCTGAAAAATCGCGGGGCGCAGTAAGCTCGCCCTTAAAGTTATCTGTCTGCGGTGTCCATTTCCCTTCTTCGTTACTGTAAATTACCGCCAGGGTGTTTACCTCACTGAGTCCCTCCACCGTGTAAGCACCTGTTATGCCGAGAGGGATGAAGAGGTTTTCCTTAATAAACTCGTCAAATCGCTGTCCGCTGATCTTTTCGATGAGTGTTCCGGCAAGACCGAAGTTTGCATTGCAGTATGTGAAATATTCTCCGGGAGCCTCTTTTCGCCACATGTCTTCCGTGTAATATTTGCCTCCCGGTATAAAGAGCTGGGAAAAGTCCGGAGGATTGCCGACATTATTGTAGGTAGCCATGAGAAAGGCATCATAACCTTTGCCCTCATTGAGGCTTCCGGTATGCGATAGCAGCATCCGTACCGTTATCGGTATCTGAGGATGATTCGGATTCCTCAGTGTGAATCCAAGGTAGCGGCTGACATCATCATCAAGTTTGAAAAGGCCCCTGTCATAAAGCTTCATCATTGCTGTGGTCATGACAAGCTTTGAAATGGAGGCAATCCTGAACCTGGTGCTGTCATTCACCGGCAGGTTGCGTTCATAATCCCTTAATCCCGCGTGAAACGACCCGGTCACACGGTCTCCGCAGACAGTGACAACTGAAAGTCCCATAAGCTGGTAATCAGCCTGTATCTTATTTACTGCTTCCTGCATCTGACCTTTTAATGCCGGAAGGGAGGAGAGCATAATCATAACCGCGATAAGTTTTTTCATTTTTTGACAGGTATTTGAATTTCATCATTTTCTTTTAATCACTGCAAATTTCAGTGACGACCTTCCTGACCGTGTTTCGAGGACACAAATATAGAGCCCTGAACTTAATGTCGGCACTGCTTATATCCTGATCATAAAAGCCGGGTTCAGCCTCACGGTCAACAAGAATCGCCTTTAGTTGACCGCTGCTGTCAAACACTTTGAGTGTCATGTGCTCTCTTGCCTGCACTGAATATCTTATCACCGAGACATCGGAGACCGGGTTCGGAATTATGCTTAATATTTGGGATAGGGTGGGAACCACGGGAGGAGAATAGGAGCTTTTAATGCTACCCCACATCCCGGTGCCGTCGCCCTCATAGCTGAGGGCCCAGATGCCGATCCCGGCCAGGTTTTTGGTTTTCACAAGGTCATATTTCAGCGAGAGGCTCGTGCTGTCATCGTACCATAACTGCCGCCAGTCGGCACCTGCCATGTAACTCACCCATGGAACTCCCGTCGGCTGATCAAACTCCCTGCCGTGCAATTCCGCAAGCTCCTCAGCTGCCCTGTAAATACGTGACGTTCCGGTACCTGTCGTGGCTGCCTTTCTTTCACTGCTGACAACAGGCCAGTCGTACCCGTACCAGGGAACTCCCAGCAGAAGTTTCTCCGGGGGGACACCCGCGTTGAGGTATGTGTCAATGCTCCGGGTCACATTCTGAGTCTCTCCCGTCAGGGGGGCCACAGGTCCGGCCGTTGCCGATCCGCTCCAGTAATAGTTGTACCCCATAATTATCAGGTAATCGCATATTCCTGCCAGTGAGGGGTAATCCCATGCAGAAGACCAGTCGACGGCAGGGGTCGCCAGCGATATCTCCGCGGCAGGAAGCTCTTTCTTTATCATCCTTACAGCCCGCCTGCAGAAATCAACCATATTGGCCTTCTGTGCTGCCGGCACTGTTTCGAAATCGAAATTGACTCCGTCACCGTTACGTGCCTTAAGCTGCTGGACGATTGTGGTTAAAAGGAACCTCTGTTTAACAGTGTCTGACAGTAATTCGGTATTTCTTGCTGCGCCGAAGTTGGTTACTGTGAGCGTGACTTTGACGCCCATCTGATGGGCGTAGTCAATTACCGGGGTTGTGTTCCACCCCCTGAGAGTGGTGAACCCGCCCGTTGCGGTATCGACCTCATAACTGAAATATGCGATATGCGTAAGGGCGCTGTAATCATATGAGAGATAGGCTGATGCCGAAGCCCAGTAAGGATGCCAGCCGTAAACCTTGTGTGTAAGAGGAGAGGCCGCTTTGCTCTTGAGCACTGAGGGTCGAACCGTCAGAATATTATCGTCAAAAAGCGATTTGTCAATTATCTGCGAGTAATGCTCGCTTTCGGCCTGGTGGATGCCGACCCGCAATGTGTCATTTTCCTGTGCCTGAAGACAGAGACCGCTGAATAAAATTAATGCAGCTGCAGGATATATTTTCAGCATTGCAGAATTAATGACCGCCTGACGGTCAGTTTGTTTTGAAATACTTATTGTATATCTCCTTGTTGCGTTCGAGAAGGGCAACAGATATCTCGTATGCCTTCTGGCTGTCCTTTTCCTTCAGCGCCCTGATGAGCTCCTTCTGGTATTTGAGGGTGTACTCCTTTTCTCCCTCAATGTTCCCGTAGATGAGGTTTCGCATCCTCGGCAGCAGTGAGTACACGGGCTCGAGGCTTATGATTACGATGGGGTTGCCGGTTGATTTGGAAAGGTTCATATGAAACCTGTTTATGAGGTCAACCTCGAGCTGTGTGTTGTCAGGGTTGCACTTCTCCAGTTCCGTCTGGTTCTTTTGCAGGATCTTTATGTCTTCTTCGGTCCTGTTGCGTGCCGCAAGCCTCGCAATTTCCGGCTCAAAGAGCCTTCTCACCTCAATGATCTGCAGGATGAGATCGGAATTGAACCTGAGGTCGTAAAAGAGATGCAGCGAGTTGATGGCGTCTTCGATCTTCAGCTCGGTAATATACATCCCGCTGCCTTTTTTTATGTCGATGAGACCCCGGGCACTCAGACGCCGCAGGGCTTCTCTCAGTGCGGTGCGGCTGACTGCAAACTGGGCGCACAGTTCCTTTTCTGTCGGCAGCTTGGCTCCGGGAAGAAGCTTTTTCTGCCTTATCGCTTCTTCGATTTTCCTTTCGATCTTCTGGCTCAGGGTGAGTCCGGTACCGATTTTACTGAAGATATCTTCCATAATCACTTATAGTTTTCCCTGTAAACTTCAAGGGCTTTCTTGACAGATCCGTATTGCAGCAGCAGTATCCGTGCAGCGTCACTCTGAATTTTCAGTTCCTCGACTATCATTCTTGTGCCGCGTTCGATAAGTTTCTTGTTCGAGAGCTGCATGTTGACCATTTTGTTACCCTTGACCCTTCCGAGCTTGATCATCAGGGTGGTTGTAATCATGTTGAGGATCATCTTCTGGGCGGTACCGGCCTTCAGCCTTGTGCTGCCGGTGACAAATTCAGGACCGACCACCACCTCAATCGGAAATTCGGTCACTTTGACAATAGCGCTTCCCGGATTGCAGGTTATGCACCCGGTCAGAATGCCTTTCTCACGTGCTGTCTGTATTCCCCCGATCACGTACGGAGTGGTTCCGGAAGCGGCTATCCCTATGACAGTATCCTTGGTGTTGATGTTGAAAATCTCCAGCTCCTTCCAGGCTTTATTGGGATCATCTTCAGCCGATTCCACGGCCCTGCGCAGGGCTACCTCGCCGCCTGCAATGAGCCCTATGACCTTGTCACGGACCCCGAAAGTAGGAGGTATCTCCGAAGCGTCAAGTACCCCAAGCCTTCCGCTGGTTCCGGCCCCAAGGTAAAACAGACGTCCGCCCTTCAGCATCCTTCCAAGTATCTGGTCAACCAGCTTTTCAATCTGCGGAATAGCAGCCCTGACTGCCAGGTGCACCTTGGCATCTTCATGATTTATGTTTGTAAGCAATTCATGCACAGACATAATATCAAGGTTTTCAAAGTTGGAAGGCGACTCGGTGATACTTATTGCCGGCTTTGATGAGGAAGGTTTGCTCATATTGTTTTCTGGTGATTGTGAAGGTGGTATCGGACAAGGTTTTCCATGGGGGTAAGCGAAAATACTCCCGGCTGAAGCCTGTATTTTATCAGAAGTTCTTCGAGGAAAGGCCTGAAATGCCAGGCGATACTCCCTGTGAAATGTACCGGAAATTTCCTTGCCTCGGGATACTGAAGCACATTTCTGATAAGGAACTCGTCAAAACTTGATGTGATTATTGCCTGTAATTCAGGAACGTGGATATTTTCTGCGATGAACCTGGCAAACTGGCCCAGGAACCTGTTCGGGAAGGGCATGTTATACACACTGTCAAGAATTTCTGACGTTGACATCGGATATGCCCTGAAAAAATTCTCTATTACAATTCCCGGAAGCTGTTTCTTGAGAACGCCGGCGACCAGTTTTCTGCCTATTACTGCACCGCCTCCTTCATCACCCAGTATGTATCCGAGAGGTGAGACATTTGAAACAATTTTTTTGCCGTCATAGTAGCATGAATTAGAGCCAGTGCCTATTATGCATGCTATACCCGCCTCATTCTGACACAGAGACCTGGCAGCGCCGAGCAGGTCACTGCCGACAAACAGTTCTGCGGCACCGAAAAACCTCTCCAGGGCAATGCTGATTATTTCAATTTTGGCAGGATTGCTGCACCCCGTGCCGTAAAAAAATATCTGACTGACCGGCATTCCTTCAACTTCTGACATTTCTTTACCGAGAAGTGTGACGATGTCGTCACTCTTCAGAAAGAAGGGGTTCAGTCCTGTTGATATGTATGACTTCCCGGCTGTTCCATCAGTCAGTTCCCTCCATTCAGTCTTTGTGGATCCGCTGTCGGCTATTAGTATCATGAGCGTTTATAAAACTTGCAATAGGTTAGATATTAGTATTATAACAGCTGTTATTTTAAAAAGGAACCAATTTGGAAATCTTTACCAATAACAAAAATAAATAATAATTCCGTACAAAGGCAGTTTTTGTCAGATGTATGACATGTTTTAAAAAACTTTCTAATTTTGGTGTATATTTCTTACTTTTCAGCAAAACATATATAAGGATGGGAGCCCGATCAGGCAGGTTAGTATGCGCGGTGATCATTTTAATGTTGATCAGTCCCGCCGGTCTTAACGGACAGAGAGCTGCAAGGCTCGAAAAGATGGCTTTGTCAAAACTGGATTCATGGACCAATCCGGTTTCCGAATGGCAATATCCCGACAGGATCAGGCCTGACTCCCTGAGCATCGGCGAAGCCACCGGGAGTATAGACCTGTGGTTCCCTGTTGCATTTTCTTATAATCCCGTCAGGGAAGAAAATGCAGCACTCTTCGAGAATTCAATCAGGGAGGCCCTGGGAAGGAAATTCCGGAATTACAGCATAAACATACGTACGAACGGATTTTTAATCCGTGACCTCATCCCGAACTACTACAGGAAGACGCTTCCCGCCGACACCGCCAGGCTGGTGCGCAAATCCCCTGACAGACCCGTGCTTATCACGAAGGTCAACGGTATTATTCCGGCTGCCGGACTGGCTGAAACCAACCTGGCGATCTGGCACAGTCACGGTTATTATTTTGACCAGCCGCTTGACCGCTGGGAGTGGCAGAGGGCAAAACTGTTCGGGACTGTTGAAGACATTTCGGTGATGGGTTATGTTCTGCCCTACCTCACAAGGATGCTTGAAAACGCAGGAGCAACTGTCTTTCTTCCCAGGGAAAGAGACACCCAGATCAATGAAGTTATTGTTGACAACGACCGCTCATCGGGTGTGTCGGAATTTGTCATACACATTTCCGGACAGCAGGAACCGGCGGGTGAGGGATTTCTTCTGACGGACACGCTTTTTACAGGCGATAATCCTTTCAGGAAAGGGACCTCGCTGAGATTCAGGGAAGGTTCTGCGGATTACATTGCAGACATTCCCGAAAAAGGAAATTATGCAGTATATGTTTCCTATCCGCAATCTCCGGATAACAGCAGGAATGTAAAGTATACTGTCAGCCACAGCGGAGGCAGTACCTCATTTGTTGTCAATCAGACAATTGGCGGTGGCACCTGGGTATATCTCGGCACTTTTCACTTCAATGCGGGTAAAAGTGCAACCGCCGGAGCGGTTACTGTCACTGCCGGTGATAACGGGTACACTGCCCTTGACGCTGTCAGGTTCGGGGGAGGCATGGGGAATGTGGCGCGCCGCCCCTCCGGTGAACTGATTTCCAACCAGTGGTCTCTCAATGCAACCTCGCCGGCAGAAACACTTCAGGCTCATAATGATACTGTCAGCCATACCTGGAAGCTCAGCGGAAAACCCAGATACGTTGAGGGCGCACGGTATTACCTGCAGTATGCAGGAATGCCGGATACCCTTGTTTATACACTTAACAAAGACAGGAACGACTATAACGACGATTATATGTCACGCGGTGCCTGGGTCAACTACCTTGCAGGCCCGGCCGGCTCCACGGCAGACAAAAGGGAGGCGTCAGGTCTTGGCATTCCGGTTGATCTGGCTCTTGCTTTTCACACTGATGCCGGGGTCACGCCTGATGACTCCATAATCGGTACCCTTGGCATCTATTCCACCGCCGCGGGAGGAGGAAAGTTTCCTGACGGCACCAGCCGGATGGCCAGCCGTGACCTTACTGACATGATTCAGACCCAGATAGTCGGGGATGTAAAAGTGCTGTTCAATCCTCAGTGGACCCGCCGCGGGCTGTGGGACAGATCCTACTCGGAAGCCAGAACCCCCGCCGTTCCGGCAATGTTGCTGGAACTTCTCTCGCATCAGAACCAGGGAGACCAGCGCTACGGACTGGACCCCCGTTTCAGATTCCATGTTAGCCGCGCTGTTTATAAAGGAATACTCAGGTACCTGTCATTCAACCAGGGAAGGGAATATGCAGTACAGCCGCTGCCGGTAACAGACCTTGCTGTAATTCCGCTTGAAGGAAGAAGGGTGAAGATAAGCTGGGCTCCGGTGCAGGATCCTCTCGAGCCATCGGCACAGCCTGCAGGCTACAGGATTTACACCAGCACCGGTGACAACGGGTTCGACAACGGATTTGACGTGACTGAATCCCCGGCAGTTGTCGAACTGCCAAATTATGACACTGTTTACAGCTTCAGGGTCACTGCCTTCAATGACGGAGGTGAGAGCTTCGGGTCAGAGACTCTTGCAGTTGGACTGAAGAGGGGATCGGAAGCCAGTGTATTGGTTGTCAACGGTTTTGACCGCATCTCTGGTCCTGAATGGTTTGACAGGGATGGAATGGCAGGAGTGGCATGGTGGAGAGACCGTGGTGTGGCAGACCGTTATGACATTGTTGCCACCGGCGATCAGTATGACTTTGAGCGCAGCCTGCCGTGGATCGATGATGACAATCCCGGCTGGGGAGCCTCCTGGTCTGATATGGAAGGGAAAATAATTCCGGGCAACACTTTCGACTTTGCCACTGTTCACGGTGAAGCCATCATGGCCGCGGGTTACTCTTTCTGTTCCGTCAGTGACGAGGTGTTCAGCCGCCCCGAATTTGACATCTCACCGTATAAGGTCGCAGATCTGATTTTCGGCGAAGAAAAGACGACGGCTGCTGTTTTTGACAGTACCAAACTTGATTTTCAGATATATACGCCGGAATTCACACGTAAAATCAAAGCGATTACAGAAGCCGGCATATCAATCTTCATGTCAGGATCATATGTGGGAACAGATCTTCGCATCTCAGCAGATACATCTGTTATGGCTTTTGCAGCCGATTACCTGCATTTCAGACCGATGACCGGGCATGCCGTAAGGACAGGCCTGCTCAGCCCCACTGATATTGTAGCTCCCCTGTTCAGCGGCCAGGTGGCATTCAATACCGGGCAAACAGGTGAAGTTTACGGTGCAGAAGCACCTGATGCCATTATTCCTGCTGACAAATCATCGGTCACTGCTTTCAGGTACACCGAGAATAATACCTCAGCAGGCGTAATACACCGCGGAAAAAACAGAACTTTGGTGCTGGGTTTCCCATTTGAGACAATTAAAACCGAAACCGACAGGAACAGGCTGATGAAAGAGACGCTTGAATTCCTTATAAGTAAGTAAACAGAGGTTATGAACAGAAAGATAACATGCTTTGTCCCCTTATCAGACAATGAATCACTTAACATCACAGTCGCCTCTCTGAAAGGATCCGGAATCGTCGGCGGTATTTTTGCCGTCGTCCCCGAAGATCATGCCATGGCCGCTGCCGGGAGTGTGACCGGGCTGATAAAGGCGAAAGGGTTTGCCTCGACGGAGGCGGTCAAAAAAATGGCAGAGGCCGCTGACACTGAATACATTCTGATTTACGGCAAGACCTCCCCTCTGGATCTCGGAAAATTTGGCCTTGACCGCATGATTCAGGTATGCGATGATACGGATGCAGGCTTCGTCTATTCAGACTATTATGAAAACCGCGACGGCCGGCTGTCGCCTCACCCTGTCACAGATTACCAGGAGGGAAGCCTTCGTGATGACTTTAACTTCGGTTCGGTGATCCTTTACCGTGCCTCAGCTTTCAGGAATGCATGCATGCAGAATGGTAAACAGTTACCAGTATGCCGGCTTTTATGACCTGAGGCTCAGGATATCTCAGCACTCCAGCCTGGTCCATATCCAGGAACTGCTTTATTCTGAGGTAGAGAGTGATACACGGAAGACAGGAGAGAAGCAGTTTGACTATGTTGACCCGCGGAACAGGGCTGTTCAGATAGAGATGGAAGATGCCTGCACGCAACATCTGAAGGATATAAATGCATGGCTTAAGCCGGTATTCAGGGAGATCGCCCCGGATGCCGATAAATTTGATACAGAAGTATCGGTGGTCATTCCCGTAAAGAACAGGGTAAAGACCGTGGGTGATGCAATAAGATCGGTGCTGAGCCAGAAGACAAATTACAGTTTTAACCTTATAATAGTTGACAATTACTCGACAGACGGCACAACAGAAGTCATAAGGTCATTCGCAGAAAAAGAGGCCAGGATTGTACACATAATTCCTGACAGGAAGGATCTTGGCATTGGCGGTTGCTGGAATGAAGCCATCTTCAGCGAAAAGTGCGGAAAATATGCAATTCAGCTTGACAGTGATGACCTCTATATCGATGACACTGTAATCACCAGGGTGGCGGAGGCATTCCACAGCCAGAAGTGCGCAATGGTTGTAGGAACTTATAAAATGGTGAATTTCGATCTTCAGGATATACCCCCGGGGTTGATTGATCACAGGGAGTGGACGCCTGACAATGGACGTAACAATGCACTCCGCATAAACGGACTGGGCGCTCCGAGAGCGTTCTACACTCCTCTGCTGAGAAGCATAAAAATTCCGAATGTCAGTTACGGTGAGGATTATGCCGTGGGACTTGCGATCAGCAGGCACTACAGGATCGGACGCATCTATGAGCCGCTTTACCTGTGCCGCAGGTGGGATGAGAACTCCGATGCAGCCCTTGATGTGAATAAAAGCAATACATACAATTTATATAAGGACAAGATCAGGACAGTCGAGCTTCTGGCACGTAAAAAGATGCTCAGTTCGGAAAAACAGTAAACCAGGACCGGAGAATGAGCTATTCCGAGAGAGTAAACCAACTTTTCATCAGCCAGGTAAGCGAATGGGATCTGGCCCGGGTAAACTATGAACAGCTTGAAAACGTGAGGACCCGGATTATCGGTTTCGGGACCTATGACCTCACAGTTCAGTTCAATCCCGGCCGTATAACATCATCCGCAGCGAAAGTAGACTCCAGGTCCATAGAAGCCCGCCCCTGTTTCCTGTGCGCGAAAAACAGGCCTCTGCAGCAGCAGGGGCTTCCCTTCGGGAAAGGCTGGACCATGCTTGTCAACCCCTTCCCGATCTTCGACAGACATCTTACAATAGTGGCTGATCAGCACACAGATCAGAGGATACTTAACAGCTTCAGGATAATGCTTTCCCTGGCGAGGGAATTACCGGATTATGTAATCTTCTATAATGGGCCTCAATGCGGCGCCTCAGCACCTGATCATCTTCATTTCCAGGCGGGGAATAAGGGATTTCTGCCGGTAGAAAAGGACTTTGCAGGGAAACTCAACTGCTCCCTGATATCCCGGAAAGGCGATATCTCACTCTGGCAGTGGAAAAACTATATGAGGGGGATGATAACCTTTGAAGGCACCAATCCTGATGACCTTGCCCTCAGCTTTGAGGAGTTTTATTCGCGTTTCAGACTGATTCAGGCTGACAGACCGGAGCCGATGCTCAATATTCTGACATCATTTTCCTCAGGGACATTTACTGTACATATAATTCCCCGTAAGCTTCACAGACCGTCGCAGTTTTTTGCCGTGGATGATAAAAAAATAATACTCAGTCCCGCCTCGGTGGATATGGGCGGCGTTGTCATAACCCCGAGAGAAGAGGACTTTATTAAGATCACCGCAGAGGAGATATCTGATATCTTCGGACAGGTGTGTTTCAGTGACGAGGAGCTTTCGCCCCTTATAAAAAATCTGCCATGACCAAACCAGGGAAAATCCCGGAAATCCGGGTTGGAGTTGTGTCGGGAAGTGGACTTACATTCACCCTTTCCGGAACCTTTAAAGATGCAGGAGGATCATTGCGCCTCGAAGGCCTCTGGACCGCATTGTACAGTAATGGCACGATCTTGCTGCGCAGTCATGACCGGGAAGTGGATGCCGGGACAGAGATCGTACTTACGCCGGAAACGCCGGACGGATCGTATTTTACACTTCATGCAGTTACAATCGGGGTGAATTTTCACTGGCAGCGCAATGAGGATCAGTCGTTTAAGGGCAAACTGAAATTCATTACCGAAGAGGGCAGGCTGACAGCAGTCAATATTCTCTCAATTGAAGACTACCTGATAAGTGTTATATCATCGGAGATGAGCGCTACCTCATCGCCTGAACTCCTTAAAGCTCATGCAGTTATCTCAAGGAGCTGGCTGCTGGCTCAGACAGAGAAGAGTGAACGGCTGGGGGAGATCAGAACAGAATACAGGACGAGCTTCGTGACAGACAGGGAAATTACCCGATGGTATGACCGTGAGGATCATCATAATTTCGATGTGTGTGCTGATGATCACTGCCAGCGTTACCAGGGAATCACCCGTGCCTCAACCCCGGCAGTTGAGAAGGCAATAAATGATACAATCGGTGAAGTGCTGATGTACTCCGACGCTATCTGTGACGCACGCTATTCAAAATGCTGCGGGGGAGTGACTGAAATCTTTGAAAATGTATGGGAGCCGGTGAATCATCCGTATCTGCAGAGACTGGCCGATACTCCAACTCCATCAGTGTTACCGCCAGACCTGACACATGAAGTCAATGCAGTGAACTGGATAGCCGGTAATCCGGATTCTTTCTGTAATACGAATGACAAAAAGACACTTACCCAGGTCCTGAACAGTTATGACCAGGAGACAAACGACTTCTTCCGCTGGAAGGTTGAGTATACACAGCATGAACTGAGTCTCCTGGTCAGGCAACGTACCGGCATTGATTTCGGAATCATAACTGACCTTGTACCCCTTTCCAGGGGGACATCAGGAAGAATAGTCAGGCTGAAGATCACGGGCAGCAAAAAGACCCTGATAATCGGAAAAGAGCTCGAGATAAGAAAAGCACTTTCGGCAACACATCTCTACAGCTCTGCATTTTATGTGGAAAAAATGAGTCACGGAGAGTCTGTATCATTCGTCCTGCACGGAGCCGGATGGGGTCACGGTGTGGGTCTTTGCCAGATAGGTGCAGCCGTAATGGGAGCGAAGGGTTACACCTACAGGGAGATACTTATGCACTATTTCAAAAATGCCACTCTGGAAATAAAATACTGAAATGAAGAAAAGAGTGCTTCTCATACTGGTTTTGTGGATCTCCCTGACTGGAGTTTACGGGCAGTCATGGATCAGGATCAACCAGCTTGGCTATCTTCCGGCATCGGTCAAGGTTGCAGTATATATCTCTCAGGAACCGGGGGCGGGCGCCTCATTCACGGTATGTGATGCACTGACAGACAGGGCGGTATTCAAAGGCAACGCAACATTGTATGACGGTTCCGTATGGGGCATGGCAGCCGCAGCCAGGCTCGACTTCTCTCAGCTGACAGCACCGGGAGGATACTATATTTTATATGGCCGCACGCGGTCTGAAACATTCCGGGTCGGAGCCGGGGTCTATGACGGAACCGCTGATTTCATACTTAACTACATCAGGCAGCAGCGGTGCGGATATAATCCTTTTCTGGCCGACTCGTGTCACTCACATGACGGTATGATCGTTGATCACCCCACCCTCTCAGGCACTGTAATTGACGTCAGGGGCGGCTACCATGACGCAAGCGATCATCTGAGGTACACGGCCACCACGTCGAACTCGGTCTACCAGATGATGTTTGCATACGAAAAATCTCCTGAGATTTTCGGAGACACCCATGATGCTGCCGGCTCCAGGGGCCGTAACGGTATCCCTGACATACTTGACGAGGTAAGATGGGGATTGGAATGGCTGCTTAAGATGAACCCTGACAGCGGGGTGATGTACAACCAGGTTGCCGACGACCGTGACCACCAGGGCTTCCGCCTGCCGAACCATGACAAGGCCGGATACGGCCTCGGTCCCTACAGGCCGGTTTATTTCGTGACCGGCAAGCCCCAGGGGCTGGCGGAATTCAAAAACAGGACTGAGGGAGTAGCCTCCACGGCAGGTAAATTTGCCTCGGTCTTTGCCATGGGAGCGAAGGTGTTCGGGAAGAGTGATCCTGCACTGGCGCAGAAACTGGCTGCAAAATCCGTCGATGCATTGAGTTTGCCCAGACCGACCCGGGAGCTACCCAGACCGCGTGCAATGTTTCGCCTTATTTCTACGAGGAGGACAACTATGTAGACGACATGGAGCTTGCAGCCTGGGAACTGTACAATCTTACAGGAGAGAGCGATTATCTTGTTCAGGCTGATTACTGGGGTACACTGGAGCCTTACACTCCGTGGATTGAGAAAGATACTGCACGCCATTACCAGTTCTATCCATTCGTTAACCTGGGTCATGCCGGTATGGGGTTGTCTGAAACTGATTATTCGGGGAAATACACTGAATTTATGCGCAGGGGACTGGAGCTGATCTACCGGCGTGATCAGAATGATGTTTTCCAGGTGAAAATACCTTTTGTCTGGTGCTCGAATAACTATGTAGCTGCAGCACTGACCCAATGCAGGCTCTACCGTGAGGCTACAGGAGACACCAGGTATGACCACATGGAAGCCGCAATGAGAGACTGGCTCTTCGGCTGTAACCCGTGGGGCACCTCCATGATTTGCGGGTTGCCTGCAGGGGGCGACTATCCCCTTTATCCGCACTCGGCTGTCACCCGTTTTCTGGGCGTGACAACAACCGGCGGACTGATTGACGGTCCCATCAACAAGACAATACATGAAAACCTGAAAGGGCTGACCCTGCTCAGACCGGATACGTACGCGGCCTTCCAGGGAGGCAGAGTGGTATATCATGACGATATCGGTGACTACAGCACCAATGAGCCCACCCTCGACGGTACCGCAAGCCTGAGCTACTACCTTTCCACCCTGGAGAAGGAGGGAAGGAAAGCACGGGCAGAAACAAAGGATGATGTGTATGATACCCAGGGTGCCGTGATCAGAAAAGGACCGGATGAAAAAAGCATCTACCTTATCTTTTCTGCTGACGAATTCGGGGAAGGATTTGAGCATATTCTTAATGTATTGGAAGACAATGACATAAAAGGATCATTCTTCCTTACAGGGAATTTTCTCCGAAACAAAAAGTGGGCGCCGGTAACCGGGAGGATAATATCGGAAGGCCATTATCTCGGGCCACATTCCGATGCACACCTGCTTTATATACCCTGGGAAAACAGGGATACGCTTCTGGTCAGCAAGGAGCAGTTCAATGCCGACCTCAGGAACAACTTCGCAGCCCTGCAGAAGGCGGGGCTGAAGAAGCAGAAGCCAGAGTATTTTCTTGCGCCGTATGAGTGGTACAACAGTGCCATCAGCAGGTGGAGCGGAGAGATGGGCCTGACCCTCGTCAATTTCACCCCGGGTACAGGCACCAATGCTGATTATACAACTCCCGACATGGCTAACTACCGTTCATCCGATTTTCTGGTGAAGAAGCTGGCCGAATTTGAGGAGAGCGCACCGGGCGGGCTTAACGGAGCCATGATACTCATTCATCCGGGGACAGACGCGGCACGGAGTGACAAGCTTTATTTGAGGCTGCAGGAGATTATTGATTTTTACACGAACAAGGGATATAAGTTTAATAAGCTTTAAGCATGGCAGCACAAAACAAAACCCGTTCCCCCTGGTCATGGATACCATCATTATATCTGGCTGAAGGTTTACCATATGTAGCGGTTAATATAGTATCGGTGATCATGTACAAGCGCATGGGCATCTCCAATGCCGACATAGCCCTGTACACGAGTCTGCTATATCTGCCCTGGGTTATTAAACCGATCTGGAGCCCGCTGGTCGATATGCTCAAGACCAAAAGATGGTGGATTGTAATTACGCAGCTTGTCCTGGCGCTGGGTTTTGCGAGCATCGCCCTTACAATTCCGGCATCCCTCTTTTTCAAGATCACCCTGGCTTTCTTCTGGCTGCTGGCTTTCGGTTCAGCCACTCACGACATAGCTGCTGACGGTTTTTACATGCTCGGGCTGAACACCAACCAGCAGGCAAAGTATGTGGGAATCCGGAGCACCTTTTACCGCGTTGCCACAATCACCGGGCAGGGACTTCTTGTAATCCTTGCAGGCTTTCTTGAAAGCTCTTCGGGCAGGGAGCCTGTCGAGCTCTTCATCGAGGCATCACCAGGGTATACCAAAACAGTTCTCGCGATGCCTCAGGTGGCGGCAGCGCCGGAGAGCAGGGGCGAGACATACTTTTTTCTGGAACATGATTCTCTCAAGATAAGCACGCAAACAGTTGACAGGGACAGCCTGAGCATACTACTGGATTCAATCAGGGCCTCCAACCTGGCTTACGGTTTTGTCCAACAGGAGGAAATAAAAGTCAAAAGCAAAGGGTGGTGGGCCACAGCTGTTTCTGAACCACTGGGTGGATGGATAAGGGGAAACTTCGGCGAGGAGAGAGGCAGTGTTGCTGCTGTGACCGGAAGCGTGGCGGTAGTCCCTGTCAGGCTTTCCGGAACGCCTGAACCCGGGAAAAATATTGTATTGAATACTGTATTAAAAAAGGGAGACAAGAGCATTGCCCTCATCCAGGGAGGACATCTTGTATTCAACGAATCGAACTGGGACAAACCGGCCTACATGGTATTTCAGGCTGACGCCAAGCTAACCACTAACACGTCAGTCAGTTATGAGGGACTGTCGGGGAACATCCCGATGGCGTGGGCGGTAACTTTCTTTGTCCTTGCCGGATTGTTTTTCGTTTTTAGTTTCTGGCACAGATTTATCCTGCCCAGGCCGGATTCCGACGCACCCCGTGAAGATCTTAAACCCTCCGATGTGCTGCGGGAGTTCGGGCAGACGTTTGCGACTTTCTTCAGGAAACCACAGGTCGGTGTAGCTCTCTTCTTCATGCTGACCTACCGATTCGCGGAAGCCCAGTTGCTGAAGCTGATAAACCCGTTCCTGCTCGACCCCATTGACAAGGGCGGCCTTGGACTGACAACCGGAGAGGTAGGGCTGGTTTATGGTACGATTGGTATAATCGGACTTACGCTGGGAGGTATCATAGGTGGCGTGGTGGCCGCCGCCGGCGGACTGAGAAAATGGCTGTGGCCCATGACCCTGAGCATGCTGCTGACGGCAGCAACGTTCCTTTACCTGAGTTTTACACAGACAGATAACCTTGTTATTATCAACATATGTGTTTTCGTTGAACAGTTTGGTTACGGTTTCGGTTTTACTGCATATATGCTCTACCTTATATATTTCTCTGACGGAAAATACAAAACGGCGCATTATGCCATCTGCACGGGCTTTATGGCACTCGGGATGATGCTGCCGGGATTGTTTGCCGGCTGGCTGCAGGAGCAACTCGGTTATAACCACTTCTTCCTGTGGGTGATGATTTGCAGCATTGTGCCGTTGATTGCGGTATCATTGCTCAGAATTAACCCTGAATTCGGGAAAAAGAGTAACAAATAGTACTGTAAATGATACAGTCGATGAGACAGGAATTCAAATTTGACTCCCTCCGCGATGTGATGGAAGGGGATCTTTACTCTGATGATACCCAGAGGATCCTCTATTCCACTGATGCCTCGGCGTACAGGGAGATCCCGGTTGCAGTGACGCGGCCCCGGAGCAAAGAAGATATAAAGAAGATCATTGCATTTGCGAAAAGCGAAGGCAGCTCAGTCATTCCGAGAGGCGCCGGCACCTCCCTTGCTGGGCAGGTGGTGGGTCCGGGAATTGTGATTGACGTTTCAAAGTATATGACCCGCATTCTCGGATTCAGCAGTAAGGAACGTTGGGTAAAGGTTGAGCCCGGAGTAATACTTGGTGAGCTGAATAAATACCTCCTGCCGTACCGACTGCAGTTCGGTCCTGAGACATCTACAGCCAACCGGTGCTGCATGGGGGGAATGCTCGGCAATAACTCCTGCGGAGCCCACTCCCTGACACACGGCAGCGTAAGGGACCATATCCTGGAGGTCGAGGCCATCCTGTCAGACGGCTCCGAAGTTACATTCAGAGAGATTACAACTGATGAATTCCGCAATAAATGCGGGGGAGACCCTGAATTGCTCGAAACTAAGATATATTGCCAACTTCGCGATATTCTTTCAGACCCACTCAATGCAGAAATTATAAGGAAGGAGTTTCCTGATCCGGGTCTTAAAAGACGCAATAACGGATATGCCGTTGACGTGCTGCTCGAGACAGATCCGTTTACCGGCAACGGCGAAAAGATAAATGTCTGCAGGCTGCTGGCCGGGTCCGAAGGAACCCTTGCTTTCACAACCTCGATGAAGCTCAACCTGGTTGACCTTCCGCAGAAAAAGACAGGGCTTCTGTGTGCCCATTTTTCAAGCCTGCAGGATGCGGCAAAGGCGAATATTATCGCCCTGAAGCATAATCCTGCGGCAATAGAGCTCATTGATGATTATATACTTAACTGCACCAAAGACAATATCTCGCAAAACAAAAACCGTTTTTTTGTCAATGGCGAGCCAAAAATCATACTCATAATTGAAATTCTAAGGGATACAGTTGATGAGATAAATGCTGCCGCCGCTGCCATGGAGTCAGACATGATGGCAGCGGGCTACGGATACCATTTCCCGCTGTTTACAGCTGCCGACGAAATCTCCCGGGTGTGGGAACTCCGTAAGGCAGGACTGGGAGTGCTGCTGAATATTGCCGGGCGTAAGAAAAGCGTACAGGTGATCGAAGACACAGCCGTGCTGCCGGAACATTTCCCTGAGTACATTGCCGAAATTGAAAAGCTGCTCGGCAGGCACGGTCTCAGCTGTGCCTATTATGCACATATCGCCACCGGGGAGCTTCATCTCAGTCCGCTGCTCGACCTTAAAGACCCTGATGACATAAAGCTCTTTCATACTCTTGCCCGTGAGGTGGCCCAGCTGGTGAAAAAATACCGCGGATCACTCAGCGGAGAACACGGTGACGGGAGACTGCGCGGTGAGTTCATACCACTGATGCTGGGAGAGCACAATTATAAACTGCTGAAGGAACTTAAACATACCTGGGATCCGGATAACATATTCAATCCCGGCAAGATCACGGACACTCCTTCGATAGTGGAGAACCTGAGATATCCGGCCGGAAAAAGGACGAGGATACCCGGTTCCGCCTTTCACTTCCCGGAAGAGGAGGGCTTGCTCTATGCTGTTGAAAAATGCAGCGGGTCAGGAGACTGCCGCAAGAGCTCCCTGATGGGAGGCACAATGTGTCCAACGTTCATGGCTACGGGCGATGAGGATAAATCTACCCGCGCAAGGGCGAACATCCTCAGGGAATTCCTTACACGGTCAGTGAAGAAAAACAGGTTTGACCATGAGGAGATCTACCGTGTGATGGACCTCTGTATCTCGTGCAAGGCCTGCAAATCTGAATGCCCCTCGAATGTTGATGTCACAAAGTTCAAGGCTGAGTTCCTACAACACTACTATGACTCGCATCATGTGCCGTTCCGGACGTTGCTGATAGCCTACCTGCCGCGTCTCAGCAGATTTGGCATGATTGTCAGACCTGTCACCAACTTCTTCACGGGAACCTCACTCTTTAAGCGGCTGGTCGGATTTTCAGTCAGTCGCAGTGTGCCGGCACTTTCTTCCGCCACCCTGAGAAGCCTGGCCAGCAGAAGAAAGGCTAAAGACTATTGTAGCTCAAAACATAAAGGGAAAGGTATGCCTCTTTGCCGATGAGTTTACAGAATTCAATGAGAGCGATACAGGCATCAAGGCGATAATGCTTCTTGAGAAGCTCGGGTATGAAGTTGTTATCCCGAAACATGCAGAGAGCGGCCGGACATTCCTTTCGAAGGGATTGCTGAGGTCTGCTCGCGAAGATTGCCGTTCGGAACGTTATTATGCTGAAGGACATTGTCACTGAAGACATTCCCCTGGTAGGCATTGAACCATCTGCGGTGCTGACTTTCCGCGACGAGTATCCTGAACTCGTCGGCAGCAGCCTGGCAGAGGCAGCCACCTCCCTCGGGAAGAATGCACTTCTGTTCGAGGAATTTATCTGCCGCGAAGTTGACAAGGGCAATATAACATCGGATATGTTCACCGGCAAACCGCTGAAGATCCTTCTCCACGGTCACTGCCAGCAGAAAGCCATCGCTTCCACAACACCCACGATCAGGATGCTGTCTCTACCCTCCGGCTACAGTGTTGAGGAAATACCGAGCGGATGTTGCGGCATGGCAGGAGCATTCGGATACGAGAAGGAACACTATGACCTGAGCATGAAGATAGGAGAGATGGTGCTCTTCCCGGCTGTCAGGGAAGCGGCAGCAGCAACAGTATTAGTGGCACCGGGCACATCGTGCAGGCATCAGATTGCCGACGGTACCGGTAAAAAGGCATTGCATCCGGTGGAGGTAATGTATGAAGCACTCATTAAGTGAAATGAAAAAAAACAATTATATGAATAATGCAGTTTTTACAAGGGTTGAGCAGGCTTTCTTCGGGCGCTCCGGAAGGAAAAGTGCCACCTCCGCCATGCCGTATATTGTGGTTAAGAATTTTCCGAACCTCGGACTGCTTACATCACTCAGGTTTCTCGAATGGGTTGCGGAGAATCCTGAGGGAGTAATCAGCCTGCCAACAGGCAAGACACCTGAGTATTTCATCAAATGGACACAGTATCTTCTCAACAACTGGGAAAAGCCTCAGGCAAAGCGTATCAGGGAAGACAACGGGCTCTTCCTTAAAGTAAAGCCGTCTCTGAAAGGGCTTCATTTTGTGCAGATAGACGAGTTCTATCCGATCAGCCCGAAACAGCATAACAGCTTCTTCGACTATGTTACAAACTATTATATAAAAGGATTCGGACTTGACCCTGCAAGGGCCCTTCTTATCAATTCTGATGAAATAGAACTTGCTGAAGGAAAGCATTTTACCGAAGTGTTTCCGGATAATATAATTGATCTGACACTGCGGAACAGGGAGGCGCTGACACCGGCAGAAGAGCTTCAGCAGGCATCGCTTTTCAGGATTGACAACTGGTGTACCGGGTATGAAAAAAGGATCCGCGAGCTTGGCGGGATAGGATTCTTCCTGGGCGGAATAGGCCCTGACGGCCATATAGCATTCAATACACGGGGAAGTGATCACCATTCTACTACCAGGCTGACAGCCACGAACTTCGAGACACAGGCAGCTTCTGCAGGAGATCTCGGCGGAATAGAGGTCTCCAGGAAACGCCTGGTAATTACAATAGGACTGGGTACAATTGTTTACAACCCGCAGGGTGTTTCGATAATTTTTGCCGCCGGTGAGGCCAAAGCACAGGTGGTGAAGAACGCCATCGAGATGGCACCTGATAATCTTTATCCTGCTACTGTACTTCAGAGCCAGAAAAACGCACGCTTCTACATCACTGAAGGAGCCTCGGTTCAGCTGCATGACAGTATCGAGCGTTATTACAGGGAGGGAGAATGGACTTTTGAAAAGACAGAAAGAGCCGTCTTCGATCTATGTCAGAAGATTGACAAATATGCCCACAAGCTTGTAATTGAGGATCTGCAGAACGATGAGTATTGTCTGATGATTCCGGGACTCAGCATGGAGAGCGTACAGCAGGTAATAGAATCGACAAAGGACAAGATTGAGGCAGGGTTGAAAAGAGATGTAAATCAGATCTTTTTCCATACCGGGCCGCATCACGACGATATAATGCTCGGGATCTTTCCGGCAATCATTCCCCAGCTGAGGGAGATAACCAACCGGTTTCACTTTGCGGTGCTTACATCCGGATTTACAGCTGTGACAAACGATATGATCCTGAAACTGCTGAAGGAGACGCTTCAGCTAATATCTGCCGGTAAGATACAGATGCTCAGGTATCCTGACTTCTATGAAAGCGGCTACAAATTCAAGTGGGACAAGGACGTAAGTCATTATCTCGACAAGATCGCCGACAAGGATGAGGCCGGCAAACTGAGAGGCATTTGTCACAGGATTGTGAGGGCCATGGTTGACATTTACAGGCTGAAATCCAATGAAGAGCTTGTAGCCAGACTGAAGGAGAACATTGACCTGATCACCGGCAGCTACAGCGGCGAAAAAAATCCTCCTGACATCCAGAAGCTGAAAGGTATGCTTCGGGAGTACGAAGAGGAGCTGGTATGGGCTCATTACGGCGTCAAGGTTCAGAACATTGAACATCTCAGGCTGGGATTCTATACCGGTGACATCTTTACCCAGCAGCCGGACCGGAACAGGGATGTCGAACCTGTGCTTCAGACGCTGAGACGAATTAAGCCAACTGTCATCAGCCTTGCTTTTGACCCGGAAGGATCAGGTCCTGATACCCATTACAAGGTGCTGCAGGCCATTGCAGAAGCCCTGCGCCAGTGGAGCATGGAACAGGATCTGTCAGACCTGAGGATAATCGGATACCGCAATGTCTGGTACAGATTCATGCCCTCGGAAGCAAATGTCTTTACCCCGGTTTCCCTCAACTCAATGGCAGTACTGAACCAGTCGTTCAAAGACTGTTATGTCAGCCAGGTAAACGCCTCATTCCCCAGTCCTGCCTATGACGGTCCCTTCAGCGACCTCTCGCAGCAGGTCTGGGTGGAGCAGTTCAAACAGGTACAGCTTATCCTCGGCAAGGATTTCTTCTATGAAAACGAGAGCCCCAAAATCAGAGGTACTCACGGGATGGTTTATCACAGGGAGATGAAGATAAACGAGTTCCTCGAGCATGCACGTGAACTTGAAAAGAGCGTGGAAGGCGAAGCACTCTGAAATTCTATTTATAAAGGAAATATTTTTCAGCTTTCTTCCTGAAGGCCGGGATTTCCCTTGTCCACATTCCCTCTATGGCGCTGACCCTGAATTCTTTTGTGAATTCCTTCCTGATAAGGTCTGTTCCGCAGACTTTATCAAACATAGAAAGTCTTGAGGGCTCGCACATTTCAAACACGTTTTTGTCAGGCCACAGTTTATGTGCTTCCTGCAGAATATAAAACTGTAAGATTGACAGTGGTGCCTTTTCTACATCTGTAAAGTGGATCTGGACTCCGTGAACCATTTTTCCCACAGAGGTGCTGTAATACGGTTTAAAATGCACGGGCCTGAAGATGACACCGGGCAGATGCAGTCCGTTAAGGCTTCCGGCCAGGGCGTCGGCATCAATCCATTCGGCTGCAAAAAGCTGGAACGGGAGGGTATAGCCCACACCTATGCTTGCCGTATAGAGTTCACCCACGATCCCTGTTGCAGGATAAAACAGGGGCGAATCTGCATGGGGTACGTGCGGTGATGAGGGGACCCACTGGAGACCGGTATTTTCAAAATACATATTCCTGTGCCATCCTTTCATTGCAATCACTTCCAGATCGCACTGCACACCATTTGCGAGGAGATGTTCGCCGTTCAGGAACAGGGCGAGTTCCCCGACCGTAAGCCCGTGCAGGTATGGTATCTCGAACTGGCTTACGAAAGATATGAATCCGGGTTTGGTAATGGCTCCCTCCATGCGTACACCACCCAGGGGATTTGGTCTGTCAAGCACGATAACCTTGATGCCGTTCTCTGCAGCAGCCTCCATCACAAGACCCAGGGTGCTGATGAAGGTATACGATCTCGATCCGATATCCTGGATGTCGTACACCAGGACATCAATTCCCTGCAACATCTCTTTTGACGGTTTGCGGGTCTTCCCGTACAGGCTGTATACCGGCAGTTTGGTGACAGGATCAGTTTCAGTCATTACATATTCACCGGCGGTAAAATCACCCCTGACACCGTGCTCAGGACCGAATAGCGATACCAGTTTCACTCCGGGGGCATTGAACAGGATATCGACTGTCGACCTCAGGTTGCGGTCCACACCGGTAGGATTTGTTATCAGCCCTACCTTTTTCCCGCGCAGAGGAGCAAAATCAATTGCTTCAAGCTGTTCAACACCCGTTGACACTGTCTGCCCCTTCATGGCGCAGGCTGATGTCATTGCAAGGCAGAGCACAAGCAAAGATCTGACTGAAAGTCTGAAAGTTGTTCTCATCGGGCACTTCTGTTTTTGTTTTGTATGATAAGTAATGGAGCAACTAATATATGAATTATTTAATGACATGAAAAGTTCCGGGTTGCATGCCTGGCAGCAGTACAGGCATGCAACAGGTCTATACTTCAATTAATCAGACATATATTAAAAGATTAATTAAAAGTATAATACTATTGCTGCGGTAAAATAAATTTTTTAAATTTGGATTTGTAAGATGTAATACAACATTTCATGAAATTTGCCGGATATCTTCTCATTTTTGTATCTGTTCTTCAGTTTACCGGTTGCAGGAATACAGAGATTCCCGGTAATATTGTGGCTGACATGGATTCCATTGCGGCACGATGGGTGCCTCAGTCGTCGGAGACCCTTTGCGATATTGAACTTTCACTGTCAGATGACAGGATGATAACCGTGAAGGGCGAGACGAATATTCCCGAAGCGAAAAATGAGCTCATCGCTTACATGGAGAAGTCGGGGAAAGCATTCAGGGACAGTTTAGTCATTCTCCCGGATACGGCGGTTATCAGAAAACCGTGGGGTGTTATTACGCTGAGCGTTTGCAACATGAGAAGCAAACCTTCTCACGCAGCAGAGATGATCACGCAGACAATTATGGGCACTCCGGTGAAGATCCTGAAGAAGAGAGGCGGCTGGTTCTTTATCCAGACTCCTGACTCTTATCTCGGCTGGACCAATGATGATGCCGTGTATGAGATGGACGAATAAGGAGATGGCCGGATGGCGAAGTTCAGACAGGGTTATTTTTCAGAAGAATTACGGAGACATTGTAACTGATGGCGGTCAGGTTGTCTCCGATCTCGTTTCAGGCGCTGTGGTAGTAAAGACAGGGGAGCAGGGCGGATCATACCGTGTAATGTTACCTGACGGAAGAAGCGGTCATGATAAGTAAATCAGACGCAGCCGAATTCAGGTCGTGGGCAGTAAATACACAGCCCGTTGCCGCAGAGCTTGTAAAATCAGCATTTACTTTGCTGGGTTCCCCTTATCTGTGGGGAGGTACATCATCAAAGGGGATAGACTGCAGCGGGTATGTAAAGACAGTATATTTTTCATACGGTGTCATTCTGGCACGCGACGCATCGTCACAGTACAGGTACGGAAAGGAAGTGCCGTTTGACAATACGGACGCACTTGAACCCGGTGATCTTCTCTTCTTCGGAAGAGTACGGAACGGAAAGAAGATGATAGGCCATGTGGGTATGTATATAGGTGACACCGAGGTCATTCATTCACCGGGAATAATCAGGGTCAACAGCCTTGACTCCACGCGTGCGAACTACAGTGAATATCTTAAGAGCACCCTTCAGGGTGCAAGAAGAATAATAGGGGAGCCTTCCGGCAGGGGCATCGAACGTGTCTCAGAGCACAACTGGTATTTTTGAAATATGAAGAAAAGAGATTTCATCAAATACGGAGGCCTGGCTGCAGGGGCTATAATAACGGGCTGTACTACCCCGGCTGCAAATGAATCAATGGGAAAGCGATCAGGAAAAACAGGAAGCTCTTCAAAGCTGAAGCTCAGTTTCAGACCTTATGAACTTCAGCTGAAGCATGTCTTTACTGTCGCCTCAAATTCCAGGACCACAACCCCGGTAGTGCTTACTGAGATTGAGTTTGAAGGTGTTACGGGCTTCGGCGAAGCCTCAATGCCGCCGTATCTTGGTGAAAGTCAGGCTTCAGTGACCTCGTTTCTTTCAAAGGTAAATCTTGAACAGTTCAGTGACCCGTTCCTTAAAGAAGATATACTCGCATATGTTGACGGTATAATGCCCGGCAATTATGCTGCAAAAGCTTCAGTTGACATAGCCCTGCATGATCTTATAGGCAAGCTCATCGGGGAACCGTGGTACAGGATCTGGGGACTCGATCCCGCAAAGACTCCGGCCACAAGTTTTACAATAGGTATTGATACGCCTGAGGTAGTGAAGGAGAAGACAAGGGAGGCCGACGTTTATAAAATCCTGAAGGTAAAGCTTGGAAGGGACAATGACAGGGAGATGATCGAGAGTGTCAGGTCAGTGACGGACAAACCGGTATATGTTGACGTAAACCAGGGGTGGAAGGACAGGGATCAGGCACTTGAAATGGCATTCTGGCTGAAAGAGAAGAATGTTGTCTTCATCGAGCAGCCGATGGCAAAGGAAAGGGTTGACGATATTGCCTGGCTGACAGAGAGGAGCCCGCTGCCGATACTGGCTGACGAAGCCCTTCAGACTCTGGCAGACCTGCTCCCGATGAAGGGTATTTACTCGGGCATAAATGTCAAGCTGATGAAGTGCGGGGGAATGAATGCCGCATACAAGATGATTACAATGGCCAGGGCAATGGGGATGAAAATCCTGATAGGATGCATGACCGAAACATCGTGTGCCGTTACAGCGGCAGCACACCTCTCACCGCTTGTCGACTGGGCTGACCTTGACGGAAACCTTCTGATCAGCAACGATTTGTATGAAGGATTGACAGTTGTTGACGGTAAGGTAACCCTTCCTTCCGGTCCGGGGCTTGGAATTATTCAGAGAAAAATAGAATAGTTGTAATACATCATACAGAAAAAGTATTTATCTTGCTTTTGAAGAAAGTCCGAGTTACTATAACCACAATCATATAACCTAACTATCATTTAACCCTAAAACCAATCAAATGAGAACAATTCTACTAACATTGTTTGCGGTCTTGGGCCTGATGCTTTCCCAAAGCACTTATGCTCAACCCAAGACCGTAACAGGGTATGTCACTGACGCGGGCACCAATGAAACGCTGCCGGGGGTCAATGTGATTATCAAAAACACCACCACCGGCACAAGCACTGACGGGAACGGATTTTATTCGATCAGTGTTCCGGTCGGTCAGGTTCTTGTGTTTACCTATCTCGGTTACTCCAACCTTGAAATTACGGTTGGAGCTTCCAACCGGTATGATGCCCGGATGAATCCGGATGTCATCAATGTTGAAGATGTAGTTGTAACCGCAGAATTCGGGATGAAACGTGTTTCCCGTGCTGTCGGTTCATCGGTTCAGAACATAAAGGCCACCGACATTATCGAGTCAGGGCGTGACAACTTCATATACCGCTCTTCAGGGACGTGTTGCCGGTATGAACGTTAGGTTCAACCAGCGGAGCTCCGGGAGCTTCAACTTCAGTAGTGCTGAGAAGTATTACCTCAATTGCCGGTAATAACCAGCCATTGTACATCGTTGACGGTATCCCGATGAACAACTCCACATTTAACCCGATTGACCAGGTTGGTTCACAGCTCTGGAATATTATTCGGTCCGTAACCTTGACTACGGTTCCCGCGGGAACGACTTCAACCCTGAGGATATTGAGTCAATGACAGTGTTGAAAGGAGCCGCCGCTGCAGCCCTTTACGGGTCGGATGCATCCAACGGAGCCATCATCATAACAACGAAAAAAGGGGCTATAGGTAAGGGTAAGATAACCTACAGTAACTCATTCCGTTGGGATGATGCATACGGTTACCCGGAATTCCAGACAAATATGCAAACGGAAACTACGGAACCACAAACTATTATAATATATCAAGATTTGGCGGTCTGTATCCCTCAGGAATCAAACTGTATGACAATGTGGCCGCAATATTACAGCCGGGATTCACCTCAAGACACAATCTCTCGGCTGAGGGAGGAACAGAGAGAATTACCCTTCGTGCATCTGCATCATTTCTCAATCAGGACGGTGTGATCAAGACCTCGGATTATTCAAGGTTTAACCTTTCACTCTCAGGCAAGGCTACAATTAACAAATGGCTGAACTTTGAATCTTCAATGCAGTATGCCACGACAGAGAACAACAAAGTACCGATTGGAACTGAAGGACCGTTATACAGGGCAATGCTCTGGCCGATAGTTGACGATATGTCAATTTACACGGAAGCCGACGGTGCACATATGAAAAAGCCGAATTACTATATTGACACTGACCTTCTAAACCCGTTGTTCGGTTTGTACAGAAACAAGTTCTATGACGAGTCTGACCGTTTCATCTCAAGCGTTTCAGCGAACGTCACTCCTGTCAAGAATGCATTCATTCGTCTGCAGGTAGGATGGGACGTCGGTATGCAGACCTACGTAACCTCGAGGCATCCCTATTATTTTGCTGCCAACAATGGTAACGGTTACTACAACATTGCAAAATCTGACTTTTCAGACCCGAGCCTGAACTTCATTACAGGATATTCAAATACGTTCTTAAATGATAAGTTCTCATTTTCAGCACAGTTTGGATATCACCAGCAGGAAAACGGCATTACGCGCGTTGCCACTACAGGGTCCAAATTTGCCGTACCTGATTTTCAGTCAATCAATAACTGTGATCCTCTGTCAATAAGCTCGACACAGCGTACGACAAAGAGAAGGATACAGGCGCTTTCAGGCCAGATGGAATTCGGTTACAACAACATGGCATTTGTGACACTCAGGGCACGTAACGACTGGTCTTCAACGTTGCCAATCGAGAACAACCGTTATTTCTATCCTGCCATTGAAGGGTCTGTCATCCTGACTGAGCTCTCATTCATGAAAGATATCAAACCAATCAATTACCTGAAACTCAGGGGTACAATTGCACAGGTTGGTCGTGATGCCGGTCCTCTTGAAATCGACCCGCAGCTTGAACCTACAGTACTGTGGGGCGGCGGTTACAGGTATGGCTTTACCGGTCCCAATAAAAACCTTGTCCCTGAGATGACAACATCTAAGGAAGTTGGACTTGAAGGCCGTCTTCTTGACGACAGACTCAATTTTGACTTCACATATTTCTGGACACATTGCGACGATCAGATTGTCAAGGGATTCAGGATGAGCTACGGTACCGGTTTCGTACTTAACAACATGAACGTAGGTACTTTTGAGACATGGGGATGGGAATCGCATATCGACGGTGATGTGCTCCGTCTGCAAAGCGGACTTCGCTGGAATGTCGGCGTCAATGCTTCTCACACTGATTCCGAGGTTCTTTATCTGCCCAAAAACCTGACAGAGTATTATAATGCCTATACCTGGAACTCAGGAAACATCCGCAACGGTGTAGCTGTCGGATTCCCTGTGACATCAATTACCGGTAACGCCTTCCTTCGCAATGAATCAGGTGATATCCTTATAAGTCCCACGACAGGTCTTCCTGTTACCAGTGGCGCATGGACAGTCATCGGTGACCGCGAGCCCAAATTAAGGTTTGGTGTAACATCCAATTTGAGTTACAAGGGATTGCGTCTTTCAGCAATGTTCTCAGGTCGTTACAAGGCTACCGTTGTCAACGGTACCAAACGTCTGATGATGCAGAACGGACTTAGTATTGAGTCGGTGAAACTTCGTGAAAGCGATCCGGTCGTCTTCAACGGTGTGTTGCAGGACGGAAATGAAAACACCACAAGTCCCACAAGGAACAACATCGCTGTCAACTATGACATTTACGCAACGACATACAGCGGCGGTGATGAAACCTGGCTTGAGAAGGATGTCAATTACCTGCGTCTGCAGGAGCTTCGTCTTTCCTACAACCTGCCCACCAAATGGTTATCGAATACGCCTCTGTCAGTTGCCAGCGTATTTGTGTCAGGTAATGACCTCGCAGTATGGACCAACTATTCCGGAATTGATGCTGTTGGTAACACGGTATCAGCAGCTGCCGGCGGTACCGGTGGTGAAGGGATGGACATATGGTCACTGCCTAATCCGAGAGGTTACACGATCGGGTTAAACGTGACTTTCAAATAATTGATAATTGGAAAAAATTATAACTATGATAAAAAAGATATCAATTTCCGTTGTTCTGGTGGCATTGCTGCTCTTCATGACAACCAGTTGTGAAGACTATCTTGATGTTAACCAGAATGTGGATGCCCCTGCTTCGGTGGAAGGTTACCTTTACCTTGCCGGGATCATTCAGGCGTATAACGGCATGTACTATGACTGTCGTGCCACCGCCCCTCTCACCCAGATGATGGGTACCAGTTCCTACACCAATTTCGGCAACCATTATTATATAGTGGGAAGTGATGCTGCCGGCGAAATGTGGCGATTTGTCTACTGGCTTCAGGGTATGAACCTTGAAAACATGATAAACCAGTCGATGGCCAATGAAGAATGGACCCTGGCAGGAATAGGCTATGCAATAAAAGCCTTCTCATGGGACCAGATGACCAAACATCACGGTGAGCTTATACTGAAGGATGCATTTGTACCGGGACTCCTGTCACACAGGTATGACTATCAGGATACGGTCTATTCGGCAGTCCGGGACTGGGCATACAAGGCCATCGATTTGCTCAAGATGCCTGATACGCACAACTACGGTTCCAAAATCAGCGCCAATGACTACATCTACGGCGGTGACAAGGCCAAATGGATCAAGTTTGCCAATGGTGTAATTGTCCGTAACCTGGCTTCACTTTCAAACAAATCTGATTTTAATACCAGATATGCACCTGAACTTATCACGGCAGCAAACAATTCATTCCAGACCTTTGCTGATGACGCTACCGTAAAAGTTGGAGGAGGCGGCGCTGCTGCGGCACAGTCTGCATACAATAACTTCTGGGGCACCTTCAGGGTTAACCTTTCACGGGTCTACTGGCAGCATGAATATGCAGTTCAGGTATTTACAGGAAGTGTACCGAAATATGACCAGGCTACAGGAAACAAGATTCCGGTTGCAGGTAATACTTATTATCCTTATGAACTGGCTGATCAGCAGATCATTTGTGATACAATCATAACCGTGGCAGGGCATTATGATCCGCGCGTGGCAGTCAAGCTTGCAACGATTGATGATCCTACCTACGACAATATCGACAAACGTTATACAGTATTAAAAAACGTAAGTATTACGGCGGAAGCATCAGTTCGACATCAGGTCCGATCGGTGCAGCTCCTTCATTCTACGGCCGCAATGCAAGCTCGGCTTACGCAGGAACAACTCATGACGGCAAAGGCCGCTGGCTTTACAGAGACGATGCCCCTTATATTCTTATGACATGTGCGGAGATCAAACTCTGCCTGGCTGAGGCATACATGAAACTGGGACAGAAGCCAGAGGCCTTCGACGCCTTTAAAGCAGGGGTAAAAGCTGACCTTGATTTTACAGCCAACTATATTTCTCCGGGAGTCGGCAGGAAAAGCTGAAGGCGGAGACAAGATAACAAAGGCTGTGTTTACAACACTGGCTTCACAGTACTCAGCCGGTCCGTATGTCGACGCACTGCCTCTGGCAGACTTCTCAATGTCTCACATCATGATGCAGAAGTGGGTCGCTCTCTATCCGTGGGGATCAGAGGAAGCATGGGTAGATATGCGCAAATATCATTATGATATTGCATACACCGGTGATTATCCGGCAAGCGGAAACGGATGGGACCTCTCAACGGTAACAATGAAGTGGGATGATGACCCGGCAAAAGTATACAAGGGTTTGTATCTCTACCCGGCTCAGGTTCAGCACAGGAAAGTTGCCTACAATACATTTAACGAAGGTGCACCCTGTTACAGGATACGTCCGCGTTACAACTCGGAGTACATGTGGAACAAACCGTCACTGGAAGGGTTAAAACCAATTTCAGGAACCGCAGAAAATTATCAGTGCTCGATTCCCTGGTTTGCATATCCGGGTAATATGCCCACTAATTAACAGCCTCAAAAACAGAAAAAATTATGAAAATAATGAAATATTTAAGTCTGATACTGGCGGTGGTCCTGATGGTTTCATGCGAGAAACATGAAATTATGTATGATGCCGAACCAGTTGCTGATATGGCGGAGTTTCAGCTGCACTACTATGTGCCAGTCACCGCCGTTGCAGCAAATAACATTACCAAGGTGGAGATCAACAACAAATTGTTCGCAAACTCCAGAGCCCCTCTCGCAACCTATAACGTTATTCCAAGTGGTGCTGTCGGGAGATTTTATGCTGTTAACCCGGGCAGCGTACAGATAAAGATGTACCAGGGCGCAGATATGGCAACGCTGGTCTATGACAAGACTGTTACACTCACTTCAGGAAAACAGAATGTTGTTGTTCATGATTTCGCACAGGCACCGGTGGTGTTCGATAACGGTTACCCGTATGTGCCAAATGTGACGGCCTTAACCGACTCGATTGCCTGGGTCAAGTTCTACAATTTCCTGTATGAATCTGCAGGTGTTCCTACAACCAAGAAACTCCAGTACCAGTATGTTAACACGCGCACCAGTGCACTTGTTAACATCGGAACCCCGGTCGGGTTCGGTGAATCAACAGGATGGGAGAAGATTATTGTTGTTAAAACTGACCTGATATCACAGGGCTCCCGGACTCTGACTTTTAAGATCAAGGAAGTTGACGAGAACGGTGTTGTAATCGGTGATCTCCAGGTAATGGGAACAGACGGTGCTTTTGCAGCATATACTGCCACTTCCTCACTCACTATCGCACGCAGGTATCACCATACGATGGCAGGTTTCAGGGCTGTAGCCTCTCCAAACTCATCTGTGAGAGTCTTTACAGCACTCTGATAGCAATTACCCTTCGGGGTAGAATATGTGTTGGTTTAAGAGAGTATCCGGTGAGGATACTCTCTTTTTTTATTCTGTTTCAGCTTTTGCTGAATCCGCAACGTTCTATCAATGCTTCAATCGACGGTTCTCTGCCGCGGAAAGCCCTGAAGAGGTCATCAGGCTCCCGGCTGCCGCCTTTCTCAAGGATGTGGGTACGGAATGACGATGCTGTTTCAGTGTCAAAGATGCCTTTTTCCCTGAAGAGGCTGAAAGCGTCAGCGTCAAGCACCTCAGCCCACTTGTAACCGTAATATCCTGCTGCATAACCGCCTGAGAAGAGATGCCCGAAAGAGACGCTCATGCAGGCTCCTTCAACCGCAGGGAGTAATTCGGAAGCAGCCATGGCGGCCCGCTCGAAAGCTACAATGTCACCGTTGAACGGTTCCTTCAAAGTATGCCATGCCATATCAAGGAATCCGAAACTCAGCTGTCTCATACTTGCATAACCTTCATTGTATGTCAGTGATTCCCTGAGTTTTACAAGAATAGCCTCCGGTATTTTCTCTCCGGTCTTATAATGAGCCGCCCACATGTCAAGCCACTCCTTCTCCCACGCCCAGTTCTCCATAATCTGCGAGGGCAGTTCCACGAAGTCGCGCTTCACATTGGTCCCTGACAGACTCTCGTACGTGCAGTCGGTAAGCATCCCGTGCAGTGCGTGACCGAATTCGTGGAGGAAGGTAGTGAGTTCGCTGTGCGAAAGCAGGGCAGGTCTGGCGGGAGTGGACCGCGTAAAGTTCATTACAAGCGAAACCACGGGAATGATCCTTTTCCCGTCCTTTTTGCGCTGTTCACGGTAGCCGGTCATCCATGCGCCTCCTCCCTTGCCTTTTCGTGGGTGGAAATCGAGCATCAGTATCGCTGTAACACCTTTGCCGCCGTCATGCACTTCCAGGGCTGTCACATCAGGATGATAGACAGGAATATCCTTATTTTCAATGAATGTAACACCGTACAGTTTCGTTGCAAGTCCAAGCACAGCTTCCTGAACTTTCTCAAGCGGCATGAAGGGTCTCAGCGCTTCATCATCGATGTTGTACCGTTGCATCTTCAGTTTCTCGGAGTAATAGGCCCAATCCCACCGTTCAATCCTGTCATTATGACCAAGACTGTGTGCAAAAGACTCAATATCTGCAAGATCACGTTGTCCGGCGCCTCTGGAGGAATTCAGCAGATCATCAAGGAAGGTCTTTACCTTTTCAGGTGTCGAAGCCATCCGTTCCTCGAGAGCATAGGAGGCGTAGTCCGGGTAACCGAGCAGTTTAGCCATTCTCAGACGCAGTTCCGATAGTCGGGATACAAGATTTCTGTTATCATGTTCATTGCCGCGGAATGCACGCATCGTGTATGCCCTGAACATTTTCTCACGCAGGTCACGACGGTCGGAATACTGCATGAAGGGTACATAGCTGGGAGCGTGAAGGGTGAAAAGCCAACCGTCGAGATTTTTCTCTTTCGCGGCAATCGCAGCAGCATCCTGAACATTCTCAGGAAGTCCGGCAAGATCCCGGGCATCTGTCAGATGCATTGTGAATTCATTTGTTTCAGCAAGCAGATTCTCTTCAAACTGCAGTGAAAGGGTTGACATTTCAACCGTTATAGCGCGGAATTCTTCCTTGTCTGCTTCCGGCAGAGCGGCGCCGCCGCGGACGAAGCCCTTGTATTTCCGGTCGAGAAGTATCATCTGTTCCGGATCGAGACCCAGAGTCTCTTTCTTATCATAAACGGCTTTTACTTTTCTGAACAGTTCAGGGTTAAGAGTTATGTCATTTGCAAAGTTTGTCAGGATCGGGGAGACTTGCTGTGCTGCAGCCTGGAGCTCAGGAGTAGTGTCGGCGCTGTTCAGGTTAAAGAGCACAGGGGTAATGCGGTTCAGCAGTTCGCCTGCATCTTCCAGTGCCACTACTGTGTTCCCGAAATCTGGTTCTTCACTGCCCGAGACTATTTCGTTTATCTCCCTGAGGGCAACATCAACGGCATGCTCTGTTGCCGGTTTGAAATGTTCTGCCTTGACTGAACCGAAGGGCGCCACGCCGAAGGGTGTCGACCATGGGATTAGCAGCGGGTTTGTCTTATCTTTCATCCGGGAATCTGTTTGGATACAAATATAAAGGCAAAAGGCCGTCATAACGGATTATGACAGCCTTTTTACTTTTATTGGATGAAATCAGAACGGCAGGTCGTCAAGTTCAGGGTCCGCCGCCGGGGCATCCTCAAGCTTCGGGCTTCGAATGGCCTGCTGGCCATTCTCGGAAGCTGAAATACCCCTGGAAACGGAAAGAGCATTAAGGTTGGTGATATAGTTCACCATCCCGTTCTTTTCCCACTTATTACCCCTGATATTGAATGTCACGGTAACCTCTTCACGGAGCCACGATTCATCAATTATCTCACATTTATCCTGTGTGAGCTGAAACTTGATGAAGTCGACATAAGCCTGTCCGCCGGTCGCGTCTTTGTGTTCAATAACAAATTCGCGCTTGCGGAACCGCTCGTTGACCCTTATGATCTGGTATACCTCGGCAATCCTGCCTGTGATCTGATACTCCATTATTCCTGTTCGGTAATTACGATCCTGTCGATCCTGTCTCCGGCCCTTATCATATCAATCACTTCGAGGCCTTCGGTTACTTTTCCGAAGCAGGTATGCTGCCTGTCGAGGTGTTTGGTGTTTGAGCGGCTGTGACATATGAAGAACTGCGAACCGCCTGTATCCCTTCCTGCATGCGCCATGGAAAGAACGCCACGGTCATGGTACTGGTTGTTACCGGTAAGTTCACATTTGATCTTGTAACCCGGACCGCCTGTGCCTACACGCGGATCACTCATATCCTTCGAGAAGGGGCATCCGCCCTGTATGACAAAGTCGGGAATTACCCTGTGAAAGGCCAGACCGTCATAAAAACCTTTTCTGGCCAGGGTCACAAAGTTCTCAACTGTGCCGGGTGCATCATCGTCATAGAGAGATGCCTTCATCACCCCTTTTGGGGTATGTATCTCGGCAAATATCATTACTTCACGATTTCGAGAAGTTCAACCTCGAAAATGAGTGTTGAATACGGAGGGATAGGGCCTGTGCCGGCTTCACCGTAGGCAAGTTCATAAGGAATGTAGAATTTGAACTTTGATCCTACAGGCATAAGCTGAATAGCTTCCTGCCATCCCGGGATAACCTGGTTTACGCCAAACTCTGCCGGTTCGCCGCGGTCAACTGATGAGTCGAATTTGGTTCCGTCAAGAAGAGTTCCGGTATAATGAACTTTAACTGTCTGTTCAGCAGCCGGTTTTTCGCCGGTACCCATTGTAATAACTTCATACTGCAGTCCGCTTGCGGTTTCAGTCACACCTTCACGGGCTTTGTTCTCTGCAAGGAACTTTTCACCTTCATCAATATTTTTGCCGTACATCGCTTTCATCTGTTCGGCCTGTCTCTTCTGCATATAACTCATAATGAAACCCTGAGCAGTTGTCTCATCAAGTGTGTTCTTTGCATTTTTTGAATCAATCATACCCTTTGCAAAGAGAACAGGATTAATATCAATACTGTCACCCTGGTAGTAAAAATAACTTGCAATTCCAAGTGCATATGCAAGCGAGTCTTCGTCACTCTTTACTTTGGTGCCTGTTATTCCGGACTGGGTGCATGATGTTGCGATAAAAGCTGTAGCCACAGCGAGGATCACTAAACTTCTGATTTTCATGTTTTATGTTTTAATTTGGATTTTGGCAAAGATAACATTTTGACTTTCAACTACGCTACTGATATTATTCTTTTATAACCTCCAGCAGTTCGACTTCGAAAATGAGTGTTTCAAAGGGTTTGATTATGCTGCCTGCACCTCTTTCACCGTAGGCAAGATCTGAAGGAATGTACAGCATATACTTTGATCCGACCGGCATCAGCTGAAGTCCTTCCACCCATCCGCGAATAACGTTGCTTACCCTGAAACTGGCAGGTTCACCGCGGTCATAAGACGAGTCAAACTTAGTTCCGTCAATTGTTTTGCCTGTATAATGCACTCTTACAACATCCTCAGGTCCGGGCTGCCGGGCCGCTGCCTGTGGTCACCGCTTTGTACTGCAACCCGCTTGGAAGTAGTGACAACTCCTGCTTCACGGGCATTCTCTGAAAGAAATTTCTTTCCTGCCTCAATCTGGACTTTATACTGTGCCTGAAGTCTTTCCTTTTCGCGGTTTCCCATGTAACCTACAATGTATGAACTTGCAGTTGTGTCAGTCATCAGCGCCTTATTCTTTGACGCGTCTGTCATTCCCTTTGAAAATAAGCTTCGTATTGATCTGAATACTGTCAGCCTGGTAATATTTGAAGTTTGCAACTCCCAGGGCATATGAGAGGGAATCTTCCCTGCTTACCATCTTAGCTTTCTGAGCTGTTGCTGACACTGTGGTCAGCACCATGATGACGATCACGGCGATTATTGCGTTTTTGTTTTTCATAATGATCTTTAAAATTTTGTGCAAAGTTAACAATACCTTCTTAAAAGGAGGCATCGGTCAGCGTGTCATTTTTTACAGCGCGGATCATGACCCTTTTGCCCGGAGGTCCGGGAAGCAGTGCGACATCAAAACCCAGTCCACTGAGCATCCTCCTGAGACTTCCCTTGGCAGAATATGTAACAAATACAGTTCCTGCACGTGTCACTGCATTTATTTTGTCCATAACCGCGGGAGTCCACATCTCCGGCTGCTTGTCAGGACCGAATGCGTCAAAATAGATAAGGTCGAAGGAACCGGAAAGAATATCTGCTGTAAGGTCAAATTTCTTTTTTTGTATCGTGAACCATGGGGTCACCTCAACCGGCGTTTCCCAGGCTGCCGAGTGTATGGCATCAAACAGCAGTTTACCCCTGCTGCCGGTCATTTCAGCATAATTAAGCTTTTCCAGAAGGTCATCCGGAAGGGGATATTTTTCAAGGGTCACATAACTTATATGCTTCCTGTTTTCCTCAGCATACAGCGCTGTCAGAAGTGCATTGAGCCCGGTGCCGAAGCCTGCTTCAAGGATGGAAATGCTCTCCTGAGGGCAGTAAGCCAGGCCGGCATTGATGAATATGTGCATTGACTCTGTCAGTGCCCCGAAATGTGAGTGGTAATGCTCATCCAGGGACTGCACATAAAGCGTATGCGATCCGTCACCGGTAACCTGCAGCCTCGGGCGGTCAGCCATCTCGTCAACTTTACCCATCATTGAAACAAAGGTACTGGAAAATGTCTGAAGATTTCCACTATTGCCTACTGCCTATTGCCTACTGCCTACTGTCTATTGCCTTTTCCATCGTGCCTTGTTCCTCAAATCATAAATACCTACATTTGCGGCACAAAATAAAAGTATGATCCACGACATTACACCGGGAACGAAAGCCCTGATATTCGACCTTGACGGAACACTTGCTGACACCATGCCGTATCATTTCCAGGCATGGCAGAAAGCCTGCAGAAGATTCGGGATCGAGATGGATACGGCTTTCCTTCAGAGCTACACCGGTGCACCGGGATGGACAATCGCAGAGGCCATAATTGAACAGAACGGGATGTCAGGGAAGGTTTCCGTGAATGAAATCATGCAGGTTAAGCTCGATGAGTTTTTTACGATCCAGCATCTTGTAACTGCAATAGAACCAGTTGCGGCCCTTGCCCGCAAATACACAGGCATTCTCCCTATGGCGGTTGGAACGGGAGGGCACAGGGAGGCAGTTGAAAAGACCCTCGAGATCACCGGCCTCAGGAAATACTTCGACATAATAGTGACCGCAAATGATGTGGAGCGTCACAAACCTGACCCTGAAACCTTCCTGCGATGTGCAGAACTTATGGGTGTTGAACCTCGTTTCTGCGAGGTCTTTGAAGACGGAGACCTGGGCATCGAAGCTGCAAAGAGAGCAGGAATGACTGCCACCGACGTGAGGGGGTGGTATCAGTCCGACTGGCAGTAGAAATTACATTCCCGGAATTGCCCCCGGAATTGCCCCCGGAATTGAGTCCGGCATGACTTCCGGCATTGCGTCCGGCATTAATACCTCGTGTGTTTCAAGATAATTCTTCAGGTCGGTCTTTCCGCTGTCAATAGTCTTCTGTATCATTCCCCTGAACATAGTGTTCATCAGTCGCTCCAGAGGCGAATCTGAAGCCATGGTTATGGTCCACGTCATGCGTGTGCCGTCACCTGACTCTGTGAAGGTCCACTCTTCCGGAATGGTTGTGCCCTTCATAAATGAGACACTGTTAAGGATATAGGATCCGATGACAACAGAATCTACTTCCATTACACCGGTTCCGATTTTCGGACCTTCCCACATATATTTTGAGCCCGTGTATCCCGATTTGATATCGAAAGTACACTTCGTGGCTGTATCACTTTTGATCCAGGGGTCCCATACAGTGCGGTCAACGAAGCCGGCAACAAAATGAAACACCTTCTGCGGAGGTTGTTTGATCTCCTCCGAAGTGGTAACAACCACCTCGCGTGGAAGCATATAACCGACGGCAGCAAGCAGCACCACCAGTATGACCACAACAATCAGAATCCATTTTAAGATTTTCATGGTTTTTAGTTTCAGGGTGTATACTTAAACTGTAATTACCTGGCAATGTTCAATTCCTTAAGGTATTTTCTGACCTGGACGGCAACATTTTCACCGGTGAAGCCGAATTCCCGGTCGAGCACGTTATAGGGTGCCGAATAACCGAAGCTCTCAACGCCCCAAATCCTTCCTGCCGAACCGGCAAAACCGATCATCGTTACCGGCAGGCCGGCTGTCAGGCAGAATACCGGTATCCCCGGTGTCAGAACGCTTTCACGGTACTTTTTGTCCTGCATCCTGAAGAGTCCTTCCGAGGGGGCAGAGACTATTCTTGTCTTTATCCCGTCGCCTGTCAGCAGCGCGGCACCTTCGACAAGTGTAGCTACTTCGGAGCCGCTGGCAACCATAATCACATCCGGTTTTCCCGAAGATTCGACGACAGTATATGCTCCTTTCGCAGCCATTTCAGCTGACTCAGCCCTGGGTTTACCGGTAGATGGCAGTGTTTTGATATTCTGACGGGAGAGTATCAGTGCGGTTGGCGACTTCTTATTTTCAAGCGCCAGTTTCCATGCAACATTTGTCTCTATGGCGTCAGCCGGCCTGAGCACAAGCATGCTGTTTTCACCGTGATGATTTTTCAGATGCTCCATCAGACGGATCTGGGCTTCCTGTTCCACCGGCTGGTGGGTTGGGCCGTCCTCGCCGACCCTGAAAGCATCATGGGTCCAGATATATTTGACAGGCAGTTCCATCAGGGCTGCAAGGCGCACGGCGGGCTTCATGTAGTCAGAAAAGACGAAGAAGGTTCCGCAAACGGGTATGATGCCGCCGTGCAGCGCCATTCCGTTCATGACAGCCGCCATTGTAAGCTCTGACACCCCGGCATGGAGAAAAGCTCCTGAGAAGTCTCCGCGGGTAAAGGGCCTGGTCTTTTTGAGAAATCCGTCGGTCTTGTCTGAATTGGAAAGGTCTGCCGAGGCAACTATCATATTTGGTACCGTTACTGCCAGGTGGGCCAGTACAGCTGCAGATGCATTCCTGGTTGCATCGTTTTCCTTCTGGGCTATCGCCCCAAAATCGATCGCCGGTATTTCTCCTGAATAAAAGCCGTTGAGCATACGGGCAGCATCAGCATTTTTCGCATCCCATGCGGTCTTTTTCTTTTTCCATTCTTTTACTGCAGCAGTTTTAGCGGCCAGAACACCCTCATACAGTTCTTTTACCTCGTCAAAAATGAGGAAGGGATTCTCAGGATCACCACCAAGGTTTGCCACAGACTTTTTAAACGATGCCCCTGCATGTGTTACAGGCTGCCCGTGTGTCGATGTCTTGCCCTCGAAGCTGTTTCCGTTCTCGTCTACAAGACCTTTTCCCATTGAAGTCTTGCCAATTATCAGGACTGGTTTTTCCTTTTCATCAACCGCCATTCGCAGTGCACCGCGAATCTGGTTGTGGCTCTGGCCGTCGATTGACATCACGCGCCATCCCCACGCCTTGTATTTTGCAGCCGTGTCTTCAGAGGTCACCGCAGAAGTTTCGGTGGACAGCTGAATATCATTTGAATCGTAAAACAGGATAAGGTTATTCAGTCCGAGATGTCCGGCAAGCCGTCCCGCACCCTGTGAGATCTCTTCCTGTACTCCACCGTCGGAGATATAGGAAAATGTCTTGTGCTCAAAGAGGTTTCCGAAGCGGGTTGCGAGAAACCGTTCCGCTATGGCAGCGCCAACGGCCATTGTGTGACCCTGTCCGAGCGGGCCTGATGTATTCTCAACTGCCCGTGCAAGATCCAGTTCCGGGTGTCCGGGTGTGGGGCTTCCCCACTGCCTGAAGTTCTGCAGCTCTTCCAGGGTGAAGTGTCCGGTCAGAGTCAGCACCGAGTAAAGCATCGGGGACATGTGCCCGGGGTCAAGAAAGAAGCGGTCGCGGTTAATCCACCTGGGATCTGCCGGGTCAAAATTCATGAATTCAGAGAAGAGGATATGAATGAAGTCTGCTCCGCCCATTGCTCCCCCGGGATGGCCGGAGTTGGCTTTCTCCACCATTGCCATGGAGAGTATCCGCATATTATCGGCAGCCTGCATGTGTACGGTCTTTTTCATAGTGTCAATCAGTTTAAATGTTTGCCCAAAAATAGACAAATAAGCAAAAAGTGAGGTGTTCCTCAGGCATTATATGTTGAAGAAGCAGTATCTCCTCCGCGTCCTGTCCAGTTGGTATGAAAAACCTCGTCCGCCGGTTTGTCGATGCGTCTGTAGGTGTGTGCTCCGAAATAATCGCGCTGGGCCTGGAGAAGATTCGCGGGCAGCCAGGCAGACCGGTAGCTGTCAAACCATGAGAGTGCTGCGCTCATCGCGGGCAATGGAACGCCGTTCAGGGCAGCGGTTGAAATCACCCTGCGCCAGCTTTCCGCATTCGCCGTCAGGATACCTGAGAAATAGCTGTCTATGATCAGGTTCGCAAGTTTCGGATCCCTTGTAAATGCCTCGTATATCTTGTTAAGAAATGCTGATCTGATTATACAGCCGCCTCTCCAGATCATTGCTATCTCACCGTAGTTCAGATCCCAGCCGTACTCCTTTGCAGCACTTTTGAGCAGATTGAAGCCCTGGGCATAGGAGACTATCTTGGAACAATAGAGTGCTTTGCGAATGTCATCGATAAACTGCTGCCTGTCGGCAATCTTTTCTTTTCGCGGGCCACTGAAGATCTTTGATGCATTTACTCTTTCGTCTTTCATTGACGAGATCATCCGGGCAAAAACCGACTCGCCGATGAGGCTCAGCGGTACACCCTGATCAAGTGCGGTGACAACTGTCCATTTGCCTGTACCCTTCTGTCCGGCTGAATCGAGTATTTTCGTTACTATTGGTGACCCGTCAGTGTCTTTGAATCTCAGTATCTCGCCGGTTATTTCAATCAGGTAAGAATCAAGTTCCGCTTTGTTCCACTCCGTGAAAATATCAGCCATCTCGTCGTGGGTGAATCCGCCGATATCAAGAAGAAGCTGGTACGCCTCGCATATAAGCTGCATATCACCGTACTCTATTCCGTTATGAGCCATCTTGACGAAGTGTCCGGCGCCGTTATCGCCGATCCAGGCGCAGCAGGAAGCGCCATCGGCTGTCTTTGCCGAGATTGCATGGAATATATCCTTCACAAACGGCCATGCTTCCTTTGATCCGCCGGGCATTATTGACGGGCCCAGGAGGGCACCTTCCTCACCGCCGGAAACACCTGTCCCGATATAAAGCAGACCTTTACTTTCGACATATTTTGTCCTGCGTATTGTATCCGGAAAATGCGAATTGCCTCCTTCGATTATTATGTCACCCTTATCGAGCAGCGGGATCAGTTTCTCTATAAAATCATCCACAGGCTGACCGGCCTTGACCATCAGCATCACCTTCCTGGGAAGGCTCAGGTTTCCGACCAGTTCTTCAAGTGAGTAGGAGGGAATGATCTTTTTTCCCTTTCCCCGTCCGTTGACAAAACCGGTTACCTTGTCTGTCGAGCGGTTAAACACTGCAACTGTAAAGCCCCTGCTTTCGATGTTCAGTACAAGATTCTCGCCCATGACAGCGAGTCCTATAAGTCCTATATCAGCTTTCATATCGTCATTGAGTTATCTAAATGTTTTATACAATGTTAAATCCCAGTCCCGACAGTATTTCGCGGGCATCTTCATCATTCACCTTTACAGAGTAGGAATCGAATTCTCTGCGGATTCTGTAATTGTCGCGAAAATACTCGAATTTCAGCGGTTCTTTTCTAAAAAGAATATCATCTTCCCTGATGGGATATGTTTTATTTACTGCAATGCCGGCCAGCCCGGCAGAGGTATGTATCAGGGCATTATCGGTCAGGTCGATAACTGGATTCTGAGGTTTCGGCAATGACTCCGGCTGCCATTCACTGAGTGGCAGGTTAAGCGTCTCCGCCACCTCCCTGACGACCCTGACAGTTGCGTTAGCCTTACCGTCAACCGAGTATCCGGCAATATGCGGAGTTGCCAGGTCCGCCAATTTGATAAGTGCAGGGTCAGCCTCAGGCTCACCCTCCCATACATCAAGGACTGCGCCGCCTATCTGGTCTTTTAACAGGGCGGCAAGCAGTGCACGGTTGTCAACCACCTCTCCCCTCGAAGTGTTAATAAGGATGCTGTCATTCTTCATCTCAACCAGGTTCCTGCTGTTTATAAGGTAACAGGTTTTATCCTGTCCGTTTCTGTTCAGCGGGACATGAAGGGTAACGATGTCAGAATCAGTAAGCAGCCTGTCAAGGGAGATAAAGTCTTTCAATCCCTCACGTCGTTTACGCGGAGGATCATTCTGTAGTACGTTCATGCCAATTGCTTTTGCAGCCCGGACAACCTTCGATCCGACATTTCCGACTCCCACCACACCGAGTGTCATGGAGCGAAGGTCAAGAGAATTCTTCGCTGCAAGGTAAAAAAGGGAGGCAATTATATACTGCATCACCGATCCGGAGTTGCACCCGGGGGCATTCACCCACCTTATATTCTCTGATTCGCACCACTGTGTGTCAATATGGTCATATCCTATTGTGGCAGAGGCGATGACCCTTACACTGCTGCCCTTCAGGAGCTGGCTGTTGCATTTTGTTCTTGTCCGTACTATCAGTGCATCGGCATCAGCAACAGTCTGTGCAGTTATGGCACGGCCGGCACAGTAAACTACCTCGGCGTAAGGTTCAAAAACACCCCTTATGAAAGGGATTTTGTCGTCGATTACAATCTTCATCCCTTCACTTTTGTGCTTTCCAGAGTCCGGTTGCAGGATTGGGGATATAGAAAATCTCTTCGCCGTCAGGCAATGTATTAAATCCTGTCTTCAGCTTTTCAGGATCATACCTTTGCATGAGCTCGTTAAGATTCCCGTGCCTGTATCCTGCCGATTCTATTTCTGCAGCTGAGAGGTGTGTTGTGGCATACCTCACGGTGAACCTGTTCTCAGAAGATCCGTGTATCAGATGGGCTGCTGCACTCAGATTATTCTGCAGGTCTTCATTGGCGGATACAAAGGCCAGTATCTCCGGGGTGGTCCTGTAACCGTATTTTCTTATCATCCTGTCAATCTCGGGATCCTCGCCGAAAGTTCTGACTCCCGGAGCCAGCACAATGAGTTCGCCATTGTCAGCGATGGCCATCCGGGTGCGGTAAATGCTCTTGTTGCCCAGCCACGTGCTCTTAAACTCTTCAGGATCCAGGTATACAACTACCTTTTTCAGTCTCTCCTCAACGGTGGTGAAATTCACTTTCTGAGAAAGTTCCGCAGCAAGTGTGAAGCATTCGATATCATCACCTATAAAGAGTCCTCTCATTTTCAATGCCCCGGAGGCGTCAGGGGCTATTACAGTAAGGATATAGAGCAAGCGGCAGCCTGTCGGATGCGATTTCGGAAGCCTCGTTAAGTACCTTTCTTACCGGGTTGTCAATGGTGCCGAGAATGTTTTCAATGCCGTGTACAGCGCCGATGAAATGGCTTTTATTGATCGCCTCGCTTCCTCCGCATCCTACAAAGATGTTCTTATTGTAGTTGGCCATCCCGGTCACCTCATGAGGTACCACCTGCCCTACAGAGATCAGGAGGTCATGTTTCCCCGACGACAGAAGCCTGTTTACCTGTACCGGGTAGTCGAAATCGAGTAATCCTCCTGTTACTTTCCTGATAAAGGAAGCAGGGACTCTTCCCAGTTCTTCGATATCACTCCTCCATCTGTGGTCCCTGAACAGGGTATCGGGAGTAGAACCGTACATTTTTGCGATCTCTGCCTTTTCCATCGGCGTGTGGGTGCCAAGGGCGGGCAGGATGTCCTTAATCCTGTCATGAAGCAGGTTCCAGAGCATTTCTGTGATCATACCCGCACCGGAGTGGGCACGCGTTATATCAGGCGGGATAATGGCAATGCTCTTCCTGTCAATGAAAGAATCCAGTGTAACTTTCAGCGCCTTTTTAAGGTCTTCCTTATGAAGATCTTTTTCAGAACCTCCTGTAGCATAAAACAACATCTCCTTACGCTTTTATTTCCATACCGGTTTATCAGGCAGCGACTTTTCGAATTCGCTTATCAGCTGCGCCTGATAACTGCCTTCATAATCTCCTTTCAGGAATTTATCGAGAGCCTCTTCAAAGAAGAGTTTCCACGACCTGTTTTCGTGGCCGGGAACCACCGGAAAGAATAACGCTCCGTTTTCCTTCGCCGCCTTGAAATCGCCCGGCGCATCTCCTATCATAAGTATTTTACTGTCAGGATATTTGCCCTTTGCCGCCATTGCGAGATGTTCGGTTTTTGTGCCCAGCTCCTGTCCGGCGATAGTCCTGACAAAACGGTCTATATCATGTTCTTCCCACTCTCTTGCAAGCGCCTCGTGGGGTGTCTGGGAAACGACAATCGCATCAGCCTCCCTGCTAAGTCTTTCGATAGATTTCCGGGCATAGGGGAATGGTGGCGTATTCCTCAGCCAGGCGGCAATGTCTTCATTCACCGCAAGTGTCCATTTTAAAACGGGATCGAGGGCAGGATGGGGATTGTTCTTCACGTATTCCTTAAAGGCGGGGTTTCCGAGCTTTGTCTCTTTCCTGATCCATTCCCTGAGCGGGTCCATATCAGGAAGCTTGAACTCCATTTCGATGATCTCAGGTCTCTCTGCCAGGAGATCCATCACCTTTACGAGAGCCGGAAAACGATTAATTCCGCGGGTCACAGAGTAAAGATTGACGAATTCCCAGGTCTCACGCACGTATTTTGAAATGGCGTACAGCCCGAATTGCTTTATCGCATTCGGGATGAAGAACTCCTTCTGTTTGACCTCCATCGTATCAAATACGCATCCGTCCGAGTCGATGCCTATAAAAAAATCCTTTTCCGGTTTTAGTTCCTGTAAAATGTTCATTTTCATTGGGTTTATTTACCCTGAAGGGTATATTCCGGCAGTTTCTTTTCAGCGAACAGAGGTTTCAGCCGGGCGAACCTCTGAATGCCGTTTATAATTGGGATGCTCACCCAGTCGTTTCCGATAAGGGGTCTGGCATAACGGATGAAATCGTCAGTGACATCATAACGGTCCATGGCTATCCAGTCAGCCGGGAATGTCCTTTCGGAGAGTGCTACCTTTTCAAGCGGCACCTTGTCATACCAGACATTGTATACAGGACCTTCCTTTCTGAGGATGGTGGCCATCCAGCCGTTACCGTCATTCAGGGCAATCTCTACAGCTTTCTGTCCTACATTATATGCCTCTTCCAGATCAGTTACCGATGCGTAGATCATGTTATGGCGCTGGTCGGTTCCCGGAACCTGTCCGCGTGCCGACCCTGCCGCCTTAAGTCCCTTCGAGTTCAGGTAATTAACAACTGCCTGCTGGGCTGTGAGACGACTCGAACCGAACTCGGTATGCCCGAAGGAGTCTTTTTTCTCCCCGATATCCCCGACGTCTAGTCCCTCGCTGACCACGACCATACAACGGCCTGATCTCATCAGCTGGTCATTGACGTTTTCGGCAATCTCTTCGAGGGCTACGCCAGATTCGGTCAGGTATATCTGGAGAGGCATCTGCCTTTCAGGGTCTGCAAGTCTTGCTGCTGCGGGAATAAAGCCGATCTTGCGTCCCATTGCCTGCATGACGAGCACCGGGTCAGCAGGGGAGGAGCCTGCATTTTCTTCATTTGCATTTTGCAGCATACAAGCCCAGTAACGCGCTACCGATCCGTAACCCGGAGTATGGTCAATGAGTTTGAATTCACTGTCACCTACATCATTGTCTATTGTTTTGGGCACTCCTACAGCGATGACATCCAGTCCTTTTGTCCGGCACATGGTGCTGACCTTAAGTGCAGTATGCTGCGAGTCATTACCGCCGATATAAAAGAAATACCCGATGTTGTGGGCCTTGAATACTTCGGCAATACGGTCAAAATCAAGCAGCTGGTGATCTTTAAGCTTATACCGGCAGGTACCTATGCTGCCCGCGGCCGGAGTTGTTCGCAGAAGGGCTATCTCGTCTTCATCCTGGGCTGAGAGGTCAATAAGCTCCTCTTTCAGCACTCCCTCGATTCCGTGCCATCCTCCGTAAATTTTCCCGAAATGGTCAGGATAGCTGCGACAGGCTTCCACAATACCCCTGAGAGTGTTGTTGATCACTGGAGAAGGGCCTCCCGACTGAGCGACGATGACATTCTGTTTCATCATTATATGCTATATCTCTATTTAAAACAATTAATAAGGTTTTTTGATCGTACAATCATACGCCGCTGTAGGCGCTGAACCCACCGTCAATAGGTATCACCACCCCGGTAACAAATCCCGACAGCCTGTCAGACAGCAGGTAGAGCATGGTCCCGACAAGTTCATCAGGTTCTGCATATCTGCCCATCGGGGTTGCGGCAATTATTTTTGCGCCCCTTGGGGTCATATTTCCCGTTTTCTCATCTGTAAGCAGAAACCTGTTCTGATTTGTCAGGAGGAATCCGGGAGCAATAGCATTTACCCTTACCCCCGTGGGGGCATAATGAACTGCAAGCCATTGGGTGAAGTTGTTAATTGCAGCTTTGGCGGCAGAATAGGCCGGTATCTTGGTGAGCGGCCTGAATGCATTCATCGAGGAGATATTGAGCACAGCGCCCTTCCCTTTGAGGACCATATCCTCTGTCAGAACCATGGTGGGGAGTACCGTGCCCTTGAAATTAAGATCAAACACACCGTCAAACCCGTCAATGTCAAGGTTGAAGAATGTTCCGGTCAGATCTTTTTCTCCCGCTTTTATAGTCTCCTTGCCGGTAGTTGCAGTGGCTTTGTTGCCTCCGGCGCAGTTGACCAGGATGTCAAGGGTGCCGAATCTGGAACGTATTTCATCCCTGGCTTTTATGAGTGACTCCCTGTCCGTGACATCGGCGCTGATGGCTGTGGCAGTCCCGCAGTCGGGCCTCCCGGCCATATCGGCAGCAGTCTCTGTACCGCGGTCCGGATTCACATCGAGGATGATCACAGTCACGCCGGCACTGCACAGTCCTCTAACCAGCGCCTGTCCTATAATGCCGCTTCCGCCGGTAATGGCTGCGACTTTTCCCTTTAGATCAATGAAGTCAGTCATTTATATATATGTTACTATTCAACTGTAACTGGTTTATATTTCGGCACAAGCATTTTCATCACCGTCCAGCCTATCAGGTATGCTACCGCGCAGATGCAGAAAATTATAAAGTACCCTGCCCTGATCCCTTCAAAACCGAAAAACTTCATCGGTTCAGTTACATACTGTGCTCCATTGGCAAGTAGTTCCTTCGTCATTACAGTTACTGTTCCGTCTGTCATTGTCGAACCGGATGAGAAGTCGAACAAAACGCCGGATCCCTTATTAATAAGGAATGCGCCTAATCCTCCTGCCATTCCGCCGATACCTGTTATAGTGGCGATGGCAGATTTAGGGAACATGTCACCGACAGTTGAAAAAAGGTTGGCAGACCATGCCTGGTGGGCGGCGCCTGCAATACCGATTATAACAATCGGAAACCAGTAAGAGAGGTGCCCCAGCGGTTGCGCAAGAAGGGCCAGGAGCGGGAAAAATGCAAAAATCAACATAGCCCGCATACGGCCGGAGTAAGGTTCCATCCCCAGTTTATCGACGAAGTATTTCGGAAGCCAGCCGCCTATTATTGACAGCATGACGATTGCATAAAGAACAAAAATCAGCAGTCTTGGCCATGAATGTATCGGAGGTGAGCCCGTAAACGTCACTCAGGTATGCAGGGGTCCAGAACAGGTAAAACCACCAGACGCCGTCTGTCATGAATTTGCCGAAAGCAAAAGCCCACGTCTGTTTGAGTTTAAAACATTCCCTGAATGACATCTTCTTGCCGGTCTTCTCAACGCCGTTATTTGCTTTTGTCTCTGCAATTGTATCCTGGTTGATGTAATCCAGTTCAGCTTTGTTCACTTTAGGATGAACGTCAGGCTTTTTATACATGAACACCCAGAAGCCCATCCATATGAAGCCAATGACGCCTATAACGATAAATGCCATTTCCCATCCGTATCTTGACGCTATCACAGGAATAGTAACGGGGCCAGCAGAGCTCCGACCTGCGCTCCTGAATTAAAAATGCTGGTTGAGAAAGCCCGGTCCTTTTTGGGAAAAAACTCGGCTGTGGTTTTAATTGCCGCAGGGAAGTTACCAGCCTCACCGAGAGCCAGCACAAAGCGCGCAAAAATGAAAAGTGTCACGCTCACGTTCGTGATCATGCCGATATCATCAACCGTGCCTATAATGTTTTTGGCTTCTTCAAATCCGACGAACCATTTGCCTGCAATGATGCCTGAGGTGGCTATCCCGCAGAATGCATGGAGCACTGCACCTGCTGACCAGATCCCAATTGCCCATAGAAATCCTTTTTTTGTATCTATCCAGTCCACGAACCTGCCTGCAAACAAAAGGCAGATTGCATAGAAAATTGAGAAAAGGCCGGTAATGGTACCGTAATCATTGTTTGTCCAGTGGAACTCGGGTGCAATAAAATCCTTCCAGGTCAGGGAGAGCACCTGGCGGTCCATGTAGTTGATTGCGACTGTAAAAAATAACAGCGAAGTGATGACCCACCTGTAGTTTGTCATTTTCCCGCTCATTTGGCTATCAGTGTTCATTATGAGGGCCTTCCGGTTTTTAGTTTCTTAATAATATCAATACTCTTTTTTATCTCTGAAGTGATTGTATCCCAGGATTTATTCTTCACCAGGTTTTCAGTAAGCAGTGCTGAGCCCATGCCCACGCACACCACGCCTGCACTGAACCACTCCCTGAGGTTCTCCTCATTGGGTTCAACCCCGCCTGTTGGCATTATGCTTGTCCATGGACACGGACCCTTTACGGCCCTTACAAACCCCGGCCCGCCGACAGCGGTTCCGGGAAAGATCTTGACTATCTCCGCCCCAAGCTCTTCTGCCTCTGATATCTCTGTCAGCGTTCCGCACCCCGGAATCCACAGCACCTTCCTGCGGTTACAGACTCTGGCCACCTCCGCGTTTAAAAACGGTGAGACAATGAAGCAGGCTCCCATTTGCATATATATCGAAGCAGTAGCCGCATCTGGTACAGATCCTGCACCCAGTATCAGACCCGGACATTCCTTTGCTGCCCATTTGCTTAACTCCGCAAATACCTCATGGGCAAAGTCTCCTCTGTTTGTGAATTCAAATACTGACGAACCGCCTTTCCAGCAGGCTTTTATAACCTCCCTGCAGATTTCCGGATCAGGATTGTAGAAGACAGGAACCATGCCTGTCTCCGTCATCCTCAGTACTGTTTCTATACGCGTGAATCGAGCCATTTCTTATTTTATTGTTCCCGGTCTCCTCAGAAACCGAAGAAGTTTTTAGCATTGTTATATGAAATATCTTCAGTCATCCGGCCCAAAAAATCAATTTCCGAGGCAGGAATCTTGCCTTTCTCAACGTCATCGCCCAGCATGTTGCAGAGTATCCTGCGGAAATATTCATGGCGCGGGTATGATACGAAGCTTCTTGAATCGGTAAGCATTCCCACGAATCTGCTCAGCAGCCCCAGCAGCGACAGGGAGTTGAGCTGGTTGATGATACCTGTTTCCTGGTCGAGGAACCACCAGCCTGAGCCGAACTGGATCTTACCGGGGACTGTCCCGTCCTGGAAATTGCCAGCCATTGTGGCAATCAGCTCATTGTCACGGGGATTAAGGTTGTAAATGATTGTCTTCGCCAGTTTTTCGTCATTGTCAAGACTGTCGAGGAACCTTGAAAGAGTTTTGGCAACAGTAAAATCTCCGATGGAGTCAAACCCCGTATCAGGTCCCAGTTTTCTGAAGAGCCTGCTGTTATTACTACGGATTGCACCATAATGGAACTGCTGGGTCCAACCCTTTTCAAAGTCCATCAGGGCGAGTTCATAAAGCATTGCCGATTTGAATTTTGAGATCTCATCCCACGTCAGGTTTCGGCCTGAATTGACTCTTTTAAAGATCTCCCCGATTTCCTTTTCGGTGTAATCATCGGCATAGAACTGTTCTATACCGTGATCGCTGAGGCGGCAGCCGGCGTCTGAAAAGAACTGATGCCTTTTTCTGAGTGCCTCAAGCAGTGTCTCGAAGCTTATGATTGCTGTGTCCGCTGCTGCTGACAGGTCGAGTATATAATTCCTGAATTTTTCGGGATCTTCCACAGCCATGGCTTTGTCAGGGCGCCACGTCGGCAGTACTTTTATTTCAAAGCCCTCATCGCGCAGAGACAGGTGATGCTCAAGGCTGTCAACCGGGTCATCTGTAGTGCATACCACCCTGACATTGAATTTTTTCATCAGGCCCCTAGCAGAATATTCAGGCTTTTGCAGCAGGTCAGTGGCCTCTTCGTATATTTCTGCCGCGGTGGAGGGGTTCAGTATCTTGCTGATCCCGAATACCCTTTTCAGTTCGAGGTGCGTCCAGGCATAGAGCGGATTCCTCATCGTATAGGGCACTGTTTCAGCCCATTTTCCAAACTTTTCACGGTCTGTGGTCTCCTTGCCGGTGCAATACTTCTCATTTATGCCGTTGGAACGCATGGCTCTCCACTTGTAGTGATCACCTTCGAGCCATAACTGACCCAGGTTGTCAAAACGCCTGTCCATGGCTATGTGCCGCGGATTGAGATGGCAGTGGTAATCAATGATCGGCATGTTGGCAGAGTGCCCGTGATAGAGCATCTTCGCCGTCTCGCTCTGCAGCAGGAAATCGTCATTGATAAACTCTTTCATAGCTTGGTATTGTTTGATGTCATTATTTTCCAAATATCCGCGCAATATGGCGGTCAAAGATGTTTTCAGTCACGCAGGCGCCAATGATTTCCCTGTTTGACTTCAGCGCATCAGAGTATTCCGTTCCGAGTTCAGAGGCAACCTTGTATCCGACGTGTATCAGTTGTCTGAAACCCGGATTGTAGTTCCTGTTGCCGGGTATATGACGAAGAGTTTCGGCGAACTTTTCACCATCCCATCCGTCAACTGTATGAGGGGAGGGTAGAAGCTCCGGTTTTATGTCGATGACAGTGGCATAGGGGCCGCAAAGCTCCTCTCTGCGTTCGAATGCGCTTCTGTAAATGCTTTTTGCAATTTCCAGTCCCCTTTTCCCTGAGATTGACAGGCCGATGACCTCCTCGAGCCAGGTGGTCCCGGCGGTCTTTATATGAATGCCCTTGTCATGTTTCCTGATTATGGCACCCATGACAGGGTAGATCGAAAACTTATCACTGCCCGAATGGACACTCAGCTTCAGGTTTGCAGGCAAGCTGAATTTTTTGACGGCATAATCGATCACCAGGATATCCTCTTCGAATTCTTTTCCGAACTGTACGGGGTCTCCCTCGTAATCGACGCCCTTGTTGAACCGTCCGGTAAACTTGGGGGCGACAGTCTGAACGGGCACCTTCAGGTCGGCGAGCCCTTTCAGTATGAAGAGCATGTCAAGCGGCTTCTGCGGCTCATCGACTTCATCCATTGAAACCTCGGTGACAAAACTGCCTTCGCCCTTCACAGATGCAATATGTGCATAGATTGCAGATGCCTGATTAATTGCAAATAGAAATTTCTCGGCAAAGGCCCTGAGCCATGTTTCGGTGACCGTGAAGGCCTGATCAATTCCGGGAATTGTAAGCGTTCCGCAGAATTGCCTGTGATTTTCAACGAACCCTGCAATATCAGTATCAGCTGCCTTTTTGCCAATATAATCTGCCACATCCAGGGTAAAAAAATCAGAATGGGTGATGAACCTGTCAACATTTGTCAGGTTGATGTGGTCGGCATCGACGAAATACTGTCCCTGGTATTTCAGCGCTTTCACGGCCGCATCTGCTTCCGCCCTGGTATCTGACGGCTCAGAATGAACAATGTTATGTTCCCTGTTTGATTTGTTCCAGACGGGGGTTATGTCAACACCGTACAGTGCTCCGGCTTTTATAACGGCTGCAAGCTGTGCCTCGCCCTGATGGGAGAACCTGTCTCCCAACCCCATTGAATACTTACCAATTACTGTCATTACTCCAAAATTATTTGAATGTCATCTTAAGCGAAAAATAGCAAAAAAATCTATATTAGTGTAATATTCCAGACGACAAATGATCTGTTTATGAAGAGGTTTCTTTATTCGTTTTTCCTGGTTATCCTTCCTGCACTGGTATACAGCCAGGAACGCCATATTGTCGTAGCAGCTGACGGATCCGGTGAATTCACCACCGTTCAGGAAGCTGTCAATTCGATCAGGGCATATATGTCTGATACTACCTACATGTTCATTAAGAACGGCATTTACAGGGAGAAGGTTGTTATTCCCTCCTGGGTGACAAACCTCAAAATGACCGGCGAGAGTGCTGAAAATACTGTAATTACCTGGAATGATCACGCGAAGATCAGGAATATGGGCACTTTCAGGACCTACACAATCTGGATGCAGGGAGTCGGGTTCACTGCTGAGAATATCACTTTTGAGAATAATGCCGAGCAACTCGGACAGGCCGTAGCCGTGCATGTTGACGGAGACAGGGCCATTTTCCGCAATTGCCGGTTGCTTGGAAATCAGGACACTCTTCTTACTGCGAACCAGGAGAGCAGACAGTATTATGAGAACTGCTACATAGAGGGTACCACCGACTTTATTTTCGGTCCTGCCACTGCCTGGTTTGAGAGATGTCATATTCACAGTAAAAAGAATTCCTATATCACCGCTGCATCAACCGTTGAGGGTCATGAGTACGGTTATGTTTTCAACAGGTGCAGGCTCACGGCTGCCGACACCATCACGAAGGTATACCTCGGCAGGCCCTGGCGGCCGTTCGCCGCAACGCTCTTCATGAGGTGCGAGCTTGGCAGTCATATCCTGCCCGCAGGCTGGCATAACTGGGATAATCCGCAGAACGAGCGGACTGCCAGGTATGCCGAGTACCGCAACACAGGCCCGGGAGCCAGTCCCGGCAGCCCGCGTTGCATGGAGCCGTCAGCTTAGCAGAAAAGAGGCCGAAGCATACACAATTGAGAAGGTGTTTGCCCGTCTTGACGGATGGAACCCTGGCAGATAACAACTCAGATCCTGATCTTCTCTCCGTTTATAAATACCTTTTTCAGCTTCACCCCTTCAGCCCCGGTGATTGATGTTCCCTGCTGAACGCCGTTGAAGCTGCAGTTTCTGAGTGTTATGTCTGAAACATTCACCGATTCTTCAAGCCCGATTATATAAATTCCGTACTGGCTCTCCTGCGATGTAACATTCTCCAGCGTGACATTCCTTACAAAAGGAGGGAAGTCCCTTTTGCAGTCTTCGCCCGGCTCATACATCAGGTTGATCTGCAGCACTGCCTCAGAGCACCTGCCTACCTTCACATTTCGCACGTTCACATTTTCGATGACACCTCCCCGGCAGTCTGAGGTCTTGATCCTTATGACCCTCAGCAACTCAGGACTGTCCATCTCACAATCCTCAACGAAGAGGTTAGAGAACCCTCCGGATATCTCGCTTCCGATGACCACACCTCCGTGGCCGTCAGCCATGCGGCATTTGCGTACGATTATGTTCTGTGAGGGGACGGCCCATCGTCTCCCGTCATTGTTTCTGCCCTGACTTGATAGCTATGCAGTCATCACCCGTGTCGAAATAGCAGTTTTCAATGAGGACCCCGTTACATGATTCCGGATCACAACCGTCTGAGTTCGGGCCGGCACTTACTATTGTCACTCCGCGCAGGATAAAATTATCAGTCATAACGGGGTGGATCACCCAGAATGGTGAATTTTTCAGTGTCAGGTCTTCAATGAGAACGGTATTGCAGTTGTTGAAGTTGACGAGCTGCGGCCGGAGTGCTCCCTCAAGTCCGAAGCGTCGCTCCTCAACGGGTGTCTGGTTCTGTTCATCGCAAGAAGCTGCATCCTGCCGGCGATCTTCTGGTTATTCATTCCCTCGCGCCAGCCGTAATCAGGATTACCGTTCATCCACCACCAAACCTCGTTTGAAGCCTGTCCGTCAATTGTGCCTTTGCCTGTCAGGGCGATGTTTGAGGCATTGATGGCATAGACCAGGGGGTGGATATTATAGCAGTCCATTCCTTCCCAGCGTGTAAGTACCGGGGGCAGGTAGAGCTCATAGTCAGTGGCAAAGAGCAGTGTTGCCCCTTCGGATATATGCAGGTTGACATTGCTCATCATGTTGACCGGGCCGGTGTGCCAGGTGCCGGAGGGCACAAATACCACCCCACCTCCCTCAGCATTGCATTTTTGTATCGCTGCCTCAATTGCCGCGGTGTTCAGGAACGAAGTGTCATCAGCCACGGCACCGAAGTCGGTTATATCGAAAGTATCGGCCGGGAAAGATGTCCTCAGGATTGACTGCTCAATCTCCTCAGCCATCTTCCACCTGTCACCGCCCGTGCAGGAAAGCAGGGCAGTGACAAGGAAGATAAAGAAATATTGTAAATGACGAACCATGATCAGTAACCGATGTTTTGCCAGAAGCCTTCAGGATCAGGACCGGAGGTTTTGTTTGTGACAGCATCCATCTGCGGCTGCGGTATTGGTCTCAACGTATGGAATGACTGAATATTGGCAGATGCAGAACCGTTGTACAGCCTGACCCTGTCAATAAGTGTTCCGGTGCGCTTGAGATCAAACCAGCGCTGCTGCTCGCCACATAGCTCACGTGCACGCTCATCAAGAATGACGTCTATATCCTTTGCGGATACCTGTGCCTGTTCGGAAGCTGTCAGGGTGTTATCCTTAGCCGGTAAGGCCCGCACCGTGCGCAGGTCATTCAGTTTCTGGATAGCTGGTCCAGACTGGCCTGCCATCATATACCCTTCCGCTGCAATGAGGTACATCTCTGACAGTCTGAAGACAAAGGCATCTTTGGAACCAAGGTCCCTGATCACAGTGCCGGTATAATCATCAAACTTTTTGAGTGCAATGTACATCCTGTTGCCCTTGTTGTTCTGCACACCGCTGGTGGAGGTGGCAATGGTGGGCATGATAGCAGCCTGAGTCTCATAAAGCGGCCACACTACCGGGTCACCGACATCGGTTCTCGAGAAGAGTACATACCTGTTGGCAGCCCTGGCCACCCGGGCAGGTGTGACAGTCTCAGGAGAGAGGTAGATACCTGTATCGCGCATTAGCGCATAGCCTGTCGGTGGCTGTACCCCTCCTTCAAATGCTGCCCTCAACTGTGGCGCTACATAATAAACATCGCGGAACGATGCCTGGTAACGCTGGTCTGTCTCCCTGTTGAACACATCAAGCAGATAACCTGAAGGAACAAACCGGGTGAAGCCCTTGGAATAAGGCTGGTAGCTAAGGCCTACATTATATACGACTCCCCTGAAGGTAATGTTTTTATTAGCCTCAGTATCTGTACGTCTCAGTATTGCCGATGTGGCCGGTACGCTGTTCCATACGCCGGTGAACATCAGGTGCGAGGCGTTTCCACCAAGGACGTTAGCTGCATTCCTGAGTATCATCCCTGACCAGGTCATCTGGTTGTTGCTGGCATCGAGCTTCAGCCTGGAGGGCATTATATTGTATGCCAGCTCAGTTGAGTAATCAACATGCCAGATCACTTCTTTATTATTGACCCCGTCCTCGTTGGCTCCCAGCCAGCAGTCTGCGTAATTTGTGAAGAATGATGCTCCGCTGCCTGTTATTACCTCCTCAGCCTGGGCTGCTGCTGCGGTATAAGCTGCTGCGTCATTGAATTTACTGCCTTTGTATAGCAGCAGTCTGGCCCTCAGGGCCCTGGCGGCCCACAGGTTTACGCGGCCGGTCTTGGCTGTTCTTGCCTGCAGATGGACGATTGCTTCGTCGACGTCATTCAGCATGAATGCATAAACATCCTCCTCCGAATCGCGGTGGGCGACACTCGAGATGCTGTTGACAGCTTCCCTGTTAATCTGTACCGGTCCCCATGTCTCAACCAGGTGCCAGTAATAGAACGCTCTGAGTACCTTGAGTTCACCAAGATACTGATCTCTTTCAAGGGCCGAGAGAACCTGTTCGCTTGCATTGTTCACAGCCTTGATGCCTGTATTGCACAGGTTGACGGCGGTGTAGAGCATCTCCCAGTATTCGTCAAAGCATGCGTTCATTGTCTCGCGCGTTGAGCTGGCGACTTCAGGGGTGATACCTGAGTAGTTAATAAGGACCTTCTGCCTGTTGTCATAGCCTGTAAGCCATGTGTCAGTTCCGCCCTCACTGAGCCCCATCGCCGCTTCCTTGCCGTACCAGCCCCTCAGGTAGGAGTAGCTGGCAGCAACAAGTCCGTCAATTCCGCTCTTGGATGAATAAAGTATATCCTCAGTGTTGCTTGTACGGTTGTTCTCCTCAAGGAAGTCCGTACATGAAGTGCCTGCCACCATAAGCAGAGCAAGCACAAGTATGAATTGTCTAATTGTTGTTTTCATGTCTATATGTTTTTCGGACAGTCCGTTAAAAATCCAGGTTGAGACCAAACACCAGATGTTTTGCCATCGGGTTGGCTATGCTTCCGCCGCGTTCCGGGTCGTAGTTGTCGAGGTTGCTGAAGGTGAAATAGTTCTGCAGCGAACCATAGATCCTCAGGTTGCTTATTCCGGCCCTGGAGATAAGAGTGCGGGGAAGGTTATAAGCCAGGGTTACCTCTCTCAGTTTCAGGAATGATGCCTTTTCGAATGCCAGTGCAGGCATATCGTTCTGAGATGCTATGCCGGGACGAGGGAATTTTGCATCCTGGTTTTCGGGTGTCCAGAAGTCAACATCCGGTGAACCGTCCTGCTCGGTGGGCTTGTATGCGGTGTTGTATGCATACTGTATCCACTGACCCACCCGTGCAAAGAGCTGACCTGAGAGGGTAATGCCTTTGTAGGAGATTGAGTTGTTCCAGCTGAATATGAACTGAGGGCTCTTGTTGTAGAGTCTCTTGTCAAGGTCATTTATGAGAGTGTCCTTATTGACATCTACAATTTTAATGTCACCCGGAACACGGTTATAGTATGCTGCCATTTCAGCTTCCGCTATGGTCCAGCATCCGTCGGCCTCATAGTTGTAAAAGGCTCTTACCGGCTCACCTACTACCAAAGCATTGTCCGGTACTGATACGTCGCGGTCTTCGCCGCTGGCCAGTGCCAGAATCTTGTCACGGTTGGTAGAGAAGGTGAAGTCTGACGACCAGAGGAAGTCAGATGTCTCAATAACACGGGCACTGACAGAAGCTTCGAACCCGATGTTCTCTGTCTCACCGACGTTTGCCAGCACCTGCGGATAGACCGATGTGGCCGGCAGACCCTTATAGAGCAGAAGATCAGAGGTCCTTGAATAATATGCGTCAAGGACCAGCGAGAGCCTCTCCTTCCATAGGGAAAGGTCGATACCGGCGTCATATGTTGCCGTTGTCTCCCACGTTACATCGGGGTTACCGAGTACTGCCGGGAGCATACCATTATATAAGGTACCGCCGAAGGTATAAGGAACCAGTGTTGAGCCCAGCCGTGTCTTGGTCATATAGGGGTCTACGGAAGAGTTGCCCGCGATACCCCAGCTGAGGCGCAACTTGAGGAGGTCAACTGCCTGCACTCCGTCCATGAATGACTCCTCCGAGATGACCCATGCGGCAGCAAGGGAGGGGAAGCTTGCCCATTTGTTTCCGTCGGCAAGCACTGATGATCCGTCAGCACGAAGAGTTGCCGTGAAGAGGTACCTGTCAAGCAGCTTGTAGTTCACCCTTCCGAAATATGACAGGAGTGAGCTCTCTGTATAAATATCCTCAAGCTGGCGGCCCGATGACAGGATGTTCTGCAGGAAATAAAACGAGGTTTTTGTATAATGATCCTGGAGTCCGTAGCCGTAGATCCTGTGTGATTCGTACTTTTCCCTCTGGGCTGCCTGTCCGGCAAGTAACTGCAGTTCGCTGTTCCCGCCGATTGCCCGGGTATACGTAAGGGTGTTTTCAAGGATGTATTTCATTGTCTGGTCGTTCTCGGTGGAGATGTATGAGCCGCGGCCGAACTGGTAGTTGGCAGTGCACATGTAGTCTTCATAGATACCCTGGCGGCCCGACTGTCCGTCGACGCCCAGCGATGACCTGAACTGCAGGCCTTTGAAAATATCCCATGTCACAAATACATTCCCGAAGAGACGGTTTGAGAGGGTGTTGTTTGTATAGAAACCTTCGACCTCATTGAGGAGAGGGTTGGTATGGCTCACTGCCAGTTCCGAAGGACGGTCAAGGATGGTGCCGTCAGCCAGGAAGGGCTGTGCCATGGCGTGCATCTTGATGAGCTGTGTGTAGACATTATCTTCCCTGCGGTCCCAGTCGCGGTAGGTGAACTGCAGGTTGGCACCCGCGGTAAACGCCTTCGAAATCTTCTGGGTGACGTTCACCCTGCCGTTATACCTCTTCAGGTTGTCATTCTTCAGCAGCCCGTTCTCATCCATATAACCAAGGCTTATAATATAGGATGTCTTATCCGACCCGCCTGAAGCTGACAGCTCATAGTTCTGAGTCACTGAGTTCTGCATTACAAGGTCGAACCAGTCGACCCCGCCCTCATTATAAAGGTCAAGTACTGTCTTTTCCCAGGGGGAGGAGAGGACGTCGGAGAGAACAGTTGCGGGAGGATAAGCCGAGAGACTTGTCTGTCCCCATGTGTCAGCTACATTCTCTGCAGCGTAGCGGAGACGTTCAGCCATGAACAGGTAGTCCTGCTCAACATCCATCAGGCGTGGCAGATTGGTGGGCGAGTTAACGGAGACGAAGCTGTTGAACGAGACCGTTGACTTTCCCCCGGCAGCAGCATCACCTCTCTTTGTGGTGATTATTATGACCCCGTTGGCACCTCTTGTTCCGTAGATTGCTGTTGAGGAGGCATCCTTGAGTACCTCGATAGAGGCTATGTCAGAGGGGTTGATGTCAAGTGTGGAACCGTACTCAATTCCGTCAACAAGGAAGAGTGGAGAGTTGGAGGCATTGATTGATCTCACCCCGCGCAGGGTCATGTTAATCTCCGAGCCTGTCTCGCCGCTCTCTCTGGTTATATCAAGACCGGCAACCTTACCCTGTATTGACTGCAGGGCGTTGCTTGATGCCGTCTTGACTATTTCATCAGACCGGACTGAGGATACTGATCCTGTCAGGTCTCTCTTTTTCACGGTGCCGTATCCGACTACCACAATCTCATCGAGAGCAAGTGTGCTCTCCTGCATGACAACATCGATTGCAGTTCTGGCTCCGATAGTCTCCGTCACCGGTACCAGGCCGATGTAGGAGAACTGGAGAATGGTTGCCTCAGCAGGCACAGAAATCGTGTAAAAGCCATCTGCATTGGTCATTGTGCCGGAGGTTGTTCCGGGAACGCTGACGGTGACGCCGATGAGCCTTTCACCTGTTGCCCCTGTGACGGTGCCCTGTATGGTCCTTGTCTGTGCCTGGACCATGATCCCTGCAGCAAGTGCAAGGATAAGCAGCACCGGTTTTCTGAAAATGCGCTTGTTCTTCAACATAGTTATAGGGTTAGAGTTAGAATTAAAAGGATATGATTTTTGCAATATCAAAGTTATACCTGCGCCCGGCGGGGAGGGTACACTTTTTTGTCAAAAGGGTGGATAATTTGGCCGGGATCAGCCGGAGGAGGTACCTATGAAAATAGTCTGAAGGTCTGAAGTCTAAAGGTCTTGCGGTCTTGTCTGTCTTGCGATCTCCTTGCCTGTTGCCTGCCCTTGCATGCCTGGCTCCGTCGCTAAAATGGCCCACTGGCTAATTTCTTTACGCTCGGCCCTCTATTGCCTGATTCATATTCCAGGCTGGCCATTATGAAGGGGCCTACGCCCTTGGGATCGTTTTCGCGGATCACTTCACCAATATAATATTCAAAGGTGCCGTCACGGTAAGGATCACCGCCAAGCCCTGCCACACCGCAGATGTTCGTCATTGTAACCAGGCCGGCACTGTCGGTTTTGATGAAGTTTTCAATCAGTCCCCGGTAGGCTTTTTCAGCTGTGGCAAGATATTTCCCGTCGAGGTATCCCATCCTGACCCCTTTGAAGATTGAATAGGCGAACATGGCAGTGCATGATGTTTCAATATAATTGCCCTGGTCTCCCGAACGGTCGAGCACCTGGTACCATCCACCCGTCTGGGTGTCCTGTATCTCTGAAAGTTTTTGCACCATTCCCTGAAGGATGGTGATTAGCTCACTTCTGCCGGGCTGCTGCTCCGGAAGGAAGTCAAGCACGTCGACAATAGCCATTGAGAACCATCCCATTGCACGGCCCCATGCATGAGGTGCCTGGCCTGTGATGCTGTCAGCCCATGCCATCCGGCGTGAGGCATCAAAAGCATGCCTGTACAAGCCTGTTGCAGGATCATATGTATTCCGGGCAGCAACGAGGAACTGGTTCACCACATCCTGAAAATCTTCCGGCCGGTTATACCTCAGCGCATATTCTGCATAGAAGGGAGCCCCCATGTAGAGACCGTCAAGCCACATCTGGTCAGGATAGATCTTCTTGTGCCAGAATCCGCCTTCAGCAATCCTGGGCTGTGATTCCAACTGATCCCGCAGTGTGTGGATCACCTTTTCGTACCTCGGATCCTTTGTGCGGTCATACAGGAGGAACATCATCTTGCCGGGATTGACCTGGTCAATATTGTAGTTATCCTTTTTGTAATTATATATAATGCCATTTTCGTCAATGAGAGAATCGGCATAACCCTTTGCATATTCAAAGTACACCTTGTCTCCGGTAGCCTCATTCAGCCTCATGAAGGCCAGCCCCATCAGCCCCTGGGTGTAATTCCACTTTTTTTCAGTGACGAAATCAGCCATCCAGAGCGAGGGGTTCCGGATCATTTCCGATTCGGCCATCCGGACTGACCAGAGGGGTGAGTTCAGTCTGTCTTTCCTGCTGGTTCCGCAGGAGGAAAGGATTATCACTGCCATGAGACATGTGAGAGCTGTGATTGCTGCTCTTTTTCATTTAAGGTCTCTTTTTAGGGTTATCAGGACTGCTTCTGTCTGGCATGTTTGTCGCGGTATTCAGATGGTGTCACCCCGAAGCGCTGTTTGAAGATGCGTGAGAAGTAGCGGGGATCATTGCACCCCACCATGTATGTCACCTGTGATATTGTGTATTCGCCTGACTCAATAAGCTGCGCCGCCCTCTTTACACTTACCTCCCTGATGAATTCGATGGGAGCGAGACCGGTGAGGCTCTTCAGCTTCTTGAAGAAGACCGACCTTCCGATGCCTATTTTTGAAACAAGCTCATCAACGGTAAGGTCCGAGTTGTCAATGTTATGTTCCATGACTTCCATGAGGTTCTTCATCAGCTTGTCATCAAATGACTCCACATGGGGCTCAGAGGGTGTCACCTCATAGGACCTGCCTGCCGCGGAGGGCGGATAGACTGCAATTGTTGAGAGGAAAAGCTCCTGCAGTTTTTTACGTTGCTGCAGTATGTTCTCGACTCTTGCCCTGAGGTATGTTGAACTGAAAGGCTTGGTGATGAAGTCATCGGCTCCCCTCTTCAGGGCCTCCACCTGGGTGTCCAGGTCAGTCTTGGCTGTCAGCACCACCACAGGGATATGAGAAGTGGTGACTTCCTGTTTAATGCGGCGGGCCAGCTCGAGGCCGTCCATCTCCGGCATCATAAGGTCAGTGATGATTATGTCAGGCAACTGGCTGCGTGCTATCTCAAACCCCTCGATACCGTTTCCGGCCTCAATGACATGAAAACCGTCAGAGAGGATTATCCGGATGAAACTACGCAGTTCCTCATTGTCTTCCACGAAGAGCAGAACCGGCTCATCATCTTCCTGACCTGCATCTTCGGTGTTCTCATCATCCTCATGCATAACAGGGAGCGAGTGCCGTGAAGAGGGGGAGCTCTGCCCGTCAGACAGAACGAACTCAGTGTCGTTGTCAAAGTGTGCGAACCCGAGTTTGAAGAGGACGCGGAATGTTGCGCCCTTTCCTTCCTCGCTCTCTGCAGTAAGCTCGGCCCGGTGAAGCTCGGCCAGTTCCCTGCTGAGAGAGAGTCCGATGCCCGTGCCTGGCTGAAGCGAGATGGCCTCCCTGTCATCGCTTCCGAACCTCATAAAGAGATTCTTCATCTTTTCCCTGGAGAGGCCCGTGCCCTGGTCAGCAACAATAAGCTCCAGTGAGTCGCTGTTTTTCCTTACAATGATCTCGACTCTTTTTCCCCGTGGGGTGAATTTGAGAGCATTTGTAATGAGGTTGAAGGCGATCTTTTCCACCTTGTCCCTGTCAGCCCAGACCGTTTCGCCATGCGACCGGTCATCAACTGTGAGAAGAATACCCTTGTCTTCCGCCACCTTACGGAAGTCGGCACAAATAGCAGAAATGAATGAACCAAGCGGGAACTCCTCGATCCTGAGACGCATCTTTCTGTTCTGCACTTTTCTGAAGTCCAGTATCTGGTTTACCAGCCTCAGCATCCGCTGTGTATTGCTCTGCACCAGGGTGAGCTGGTCCCTTACCTCAGGATCGAGCGAATTGTTTTGCAGAATGTTTGTTACCGGTGACGATATCAGGGTGAGAGGTGTTCTCAGCTCATGCGAAATGTCTGTGAAGAACTTGAGCTTGAGGTTTGTTATGATCTGCTCAATCTCCACCTTATGGCGCAGCTTGTAGAAGGTGAATATGACGTAGATTGTCAGCGCAATGATTGTAAGTGTCAGGAGGACCAGCAACACCTTTGCCAGCACGGTCTGCCAGAAGGAGGGGTCCACAATAATCTTTACGGCGCGGTTATTGTCAACCCATATGCCGTCAGAGTTGGTGGACCTTACACCCAGGATGATACTCGCCGGGATCGAGGTTTGTATAGGCAGCGCTGCGTTGTCCTCTCCCTATTATCCAGTCAGGGTCAACCCCTTCAAGCCTGTGTGCATACTGGATGTTTTTCGGGTTACGGTAGTCGAGTGCTGCATATTCGATGTTCAGACTCTTCTGTTTATGGCTCAGCCTGAGTACCGGACTGTCACTCTCTTCACCGGCAAGGGCGGAGGCCACTTCGGCAGTATGGATATCCGTACCGCCAACAGTCATTCGGGTAAAGACCAGTGGGGGTACATAGTTGACTTTACGCACCTGTGAAGGATTGAAGCAGTATATGCCGTTGTCAAAGCCGAACATAATCTCATTGTCTGCCGTTCTCAGACCGGTAGCCTCCGAAAAATATCTTTTCTCCACCCCGCTCTGTTCGCTGTATATCTCGAACGATTCGTTCTGAGGGTTGAACTTAAGGATGCCTCTTTCACTGCTTAGCCAGAGATTGCCGTTGAGGTCATCAACTATACTGAGTATCACGTCATCAGGGGCTCCTGTTTTTACTGTATATGACCTGAATTCTGGTTTTTCGCTTACTGATCCGTTGCTGATGACCCGGTTGAGGCCTCCGCCGAATGTGGCGACATAGATTTCATCTGACAGGAGAGCAATAGATATAATGCACATCATTGTTTGCCAGGCTGGTTTCAACTGCAGGGTCAAAGAAGCAGGTTTTGAACTTCGCATTTTCAGGATCGGTAAAATTCCTATCGAAAATGACAAGTCCGCTGGTGGTCCCCACCCACATCTTCCGTTGTGATTGTCAGAGGTGATATACCTTACTCTCTTGTGATTGGAATAGGGATATTTCTCAAGCCTGTTGAAGGAGTTGACGAATCGTGACGCTGCCGTCTTCCTCGGTGATGTAGTTAAGTCCTCCGTTGAAAGTTCCCACCCAGATTCTGCCTGCCGGGTCTTCATGGACGGAATAGACGTTGTCATGGCTCAGGCTATACGGATCAGCATCGTCATGCCTGTATCCTGTGATCCGGTAACAGCACGGGGAGCTGCGTGCCGGTGGGTTCGAGCCTGAAGAGACCCCTTCCCTTCGATCCCATCCAGATGTTGCCTCTGCTGTCCTGGGTGATCACATAGACGAGAGCGCTGAAGGCCTCACCGGATGCTGAATGTGCCGTTATCTCTCAGGTATCCCACTATATTTCGTTCAGGATCAAAGAGATATACACGGCCATCGCGGGTTGCTGCCCAGAGGTACCTGTTATTATCCTCGAAGATAGCCCTGACCTCATTTTCCGAGTGTGATGCTGGGACCGGCTTTGGACTTATCACCCTGAACTGGTTGGGGAAGAAGGATACCTTTTCTATTCCGCGTGTGATGGTGCACATCCACAGATTACCCTGGTTGTCAGAGAGAGCTGAGTGGATCAGGTTAGGGAATCGCCTGTCATCGCTGCCGGGTTCATTGTAGAAGTACTCCAGCCTGCGTTCAACGCGGTTATACCGGGAGAAACCGCCTCCCCGGGGATAAATCCAGAGGATGTCATTGATATCTTCAAAGATGACGAAGCTGGGGAGGAGTACATTGGGGTTTGTCTTGTCGACATTCATCCGGAAGTGCTTCACAGTACCGCTGAAAGGATCAAAGTGGATCACGCCGTCAGCCTGGATTCGATCCAGGCCTCGCCATACCGGTCAACATAGACCGAAACCATGCTGTTTGTTGGCATAACCGGATAACGGCTCCTGTCAAACTGCTTTCTTTCGCCGGTGACCGGAGTGTAAACAAAAAAGCCGTCGCCCGAAGTGAGTATAATCAGTTCCCTCTGGTTGAGGGGCTTGATGCTGATGATATCAGAGCTGACACCCAAGTTTTATCTCTTCGTAATATCTCAGCATCGCTGTCAGTCACCATAATTGTGCCGTCGCCCGTTCCGAACCATATCCTGTCTCCTAGCCTCGTGGAGACAGAAGAAAGCTTCTGGTCACCGGTCGGGTGTTGCCGCTGTGCAGGACCTGCTCGGGTGTCTCTGTCATCCCCGGTGATCCTGAAGAGGCCGTTATCCGACAGTATCCAGACTGTTGCCGTGGCTGTCCCTGCTGATCAGGTTTACTTCAGGAGTGGACAGGATACCGTTCCTGCAGCATTCAAACCGGTCGAGTTTGTATTCCGCTGAAGCTGCGGCGAGGAGATTACCCTTATGCAGGTGCCTGCCTCTGTGGAGAGCCATGTCTCACCGCCGCTGAAGCAGTATATCTGGTTCACCGGTGAATAGTTCCCGGGACCGGTGGCACTTATCTCATTGAAGTTGATGAACTCCTCGGTGCGGGGGTTCATCCGGTAGACCTCGCCGTCGTTGTTCATTATCCAGAGATAGCCCGAGATCATCCTCGGTGATCCGGTCAACCCTGTTGTTTGTAAGGCCGTAGCTGGAATTGAAGCCTGACTTGTATACCTTGAAGTTGTAGCCGTCAAACCGGTTAAGGCCGTCAAAGGTGCCGAACCACATAAGTCCTTCCCGGTCCTGGTGCATTGTGAGCACCACACCTTCCGAAAGCCCGTCTTCAACCGAATAGTGGGTGAATGCGCACTTTGAGCTGGCCGAGTGACCTGCAGGGGAGGTCACTGCAAGCAATACAACAATCAGGGCCGTTATACCGGCGAGAGGCGCATAGGCGATCTATTCGGTTTTCATCCTGCAGAGGGGCACTGGATTCTTTGGGAGAACTCATTATATAATCAGTCCAGTCGTTGTCGGATTCAAATCCCCATTTGCTCCATCCGGCACCGGTATAATAGATGAGCGGAGTGCCCGGTGTATACCTGGTAACAATCAGCAGATGGTCTCTGTTTTCCTTAACCTGCTGTTGCCGGTGTTGTCAGTATGGTGCCGACATAGGTTATGCCTCCCTCACCGCCGTCAAGCCGATATGATATGGCGTTTGTCTCAGGCGGGAAGCAGGAGCGATGAGCCTTCCTCACTTCTGACGATGCCGGCTGCCACGGTAAACACCGTGTCTATCCCTGTGTATTCCTCGGTAACCCTTGTCGAGCTGGCTGCCGGCATCGAGAGAAAATGGTCCGTGTCTCGGTGACCATCACGTCATCTGCCATGAAGGGCGGGTAGGTGAGCCTGAAGGAGGTACGCAGCGGTCCGTTGTCAAGTGTCTGCCAGGTTTCAAAGTTTATTGCCAGCCAGAGTGAATCATCAATGAACGGGGCCATGGCGCCAGCGCCAAGAGTGCGCCCCACCTTATAACAGTCGCATCCCTCGCCGTTGTCATCATGATAGGTGTTTTTCCCTGCAAGGTAATCAGCATACCACCTGTCAATGACCATCTTTCCGGTTCGCTTGATCCAGACGTCTAAGCCGTTGCTGGGTCCGTCCTTCGCTATTAGCGCCGGTCCGTATATGCGGAAGGCAATACGGTCATTCTCCCATGCATAGTCATCCATTCTCTCCGGTACAAACCGGCCGTAGGCCTTTGCCTCATAATCTGCCGGCGTTCCCCTGGTGATAGAATATGCGGAGCTTCCATTTGCCTTTACGTCAGCCTGAAAGATGAGCGACTGCGGGTCAGACTGACCGTCATAGATCAGCTGTGATGGTATCTCCGTACCCTTACTGTCAGTCACAACCAGTTGGGAGGGGACGCAGTCAGGTATATTTCCCGTCAGGACAGGCAGGGGTATTTCAACCGGTTCTGAAGATCCGGTCAGATGACAGTGTGTTTTCAAGGGTGATCCTGATCCGGTCGTCGGTGCAGCCTGCTGATAACAGGAGTGATGTCAGAAGAAGGAGTATTTGTTTCATTTTACAGGTGAGTTTTTCATTTGGGTTGTTTTCCTATATAGGCAAGTATGCCGCCGTCTACGTAGAGTATGTGGCCGTTGACAAAATCAGAGGCACCTGAAGCGAGGAACACGACGGGACCCTGGAGGTCCTCAGGTGTGCCCCATCTGTGCTGCAGGTGTCCGGCCGATAATGAATGAGTTGAAAGGGTGTCCTTCGGTGCGCAGGGGAGCCGTCTGAGGCGTGGCTATATATCCGGGTCCGATGCCGTTGACCTGTATGTTAAACTCAGCCCATTCGCAAGCCAGGTTGCGGGTCAGCATCTTGAGTCCGCCCTTGGCTGAGGCGTAGGCCGAGACGGTCTCGCGGCCGAGTTCGCTCATCATGGAGCAGATATTTATGATCTTCCCGCCTCCTTTCTTTATCATGCCCGGTGCCACTGCCTTTGACATGATGAAGGGACCGGTAAGGTCAATGTCAATAACTTCACGGAAGTCCGCGACATCCATTTCAATTGCAGGCACCCTTTTAATTATTCCGGCGTTGTTGACAAGTATGTCTATCACGCCGGCTTCGGCGGTGATTCTGTCGATATATTCCTGCACGGCCTTTTCGTCAGTGACATCGAAGATGTATCCCCTGGCGTCAATGCCGTCACGTTCTGTATTCCTCGATGGCCGAGGCTACTCTTTCCGGGTTGCGGTCATTGAAGACTATTGTGGCACCGGCGCCGGCGAGAGCCCTGGCCATTGCCATGCCGATACCGTATGAGGCGCCGGTGACCAGTGCCACCTTCCCGTCGAGTCCTGAAAATATTACTGATCATATTATTGTTTGTTAAGTTCTTGATTATTAATGACTACCTCAGATCAGTCTGTTTCAGGAAATCCTGATCGCCGTAATCGAGGTTTTCCCCACCCATGCCCCAGATGAATGTATAGCTGGCTGTTGCCGTGGCGGCATGGATTGACCACTGGGGTGATATGACCGCCTCATTGTTCTTCATCCAGATATGTCTTGTCTCGGTGGGCTGGCCCATGAAGTGGCAGACAACGCTTCCGTCGGGAACCTCGAAGTAGAAATAGACCTCCATACGGCGGCCGTGGGTATGAGGAGGCATTGTGTTCCAGACGCTTCCCGGTCTCAGTTCGGTCATGCCCATCTGAAGCTGGCATGTCTCGAGCACCTCTCTCACCAGCATCTTGTTGATAACCCTGTGGTTGGCGGCCTCCGCTGATCCCATCTCCACCGTTATGCACTCATCTTTGTGACCTTCCGGTCAGGGTAATTGCGGTGGGCGGGGGTGGAGTTGAAGTAGAACAGTGCCGGATTGCTCCTTATCGATGCTTTCAAAGAAAATTTCCCTGTCGCCGCTGCCAAGATACAACGCCTCCTTGAAGTCAAGGTCGAAGATGCTTTCACCTGCCCTCACCCTTCCCTTGCCTCCGACGTTGAAGATGCCCAACTCGCGCCTGTGCAGAAAGAATGCGGCTTTTACCTCGTCAATAGGCTCCAGCTCCAGGGTTTCCCCGGCAGGTTTGGCTCCCCCTGCAATCATCCGGTCATAGAGTGTGTATACCATTGTCACTGCGTTATCGCGGAAAAGCGATCCGATCAGGTGTTCGCGCCGCAGGCGGTCAGTATCCCAGTGCTTTACGTCATCAGGATGAGCGGCATACCTGACTTCAATATTCGTTTTCATATAAAATCGGTTATTATCTGCAAAGTTGGATTAAAATAAACAAAAATTGTGGAAGAATCGGGTAAAAGAGGGGGATAAATTGGTACTGCAGGGGGATGCAGGCCAGAATGCCCGTGGCAGCCGGACAACGGGCAACAGGTGTGCCGGGCAGCAGAAACAACTAAACATACGTACAAGATTTACCGGACGCACCTCATTGCGTGAATCAGGAGACGCACTGCACGCCGGTAATCAGTGCCGAAAATGATGACGGTTTGATTTGGTCCAGGGCATTAAGGTCAGAGGATTTACGATTTATAAACCTATAAACCTATAAACCCATAAACCCATAAACCCATAAACCCATAAACCCATCAACCTATCAACCCCCTACAGGTACTTCCTGTCCTCATCGGGTACATCAAAATACCTGTCATACTTGCCTGCATCGGGGCCTTTTTTAACTACTCCGACGTCGGTAAGCTGATAGGTGCACTTTTCCCCTGCAATGCCGGAAAAGTAAATGTCAAATTCCTTTCCCTTTTCGTCTTCCATTATAACTCTGACAAGATGAGGATATTTGACACTGTTCAGCTGAGAATGGCAGATAGGACATGTGTACAGGTACTCGGCACCCTTTTCTATTGAAAATGAAGGATGAGTCGTCTTGGTGTAATTTCCCAGCTCAGGATTAAGAAAGATAAGTCCTCTTTTCGAGCTGTTGATCTTCGTGGCAGCCAGCACAAGGAAATTATTTACTGTAAGATGTCCCCGGCACGCCTTGCATAAATATTCGTTAGCCATTATGCACCTCCTGTGTGATTAAATTAATGATTAAAATCAGTTATATCCATAAGTCCAAGATAGGAAATTTTTTTCCAACCCCGCACATTTTTCCCAAAAATGTCAGGATTATGATTTCCCGTGTCATCTTAATGTTTTTAATAATTCCGGATCATTTTTCCTGAGTAAGCGTATAAACATGATATAAGTAAGGTTTTTTGAATTCTGTTGTTATTATTTTCACAGTCGAAATTTCAGTCAAAAAGATAAGAGTCATACTAATTAATTAAAAACAGAACAGAAATGTATCACGTTGGAGATCTAGTGAAGGAATTAGCCGACAAGCACGGACGGAGAAGGGACAGCCTGATGCCGATCCTTCAGGATATTGTCATGAAACATAATTACCTGACTGACGAAGCGATGGTTAATGTTGCAACAGAGCTTGACATCTCAGCTGCCGAAGTTTACGGCACTGCGTCATTCTACACATTCCTCGACACTCAGGAAAGGGGTAAATATGTAATCAGGGTCTGCAAGACCATCACCTGCTCGATGAAGGGGAAAATAGAGATAATCGATGCGCTGGAAGAGACACTTAAGATAAAGGTAGGTGAGACGACTCCTGACAGGCTCTTTACCTTGCTTGAAACAAACTGTATAGGCTGGTGCCACAAAGCTCCTGCAATACTTATTAATGACATGCCCTATACGGAACTCACACCGGAATCGGTCGTGGATGTGATTAAGAGTTATATGCGTAAATAATATCAAACGACCAGAACATGAAGAACAGAGGACTAAATAAGGTCGACCTTATTTTCGAAAAAATTGATTCCAGAGAGGTGCTGAAAAAAGCCTTCGCACTTAAGAATGATGAAATAATCCAGCAGGTACTTGAGTCGGGACTCAGGGGCAGGGGCGGAGCAGGCTTCCCGACAGGGCTTAAATGGAAATATACTGCAGCTGAAAAAGATCCTGATAAATACATAGTCTGTAATGCTGACGAGGGAGAACCCGGTACTTTCAAAGACCGTGAGATACTCGATAAGGTAGCCTACAAAGTCTACGGTGGCATGGCCATAGCAGGCAAAGCGATGGGTGCCAGGAAAGGATATATTTACCTCCGTGGTGAATACAGGTTCCTGCTTCCGCAGCTCTATCTCGATCTGCATAAGTTTCATAAAATGATAGAAGAGATAGGATACGACTTTAATATCGAATTCAGGATGGGAAGCGGAGCTTATATCTGCGGAGAAGAAAGCGCCCTCTTCGAATCAATTGAAGGATTCCGCGGTGAGCCCCGCAATAAACCGCCTTATCCGACAACCAGCGGTCTGTTTGCCAAACCCACGTCGATCAACAATGTTGAAACCCTGGTTACAGCAATGATGATAATTGATAAGGGAGCTTCAGAATATATAAAGCTTGGAACCAGTGACTCACGCGGGTCAAAGGTCTTCTCAATATCAGGTGACACGCCCACACCGGGAATTTTCGAGCTCGAGCTGGGAATGACAGTGCAGGAGTTTGTAGATGTCTTCGGTGACGGTGATACAAAAGCTGTACAGGTGGGTGGTGCATCGGGATTCTGTGTCCCAAGGAAGAAATTCGGTGAGACAATTATCGGCTTCGAAGGGGTACCTACAGGAGGTTCAATGAAACTGTTCAACAGCTCGCGTTCGATGTACAATGTACTGCATAATTACCTCGACTTCTTTACGGAGGAATCATGCGGGCAGTGCACTCCGTGCCGTGTAGGATGCCAGCAATTGCTGCTTGGCGTTGAGAAAGTCAAAAAGGGCGAAGCCAGGTCAGTCTACCTGAACGAACTGGTTAAACTGGCCGACACGATGAAAGTGGCGTCTAAATGCGGACTGGGTCAGTCAGTGGGCAACGCCTTCAAGTCAATCGTTGAGAACTTCAGAGAAGAGGTATTATATTAATCTAAGAATTTGAAAATCATGATAAACCTAAAGATAAACGACCACCCGGTATCGGTAGCAGAGGGCACAACAGTTCTGGATGCTGCCAAGAGCCTCGGTTTGAATATTCCCACACTGTGCAACCATCAGGACCTGTGTGTAGCCGGCAACTGCCGTGTCTGCGTGGTGGAACAGAAAAATGCAAGGACGCTGATAGCGTCATGCTCAATGCCTGCTTCAGAGGGGATGGAGATTTACACCAACTCGCTCAAAGTCAGGAACGCCCGCAAGCATATCGTTGAGCTGCTTCTCTCGGAACACCGTGCTGACTGCACAAAGTGCTACAAAAATCAGAACTGTGAGCTGCAGACGCTCGCCAACGAATTTTCTTTCGGCGAACATATCTTCCTTGACCTTGTTGAAAACAGGCCGTACAAAATTGACAGGTCATCGCCCTCTTTCATCAAGGACGACAGCAAATGCATCAGATGTCAGAGATGTGTGCGTACCTGTGCGGAACTGCAGCAGGTTTCTGCCATAGCAGTAGCCAATAAGGGAAATCATCAGAAGATTTCGTCATTCCATGACAGGCCGATGAGCGCCGTTGTGTGCACCAACTGCGGACAGTGCGTAAACCGCTGTCCGACGGGAGCGCTGGTTGAGAAGACTTATATTGATCAGGTGTGGGATGCGATCTATGACACTGACAAGCATGTGGTTGTACAAACCGCTCCTGCCGTAAGGGTAGCACTTGGAGAAGACCTCGGTTATGACCCCGGACACAGGGTGACCGGTAAAATGGTCTCTGCATTGCGCCAGCTCGGTTTCGATTCGGTGCTGGACACAGATTTTTCGGCTGACCTTACAATTATGGAGGAAGGTACTGAGCTTCTCACCCGTTTGAAGAAAATCCTTGTTGAAGGTGACAAGACACTTGCTCTTCCAATGTTTACTTCATGCTCACCGGGATGGATCAAATTCATTGAGCATAAATTCCCTCAAATGCTACCGAACCTGTCTACCTGCAAGTCACCGCAGCAGATGTTCGGAGCCCTGGCCAAGACATACTACGCCCAGAAACGCGGGATAGACCCCTCCAAAATTGTCTCTGTTTCAATCATGCCCTGCACGGCAAAGAAATATGAGGCTGACAGACCCGAGATGAGGTCAAGCGGGTTCAAGGACGTTGACTATGTACTGACGACCAGAGAACTTGCGGTAATGATCAAACAGGCAGGGATTGACTTCAGAACTCTGGAGGAAACTCATTATGATTCGGTGATGGGCGATTCAACAGGTGCCGCAGTAATCTTCGGTGCAACCGGAGGAGTCATGGAGGCAGCTCTCCGCACAGCATATGAGATTGTAACCGGAAGAGAAGTTCCCTTCAAGAACCTGGAGATCACACCCGTTCGCGGAATGGAAGGAGTCAAGGAGGCAACCGTAAAAATAGAAGGCACAACAGAAGAATGGAGATTCCTCGAAGGTGCTGAACTCAAGGTAGCCATTGCTCACGGCCTTGTCAATGCGAATAAACTCATGAAAGCTGTCAGCGAAGGAAAGGCGACATATCATTTCGTGGAGATAATGGCCTGCCCCGGCGGTTGTATCGGCGGTGGCGGTCAGCCTATTCCTACAAATATGGAAATCAGGAAGCTGAGGATGGCAGCAATTTATTCAGAAGACACAAATATGCCATTGCGAAAATCACATGAGAATCCCGAAGTAATTGCAATTTACAGGGATTTTCTCGATAAGCCCAACGGGCATAAGTCGCATGAACTTCTTCATACTCACTACGTTAAACGCGAATCCTACTAATCTTTTTATACTTTGTCAGGGGGACATTCAGCCAATGAATGTCCCTTTTTTTATGCACTGAAACCGGGAGAGTGCACAAGTAATTTTTCTTTTTACCTTTGCACAAAATTTTACGGAGATGGTTGAATTCCTGATTCAAAATATATTTTTTATTGTTTTTGGCGTAGTAGTGCTGGGTGTCCTGCTCATTGACCTGCTCGTCGTGGGACGGGACCACCATACCATCTCACTTAAGGAGTCACTTATCTGGACCTCGATATGGATAAGTCTTGCCGTTGCATTTTATTTCTTTATCAGGTATTACGGTCATCATGTCCACGATATCACCGACTGGCAGTCGCTGCGCGACTATGTTGCCCTTTATCAGCCCAACCTTCAACTTCCGGAGAACGACTATGAGGGAGCTCTTGATTTATACCGCAAGGTTACTGCCACAAATTACATAACAGGTTATCTCCTTGAATACACGCTTTCAATTGATAATGTATTCGTTATCCTGATGATTCTGACTGCATTCTCGGTTGACCCGAAGAACTATAAGCAGGTTCTTTTCTGGGGCGTACTGGGTGCGATTGTTCTGAGGTTCATTTTCATTTTTGTGGGGTCCGCACTGATACACAAATTTACCTGGTTGCTCCTCGTATTCGGGGCATTCCTGATCTATTCCGGTGTACATATGTTCATCACGAGGAACAAAGAACAGAATCTGGAAGCAAGGGATCATTTCCTGGTAAAATTCCTTTCGAAACACTTCAATATTTATCCTGATTATATCGGGTATCACTTCTGGACGCGTGCAGACGGGAAGTTTTATTTCACACCGCTGTTTATAGTTTTGATAATGATTGAGTTCACTGACGTAGTGTTTGCAATGGACTCCATTCCCGCTATCTTTTCAATAACTACTGACCCTTACATTGTTTTCTTTTCAAACATATTTGCAATTATAGGCCTCAGGTCGCTGTTCTTCCTGCTTGTGAAGGTTGTGAACCTCTTCCACTATCTTAAGGTGGGCATATCCTTCCTGCTTGCATTTGTAGGGATGAAGCTTCTGTTCCACTCGTATCTTGACAAAATCGGATACGAAAATGTCTATTCCCTCTATATAATTGCGGGAACGCTTGTGATAAGCATCCTGGCCTCAATCATTTTTCCCCAAAGGAAAAAACTTACTCCTGATCCGGAGGATTAGACGTTAGTTCCCAGGTCTTTTTTTGTTTTTTAACATTCATGCAGTGCCGGTTGCAAGTATAAAAATCTTTATATTCGTGACATGCATAAGCTGAACGACTTTCTCACAGTACTTGACGGCTATCTCGGAGGCCATGTCTGGTTTATGGTGCTGCTCATCGGCACCGGGGTATTTTTTACAATATACCTGGGTTTTCCCCAGTTCCGGTACTTTAAACATGCCATCAGGATAACCAGGGGCAAATACGACCATTCACATGATGTTGGGGATACATCGCATTTTCAGTCGCTGGCAACCGCATTGTCAGGAACGGTTGGCACGGGAAACATAGCCGGCGTCGCCCTGGCTATTCACCTCGGAGGACCGGCAGCGCTTTTCTGGATGCTAATAACGGCTGCCATAGGCATGTGTACGAAAATGGTGGAGGTTTCGATATCACATAAATACAGGGATATTTTGCCTGATGGATCTGTTTCTGGTGGTCCGATGTATTATATGAAGAAGAGGCTGAATATCACAACCAAAAGTGGAAAGATAATCAGGACAGGGGCCATTATGGGTGCCTTTTTCTCAGTTGCCGCTGTACTATGTTCCTTCGGTACAGGAAGTCTTCCCCAGATAAACAGTATATCAAACTCAGTCTTTGCATCATTCGGCATAAAGCATATAATTACAGGAGCCATACTTGCATTTCTGCTTGGACTTGTAATAATAGGCGGCATTAAGAGAATTGCCAAAGTAACATCGGTGATGGTGCCATTTATGGCAATACTGTACCTGGTTGGTTCTTTGATAGTTATCTTCTCCAATTATGAAAACATAATTCCATCGTTCCTGTCAATTTTCGGAGATGCATTTACAGGGTCAGCTGCAGCAGGCGGCTTCCTGGGAGCCTCATTCGCCTTTGCAATGAACAGGGGTGTCAACAGGGGGTTGTTCTCCAATGAATCAGGACAGGGCTCTGCGCCGATAGCCCACTCAGCCGCCCGTGCTCCGGAACCGATCTCGGAAGGCATGGTGGCCCTCCTGGAACCTTTCATCGATACAATTATTATATGTACGCTCACCGGGCCTGGTAGTACTCTCGTCCGGAGCATGGAACACAAAGACGGAAAATCAGTTTCAGGCTACAGACATGCAGTTCCTGGCAGGCAGCTACGATGATAAAAAGGAGTGATGACAGGATAAGCCTGGGCAAACATCTGAGCGGGAAAGAGTTTCTTGATCTTTACAACGGACAGCTTGTCATTGAAAACGGAATCATTCAGACTCCTGGTGTCTCACTTATCCATGCCCGTTCACTTGCTGAGAATGTGAAATTCAACGCCGGGAAAGTACCTTTTACGGGTGTGCTTGACGTTGTAAGCGGAAAACTTTCCAATCCTGAATCAGTCACTGTCAGCGGTGAATCTCTTATTCACAGCGCACCTCTTACAACTTTTGCATTCAGCAGAAGTATACTGGGGGGATACGGACAGTATGTCGTCACTTTTGCGATTTTGCTCTTTGCCTTTTCCACGGCCATTTCCTGGTCATACTACGGCGACCGGGCAATTACATATCTGGCAGGACCACGGTACGTGATTTATTACCGGATTGTATTCGTGGTCTCATTCTTCATAGCTTCATTTACAGACACAACAATAATCTGGTCCCTTTCCTACGTTGCGATCGTACTGATGGCTGTGCCAAACCTTGTCGGCATCCTGCTACTGCGCAAGGAGATGAAACAGTCGGTGAAAGACTACTGGCTTACATTCTCAAAACAGTATCCGAAGGAGAAGATCTCCGGGATCATGGCGAAACGGTTCGGAGAAAAAGACTAAAGGCAAATCGCAAATCGCAATTCGCAAATCGCAATTCCCTATTCTTTGTCCGGCATCTTCGGGTAGAGATCCTCGACCTTTACCCTGCCGTCATCGGCCTTGTCAGTTATTACCTGCGGAATTTCTTCGCTGTTCCTGAAATAAAGGATGAATGCCAGGATCGGGAAGACGGGTGTAATAAGCGCTCCGGCAAGAGAGCTAAGGATAATATACAACGGACTTTTGCTCATCTCAAGAAGGGCTGATGCTTCCTCCGGATTTGCGAGTGATTTGACGAATGTGCCTGTGAAGGGGAGCATTATTATCCCTGAAACAACCATAGAGGCTATCACCATTATTAGGGCCACAACCACCACCCAGCCCATATTCGGCCAGAGATTTCTGTGAGCCAGCTGAAATGATTTCCCGATGATTGTGGCAGTGTTCCTGGTCTCCGCAAGAGCCAGCGGCAGGGCGAAAATAAACACTGTAATAAAATAGAACATAGCAAAAAGTCCCGGAAGAACCAGCATCACAAACCCTATACCTATAAGCATTACACCCCCCAGTCCCATTACGATGGCGGCAAGAAGAAACGGAAAGAAGGCAACTGCAGAATCCTTCAGGGTATCAGCAACGCCGTAATTCTCATCCAGGGGTCTTCCCAGAACCCAGGCATGAAGAATTATTGTGAACACGAAAGAGACCGCCATGATTAGCGAGTAGGGCAGTGCCATCTCCTTCATCATCGAAACCAGCAGTTCCGGATCTCCTGTGGCCTGCATCAGGGCATTTGTGTCAAGTGTTGAGGTGATCAGGTTTGAGATCAGGGCTGAAATCACCGAGATAATATACATTCCGATGAAATATTTCTTGTAAAAAGACCATAATCTGATCATTGCGCTGTCAAGATCCCTGGCACCCGCCAGTGGATGATTCTGATAATTCTGCATTTTTGGTGGTGATTAATGATAGTGTAAAACTACAAAAAATCAGTTGATTATTTCAAGTATGCCGCTGATGTCCAAATTCACGACAGGGTTGTTCGATTCCACGAATGCCTCAGCCAGTTTAGACTTTCTCTCCTGAAGATGCTGAATCTTCTCTTCGATGGTTGCGGCGGATATATACCTGTGAACAAACACTGTTTTATCCTGGCCTATCCTGTGTGCACGGCTCAGGGCCTGGATCTCCGATGCCGGATTCCACCATGGATCCAGAATGAATACGTAATCGGCTTCAGTAAGGTTAAGGCCTACTCCTCCGGCTTTGAGTGAAATCAGGAATACCTTTATTGCAGGATCCTTTCGGAAAGCATCGATCACCTTTTCCCTGTCATGAGTGGACCCGGTAAGCATTGAATATCCGATTGAATTACTCTGCAGCCATGCAGGGAACAGCTCAAGGTGCTTCACGAATGACGAGAAGATGAGGATCTTGTGTCCTTCCGAAATGGCACTTTCAATATTGTGGATCACTGCCTCGAACTTTCCCGAGCCTCCCTGGTAGGTCTCATCGGTAAGACCCGGATGATTTGCAATCTGCCGTAACTTCATCAACCCCTGCAGAACCATTATTGCCGATTTTTCAACTCCCATGGCCTCTATGTTTTCCAGAATACTGTTGCGGACTGCTGACTTCTCCCTCTCATAAATTACTGCCTGTTCCTCATCCATGTCACAGAATATCACCTGTTCGGAGACCGGAGGCAGTTCCTTTGCAACCATATCCTTTGTTCGCCTCATTATGAAAGGCTGGATGATTTTCCTTAGACGCTTCTCTTTTGCGTCCTCACCGTTTTTTTCAATCGGTTTTGCAAACTCGCGGCGGAAGAAAGCCAGTGATCCCAGCAACCCGGGATTGATAAAACTCAGCTGAGTCCACAGGTCTGTCAGGGAATTCTCGACGGGAGTGCCGGTCAGGACAAGCTTGTGTTCTGCCTTTATCCTGATAGCGGCACGATAAATTCGGGAGGAGGGATTCTTTATATGCTGGCTTTCATCAAGCACGACATAAAAGAAACTGAACAAACTGAAGAATTCGATATCCTGCCGTACTGTATGATAACTCGATATTACAACATCATACTTTGAAAACTGCGATGTTGTCTTCATTCTTCCTGAACCCTGATGGATAAGCGTTTTCAGGGAGGGACAGAATTTTCTTATCTCATTGTGCCAGTTATGAATGAGTGATGCGGGGACGATAATGAGCGAAGTTTTCCTCAACGGACCCGGACCGAAAAGTGAGAGCTGACCTTCCTCTTTCTCCAGCCCCTGCAAGTGCTGATTTTCTTTGTTCCACAACAGCAGAGCCAGGGTCTGCAGGGTTTTACCGAGGCCCATGTCATCAGCCAGGCATCCTCCCAGGTTGTTGGTCTGGAGAAACCAGAGCCAGTTAAGCCCCTCCGACTGGTAGGGACGCATCTCGGCATTAAGGCCTTCAGGCTTTTCAAGCTGGGGTAGTCTTTCTGGCATTACCAGCTTTTCAAGCTTCCTGCATATCTCGCAATCTTCCACAGTCAGGGCTTCACTGAGGATACTGAAGTGCTGCTTATGCACCATCAGGCTGTCATCCTCATCACGTCCCATCTCGAAGAGGCCCCTGTAGCGGGTGAACCACTCCTCGGGGAGTATGGCAACAGTGCCGTCAGGAAGGGTATATTCCCTGATACCTCCGAGGATATTCCTGCGCAGACGGGTAAAAGGCATTTTGAAATTACCGATTGTCACAACTGCACGGAGGTCAAACCAGTCGTCAATCACCTCATGACTCATCGATATCTCAACCGGTTCAAGGCTGTAAGGCAGATCTGTGCTGCCATTCCTGATTATGAATCCGGCTTCAGACAACCTTACCCTGTTAAGAGCAACGGTTTCAATGAGGTCATAAAGGGCATCACTGTTGTTTTCCCTGGCACCCGCTACTGTGAAGTTTATACCGTCTTCAGAAAAGAGTCCGGCTTCCGCAAGTGAATCGATGCAGGCTTTTTCCCACTCCGGAGAACGCTTCTTCCGGCGGAAAAGAAAATGTCCGCCGTCAGCCCTGAAGCTTGTAAAGTAAGAGATATCATCGGGATAAAAGAGGTCGCGGTCATCATACCTGAATTTGAGTATCGCAACGGGAATTCCCCTGATTCCCGTTTCAAGTGTCAGGTACACTTTTTTCTCGGGTATGGCTTCTTCGATAGTAAATCCGGTGCCTGATACCTTATGGCTGTTTACAACAGAGAGGACAAAAGTGCGGAAGTACTTTTCCTCAGTTGCCCTCGGAATCAATATGCTGCTCCGGATAAGGAAGGGTTTCAGCTTCGCACCCTCAATATCCGAAACAAAGAGAAGGCGGTCATTCGATCTGACAATACAGGGTTTGTTTGAGAGGATTTCCACATTTCCCCTGCGGAGGTTCATAGAGGCTCCGCCGGAGAATAGCATGAGATTGTAAGTGCTTCCTTCCGGTCCGCGGTCAAACCTGAATACAGGGGTGGCAGGCTGCGGCATGATTTTCAGCTGGTCTTCGGGATGAAGACTGTCGATCTTGGTCTTCTGCAGGAATACCGGCACCTCCTCGTTAAGTGCTATATGCAGGCACTGCGATATCCTGGTTTCGATGTAAGGTTTAATCAGTGTTTCAAACTCGGGGTTCCCGACGCTCTCGAGAAACTCCTTCACGCTTTTATGCTTCGAAAAGAGCTTATAACAGATTCCGGTCGGAGTATTCGTTTACAAGCCTTACAATTTCATTCTCTTCATTGTCGAGATGAGAAACCGTATTGTTGTCAGGATGCGGAGACAGCGCTTCAACCATCCGGTAATAGGCCACGCCGGCAGTGCGCTCGATGATATAGGGCATCAGAATAGAACCCCATCTCCGGTGCTGCGTCAGAATTAAAATGAAAAGCCTTTCCTTTTCCCCTGCCTTAATGGCCTCCATCGGACTGAATTAATCGAACCTGCAATGTTGACAAATCCTTTGGTAATATCAAAGAATAAGTGATAATTATTGTAAAACGGCTGGTTGGTTGACAGGTTTGGCTGGCGGAAGCGGTGGCGCATGGAGCAGGTAACGATTATTTTTAATAACTTGCCCGTCACGTTTGTAACCTGACTTAATAATGAAAAAAGCATTCATTTTCACCGTTTTGATATTCGCAGCATCAATTCTGTCTGCACAGGAGACTCAGCTTGTGACCGGCTGGAAGGCAATAAAGGCATCTGATCTTGCTTCTGACGGGTGTTTGATCACAAAGGACGATCCGGACCTCTCCGGATGGATGAATGCGACTGTCCCTGGCACTGTTCTCACGACTCTGCTCAATAACGGACTGATACCTGATCCTCTTTTCGGCATGAATAATGAAAAGATACCCGATGTTTATAAAGAAGGACGCGGCTTCTACACATACTGGTTTTTCAACAGGTTTTCCACTGAGGGTATAGACTCTACCAGGCAGGTATGGCTTAAATTCAGGGGCATAAACTACTTCGCCGAGGTCTACCTCAACGGCAGGCGAATCAGCACTGACAGGCATGAAGGGATGTTTCTGCGCGAGACGTACAACATCACCCCATACCTGAATCCTGCAGGGGTGAACCGTCTTGCGGTGCTTGTTGAACCGCCGGCGCATCCCGGAAATCCCAATGGCGGTCAGGGCGGCGACGGTACAATAGGCCGTGATGTGACGATGCAGTTTACCGCCGGATGGGACTGGATTCAACCTGTCAGGGACCGCAATACAGGAATCTGGGACAAGGTTGCGATCGAGCTTACGGGTGACGTCGATGTCCGTAATGCTTTTGCGAAGCCAAGGGTGCCTGGAGCAAGGCTGCCCGGTGAGCTGCAGGAGCCTGCCTATGTTACTGTCTCGGCTGAGCTTGTAAATACTTCCGATAAGCCTGTGGAGGGTGAGGCGGTGCTGACATTCGGCCTCAACACAGAAAAAAAGAAAATAGAACTTGAACCAAAATCATCCACCCTCATAACCTTTGGCGAGATAAAGCAGACCGACCCGAAACTCTGGTGGCCAAACGGAATAGGCCAGCCATCGGTTTACTCGGCTGCAATAACTTTTCAGGGCAAAAACGACAAGTTTTATGACCGTGAGGACATCACTTTCGGCTTCAGGGAGACCGGAAGCTATTTCGATGAAAAAACCGGGTCAAGGGTTTTTACAGTCAACGGCCAGAAGATATTTATAAAGGGTGGCAACTGGATAGCCTCGGATGCCTTGCTCCGCCTTAATCCCGAGAGATATGAAGCAGAGGTGAAGATGCATGCTGACATGAACATGAACATGATAAGGGTCTGGGGAGGGTCAATCACAGAAAGGCCTGAGTTCTATGATGCATGCGACAGATACGGTATTCTGGTGTGGCAGGACCTGTGGATTTCAGGCGACTGCAACGGCAGGTGGGCTGACCCAAAGAAGGCTGAATCACAGGAACGCCGGAGGGAGTACCCTGACGATCACTCGCTATTTATAGAATCACTGGCTGATCAGCTGAAAATGCTGCGTAACCACCCTTCGCTCTATCTTTTGTGCGGCGGCAACGAGTTTCCTCCGGCCCCCGAACTGGAAGCAAGAGTACGCAAGACTCTCGAAGAGCTTGACGGTACCAGGCTATTCCTGAGCGAGTCGACCTCTTCGGAACTGCTTACAAACACTATCGGAGGCACCGCTGACGGACCTTACCTGGTTAAAGACCCTGCCTGGTTCTTTACCGAAAAATGGTTTCCGTTCAATCCCGAGATAGGTTCTGTGGGAATGCCTAATATCGAGGGACTCAGGAAGGTTATGGACGAACAGGATCTGGTGCCGCCTGCAGGGGATAAGATTAATGAGGTATGGAAATATCATAAATACCTTGGTTACGGTGACATGATTGAAAAGTACGGTGAGGTTACAGGCATTGAAGACTTTGTGATGAAGGCACAGCTGGCTCAGTATGAGCAGTACCGCTCACTGCAGGAAGGGTACAATGCTCATATGTGGGACTGGTACACCGGGATGCTTGTATGGAAGAGCCAGAACCCCTGGACAGCACTTAAGGGACAGTTTTACGACTGGTTCCTGGATCAGAATGCAACATATTATGCATACAAACATGCTGCAGCGCCACTGCACATGCAGCTGAATTTGAATGACAACGGTATTTACATGATAAATGCCACTCCGAAGGAACGGAAGGGTTTGAAAGTGGAGGCTATCCTCACTGATGCTGCCGGGAAACAGTTGTGGTCGAAAGCGCTGGAGACCAGTGCAGCGGCAAACAGCACATTAAAGCTCTGGGATGCAGCTTTTCCGGCAGGCAGCGATAGGAGTGAGGTTTCTGAGGATGAAGATAACCTACCTTTCAACAGGGGTACTGATTGATGACAATACTTACTGGCTGCCGGGAGCAGGAGGCAATAAGTCTCTGACGCAGATACCTGAGGCGAGGGTTGTGGCTCAGATGATGAAGAGCAGCAACGGCAAGTTTATAGTTGATGTGGCCAACAGCGGAGATGTTGCAGCATTTTTCATACGTATGAAGGTTGTCACGGCGGCCACCGGGGAGATTGTTTCGCCGGTCTTTTTTGATGATAACTATATAGTACTGCTACCCGGAGAGAAGAGGAGCGTAACCGTCGACATCAATTCACTTGCCCCGGCGCAGAAGAATACACCTCTGATGCTTGAATTCAGGGGAGTGAACCTGCCGGCGACGGTGATAAGACTGTGAAGAAGTCTGAGGGTCTGAGGGTCCGAAAGTCTGAGGGTCTGAGTGTCTGGCTGGTCTGCGAGGCTCGCTAATGATCAGCCAGTCTGACAGTCTGGCCGGTCCTGCAGTCTAAGTTATTGACTAATAATTCTTGATTCTTAATTCTGCATGCTCCGTGCTCCATGCTCCATGCCCCATGCTCCCTGCTCCCTGCTTTCCTCCCCACTGTCTGTCTGCTCGCTAAAAATGTCCACTGGACATTTTCTTAACGCTCGCTCCCCATGCTCCCTGCTGCCACTAACCCGTGCGGCTGATTTCGCCAAGGCGTTTACGGTCAAGGAGGGTGATGCTTTTATCAGAAAGCCTGATAAGTGCATCCTTTTCAAAACTCTTCAGGACTTTCACCGCCCCTTCGGTTGAGATGCCTGCAAAGTCTGCCAGTTCCTTCCTCGAGAGAAACCTGAAAAGGTCCTCACCTCCGTAGTTCTCCGGATCGAGGTGCAGAAGCACAGTGGCCATACGGCCGTTTGTCTGCTGATGAAGTACGTGGTCAAGGGAACTGTAAAGCACACTGTTCTGCTCACAGTAACGCCTGATAATGCCAAAGGCAAAGTCTCCGTTATTCTTTACAAGACCGGCAATGGCTTCCTTCTCAATCAGGAAACCGGCAGTCTCTGTTAATGCAACAACCGAATAGTTGAATGTATTGGGATTAAACACTGCCGATAGTCCTACCATTTCCCCCGGACCGATGATACGCAGGTTGAAATCACGACCGTTTGCTGATTCTATATACTGTCGCGAATAACCGCTGACAATGAAGATGACATACGACGCAAACGCTCCCTGCTTGGTGATGTTTTCACCGCGTCTGAACAGGACCTGCACCCTGCTTTCCTTAACAAGTTTTGTCTCTGCATTTGTAAGGGTGCTGAAACAGGGAAGAGTGATATCACACAAAAATTCCCGGTCCGAATCGCTGATGGTTTTCATAGCTGCTTGTGAACGACAAAATTAATAAATTACAGATCAAAAAGCTCCCTGTTATAAAACGCATTTAATCAAATGATTACATAAATCCGACTGAAATGAATCAATCCGGGAGTTGTCGTGTTTCAATTCCCTGGTTGTTGTCCGTGGGTTCAGTTTCAAATGATTCAGTTGGTTAATAGTTTACCTTTGCAGAAATTTTAGACCATGAGACATACAGTAGAAGCATCCTGGAAGGGAAACATGAAGTTCGACACAGAGGTGAACGGACATCATTTTATGATGGATTCAGCACTTAACAATGACGGTGAAGACACCGGCCCCCGTCCGAAACCGCTTATGCTTGCAGCCCTGGCCGGATGTACCGGTATGGATGTAGTTTCGTTACTGAAGAAAATGCGCCAGGACATTGAGTATTTCAATGTAAAAGTTGAGGGTGACACTGACGATCAGCATCCGAATCCGTTCGTGAAGATGCATATCATTTATGAATTCAGGGGAAAGATCTCGACACGGAGAAAATTGAAAAAGCAATATCGCTTTCCATGGAAAGGTATTGCGGAGTATCAGCAGTTTACCGTAAAGCACAGGTTGAACTTTCACATGAAATCCGGATCCTCGACTGATCTTTCGCGGTATTACAAATTCGCAATCGCAATTGCAAATCGCAAATCGCAAACACCAATTATAAATCGCAAATCGCAAATTTAAAAGCTATGTTATACACAAATCTGAACCACATTGAGACTGCAAAGCAGCTCGAAAAGATCATCAATGAAAATGAGAATGTAATGGTATGCTGCGGACGTATGGGCCCTATGTGTATACCTGTCTACGGAATCATGGAAGAGCTTCAGCCGGCATACAGTCATGTGAAGTTCTTCGATATGGAGTTTGACAATCCGGAGTCTATCGTCATCAGGAATGCTCCTGAGACAAAAGGCTTCATGGGATTGCCCTATACCGTATATTATAAGAACGGTAAAATGGTAAAGGCCACCACGAGCATCCAGAACATGCCGCAGGTAAAAAGCATCCTCGACGCTCAGTTCGGACAGCCAAAGGCCTGACAGCATGGGGAACGAAAACCATTTTGATGTCATTATCCTTGGAGGAGGTCCTGCAGGTCTTACTGCAGCGATCTATCTTTCACGTGCCAGGGTCAAAACACTTCTGCTTACCGATGGCACTCCCGGAGGTCAGATGACCCTCACCCATGAAATTGCCAACTATCCGGGTATTGAAAAAATCAACGGGTATATGCTGGGCACGGTCATGAAAAAACAGGCCACATCTTTCGGAGCCGTGGTAAAAAGCAATACTGTGATCACTTCACTGGCACTCCAGGGTCCGGTGAAGAGTGTGACCACCGATGAGAACCTTGTATATACTTCCGATGCTGTCATACTGGCAACCGGTGGCAGGTCGACGGACACTGGGTGTGGAGGGTGAAGATCTCTTCAGAGGCAAGGGAATATCTTACTGTGCCACCTGTGACGGCGACTTTTTTACGGGTAAGGAGATAGTTGTAGTCGGCGGCGGTAATTCAGCCCTCGAAGAGGCTGTCTCGCTTACAAAATATGTGTCGAAAGTTACCGTAGTTCACCAGTTTGATCACTTCCAGGCATTTAAGTATGCTGTTGAGGAGGCACAGGCTAATCCGAAGATCAGCTTTGTGATGTCATCAACAATCTCTTCGTTTTACGGAAAAGAGAGCCTTGAAGGGGTTGAAATTACGAACCTTGTAACAGGGGAAAAATCAGGTTTCAGAACTGACGGGGTATTCATATTCATCGGATATGTTCCAAATACTGAATCCTTAAAAGGCATTGTTGATCTGAATGAGAGAGGGGAGATCATTGTCGGGTCCGACATGTCAACAAGTATTGAAGGTGTCTGGTCAGCCGGTGATGCAAATGTAAAAAGATACAGGCAGGTGACTACTGCAGTTGGTGACGGTACAATTGCCGCCCTGGCTGCTGCTGATTACCTGCATTCATTAAAGAGAAAATAAAAAATGATTAAGATGAAAGGACTGATAATAGCAATTGTAGTTGTGGCCGCGCTTGCGTTTCTTGCAATCCGCGCGTGGAACAAAATGAAGAATACTCCTGTGGCTGAGGACAGCCATCTGATAGAGCAGCTGACGGAGCAGAATTTTAACAATAAGATAAAGAAGGGTGTGGTGCTGGTCGATTTCTGGGCAGACTGGTGTATGCCGTGCAGAATGATGGCGCCGATTCTGAATGAAGTTGCAGAAGCTACTGAAGGTGAGGCCTCTGTGTATAAGCTGAATGTTGACGAGTACCAGCAGGTGGCTGCAAAATACGGTATCACGGAATATCCCGACAATGATCCTCTTCAAAGACGGAAAGGAGTTCGAAAGACTCGTGGGTATGAAAACAAAAGAATCGTTATTGAGCAGTATAGAGAAAGCGAAGAAGTAATAATTCTATGATTAGCCGGAAGGGTGCCAGGCGGATGTCTATCTGTCAGCGCCCTTTCTTGCTTTTTCATAGTCGGGGGCTTTCAGAAGCTCATTAAAACGGGCTGATGGCCTGACACGTCCGAAGGAATCGAAATAAGCCTCCTTTGTCATCGAATCCCAGTGAATTGCACCGTAATAATACTGGATATTGTTATAGATGCCCAGCAGGAAGAGGAGGGACCATACAGCGATTATGCCTCCCTTCAGCCATTTTCTGCCGGTTGTAAATGCATCCTGTAAAAGCGCTGCTGCCGGAACTGCCATCAGGGCATAGCTGTCAATGAAGGCCCGCTGACCGAATCCGCCGCCGTACCACCAGCACCACCATGAGAAGATGATGTAGATATTCAGGGGAACAAAAACTGTGATTGCCAGAGCGTGAGGCGATCTTCTGCTTCCAGAGTACTGCATAGTCCTGCAAAGGCGAAGATCAGTAAGGGTGTATAGATAAAAAGTCCTTTTCTGAAGCTGAAGAGTCCCTTAATGATTGCCGGGTGGTTGAAGAAAAACCTTTCATCGCTGCCGTAGGAGAAGTATAGCCATTGTCCGGTCATCTCCTTCCAGTAAATCATTTGCGGCACCCAGACCAGTAACGGCAATCAATGCCATGACAATCAGATACCTGTAATCTCGCAGCAAGTTCTCTGAGTCCTGTTTTTCATTTCCCGGCAGGAGCTGATTCCGTATAAAATGAAAAATAATAGGATTATAACGTTTGTCGGTCTGATGAGAGATATCAACCCGATCAATAATCCCAGCCTCATGCACTCAAGCCCATTCGCAATGCTCCCCACTGTGCTCCACTATTGCCGATGGCCAACTGCCTATCGCTCTTCTCCTTGCTGCCCTGCTCCGCTCCTGCATACCATTTCATTGAATACCAGATGAATGCAGTTATCAGAGCAAAGCTGTACACATGTGACATCGTGCTCTGGAAAAGGCTGTACCAGTAGAGGTTGGTAGCAAATGCAAATCCTGCCATTACCAGTGCTGCAACTGCATCGGAAACACCGGCAAGGAGAATCTTCCTGAGATAAACGAGACCGATTAAAAGGTAAAAGAGAGCGCTGACAAGCAGGAAAAACTTATACGGTTCAGAATACCCTCCGCTATCGGCACCCGTTATATTTGCAGCCAGATGTGCAGCACCGAAAAAGGGAAGCCACAGCAAGGAAAGCCCCATCGTGGTCTTTATCACATTTTTGCCTGTCGGGCTCTTCTCCGGCCAGAAAACGAACTTGTGAGTTCCCGTGTAACCTTCTGTGAAACCCAGTGAAAGATCATTGTAAATAAATGCTGCCGGAAGATAGGCATAGTATGATATGGCATCCCATTCAATCACCCGCTGTTCCTGTTTCCAGTGCCTGACATTCAGCATATTGACGGTCATGAAGGCCAGAATGAAGGCTATCATAACGGCTGACATCCATCTTCTTCCCTCAAGTCCGTATCTGACAGTCTTGACCATTATTCCGAAGCCGTCATTGATCCTTATCTTTTTACCCTCGGTTTTTCTCCTGGGATTATAAGCCACATCACATTCACCGTACCTGACATTTTGATCCCGCAGAGACTTTTAATATCAGCTCCGTTTCAAAGCCAAATCTCCTTTCGGTCAGATTCAGGCGGTCATAAAGATCCCTTCTGAAAACCTTGTGTCCGCAGGTGATGTCAGTGACTTTCCTGCATGTGATGAGTGATGCTGCGAGTGAAAAGAGTCTGTTGGCTCCGGCAGCCAGCTTTGCATGGACCGGGTATCTTCTGCCTGTTCTGAAACGTGTACCGCTCACCAGATCAAGTTCTTCCCTGTGTATCATTTCCACCAGCGCGGGCAGGTCAGCCGGATCCAGTTCAAGATCGGCATCCTGTATTGCCAGAGTGTCACCGGAGGAGGCCCTGATTCCGGCAGCTACCGCTTCACCCTTACCGCTGTTGACCTGCAGCCTCACTACCTTAAGGTGTATATTTTCCGCCTTAAAACCTTCGGCCAGAATGGCGGAATTATCCGTTGAACAGTCGTCAACGACAATCACCTCAATACTCTGGACAAACTCAGGCATTGATGTATTCTTAAGCCTGTCCAAGTGTCAGTGCGATGATGCCGGCTTCGTTAAAAATGGGTATGATAATGGATAGGCGCAATGTAAAATTCCGAAGGTCAGGGCCTAAAGTTAATAGAGATTCCGGATTTTGCCCCATAAGGGCTGAGGTGGAAAAGGTAATACGGGATGGTTTTAAACTTGAGCAACTTCATAATACAATTTATCTTCTCAGCCCAATCATCAGGGTATAACTCTTTCACAACTTTTTCAAATGGTTTTTTATTATTGTACATCTCAGTTATCAGAAACCATCTTGTTTGTTCAATTCTTTTTCGACTTGTATTCTTATTATACTTTAAGTCTGGAATAAGATCAATTACTTTTTTAACGACTCTTTTGTACAATCCTTCTTTTGAACGAAAATAGTAATGAACAGCTGATTTGTTAACCCCTGCCTGCAGTGCAATTTGCCGGAGGGTAGTACCATGATATCCGAATAAAAGGAAAATGTTATATGCAGCGATTAATATCTTATCTTCCGTACTCATCTCATTGTTATTTGTCCGGATTATAATATCATTACAGTTTCCACCCTAAAGCACCTGTTCAGTTAAAACCTTAATGTTTCAGTCATTAACCCAAATCGAAGAATATCCAGCCGGTGACTGAAATAAATGTTGTAGTAATCCGATCCATGATAGTATTGAGCAAATAAACCTATGTCCTCCAAAAATTTCGGGTGATAATAAAAAGTGAAGCTAAGGTTGAGCCTGTTTAAGGAAACCGAATTCCAGTCATTCAATTCGCCAAACATCCATGTGGATTCTCCTTTGACTGAAATATCTGCTTTGTTCTTGGTATTCCGATTGGTTTTTAGGGGAAACTTATATATTGAGAATGTACCATGCCAACGAATTTTACTGTAAATTCCTTCCAGTTCTCTTACATTCCAGGCCTGAGGGTGAATTTCAACCGAACTTTTAAAAAATTGATATGCATTGAATCGGGCATTGATATTTGAAATAATTATACCTGATTCCAGGTAGTTTGTGGCAAAATCCCCGGATTTTAAATTTATCTCCCCGTCCTCTTCAAAAAAATCTCCGTCCTGCCCATTGGAATGATGTGCATATCGACCGAACAGGCTTAGCTTTCCACCATTTTCCCCTCTCTTTAACATATAGTATACGGTAATTTGTGGCATATAACTCGGTGTACGTACAGGATATGACCTCTCCTGATACATACGGAGGATAATTTGAGGTGTGAAGACTCCCATCAATCGGGAGTTTTTACTTTGCCGCAGGAAGAAATTTGGGATTAAATTGGCTTCAAACCACAGTGGTTCAATATTCCCGATATCTGTGGGGAAAGTGATGTAGCTATTCCCCTGATTTACCTGAGATAATTCAATAAGTCCAATACCGGCTAAAGAGTCCCCTGCCTGTCCAAAACCCGGGCTACTAACATAAATTGAAATCAATAAGATAAGTACAAACTTTCCCATATCCCCGGTATTTATCAAATAGTACAATGCAAAAACACAATAATTACAGAATGGCACAATTCATCTAGATTGCCTTTCTCTTTGCCAGTCTTTCTTTGATTGTATCCACGATGTAATAAACCATTGGCACTAAAAAAACCGTCAGCATCATAGATGATACTAAACCGCCGATTATAACCCAGGCCAATCCGTTTTTCCATTCGCTGGCAGTTCCCTTAGCTAAAGCAATTGGTAGCATTCCAATTGCCATAGCCACTGTAGTCATCAATATTGGTCGCATACGTTCTTTGCTGGCAATTATCAATGCTTCTTTATAATGGTTACCACGGGCTTTCAGTTGATTTGTAAAGTCCACTATAAGAATGGCATTTTTGGTTACCAGACCCATAAGCATTATTAATCCGAGTTGTGCAAACAGTGTTAAGTGGTTTAACGAAAGGTTTAATGCAAGGAAAGCCCCGATTGCCGCCACCGGTATGGCAAATAAAGCCACAAATGGATAGATATAGTCATTGTAGAGCGCTACCAGGATCAGGTAGATCAGTATAAATGAAATCAGAAGAACCGAACCGAGAGCCCCGAAACTTTCATTTTGTGTTTTTATATCTGCTCCCCAGGTTAATTTAACCCCTTCGGGCAATGGGTGTGTTTTCAGAAAACTTATTGCTTCACCCGCCAGAGTGCCTGAAGGCCTGCCAAACGATTCGGAAGTCAATGTTACCGATGGCTGCCTGTCTAACCTTTCGAGCAATGAAGGCGAATTATCCTGCCTGACTTCTGCAAATTGTGAAACCTCAACAGGTATGTTCATCGGGTTTACTATGGAAAGTTGCTGCACATCTTCATAATTTTTACGGTCAAAGTCGTCCAACCAAATTCTTACCGGATATTCTGTTCCGTTTTCGGTCAGCGTGGCATCATCGTTTCCCGTAAAGGCCGTTCTTAAATTCAACCCGACATAAGCAGTTGTTAATCCCAATCGTTGCATCTTATCTTTGTCCGGGATAACCTTGTATTCAGGACTTCCTTCCTGTACTGATAACTGTACATTATCGGCACCCGGTATTTTTTCAATAGCTGCTTTAAGTTCCGATCCAGTTCTCATCACCAAATCCAAGATCGCTTCCGCTCAGTGTAATTTTGATTGGTGCCGATTTGGGTAACAGGCCAAGAACCGCCATTGAAAAGTTTACTCCCGGAAACTGTCTTTTCAGCTCTTCACGAAGTGATTTCATATAATCCTCGGTTTTGATTTTTGTCTCCTTTTCCGGTTTTAACTGAATAGTAAATTCGGATAAATTGGCTGAGCCGACCCCTAAACTGCCGATGCCTGTACTTGGCCCGGCAATATTGCTGAAAAGTGTTGCCACTTCAGGTTGTTGCAGGATAAAGTTTTCTACTTTCTGAGTTCTGATATTGTTCTCCTGAACCGTGGTTGTTTTATCGTATTCCAGGTTCAAACGAAACTTCCCCTGATCGCCTGTCGACATCATCTCTTTGCCGATAATGCCTTGTTTCATCATCACGACGGTCATTACCAACAGGAAAAACACTATTCCTGTAAAAATGAGTTTATGGCTAAGTACCCATTCTAGCTGATGGCCATACCACTCTATGAATGTTGTTAACTGCTTTTCAAACCAAAGCAGAAAACGGTTCATAAAGTTGGTAGGTTTTAAATCTTCTTTCTTCCCGATCCGGGAAGCCAGCCATGGCACCAAAGTAAAACCCACCAATAAACTGGTGAGGGTGGATGTTATTACCACAACCGAGAATTGTTTGAGCATGTCGGCAACAAATACCTGCAAAAACAGAATGGGTAAAAACACAACCACATCAACCAGCGTTATTGATATTGCCGAAAATCCAATTTCCATACGACCATCCATTGCTGCGGTTCGTTTCGCTTTTCCCATATCCAAATGCCGCTGAATATTTTCCAGAATTACAATGGCATCATCCACCAGGATTCCAATAATTAACGACATGGCGAGCAAGGTCATCAGGTTTAAGGTGAAGCCCAGCAACCACATCACCGCAAAGGAGGTAACCAATGAAGTGGGAATTGCAATAAGTACAATTAAGAGTTTCTGTAACTTCTCAAAAACAGAAGCATCACCAGCGAAACCAATATTACCGCCAGAATCAAGTCATCAACTACTGAATTTACTGCCGCAATGGTTTTATCGGTTGAATCATCGGCAATATCAAATTTCACTCCGAATTCTGCAGTTTGCATTCTCAATTTGTTTAAGTTTTGCGTGAACTAGTTTTGAAACCTCCACCGCATTGGCATCACCCTGTTTTTTAAGCAAAAGCCCTATTCCGTTGACGCCGTTGTATCGACTTACTGAAGTTATTTCCTTAACACCATCGATAACGATTGCTACATCTTTTACATAAACCGGGCTTCCCAGTGCAGGCATCGCCACCTGAACATTCATTATATCATTTACGGTTGCAAATTTTCCGGTTAACCGAACAGAATTACTTTCTTTATCGGTTTGTGCTTTACCAGCCGGCAGATCAATTCCCGAGCGATTAATGGCTTCTACAACCTGGTAAAGTGAAATTTTATATAGCTTCAGCTTATCCTGATTCACCTTTACCTGTATTTCCCGTTCCTCGCCCCCAAGAGGGTTATTTCTGCCACCCCTTTTAACTGCTGAATTTGCGGCAGGAAATCATCTTTCATTTTCTGATAAAACTCTGTTGCAGGCAGATTACTTGTTGCGCTGATTGATATAATAGGTAAATCGTTGGGTGAAACCTTACTCATCACGGGACTTTGAATATCTGCAGGTAGGTCTTTTCTTATGTTGTCGATATACCGCTGTGCATCCTGCATGGCATTATTCAGATTCGTTCCGTACTTCAGGTTGGCAATAATGACAGAAGCGTTGGGCATTGACTTTGTCTCAAGATAATCGACCCCTTCGAGATTCGATAGGGCATCCTCTATTTTTCGGGAAACAGATGTTTCTACCTCATTTGGTTCTGCTCCCGGATACATCGTTTTTATTACTACTACCGGCTGGTTAAAGTCAGGTAACAGTTCATAACCTAGGTTTTTAAAGCCGATTATCCCCAGTAGGGTGAATACGCTGAAAAGAACTATTATCAGCGATGGTCGTTTGATTGAAATTTCTGTGATATTCATGGTCGCTGATATTATTTGTAGGTTACATTTGCTCCATCGAAAAGATTAACAAATCCGTTGATTATAATTACATCGCCTTCAATTAAACCATCTGACACTACACTTTATTTTGAAATCTACTTGAGATGGTGATGTTTTGAAGAACAGCTTTACCATCTTTTACAGTGTAAACCTGTGGTTGAATGTTTGTTCCAACTATTGAAGATGCAGGAATGATTATATGTTTTTCCATCATTTTCGTTTTTCATCTTCACCTTACCGAACATCCCCGATTTGATTTTTAAATCAGCTGTGTTATTCACTGAAAACTGCACAGGAAAACTATTCCCCATATTGGCTTTACTGCCTGTCATAGTTACTTTCCCCGATAATAAAGTTTCAGGGTAATACATCTGCTGTAATAGAGTATAAAGTTGATTTTGTTTAAACTGATTTAACTCATTTTCCGGAACATTTATGGTAAACTTCAAAAGTGAAATATCTGTAATTTGAAGCAATGGAACTCCTGGCGCAGCATAAGGCACCTTCTTCGGTTAGTTTCGCAGTTACAATTCCATTGAATGGAGCTATGATGGTCGTTTTATTGATCTGCTCCAGTAAAGTGGCTCTTTGCACTTTGGCTGATTTTAAACCAAGGTCGGCCTTTTCCAGCTGAACACCCTGAATTGCATCGGCATTTGCAAGAACTGTATATCGTTTTACATCTGCCTCCAATCCTTCAATCTGAATTTCAACGGTTTGCAATTGTAGTTTCAGCAATGAATTATCCAATTGAACTAAAGCTTCTCCTTTTTTGACAATGCTTCCAACATCCACCAAAACTGAATTAATCTTACCCTGGATATCTGCACTGACCTTTGTTTCTTTATTGGGTTCAAAAGTTCCTGCATAAGAAATGTCATTTTTAACATTTTCAAGCTTCAAAGTGCTGGCCTGCACATTAATGGCTTGCTCTTTATCGTACTGATAAACTCTTCTTAGAGTCGTTTCCTTATTGCTCTTCAGGCGAATAATCATTGAGACGATTATTGCCAATCCTATTATGATGTAAATAATCCTGTTCTTCATCTCTATATTTTTTAATATTATTTTTTAATTGAAAGCAGGTTGCCTGTTACACGTTTGTATTCCAATTCTGCTCTGCGAAGATTTATCAATGCCACGAGATAGCTTTGTTGTGTTTCGCGAAGGGCATTGTCTGCCAGCAACACATCTGTTATGTTTGCCACCCCTTGCTGATTTTGGAGGACGGTGTTATTATAAATCTTTTGTGCCAGTTCTTTTTGTGAACCAACCACTTCAATATTCCTGTTTGCAAGCGCATATTGCAATTCGGCGTTTTTCAAGTCCAGCCTGTTTCTTTCGGTTACAAGTTCTTTCTGAATATTAGCCTTCTCGATTTCACTTTTCTTGCCTGTAATTTTATGCCGGGTTACCATTCCGTTAAAAAGCGGGATGGATAATTGGGCTCCTATATATCCGGTCGGGTAAAAATTGAAAAAGCTGTTGCTTCCCGTTGTGCCGGAACCTGTGGTACCGTAGACTCCATAAGCATTCAGGGACGGCAACCTCAGGTTCCTGAGACCAAGTAACTCTGAGTTATTAAACTCAATTTTCTTATCAATGAGCAGAATATCTGTTGTATTCTGAGATTGAAAACTGGCCTCAGGAATTATTTTTCCGGTTGTTAATACTTCGATGGAATCCGAAATTGGTTTTCCCATCAGGAATTTAAGTGCATTCAGTACTTGCAGGTACTGTGAGATTACGGTACTTCGCTGAGTGGTTATCTGCTCGAATTGCAATTTCAGCCTGTCGACATCTGTTCCTTTTACAATCAGCTCGTGGTATAACAAGTCAGTGGTTTTTATCAGCTTTCCTGTATTAATAATATTGCTGTCAAGAAATGTAATCTGTGTTGACAGGATCTGGGCATTATAGTAAGCATTTGAAACTTCAAGTACCACATCTTCATCCGTTTTTGTCTTTTGAATTTTTGACAAATCAACGGCAATCCGGGTGCTGTTTATTGCACTTATAACGGCGCCGTTAAAAAGTGGCACGGCGACCTGCAGATTGGCATTCAGACTTTGCGGTACGCCGATCTGAACTTCCTTATACGTACCGGCGGGGCCACCAAAAGCCGATGCCGGCATTAACTGATAGGGCAGGTCGCTATAGTAACGATAGTCTGCCATGGCGTTAAGTCTTGGAAGAAGGCTCCCTTTTATTTCTTTATTCTTTGCTGACGCAATATTTACGTCTTGTTGTGATAACTTAATATTACGGTTTTGAAGTAAGGCAGTATCAATGCATTGCTCCAGAGATAATTTTTGAGCCTGTACGGCAACACTCATTATGAGAATTACGACAATTGAAAGGCCTCTTCGTAATCTTGTTTCTGTTTGTTTGTTATTATCTGTTAGCATCTTCCCGGTGTTTTTATTACTCGTTTATTTCTGATGATTTCAATCTTCTCCATTTTTCAGTGCTACCATATCCTTAACCAATTTGGCTACAATCCTTTGTTCGTTCATGAGCGAACGAAAACTTCCAAGGATATGCCTGGTTAAATACCTGGCGGTTAACTTATTTTTAAATCGTGTTTCACTCTTTCCGTTTTTAATGATTTCTGTAAGGCAACCTCTTATATCAGTTTTTATCCGTGTCAGAATGACCTGATTTGCAGCATCCCTTTCCTTTAACTCCGTTGAAAATATTATTGTCAGGTAATGGGGCTTATCATTAAATAATTTATAAATGCGTTCAAACAGTAACCGGAGTTCATCTTCAGGTGACCGGTCAGTGGCAATCATATCTCTTGTCAATTGCTTAACCTCATTTTCCAGACTTGCAAGCAATAAAGTCAGGATACCTTCATCGTTTTTCAGATATGTGAGAAGCAGGTCATATTCTATCTTCATCTCAAATGCCATGTTTTTGACCGATAATCCATCGATTCCGGATTCACGGATGATGTTAGCGGCGGCTTTAACCATGTCTGTTCTTCTAAGAACCATATTTTCAGAATGTATGCGAGCGTTCACTAACGTAATTGTTTAAATTTTTTTATACGATGATAGAAGTATCCGGCAATAGTGTGGTCCATTTTCCGGGTTTAATAATTCCACAGGCAGCAATGAGGTAGTATACACTGCTTATAAATACAGCCCACCCTGCAAATGACTCATAATTTCCTTCCCTGGCCCTGAATCCAATAAAATCAACTATCACGAAACTGATTAGAATTAAAGTGACCAAAACAATAAAAGCTGAAAGTACTGGCAGGGACATTTTAAATGCATTTCTCATATTTACCTGTTTTTGATCAGTGTAAGTAATGATTGTACCATATTCTCTCCACTTCGGGTGATATCAAATTGAAAATCTGCTATCAGCCATTTAAACATCTGAAGTTTAAATGTCCCCATAATTATGTTTACAAGTTCCCCGGAAGTAACAGCATTTGTAAATACACCTTTTTGCTGCCCTTCCATGATTAATTGCATCAGATGTTTGGTTTTTATATTCAATAATTTCAGGAAAGTTTCATTGATCAGCCTGCTTTCTTCAATTAATCCATCAGAGAATACCGCAACCACAAAATGCGGATTCATTTTAAAGAAACTGATTTGATCATGAAATAATGCTTTAAAATTTTCTTCAGGATCTGATGATTTAATTGCGTTTGTTAATCTGACGTCAATGCTGTCAGCCAAATAGTGAAGCATTGCAAGGATAATTTCTTCCTTGCTCGCAAAATGACGGTAGATGGCACTTTCGGAAAATTGCATCTCTTTTGCCAGATTTTTTATAGTCAATCCACTTACTCCTGATGATGTAAGTATTCTTCCGGCTGCTTCAATAATTTCGAATTGACGTGGAGTAATTTCCATTTTAGTTTAAATTTATGACTTAACTAATACAGCAATATATTCTGTTGCTCTTTCAGGAATTAAAGAACTCTTGTCGAGCTTACTGGCCTGGGTGCTTTTACAACGAGAATCCTGGTTAAGCTGTCAGACTCATTGAAGATGTAATGTACAATATTGGCCGGGCTTTCTATAAGTGTATTTTCCTCACAAACTTCACTTTCTTTACCAATATGGATGGTTGGATGGCCTTCCACAATAAAAAAGAATACATCAACTGGTGTTATATGGGGTTTTAAGCTTTCTCCGGGTTTTAATGTCATAAGCATTGCCTGTGCCGATTCTTTGTTATAAATTTCCCTTACATCAATCTTGTGAGGGGTATCCTTTATTTCCTGGTTTTGATATCTGGTAATCTTCATATCAGTATATTATAATGTGTGTTTAAACTAAAGTAAGTGAATATTCGCTCACAAAGAAAACTATAATTTTAATAATATGCAAGTTTTTTAATAAAAATTGTTTTTTTTCACTCAAGCAATCTAAACTCACACAAAAAAAAAGAGAAACCGGTTAAGGTCTCTCTTCTTTTTCCTGGACGATTATCAAATGCCAGCTTCCTTTACTTATTTTTTAAGGTTGTCACAAATGCCGTCTTTATCAGTATCAGTGAAGTTAGGTCCTTTGCCGTTAAAACGACCCTGACCATTACCTTTCCCCTGGCCATTTCCGCGGGCAATACCCTGGCCCCTGTGGTGCATGTTTCCTTTTCCGGCATGCTGACCGTTCATACGGCCTTTTCCGGCTGGTGTACCCTTTTCAAAATTATCACAGATACCGTCATTGTTGGCATCCACCCAGGCGGCACCCTGATTCCTGCCCTGACCTGCCGGGACGCTGGTTTGATTGTTTGTCTGGGCTGTGGCCACAACTGTCAAAGCTGTCAGAACCACGGCTGAAATAAATAGTCTTGTTTTCATGAGTAACATTTTTTAATTATTTATTGTTTTGAACTTTCCTTATATGTTACTCTGATGAAAAGGAAACGGAAAGGTTTAACGGGATTCCAAAAAAAGTGAAAAAAGATCAGGGTCTGAATTTTTTTAGTCTCAGAGCATTCCATACAACCGTTACGGAACTGAAACTCATGGCAGCGGCGGCGATCATCGGGTTCAGAAGCGGACCTCCAAACAGGTGCAGCACTCCCATTGCAACCGGAATGCCAAGAATATTGTAGAAAAATGCCCAGAAAAGGTTCTGTCTGACGTTTCTGATTGTAGCGCGACTAAGCTTAACAGCCGTAACAACCTCCTGAAGGTCGCTTCTGACCAGCACAATATCAGCAGCCTCCACGGCTACATCGGTACCGGAGCCTATTGCAATTCCAACATCAGCCTGCGCCAGCGCAGGAGCGTCATTGATGCCATCTCCTACCATAATAACTTTTTGTCCTGTTGCCTGGAGCTTTCGTATCTCAGCCGCTTTGTCCTGCGGCAATACGCCTGCAATAATCTTTTCAATTCCGGCCTGGGAAGCGATAGCCTGTGCAGTACTGATATTATCGCCTGTAATCATAATAACATCATGTCCCATTTCAAGCAAAGCCCTGACGGCGCCGGCTGAGCCCTGTCTTATTGTATCAGCCACAGCGATCAACCCCTCACATTTTCCGTTTACCGAAACATAGAGCAGGGTCTTTCCCTCATGTGAAAGTATGCCTGTTATCTTTTCCGACTCTGAAAGGTCGATATTCCTTTCTGTCATAAGTCTGGCAGTACCCAGAAGGATCTTCCTTCCCCCGGCTGATGCCTCTACTCCGTATCCGGGGATGGCAGAAAAATTGTCAATACTTTCACTTTTGGACCCTCTCTGTTCAGCTGCTTTTACCACAGCTGTTGCAACGGGGTGTTCAGACATTTTTTCCGCCCCGGCGGCGAGTGACAGTAATTCATTTTCATCTAATGAACCAAAGCTCCTGATGTCCGTCACCACAGGCTCTCCCAAGGTTATGGTGCCTGTCTTGTCAAGTACTATGACAGATACTTTGTGAGCTGTCTCCAGCGCTTCACCACTCTTGATCAGGATGCCGTGTTCGGCTCCCTTGCCGGTCCCTGCCATTATCGCCACCGGTGTTGCAAGTCCGAGAGCACAGGGGCATGCAATTATAAGTACCGAGATGAAAATTGTCATTGCGAGCCGGCTGTCGCCGGTTGCAACAAACCATGCCACTCCTGAAATAACAGCAAGTGCCATTACAATGGGTACGAAGTAACCTGATATTATGTCGGCAAGCCTGGCTATCGGAGCCTTCGATCCCTGTGCATCCTCAACCAGTTTGATAATCTGTGCAAGTGTGGTTTCCGCCCCTACGCGGGTAGCCCTGTATTCGACATAACCGTTTTTATTCATGCTGGCTCCCACAACCTCTGACCCGATACCCTTCTCAACGGGCATACTTTCTCCGGTAAGCATCGATTCATCAACAGAGGTGGAACCTGCTGTCACGATGCCGTCGACCGGGAACCTCTCTCCCGGTTTTACAAGAACAATATCATCCCTGATAACTTTTGCCACAGGTACGATCTTTTCATTCCCGCTTCGCCTTACTGTTGCCAGTTGCGGCGCAAGCGCCATAAGTTTCTTTATTGCATCACTCGCCCTGCCTTTTGAGACTGCCTCGAGATACCTTCCGAGGGTGATAAGGGTGAGAATGGTTGCGGCCGATTCGTAATAGAGCTGGTGGACTGCATGAACATCACCGGTAAAGATCCTGAAGGTGGAATACATGCTCCAGAGAAATGCTGCAGCCGTGCCCATTGCAATGAGGGTATCCATGCTCGGATTTCCCCTGAGAAGTGTCCTTGTACCCGCCGAATAGAAGCTGACACCTGTAATAATGACAGGTACAGTCAGTAAGAGTTGCGTTAGTGCGAATCTTACAGGGTTGTTCTCCGGTGAGATGAAGTCGGGAAGAACCACACTAACCATGGGAGACATGGCCAGAAGGAGCAGGGGGACAGTAAATATCAGCGAGTAAATAAGTCTCACTTTCAGTTTCTCTGCCTCGGTGCGTCTTGACTTTTCCTCCTTCTCCCTGTCCAGCGCCTTATACCCGGCACTGTCAACGGCATCCATCACCTGACTGACGGATGCTTTCTTCTCATCAAACTTCAGTGTCAGTTTTCCTGTTGCCAGGTTGACATTAGCCACAGCTATGCCCTCAATTTTTCGTGCAGCCTTCTCTACATGAGCGGCGCATGAAGCGCAGTTCATCCCCTCGATTGTGAGTGTCTTGTCAGTCATTGTACAAAGTTATAGTTTAATGATAACAAGGAGCATTAGAAAGGGTTCAGTGTACATAACCGGTAGGATTATTCCGGCAGGCATGAAAAGTCTCTGACCAGCCTCAGTTTCAATAACGTTTCTTAGTTTTGACAAACAATTGTACATATATGACTCCCATATTCTTTAAGAATCAGAAAGAATTCAGAAAATGGCTGGAGAAAAACCACAGCAAGGAATCTGAACTACTGGCAGGATATTATAAAGTAGGAAGCGGGAAACCAAGCATGACCTGGTCACAATCTGTTGATGAAGCTCTGTGCTTCGGGTGGATTGACGGAGTGCGGAAATCGATTGACGGTGAACGATACTGTATTCGTTTCACACCCCGAAAGCCTGCAAGTATCTGGAGTACTGTAAACCTCAAAAAGGTAGAACAGCTGATAGAAAATGGACTCATGCAACAGTCCGGTCTTGAAGTGTATAACAAGCGGAAGAGTGCAAACTCGGGATTGTACAGTTTCGAGAATGAAACTTCAAAGCTGAGTGAAATATTTGAAAAAGAATTTAAGTCCCATACGGATGCCTGGGCATTTTTCTCAAAGCAGGCTCCTTCTTATAGAAAAGCAGTTCTCCACTGGATTATGAGTGCAAAACAGGAAAAGACTCAGCAGTCGAGATTAAGCAAAGCCATCACTGCTTGCGAAAATCAGAAAAAGATTTATTGAATTCCGCAACCTCCGGTTAAAAGTGCTTGAAAGTCACGGATTTTTGAGGTAAATCTGTGAATTATGTAATGTTTTATAAGAATTCCATAAATAATATCCCGGATTTTTTTCAAAAACTTTAATGAAACCTAAAATTGAGGAAGGCAAATTGAACGCCATCCCGACACCTTTCATATTCAATAAAGTCTTAGAAGCTTATATTTCATGAAAAAGAAAGAGCCGAAGATCTTAAACAAGAGTCTTCCCAAGTCACCTACGGGTATTCAGGGTTTTGATGAAATTACAGGTGGCGGATTGCCCAAAGGAAGACCAACCCTTGTCTGTGGCAGTGCTGGCTGCGGGAAAACGCTTTTTGGTATTGAGTTCCTTGTTCGTGGTGCAACACAGTTTAATGAACCAGGAGTTTTAATGTCATTCGAAGAAACCAATGAAGAATTAACCATAAATGTTGCATCACTTGGTTTTGATCTGGAAGATCTTATTAAGAATAAAAAAATAGCACTTGACCATGTTCATATTGAGCGTAGTGAAATAGAAGAAACCGGTGAGTACGATCTGGAAGGATTATTTATAAGGCTTGGTTACGCAATCGATTCAATCGGTGCAAAGCGTGTTGTATTGGATACTATTGAATCACTGTTTGCCGGACTGCCTAACCAGCTGATACTGCGTGCTGAACTTCGAAGGTTATTTCGCTGGTTAAAATCCAAAGGTGTGACCGCAATAATAACAGGCGAACGCGGAGAAGAAACACTTACCCGGCAAGGTTTGGAAGAATATGTTTCCGATTGCGTTATTATGCTTGACCATCGGGTAACCGAGCAGACCTCTACACGCAGGTTGCGGGTTGTCAAGTACCGCGGTTCGATGCACGGAACAAATGAGTATCCGTTTTTGATTGATGAAAATGGGTTTTCAGTATTGCCTGTAACATCCTTAGGGTTAAACCATATTGTATCAAATGAAAGAATCTCAAGTGGAATAGGTGTACTTGATGAAATGCTTGAAGGGAAAGGTTATTACCGGGGCAGTACTGTACTTATTTCGGGTACCGCCGGAGTAGGAAAGACAAGTATTGCGGCTCACTTTGCTGAAGCTGCATGTAAACGGGGAGAACGTGTTCTCTATTTCTGCTTCGAAGAATCTCCGAACCAGTTGATGCGGAATATGCTTTCAATTGGCATAAAATTAGAGCCCTGGGTCAGGAAAGGACTTTTGCAATTCCAGGCAACCAGGCCAACGTTCTATGGCCTTGAAATGCATCTGGCTGTAACTCACAAAATTGTTAATGAATTCAAACCGGATATAGTCATCTGGATCCGATAAATACTTTCGTAGTTGGAGACAAGGAATTCGAGGTTAAAGCGATGTTGATGCGCATTGTAGATTTTCTCAAGGCAAATCAGGTAACGGCATTGTTTACCAGTCTTACCTCAGCTGAAAGCACCATGGAGAGTTCTGATGTTGGCATATCATCGCTGATAGATACCTGGTTATTACTTCGAGATATAGAATTAAACGGGGAACGAAACAGGGGTATGTATGTTCTTAAATCGCGAGGTATGGCTAACTCTAACCAGATCCGTGAATTCATCCTGACTAATCACGGAGTGGAACTTCGTGAGGTTTATGTGGGAGCCAGCGGAGTTTTAACCGGTTCGGCCCGTATTGCCCAGGAAGCTCTTGAAAATGCCGGACTGTTGACTCACAAACAGGATATTGAAAGAAAGAAACGTGAAATAGAACGCAAGCGAAAGGCATTGGAAGCACAGATTTCTTCATTGAATGCCAACTTTGAACTGGAAGAAGCCGAAGCTTTAAAAATCATAGAAACAGAACAGGACATGATCCAAAGGCTGGAACAGGATAAAATGGAAATGGCACTCAGCAGAAAAGCTGATGTAGAAAATATTATTACTGACAACCTGAAAAAATAATTAAACCTTATATCCGATGAAACCAGTTGAAGTGAATTCCAATAAAAGAAGCAGAAAAGAACAATCTGTCGCGACGGAAAATGATAAGTGGGTTCTTCGGTTATATGTTGCCGGACAAACACCAAAGGCCATGACAGCTTTTACCAATCTCAAAAAGATATGTGAGGATCAGTTGAACGGCAAATATTCTATTGAAGTAATTGATCTTTTAATAAATCCGCAGGTGGGGGTTGAGGACCAGATATTTGCTTTGCCAACACTTGTGAGAAAACTTCCGGTACCGGTTCGTAAGATCATCGGCGACCTCTCCAATACAGAGCGGGTACTTGTTGGCCTGGATCTGATGCCTGCCATCTGATCTGTAACCTTAAGATTTAAAAGGAATAATCATGAAAGAAAAGAAAATGGTAAAGAGTTCTGCTGAAAAGCCTGACATGACCATATCAGCATTACACGGCGAGAAATATCTGTTGCGCTTATATATAACCGGTACAACAAGCCGTTCAATCCAGGCAATTACAAACCTGAAGAGGATTTGCGAAGAATATCTTGAAGGACGTTATGAACTTGAAGTAATAGATCTCTATCAAAAACCAGGTTTGGCAAAAGGAGACCAGATAATTGCGGCCCCAACATTGATAAAACAACTGCCGCTGCCATTCCGTCGCATAATTGGAGATATGTCAAGCAAGGAAAAAGTCCTTTTGGGATTAGACCTCAGAGAGGTTATGGGAACCTGAGATTTCAGAAAACATTCAATAATTGGTATATTATTAGAATATATGGACAAGACAAAAGAACAACTCATCATTGAAAATGAGGAGTTGCGTTCAAGGGTGGTTGAGATTGAAGAGGCTCTTACTGCAATAAGAAACGGAGAAGTTGATGCAATAATGGTTTCCGGCAAGAAGGGAGACCAGGTCTATTCTGTCAGTTCTGCTGAAACACCTTACCGTACTTTTATAGAGGAGATGAGTGAAGGCGCTGTCACCCTCACGAAGGAAGGCACTATTCTCTATTGCAATCAGAGGTTTGCGGAAATTGTAAGGTCCCCGTATGAAAAGGTTATAGGGTCATCAATTAAACGTTTCATCGCTCATCATGATAATCCGAAAATAGATGACTTTCTTACTAACCTGACCAATGACAGGCATGATGTTTTGATTGTCTCTCTTACAAACACCCAATACCTTAGATTGTCCATTCACCTTTTACCACCATATCTTCAGGGAGACAACTATATTCTCATAGCAACTGACATTTCAGACCTGAAGAACAAGGAAAATGAACTTAATGAGGTCATTATTAAGTTAATAAACCACATTAAAGCCCTGCGGGCATTACATATCGACAAGACAAGTGAGACACTGGATATGGAGGGGAGAAAAAATAAATTGGAGATTGCAAATAATACTCTCTATAAAGAGATACTCAAACTTAACCGGCTGGTCGCAAAATTAAAGCAGAAACAAAAGGGAAACAAGGCAACAGTCTCATGACTTGCCGGTTAACGGGGACACACGATTCCTGAATACCAAATGAACCTGTGCAGGGGTTTGACGACGCCAGTCGCCATGCACACAGGCATTCCTGCGATTAAATAAAATAAATGCTATTTTCGCTTAAACATTTGTGCCCGATGAAAAATTTCATTTCGTTTTCAGCCTTCATACTTTGTGTCTTAACAATAAATACAGAGGCACAGGATTTTAAGAATACCGGTAATGGTATTCTGTTAAAGATCAATAACATTAATGTCGATATCAAATTTTACACACCTGAAATAGTTAAGATCCTTAAGACTCCGGATGATGCCGCCCTTGAAACAGTAAGTTTTTCGGTAATCAAACAGCCTGAGGAAGTCACTTTAAAAACACTTGAGCAGGGCGATGAAATTATCCTTTCTTCATCGAAGCTTTCTGTTCATCTGGATAAGAAGACCGGTAGAGTGTCCTTCTTTTCCGGAGATGGAAAGCCACTTCTTAAGGAGAAGGATTATGGAGTTCAGTTTACCCCTTTCAGGGACGTCGATGAGGACAGCTATATTGTACGGCAGGCATACATGCTTGACGGAGATGAGACTGATATATGGTCTGGGCCAGTACCAGGAAGGGAAAATGGTACAGCGTAACCAGAAACTGTATATGTTACAGGAAATTTTGATAACGGCTATTCCATTCTTTCAGTCGACGAAAGGCTATGGCCTGTACTGGGATAATTATTCACCCACCTATTTCACTGACAATCAGCAGGAGACATCTTTTGAATCAACTGTGGGTGATTGTGCTATATATTATTTCATTTCAGGAGGTGATGCAGATGGCGTTATTGCCCGGATGCGTGACCTGACCGGACAGGTTCCTATGTTTCCTTACTGGACCTATGGTTACTGGCAAAGCAAAGAAAGATATCGAAGCCAGGATGAAACCGTAGGCGTGGTAAAAAAATACCGTGAACTTGGAGTCCCGATTGACGGGATCATCCAGGACTGGCAATACTGGGGCACTGATGATTCTTACTGGAACTCGATGGAATTTGGAAATCCGGAATTCCCTGACCCTAAAGGGATGATAGATGAGGTTCACAACCTGAATGCACACATAATTATTTCTGCCTGGGCTTCTTTCGGGCCTAAAACAAAGCAGTTTCCGGTGATGGAAAAGGAGGGAATGCTGTTTGATTTTAAGACCTGGCCTTTAAATGCAGGTGTGAAGGTCTATGATGCCTATAACCCAAAGGCCCGGGACATATACTGGGACTATTTGAATAAGGGGATCTTTTCACTTGGAATGGACGGCTGGTGGCTCGATTCAACCGAACCGGACCATTTTGAAAGGGAAGACAATGATTATAATCAGAAGACGTTTCTGGGCTCCTTCCGGAAATACCGGAACCTTTTTCCCCTATTAACTGTCGGCGGAGTATATGACCACCAGCGGCAAACGACATCCGATAAACGGGTCTTCATTCTTACCCGTTCTGCTTTCGCAGGGCAACAGCGCTATGGCGCCAATGCATGGTCAGGGGATGTGGTGGCTGACTGGCCTGCCCTGAGAAACCAGATCTCCGGTGGCTTAAACTTTTCTCTGTGCGGCATCCCTTACTGGAACAGTGATATCGGGGGATTTTTCCTGTGGATGTATCCCAAAAGAATCCAGAATCCCAACTATGTGGAGCTTTATGTCCGCTGGCTGCAGTTTGGCACCTTCTGTCCCATGATGAGGTCACACGGGACTGATGCCCCAAGGGAAATTTATCAGTTCGGTGAAAAAGGAAGCTGGGCATATGATGCGATTGAAAAATTCATCAACCTGCGCTACAGGCTGTTGCCCTATACATATTCAGTCTCATGGGATGTAACTGCCAACTCATCAAGTATGATGCGTGCACTGATGATGGACTTTAAAGACGATAAAAACGCACTGGATATAAATGACGAATATATGTTCGGAAAGTCAATCCTGGTATGCCCTGTCACAGAACCTATGTACACTAAAAAGAGCAAAGACCTTCCTCCCGCAGACTTCAGCGAGATAAAGTCACGAAAACTCTACCTGCCTGACGGAACTAAATGGGTAGATTTCTGGACCGGTGAGACCCTCGCCGGCGGGCAATACATTGAGAAACCTGCACCCATCGATATTATGCCTTTGTATGTAAAGGCCGGTTCAATAATCCCGATGGGTCCGTATGTCCAGTATGCAAATGAAAAGTCTGACCCGGTGGAAGTCCGTATTTACCCTGGTGCCGACGGTGAATTCGTGTTGTATGATGATGAGAGGGATAACTATAATTATGAAAAGGGGATGTTTGCTACAGTAAATTTCAGCTGGGAGGATAAGACCCGTACTTTAAAAATAGGAGAAAGAAAGGGAATCTTACCCTGGAATGGCGAAACAACGTCAATTCAATATAGTCCTTGTTAATCCGGATACCGGTACTGGTATCAAGCCTTCTGAAAAGATGTATAAGGCTGTGAAATACAATGGGAACCAGATGGTCATTAAGATGAAATAACTGAGTGTGTCATCGATGAAAACTCTGGGTCGCCAGCACTTATAATGAAAGAACCGGAATACCCCTTTATTGAAGACAAATCCTTTGAAAAGAAAGACTTCAGGGTAAATGCCCTGGCAAAGGGTGAATATGATAATTGCCGCTTTATCAACTGCGACTTTTACGATTCCGACTTCTCTGAGCTCATTTTCTCTGATTGCCTGTTTACGGGATGCAACCTGAGCCTCGTCAAACTGACAAAAACGGCCTTTCGCGATACCATGTTTACCGGCTGCAAGATGCTGGGCCTGCAGTTTGAAAACTGTAATGCGGCGGGATTAACCCTTGCGTTTGAGAATTGCTCACTGAATCACTCATCATTTTTTAAAGCCAAAATCAGGAAGACAAGATTCATAAACACTCAGTTGCAGGAGACAGATTTCACCGGGTGTGACCTGACAGGTTCCCTGTTCGATAATTGTGACCTGGCCAGAGCCACATTTGAGAATACCGTGATCGAGAGAGCAGACTTCCGGACTTCTTATAACTATTCGATTGACCCTGAGCTCAACAGGATAAAAGGGGCGAAGTTCTCATTGAATGGTATCCCCGGGCTCCTGGGCAAATACGATATCGAAATCGGGGAGTGAGTATGCCTGGCTCAGGGCTGCCAAGAGTGAGGGATTACCTTCGGTGATCCCAGTGGGGGACCTGCAAACAGTTATGAATGCATGCACTTTTGCATCTTTTTTTTTTCCGGTAAATCTCATCGGGAGCAAGCTCCCTCTTCGGTTCCCGTAAAATAAGAAACCAGGCCGTCAGTGACGGCCTGGCATTCATAACTGATTGCGGAGAGAGAGGGATTCGAACCCCCGGTCCAGTTACCCGGACAACGGTTTTCGAGACCGCCCCAATCGACCACTCTGGCATCTCTCCGGAGTGTTACACCCATCGGAGCGTAACGGGTGCAAATATAACTACTTTTTATTGTAAACAGCAGTGGATTTTCTCTCTCCGTTGGGAGTAGCCATTGTTGTTGTGATTGCAAGCGTCTTTGAGTCGGTAAGCGCCCAGACTTCAGTTGAATTCATGGTCCTCGACTCACCGTTCATGTCCATGGTCCTGGATGTCTTAATTGTAAGTGTTTTACCATCTGATGACCATGTTGCAACCGATTTACTGTCGCCACGGGCTGTTGAATTTACACTCTCTTTTCCGTCAAGGGTGTATTTGGTGGTAGTCGTAGTGGCTTCACCGTCCCTGTTCGTGCGTGTCCTCTCAACTGTGAGAAGGTTGGCGTCCTGTTTTGCTACGAAGTCACCTCCAAATCCGCCTGCTCTCTGTCCCTGATTCTGACCCTGTCCCTGAGGCTGTACCTGCCCTGCAGGCTGTACTGCCTGGCTCTTATCAGCATCGAATGCCCATGAACCTGAGAAATTTGTTTTTGAACCCTGTGCAAACGTGCCCACAGACGTTAACATCAAAGTCACGGTGACCATCATTGCAATGACACCACTTTTAATTAATCGCTTTTCCATATACTTAAATTATTAATTGATAACTAACAATGTAGACAATCAGGCGTAGTGATTCATTCCGGAATTAAGGAATCTTAACACTATTTTAAGGTTCGGTACGGCATGATATTTGACCCGGATCAGTCAGAAATCCTGCCTGCCATGAAACAGTATAAATCAACAATCAGATCAGCCTTGTTCCTTTTGTTTGCAGCACTGACATTTACAGGATGTGAAAAAGAACGGATCTCCAGTGATTATGCCGGCATCTGCGGCAGCTGGACCATCCAGGGGATTTCAGGAGGCTTTTCAGGCGGAGGATACGAGCCAGACTTCGATATTCTGCAGATAACCAGCAAAATGCACTATTTCCTGTACTTCCATGAAACATTACTATCAGAAGGCAGAATTGAAATCATAGAGCAAACAACCGATAAATTGAGAATAGAATTCAAATCGAAGAATAATTCAGGAGACCCCCTCACCGGATGGGAAAAGGAGGTTCACCTGAACATCGATACTTTGGTCCTGAATGACGACTGCTGCGATATGTATTCATATTTCTTCGTCAGGACCGAAATCTGAAATGACGAAGAATGGACTTCTGACCTGAAAAGTTAAACCCTGAGGTTCTGTAAATTGCCAAGAACGCCGAATACACTGAGCAGCCAGATCACAACAAGGATCACAACCACTGCATTAAGAATGTTTTTGAGGGTTCTCTGCATTGGAATGTAACTGTTCACCAGCCAGAGTACGACACCGGCAACAATGATCACAAGAAGAATGTTTAAAACGGGCATGATATTGATGATTTAGTTTGAACTTAATAATACCCTGTAAAGGTGATCATCTTATACCGGCAAAGTATTACATAACTCTTGAAATAAGTTACATCATTCACTCATCAGCGCCTTTTACCTTGTCATAGTACGGCCCGAAAAAGGCCGGAAATAAGTAAATTATGTAAGATTTGCCTAAAGTTATGTAACAGTTTTGAGCCGTTTATTGCGCAGATTTGTCGAAATCTCTTAAAACAGGAGGGCCCCTTTGAAATTATTTATCAAATACATGGTGAGTAACCAGTGTAAAATTGCCGTGAAAGCTGAATTAAAAAAGCTTGGACTGCATTTTATAGTCGTCGATCTGGGTGAAATAGAATTAATGGAGGATATAACTGCCGACCAGCGTCAGCAGCTGAAAGCCGGTTTGCTCAATGCAGGCTTTGAACTGATGGACGACAAGAGAGCTGTTTTGATCGAAAGGATTATAAGCGTGATTATCGATATGGTTCATCATACCTCGGAGGCTATTAAGGTAAACTTCTCCGACTACCTGAGTGAGAAACTGAATCACGATTATACTTATCTCTCCAATACCTTCTCCGAAGTCAAGGGAATCACAATTCAGCAATTCATAATCATACATAAGGTCGAAAGAATAAAGGAATTGCTTATTTATGACGAACTTAACCTGACTGAGATTTCATACCTGCTGAACTACAGCAGCGTAGCGCATCTTTCCAATCAGTTCAAGAAAGTAACCGGCATGTCACCCTCCGGATATAAAAATTTAAAAGAAAGAAAGCGGACACCCATTGAAGAAATCGGAAATACAAATGCAGAACGGACAGGTTCTCCTTTAATAAACTGAAAACATGGAATTACAGGGAAACCGGGAGTCAAAATATGCCAGGAGCCTGATCGAAGCCAGCCTTGATCCGCTTGTAACGATCAGCGTCAGTGGCAAAATTACGGACATGAATGAGGCACTTGCGAATATTACAGGGCTGACACGTCAGGATCTGACAGGTACCGACTTCTTCGATTATTTCACAGAGCCCGGGGATGCCCGCGGAGTATACCGGGAAATATTTGCCAGCGGCTCAGTGGCTGATGCCCCGCTTACGATCCGTCACAAAGACGGCAAATTGACAGATGTCCTGTTCAACGGATCGGTCTACAGGGATGATATGGGCAATGTCTCAGGGGTTGTAGTTGTTGCAAGGGATGTCACCGCACAGAACCTGATCGCCTCCGAGCTGACTGAAGCAAAAACAGTTGCTGAACTGGCCAGGGAAACAGCCGAAGAAGCAAAAAACAAGGCGGAGAGTTTAACTGTCATTGCGGAAGCTGCCGTAAAGGCGAAACAGCAGTTTTTGTCAAACATGAGTCACGAGATCCGTACCCCGATGAATGCAATAATCGGGTTTACAAAGGTGCTTCTCAAGACCGATCTTTCTTCAAAACAAAAGGAATATTTATCTGCAATTAAAATGAGCGGTGATTCCCTTATAGTCCTTATTAATGATATTCTCGACCTTGCAAAAGTCGATTCAGGAAAAATGGTTTTTGAGCGTGTCCCTTTCAAAATGGCATACTCAATTTCAGCTATACTGCACCTGTTTGAATCCAGAATACGCGAAAAAAACCTGGCTTTTGTAAAGGAATATGATGAGAGAATACCTGTAGTGCTGCTTGGAGACCCGGTTCGACTGCACCAGATCATTATTAATCTTGTGAGCAATGCCGTTAAATTTACCTCCAGGGGTAAAATAACAGTCAGTGTCCGTCTCGTAAGCGAAGACAGTGAGAAAGTGATTGTAGAATTTTCAGTTGCAGATACCGGAATAGGAATTGCTGAAAATAAAATAAATAAAATTTTTGAGAACTTTCAGCAGGCATCCAGCACTACCTCGAGGTTATACGGGGGCACAGGGCTGGGGCTTGCAATCGTGAAACAACTGGTTGAACCGCAGGGTGGCTCAATAAAGGTTACAAGCAAAGTCAATGAAGGATCTGTCTTCAGCTTTACACTGGGTTTTCTAAAGACTGACGAAAAGCCTGAGTCGGATACCGAATTAACGGACCTGAAAGCTGAAAACATGAACATAAAGGTCCTTGTTGTCGAAGATATCGCACTGAATCAGTTGCTGATGAAAACCGTTCTGGAGGATTTCGGATTTGAAGCCGATATTGCTGCAAACGGGAAGATAGCGATTGAGAAAATGAGGTCGAGATCATACGATATAATTCTGATGGACCTGCTGATGCCTGAAATGAACGGGTTTGAAGCCACGGAATATATCCGTCACACAATGAATTCAAGCATCCCGATCATCGCCCTGACTGCCGATGTGACAACGACCGATCTTGAAAAGTGTACATCTGTTGGAATGAACGACTATGTACCGAAGCCGATTGATGAAAAGAAACTGTACAACAAAATTGTCGGACTGGTTCTAAGGAACAAAGTATCCGCAGGGAAAAGGGATGTCAGAACCGAAAAAGCGAGGTACACAGACCTGACCTATCTGAGTCAGAGGACCAGATCCAAACCGGAATTGATGATGGAGATGATTTCAGTATTCCTTGAACAGACACCACCCCTGATCACAGAGATGAGCCGGAGCCTGCGGGAAAAAGACTGGAACTCACTTTACTCCGCAGTTCATAAAATTATTCCCTCATTTTCAATTATGGGGATAAATCCCAGGTATGAAAACCTGGCAAGAAAAATTCAGGAATATTCAAGAACACAGCAGAATACGGAAGAAATACCGGATATGATCCTGCAGCTTGAGAAGATCAGTTTTCAGGCCTGTAAGGAACTGCAGGCTGAGTATGAAAGTATTAAAATGACTACACATGAAAGATAAAAACAAAATAAAACTTTTCCTTGTGGATGATGATGCAGTATTCCTGAAACTGCTTGAAATAGAGTTTGTTGAACATACCAGTTTTAGTGTTGAGACTTTTATGACAGGTGAGCAATGCATAGCAAACCTGACACACAATCCCGATGTAATAATTCTTGATTACCATCTCGACGGAAATGACAAAAGTGCGATGAACGGACTGATAACAATGGACAGGATCAGGGCAATTAACCCCGGAATTCCGGTAATAATTCTGTCATGCCAGGATAAAATTGAGGTGGCTGTAAACTGCATGCATCACGGTGCCCTTGACTATGTGGTGAAAAGCGAAACGGCATTCCTCAGACTGAAGAAGATAATTGAGGCGCTTTTCAGGCATAAAAAAATTGAGAAGGAATTGAACTGGTATATGGAAAGGATGTAGTGATTTACTCCTTTATAAACCTCTTCATCACAGTGATTCCCGGAGTGACGAATCTGATGAAGTAAACTCCCCGGGGAAGCTGACTGACTGGGATACTCAACTGCTCCTGTTTATTGCAAGCCTGTGAGATGTGCTTTTTGCCCATGACATCAAAGATCTCAATGAGAGTTACCGTAGAAATATTTTCAAGATTCAGGTCTGTTTTGACTGGCACAGGATAGAATTTTATCCTTTCTGCAAGATTACGGTTAAGTGAATCGGGGACGGCAACTTTTTCTCCTGAAAAGGACCCGGCATAAGACTTCTGCCCAAAGGTGGCAGGCATTAGGAATAATAAACTGATGATGGCAATGAATGGCAGGTTGCGATATGACATTGATCGGTTCATTGGTCAACTCCTGAAACATTCATAATATTACTGAGCAAAAGTACAATAATTTTTATTTCGATCCTTAATAATATAACTTCGCATATCCATTAATGTTCAAAACCACAAAATAATAACCACGTGAAAAAAATCATCTTCGTCATGATGGTGGCTGGCCTCGTCCTCGCCTCATGCACTACCAAAAAAGAGGTTTCAACGAACCCTTTCTTCTCTGAATGGACTACACCCTTCGGTGTTCCACCCTTTGATCAGATAAAGAACGATCATTACATGCCTGCACTGGACTCGGGCATTGCCATTGCCAGGACTGAGATCAGTGCTGTGGCAAACAGTACAGAGGAACCAACCTTCGTGAACACAGTTGCTGCTTATGATAAAGCCGGTGAACTGCTTACAAAAGTGATGTACGTATTCGGCAGCCAAACCAGCGCCTTCACCAACGATACCCTCCAGGCACTTGAAATGGAGATAGCCCCCAAGGTATCTGCTTTCAGTGATGAGGTTCTCCTGAATGCCAACCTTTTCCAGCGGATCAAAACTGTGTATGACAACCGCGCATCGGCAACCCTGACCCCCGAGGAAATGTTTATACTTGAGAATCTTTATAAGGATTTTGTACGTAACGGAGCGCTTCTCAACCCTGCCGACCAGGAGACTCTCAAGAAACTGAACCAGGAAATATCTGTTCTGGCAGTAAAATTCAGCCAGAATGTGCTTGCTGAGACCAATGATTTCAAACTTGTGATTGATAACGAAGCAGACCTTAAGGGGCTTCCGGAAAATGTAATTGCCGGTGCTGCTGAAATGGCCAGGCAGGACAGCCTTGAAGGAAAATGGATATTCACCACGCAGAAGCCGAGCATGCTTCCCTTCCTGACATATGCGGAAAACCGTGACCTGAGAAAAACTCTGTTTGCAGCATATAATTCGAAGGGCAACAGGAATAATCAGTATGACAACAAGAAGCTTCTTGCAGATATTATGCGTCTTCGCGCCGACAGGGCAAAACTGCTCGGATATAAGTCTCATGCAGACCTGAACCTTGAAAACCGTATGGCCAAGACTCCGGCCAATGTATTTGCCCTTCTCGATCAGCTGTGGGTACCGGCACTGAAGGTTGCAGGCAACGAACGTGACGAGATGCAGAAGATAATTGACCGTGAGGGCGGCAACTTCAAGCTTGAATCATCTGACTGGTGGTATTATGCCGAAAAGCTGCGCAAGGAAAAATACAATCTTGACGACAATGAACTAAGACCCTATTTCAGTCTTGACAATGTACTCAACGGGGTATTCACTGTTTCCACAAAGCTTTACGGCATTACTTTCACGCCTATAGCATCGATTCCGCTTGCCTCATAAGGATGCCAGGGCCTTTGAAGTCAAGGAAGCCGACGGAAGCCATCTCGGTGTTCTGTACATGGATTTCTTCCCGCGCGAAAGCAAGAGCCAGGGCGCATGGTGCGGCGGTTACCGTGATCATAAATGGGTAGACGGCAAGGAGATAACTCCCGTTGTTACAACGGTATTTAACTTTACAACTCCGTCAGGTGACACACCTTCGCTTCTCAGCTTCGACGAAGTTGAGACCCTGTTCCACGAATTCGGTCATGCACTCCAGGGCCTCTTCTCCGAAAACAGGTACTCGACTACCTTCGCTCCCATGGATATGATTGAACTGCCGTCGCAGATAATGGAACATTGGGCAACAGAACCTGAAGTGCTGAATATGTATGCAAAAAATTACAAGACCGGTGAGGTTATACCTGCCGAACTTGTTGAGAAAATAAAGAACAGCAGCTATTTCAACACAGGTTTCATAAATGTTGAGCTTCTTGCTGCATCAATGCTCGATATGGCTTACCATTCACTGGAAGCTCCTGTGAACATTGAAGTCGGACAATTCGAAAAGGATTATCTTGCTAAGATAGGCCTGATGAAAGAGATAGAGCCAAGGTACCACAGCACCTACTTCACTCATATTGTGGGCGGCTATGATGCAGGATATTATTGCTATACCTGGGCGGCAGTGCTTGACAATGACGCCTTCGGGGCTTTCCAGGAAAAGGGAATCTTCGATAAGACAACCGCAGAATCATTCCGTAAAGATATCCTTGAACCGATGGGGATCACTGACGGAGAACAGAGCTATATAAAGTTCCGCGGACGCGAACCGAAAATAGATGCAATTCTGAAGAACAGGGGACTGAACTGATCCCTGCAAAAGAAGTAATTGAGAGCCGCCACTGTGCGGCTCTTTTTTATTTTCTGCCTTTTTTGTAAAGAGGCGACAGATACCTGCGCCAGAAGCCAAATCTCGAGAGGGAGGTGAATTCAATCATATACCTGAAAGGCTTGAAGCGCTGAATGTAATGGATGATGAGGTAAAGTGCCCAGACTGTGGCGATCAGTACTCCGAACTGCAGTAGCTGTTCAGTTATCTTCCACCAGATTGCGCCCTTGTCAATGCCTCCGATTTTAACAATTGCAGGAAAGATAATCCCGAACAGTGAGGAGATTATCAGCCAGAATGCGACAGCCAGTCCGTGTGTTGTCTGAATTGCTTTTTCAGGGCACCTGTTAAGGCATTTCATGCAGCTCTCGCAGGTAAGCTTCCAGTAGGGGCGACCGTCAACAAGACAGATGGATCGTGTAGGGCACTCCTTAATGCACAACCCGCACAGATTGCACCCGGTGCCGGCAGCAAACGTTTTGGAGAGAAAGAATCTCCCACCCAGATAGTAACCCAGTGCCACAGGAACCAATGCAACATCAAGCGGCCAGCTGTAAAGACCTCTCCAGACCCTCTTTCCGGATAGTATCTTACCGGCAAACTTCCTCACATTAATCTCCCAGTGATCATAAATAGAACTGACCACTTCCCGCCGCACCCCCGGGTGCAGGATGATCCAGTTTGACGGGAGGTCTACCGGTCTGAAGCCTATGCATCTGTAGCCTTTCAGCAGCAGGATGAATGCAGGCAGCAACAACGCCATACCTGAGACGCCGTTGACAAACAGCTTCGAGAGCTTCAACCCGCCCCTCGTGTTCATCAGGAACACTTTTCTTCCCTCCCCGCGCGGTAACCTCAGCATAAAATAGATCATTGCAGGTATTGCATTGAAGCCGTGAGTGGGGTATGCGAACCCGATCAGGGGTCGTTCTCCGGCCGGAGGCATCGGCGTGATCTCATCTTCCGCAATATTCGTAAGGGTGGAAGGGATTCCCGCTTTTATAGCCTCATCGGCTACCCAGCCTGCCGCCGAAGCTGCATTCCCGGTGCCGGTGATGTAATATACTGCCAGTGAGGAAAAATCACAGGACATAGGCTGGAGTTTTGACCATATCTAAGATAATCGGTTTTCCTGACAAATTTTTCCCTTTTAATATCTTTGTGCCGATGAACAGCCATAAAAGTAAGATACCGGTTGCAGGCAAAGACCTCGCCACCCTGGTTAAGGAACTGGAAATGAGAGGGACTGACCCGCGTTACGGACGCAGACTGCTGTACTGGGTATACAGAAGGAGAATCAGTTCCTTCGAAATGATAAACGATATTCCCCGCGATGTGCTCGCACAACTGGCTGAAAACTTCACTGACCGGTCTCTCTGAACCGGTTTCATCCTCCGCATCCTCTGACGGTTCTGTCAAATATCTCTTTAAGTCCGGGTCAGGAATGCTTCACGAGGCAGTGTATCTGCCTGAAGGTAAGCGACACACGGTCTGTATATCAGTACAGGCAGGGTGCCGGATGGGATGCCGTTTCTGCGCTACCGGACAGAACGGATGGAACGGAAACCTGACAGCAGGAGAGATTGTAAACCAGGTAGTCAGCCTGCCACATATTGTTACCCACGTTGTAATGATGGGCATGGGTGAACCCGGTGATAACATTGACGAAGTAATAAAAGCCTGTGCTGTTCTTACCGCCGAATGGGGACTGGCCGTCGGAAGGAGCAAGGTCACAGTATCAACGGTCGGGGTGTTGCCATCGGTTACCAGGCTGCTTAACGAAACGGACTGTAACATTACCCTGAGCCTCCATTCTCCTTTCCCGGCAGAACGCAGGGCCGTAATACCTGCCGAAGCCAGATGGCCGTTTGAGAAAACCCTCCTTCTGATGAAAAACTTCAGCGTACGCCGCAACAGGAGGTTTACGGTTGCCTATGTGATGATAATGGGCGTCAATGACTCAGATGCTCATCTTGAAGCCCTTAAAATGCTGCTTTCCGGAACCGGTATCCGGGTTAACCTTCTCCCTTACCATCCCTTTGCAGGAGACAGTAATGTCAGCTCAGACGCTGTAACAATGTCAAGATTCAAACATCTGCTTGTAACCTCCGGAATCGGGGCCTCTGTAAGGAAATCAAGGGGTGCTGACATTGCTGCGGCGTGCGGTATGCTGGCAGCCAATGCCTCCAACAGTGTGTCATAAATAATAAGTTAGAATCAGGCTGATGCCGGATTTATAATCTGGTACATCAACTCGCTTACAAACAGACCATTAAGTCTTATCCATTCCCTTTTTTCTGCGCACGGACTGAACCCGTGATTTCTGAACAGCCTGATGCTCTCCTCATTGTCACTGAGTATGTTGCACCAGAGCTGATGGAGCCGGAGAGTCTCAAATGCATATTTTACCAGGCAGGCCAGGGCCGCTGATGCATAACCTTTATGACGGTCAGCCTCATCGGCTACAAGAATTCCTACACCGGCCCTGAGATGAAAGTGGTCAAAGTCGAAAAGGTCAATGGTGCCCACAGTCCTATGTTCTCCGTGGAGGTCTATCATCAGCCTCAGCTGTCCTGTCTCGAAAAGACTCTTGTGTGATCCTGCTATATAGTTTTTGAGAACAAACCTGGAATAGGGAGCCAGGGTATTGCTGAGTCTCCAGTTGGACTCCTCATTTTCCCATTTGTAAAGCAGTTCCAGGTCTTCAGGCTCCACAGCTCTCAACCTGACAATGTCATCACCGAGGATCATTCCCTGTAGACTTTCTTGACAAAAATGTCGGTAGGATATCCTATTCTGAGCAGCCTTTCCTTTTCAGCATAAGCTTCCTCCAGGGTGCTGAACTGCCCGGTTGTGTACCTGAAGAACCGGTCAAATCTGTTGTAGAACACCCTGATAGCAGCATGTTCAAAATAGACCGGATCAACAGGGTTGTACAGGGCCATTACCTGCACAGTATAATAGAGAATGTCAGGATCTGCCACATCAGTGGCAAGCACGTCTCTCATGACAAGGTCCCTGATGAGGGTTGACGAGTCGGTGATAGTTATGTAAGGGAGGCTGTCAAGGTCAAAGCTTATGGTTGCAATCGGACCTTCTGCAATTGTGTCCAGTACACGTTCATCAGGGATGGTATTGAATGTAACCTGAACGATTTCCTTCTTTTTGTACCCTGTCATCAGGGAATAAAAACCGTAGCCGCCGTTATCAACAGGCTGGTATCCCAGGTCGTCATCCGTAGTGCTAAGCGGATAGCCCATATTTTCAGGTTTGCTCCACCCGCCTGAACCCAGTTTCGAGATGAAAAAGTCATATCCGCCCATTGAGCCGTGACCTTCTGAGCTGAATGTCAGCACTATGCCGTCTTTCCCTATGAACGGTGTCTCTTCATTAAAAGGTGTGTTAACAGTGTTTCCAAGGTTTGCAGCCACTCCCCATTCACCGAGAGCATCCTTTTCTGACAGCCACAAATCAAGTTCCCCGAGGGATCCTTCGCGGTTGCTTGTAAAATAGAGCTTATTTCCGTCGGGTGATATCGAAGCGTGAGACTCGTAAAACTTTGTGTTGATATTACGGTTAAGTTTTGTGACAGGCATCCATTTTCCGTCAGCATACCTGGTGACATAAATATTCCCGTCAAAATTGTCATTCTTAAAGAGGTAGAGCTCTGTCCCGTCACTGTTAAGTGATGTTGTGTGGGCAGTCTGTGCCTATTTCAGCTTCGGCGGTAATATCAATCGGCGTGCCCCAGGAGGAGCCCTCTTTTCTGGTAATAAAAACGACGCTTTCAAGACCCCTGCGTTCGGTGTAAGCCATTGTCTGACCGTCAAAGCTGACCACGGGTCTGTCATTTACAGATCCCTGGTTGATATATTCCTTCAACGGATTAATGATGACATTAATCGGCGACTTCATCTTTTCCGATGCAACATTGCATGCCTGGATCTGCTGCTCAATGAACTCCGGGTTCTTCATCTCACCTGCCCCGGAGAGGAGTCCCTGGAACATCCTGTAAGTCATCATTGCACTGTCAAGCTTATTTGATATCCGGTAAGAGTTGCCGAGGGAGAAATATGCATCAAGGGGAGCCCTCTTTTCCTTGAGCAGATTGCTCCGGGAATCATAACTGGCATTCTTTACGGCTGTTTCCAGGAAAGGAATTGCTTTAAGCTTCTCATCAAAAATATTAAGATAACAGTTTCCGATTTTATACTTAATGTTTGAATTGTCCGGAATCAGTTCGTTCAGAATAAGGTAGAGAGGATTGGCGAGTTCAAATTCCCCGTAAAGGTAATGTGACTCCGCCTCGAGCCAGATCGCCTTCAGTTCACTTTTCTTCTGTGCGGTCAGCGGCATAAAAAGCATCAATGCCGTCAGTATTATAATTCCCCTTCTTGCCATTTTTATTCTTTCATTTCGAATTTCTCACCCGCCACGCTGCAGGTTCTCTGTTTCTATCTGAATCTGATGCGGTATAAATCTTCTTTTCCTGCCCCCTCATTTTCACGGGTAAGCGCTACATAGCCCTCTTTTCCGTTGTCAGACGGACAGAAAAAGAAATTGTCATCCGGGGTGTTAAGGGGATAGCCCAGGTTTACAGGGGTGCTCCATAACCCGTTACTCTGCTGTTCGCTCGAAAAAATGTCATAACCTCCCATATTGTAATGTCCCTGTGAGGCAAAGTAAAGTTTTTTACCGTTATCGATCAGGAAGGGTCTGTCCTCGTTCATGGGGGTATTTATCTCCGGGCCCGCATTTACCGGAGTGCCCCATTCACCTTCGGCATTCAGTTTGGAAATGTAGAGATCCAGTCCTCCGAAACCGCCCGGTCTGTCACTCGCAAATATCAGAGTGGTACCGTCATCAGAGATATAAGCGTGTGTTTCCCAGTATTTTGTATTTATTTCCTTTCTGAGTTTCGTGGCAGGTTCCCATTTTTCGCCGTTGAATTTGCTTACCCAGATATCACTGTTGATGTTGTCGTCCTTGGATAGGAAGAGCAAGTTCCTGCTGATAGAGAGGCATGAGACATACTGATCACCGTCAGACTGAAGGTCGGGAGTAATATTAACCGGAGTTGTCCATTCACCTTTTACTAGCTTCGAATACATAATGGCATCATAGAACTTCATTGATGTCATATAGGCAATTGACTTACCGTCATCTGCAACAACCGGAAAGAAGTTATCCCTGCTGTCATTCAGAATATTGCCAAGTGATTCAACCGAGAACTTTATTGGTTTGGCCATTATGGCCGGGGCATTGTCGCATCCGGCAATCTGCTGGTCAATGAAAGCGAGGTTGTCCTTGTCATTGGGGAGGAGGGTGCTGCGATACCGCTGGTAAGCGTCTTTGGCCTTCTCAAACATATAATTGACCCGATAGGCATCACCAAGGAAAAACAGGGCTTCATAAGGAGCCTGTGTCTGACGTAGCAGTCCCTCACGGTATTTGGCAGTGGGGTTGACTGAGGCCTTTTCAAGGTATTCGATTGCCAGATTCTTCTTCCCTTCGATATTCAGATAACAGAGACCGATCCGGAATGCAATATTGTCATTATCCGGCATGGCTGCATAGATACCCTGATAGTAAGGCAATGCGTCGGTATAGTCTTCACTGAGAAGAAAATATTCTGCTTCAAAGTAGGCATCCTGCAGCCTCGGAACATCCTGTGCATTCCCACGGATTCCTGCCGACAGGATCAAAATCAAGAAAACAGCTACTCGTCTCATATTTCTCTCAGTTTGATTTTACTTTTCGTCTCGTTTATTTTTTCCTGACCTTGAACGCCAGTAGATATACAAAATTACTAAAAGTAAGATAAGTGCCAGCCACCACAACCAGCAAACATCACGGGCGCCGGCAGTATCTCCTGCTGACGCAGCATCCGGCTGACCTGCTTTGTCTCCTGCAACTGAATCCCTGTCAGAGGGTTGTGTCGCGATTACCGCAGGTTTGACAACAGGTTGTTCTGCTATGCCCGGGTTTTCCACCGGTTTTGAAGATACGGAGTTCTCCATGCAAATAATGCGGACTGATGCGCTGGTCTGATTGCCAAAACGGTCATTCAGAATGAAGGACACCCGGCTCTCTCCCCTGTCAGGCATTAGTGTAAAGATGAATGTTGAGTCGGTAATGCGATGGTTTCCCAGAATAATCAGAGTGTCAGCGGTTTTAAGCTCTATCCGGAGAGCGGACTGCGGTTCCGTTTCAAGACCCACAGAAACAAGTTCACCGGGTCTGACCAGTATCAGGGTGTCACCTGTCACACGGAGATAAGCCTCGAAATCAGACTGGGAGAGACTTACCTTTTCAACCCGTACAGTATCACCGATGAATGTACGGGGCAGATCTACCGTTTTTGAGATATCTGCTGCACCGTCTGATGACCATGTGAATCTGTATGATCCCTGTGGCAGACTCAGGGAATAGCGTCCTGATGCCGGGTCAGAGACAGCTGATACCACTCTCAATGCATCTGCATTATTGATGGCTGTAATTCTTACGGGTTCCAGGAAATCAGGATGGAGGTTATCAATTGAAGCTATTCCTTCAACAGTAAATATCCTTGGATTGTGGTCTGTGAAAATCTCATAGAAAAACAGATCCATTTTTCCAAAGCCCTCAGGGTCGAATTTGGCTGTGTAACCCCTGGTTCCGTCGCCTACAGGAGTGAAAAAGAGATCATCATCGGTTGTGTTTACCGGGAAGCCCAGGTTGACAGGAGGGCCCCAGTTTCCTGATGCGTCGAGGTCAGACCTGAAGATGTCATACCCGCCCATATTCAAATGACCACGGGAGCTGAAAAAGAGAGAACGGTCATTATTGGCCAGGAAGGGTGTCTCCTCATTATATGGGGTGTTGATAACAGGTCCTGCGTTTGAAGGAACACCCCAGTTGCCTGTGCTGTCACGCTCCGAGACGAAGATGTCAAGACCGCCTATGCTTTCTCTGCGGTTACTTGTGAAATACAGCTTCTTTCCGTCTTTGGACATCGTGGCATGGGACTCCCAGAACCTGGTATTTACCTTGTCGTTCAGTTTTTCAACATTTGACCACTTTTCTCCGTCATACCTGCTGAGATAAATATTCCCTTCGTAATTATCAGTTCTGTAGAGCAGAATAGTCTTCCCGTCACCAGAAAGGGATGATGAAAAATAGTCCTGATCCACACCCAGTTCCGGAGTCATGTTCACCGGAGCAGTCCATCTTCCGTTCACCCTTTTCGAATAAAAAACCGCATCATAGAACTGCAGTTTCCGGGTAAATGCAAGCATACTTCCGTCAGCGGAGACGACGGGGTTGGATTCAGAAAAACGTTCATTGACTGTCGGGCCCAGGTTCCTTTCAACAACATAAACCGGATCTGTCATCATCAAACGGGCTGTATGGCATGACTTTATCTGGAATCTGATCAGTGCAGTGTCATAGACTTCAGTGTCAACATCTTCCAGGAACAGTTCATACGTTTCCAGGGCTTTGTCAAGATTGCCGCTGATACGGTAAGCGTTAGCGAGAAAATAGAGTGCGTCATAAGGTGCCCCTGTCTCCCTGAATTTTCCTTCACGGTAATCAGGATTAATGTTTGCAGCTGCAGTCTCGAGATAAGGTATAGACTTCTCTTTTTCTCCCGGCGTATTCAGATAACACTGCCCGATCCTGTAATAGAAATTGAAGTTTTCCGGATAGATTTGGAGGAGATTAAAGAATTTCGGAAGGGCTTCCTGGTAATCTTCATACAGAATGTCAACCTCTGCCGAGACGAACAATTCCCGCATCCCGCTTCTTGTCTGACCTGATGCAGTCAATCCAAGCATTACAATCAGCATGCAAAGAATATATTTAGGTCTTCTCATTCAGGCGGTTAGTTTTCTTAAAGAGACTAATATAAGTGAAATATTCAAAAAAGCGGGTAATAGTTTCAACCCTTTTTAACCTGAATGGATTTTTTTTTAACCTGTTTTCTGACAGAAGCTGCGGTAAGCCTGATTGCCAGCATTATACTTACACCTGCTGTAACGGGTAATTGCCACGGCTTTCCGAGATGTTTACGGGCAAAAATGATCATCGACCCGTAGAAGTTCCGGATAATGCTGAGATCATCCGCTTCAGAGCTTTTGCCTTTAAAATGGGTAATGCGGGACTCAGCCACAAAGTAATTTATATACCCTGCCTTTACAATTCTCCAGCTGAGATCGATGTCTTCACCGTACATGAAAAATGATGTATCAAAAAGACCAGTTTTTTCAAGAGCCTCTCTGCGGATCATCATAAAGGCGCCTGTGAGGATGTCAGCCCTGCATGTCAGGTTGTCGGGCCTGTGCCCCAGGTAATATGCATTGAACAGGGATGAGTGCGGAAAAATCCTGTACATTCCTGTGAACCTGAATAATGATGCAAGGGGGGAGGGGAATCCCCTCTTCGATTCCGGCAGAAAAGTGCCCGTGCCGTCTACCATGCGTGCTCCGACAGCCCCCGATTCAGGATGTTGTTTCATAAAACCGAGTGCAGAAGTAATTGCGTCAGGCTGCACTAAAGTGTCAGGGTTGAGGATCAGGATAAAACGGCCTGAGGAGGCACGGATTCCTTCGTTGCATGCCGCCCCGAAACCGATATTCGTTTCATTGCGCATGACCCTGACATTCATGAATTGAAGCTCTGTTGTCTCCGGCGAGCCGTCAGATGAGCAGTTGTCGACAACAATTATTTCGCTGTCGACGGAAGCTGTTGCGGCAATTACGGATGCAACAGCCTGTCTCAGGTATTCCCTGGCATTGAATGATACAATTATGACGGAGAGTTCCATGACTCTCACACAGCGCTCATCTCCTCCCTGATTGCCTCCGCGAGCCGGCGTACACCCTCGCAGATTTCTGCAGGACCTGAGAACGAAAAGTTTATGCGCATTGTGTTATGTCCCTCATTGTTGCAGTAAAAAACCGAACCGCAGACGAATGCGACTTTTTTCCTGATAGCCCTTTCAAGCAGCCGGGCAGCATCCATGGAAGGGGGAAGGGTGACAAAAAGGAACAATCCTCCCTGCGGCTCCGTCCATTTAACACCTTCAGGCATAAGCTCGCGGAAACATTTTATCATGTAATCACGCCTGTCACGGTACAGTGCCACCGTTTTTTTAAGGTTAATGTCAAGCAGTCCTTTTTCAAGATACCTGGCCGCTATCTTCTGCACGAAAGCCGGTGAGCACAGATCTGCAGCCTGTTTGGCAATGATCAGCTTGTCTATCAGGTCAGGGTGACCCAGAACCCATGCCAATCTTAGTCCGGGAGCAAAAATCTTGGAAAATGTGTGCAGGGTGATGACCCGCCCTGATGTATCAAGGCTGTACAGCAGGGGCTGCGGCTGACCCTCAAATCTGATGTCGCGGTAAGGACTGTCTTCAATTATCAGGAGGTCATGCCTTTCTGCAATCCTGATTATCTCCAGCCGCCTCGCCCGCGGAACCGTCACACCTGCAGGATTCTGAAAGTCCGGGATTATGTAGATGAATTTAACAGTTTTGCCCTTTTCTTTAAGATTTAAAATTGCTTTTTCGAGGAGGTCAGGACGCATTCCGTCATCATCGAGCGGAATGCCCTTCATCTGTGCTCCGTAGACCGTGAAGGCGCTTAACCCCCCGAGGTACGTAGGAAGCCCGCAGATCACATAGTCACCCGGATCAATGAATATCTTTCCTATCAGATCGAGACCCTGCTGTGAACCACTTGTAATCATAATATTGTCAGGGGTTATGTCGAGACCCTCACCGTTATGGCGCTCGGCAAGCAGTTTTCTGAGTTTGCTGTCACCCTCAGTGGTTCCGTACTGCAGGGCTGCAGCACCCTCTTCCTCCAGGACTTCGGATGCAATCTTTTTAACATCCTCTATCGGAAAAGACTCAGGAGAAGGCAGTCCGCCGGCAAATGATATCATATCCGGCTTCTGCGTCAGTTTAAGGATCTCCCTGATCGCCGAGCGCTTCATTAAACGCGACGACCGTGAAAAGAATTTATCATATTTTTCTGCCATGACCGGAACTTATTTCTTCAAATTAAACAAGAATTTCAGAATAAAAAAATGACAGATGTGACCTGTAAGGTCATCCTGATCATGTACGCGGGGCTACGGAAAAGAGACGGCGGTTAACTATTGACTGGCCGAGGGTGATCTCGTCAGTATATTCAAGTACGTCACCGATTGCCACGCCCCTTGCGAGTGTGGTGACTTTTATGTCATACTGCGAAAGCCGCCTGTAAATGTAGAAATTGGTTGTATCACCTTCCATGGTGGTGCTCAGGGCCATTATCACCTCCCCGATGCCTCCCTCACGGACCCTCTCCTCAAGTTTATTTATTGTAATGTCCGATGGACCGATTCCGTCAACAGGCGAGATAATGCCTCCGAGAACGTGATAAAGGCCCCTGAATTGCCTTGTATTCTCCACAGCCATGACATCCTGGACGTTTTCAACAACGCAAATGACTGACCTGTCCCTCCGGGTATCACTGCAGATATCACATACCGGGGTGTCACTGATACTGTGACATATGCTGCAGTAGCAGACATCCTCACGGAGCCTGGTGACAGTCTCTCCGAAACGCTTCACCTCGGCGCTGTTACGCCTCAGCAGGTGCATCACCAGCCTGAATGCGGTCTTCCGGCCAATACCCGGCAGTGAAGCGAACTCATTCACTGCATCCTCAAGCAACTTCGAAGGAAATCCTGTACTCATCAACCCGGTTTTAAACAAAATTAAAATAATTTTTTGTCTTCATGCTTTTTGCTAATCTTGCATTCTAATTTTGATGTCAATGACTCCTTCCCTGATCCTCGGCATTTTCGTCATCTATACTGTGGTTCTGTTTTCAGTTACCTGGATAACGGCCCGGAAAGCAAACAATCAGTCGTTCTATATCGGAAACAGGGTTTCACCCTGGTTCGTGGTTGCCTACGGAATGATAGGAGCCTCACTCTCAGGTGTTACATTCATGTCAGTGCCCGGATGGGTACAGGAAACACAGTTCAGCTATATGGTTGTGGTGTTCGGGTACCTTTTCGGATATTTTGTCATTGCCCTGGTGCTCCTTCCTCTCTACTACAGGATGAAGCTTACCTCAATATATTCATACCTTGAACAGCGCTTCGGTTTCTGGTCGTACAAAACCGGCGCAGGGTTCTTTATAGTGTCGAGAATTCTCGGCGCTTCTTTGCGTATGTTTCTTGTAATTAATGTACTACAGATATTTGTCTTTGATGCCTGGAATGTTCCTTTCTGGGTCAACGTCCTGATCTTCATAACGCTGATAATAATTTATACGCTTAAGGGCGGTATCAGGACCATCGTCTGGACTGACATGCTTCAGACTACATTCATGCTTCTGGCCGTTATCCTTTCTGTTGTCTATATAAGCAGGGAGCTGGGGAAACCCATCTTCGAACTTATCGGGACGGTCACTGACAGCTCTGTTTCGCGCATGTTTATAACTGACTGGCACAGTGAGCGATTCTTTGTCAAACAATTTCTGAGCGGGATGTTCATTACTATAACAATGACAGGACTTGACCAGGAGATGATGCAGAAGAACCTGAGCTGCAGGAACATAAAGGAAGCCCAGAAGAATATGTTCACATTCAGCGGTATCCTTGTCTTCGTCAATTTCCTCTTCCTGATCCTCGGAGCTTTCCTGCTTATCTATGCCAAGAGCAAGAGTATCACCGTTGCCTCGACCGATGATCTGTTTCCAACAGTAGCATTTCAGTACCTGGGACCTGTGGCAGGTGTTGTATTTCTGATAGGATTGATCTCGGCGGCTTTCCCGAGTGCCGACGGAGCCCTGACCTCGCTGACCACATCCGTAAGCATTGATTTCCTGGGTCTTGAAAAAAACTCCGGGATGGCCGAAAAGGCGAAGACAAAGATCAGGTACAGGGTTCACCTTACAATCGCATTTATCTTCTTCATTGCCATAATAATATTCAGGTCAATGAATAACAGGGCAATAATTGATGAGCTTTTTACAATTGCCGGCTATACTTACGGACCTCTGCTGGGGCTTTACTCTTTCGGTCTGTTCACGAGAAGACTTGTCAATGACAGGCTGACCCCTTTCATCGCCATTCTTTCACCTGTAATCTGTTTTTTTCTGAGCAAGTATTCGGAAGTCCTTTTCAACGGTTACAGGTTTGGTTTCGAGCTTATACTTCTCAACGGATTCCTGACGTTTATGGGACTCTTGATTTTCAGCCGCAGGAGTACTCTTTCAGAACCTGCTCCCCGTCCCTGATCTGACGGTGTTTGTAGCCGGGACCGTCACATCTTCCCCTTCCTGCTCTTCCTGTACCGGTTTGGGCTTAATGAAAACCCTGATCTTTTTATAGGGGATTGAGATGGACACAAAATATGCTGCACCCGTAGCAACACCTGATGACCCGTCGCCGAATCCGGGCAGGTAAACCGGTTTCAGGTGGTCTCCGGTGCCGGCGCCCAGGAGTATCCTGAGATAAAGGTTCCAGCCGATAGTCACTCCCGGAAAGAGTTCTGTGCGCACTCCGGGGGTCAGCTCGAGGAAATGACCTGCATGGCGTGAAAGAGGCAGTGAGGAGGCGCCTGTGCCCCACGGGTTTGTATATTCCAGCCGCGGAGCTTCCTGTCCGTAGAAGGTCAGACCGTAACGCAAACCAATTCCTGCATAATGCTTTCCTGCCATCATTTTTGGCTTGATGAAATTCTTGTCGGCACCCATGACGAAGGTGAGTCCCCGGCTCCTGAAGTCATAGCTGTACTCGGAAGCTGAAAATGCACTGTACCTTATTCCACCTACTGCAGCGAAGTTTTCGTTGAGATCGACGGAAGCCAGGGCGCCGTAGCTCACAAGATCCCTGTTAAGAGCCTGCAGAACGGGACCCGCAATGTCAAAGCCGGCACGGAAATGCAGAGGCACCGTCACCGTATCCTGTGCCGCAGCCCTGATGCCGGTGAGGAACAGCAGGCTAATAGAAAAGACGCATATTCCTTTCGCCATCAACCGTAATGTTTTTATTCTCGATAATGAGGGAGTCAATAATATTATGTGTTGTATTCAGACTATTTATGGTGCTGTAGAATGTGTAACCGCATTCGGGCGATACCAGGTGTATGAAGTTGGTGTAGCTGATTGTGGCTGTATCGGCAATGCCATTTAGCAGTATCACAATTACAGAGGTTTCCTCCGCCGGATTCAGGGGTACACTGAATTTGGTGACTGAGGTTTCCGTGACAAGCTCAACAGGGGAGGGAAATGTCAGTCCGGTAATTTTAAGGGAGTCTGATTTTTTTGCTGCCCCGGTTCCGCTTTCCAAAAGTATCACGTTTACGAGAGCGTCTGTATCGTCATAACAGGCTTGCTCTGAGCATGCCTGTGACAACAATGTCAAAAGTACCAGGACTGTAATACGGAATCCAGATTTCATTTCGGTAATGCGGAATGTCAAAGGTAAAGAAATAAAGTCTATATCCTGCTTTTCACCATTGCTACGGCTTTTTCCACCGCGCTCTTCAGTCCTGCCGGATTCTTTCCGCCGGCTGTGGCAAGGAAGGGTTGTCCGCCGCCGCCGCCGCTGATCTCGGAAGCTGTCGCCCTGATTATTTCAACGGCATTGAGTCCCTTTGCTGAGATGAGGTCTTCACTCAGTCCCACCAGCAGTGATACCTTACCCCCGGCATTTGAACCAAGGATAACGGCGCTGTTCGGATGTGTCTGCCTGAACCTGTGTGCTATTGTCTTAAGAGTTTCGGCGGTGGCGTCTTCCACTTCACCCTTTACGACCGTGCAGCCGTTAATCACCTCAGCGTTCTTCAGAAGTTCATCATACGCAGCTGCAGCCGAGACTGCCTGGAGCTTTTCGACAGTATGTCTCAATTCAGCATTCTCATTTATCAGTTTCGAGACATTGGCAGCCACGTTGCCTGTACTTTTGAGCTGGGCTGAGATCTCATCAAGGGTCTTCAGTCTCTCATTCACCCATTTGAATGCCTCCCGCGAAGTTACAGCCTCGATTCTCCTGACACCTGAGGCCACCGCCCCCTCAGAGATTATTTTGAACAACCCGATGACACCCGTATTCTCCACGTGTGTGCCGCCGCAAAGCTCCACCGAATCTCCAAACCGGACAACTCTCACGGTGTCACCGTACTTTTCTCCGAAAAGAGCCATGGCTCCCATTTTCAAAGCTTCCTTCACAGGCGTATTGTCACGGACTTCCGAAACAAGGTTGTCCATAATCATCCCGTTGACAATATCTTCGACGGCACTTAGTTCATCAGCAGTAACCTGCCTGAAGTGGCTGAAATCAAAACGCAGCTTCTCAGGTGTCACCAGTGATCCCTTTTGCTCCACATGGCTTCCGAGGATGGTCCGAAGGGCGTGATGCATCAGGTGGGTGGCTGTATGGTTACTGGCAGCCTGAAGCCTCGAATTACGGTCAACAACTGCTGTAAAGACCTTTTCGGGATGATGTGGGACCTTCTCAGCAATATGGACTGTCAGGTTGTTTTCCTTTACTGTATCTGTGATACGGATCTCTTCAGCGTCTGACCTGATAATGCCCCTGTCACCCGTCTGTCCTCCGGATTCTGCATAGAAGGGTGTTTTGTCAAAAACGAGATGCACGGCATCCTTTCCCTTCGAACTGACAGTCCGGTATTTGACAATATTTACTTTTTCCTCAGTCCTGTCATAGCCTGTGAAGATAGTGGATTCCGACTCCCTCACATTCACCCAGTCGCCGGCTGAAACGGCTGCATTGTCCCTTGACCGCTCCTTCTGAGCCATCAGCTCGGTATTGAATGCGGCAATGTCAAGGGTCATTTCGTTTTCCTTCAGAATAAGCTGTGTCAGGTCAACAGGGAAGCCGTAGGTGTCGAACAGCTCGAATGCATCCTTGCCGGGGAAAAGTGATTCCTGTTCATTTTTCATAGCGGCGACCCTTCGTTCAATCATTTTAAGACCTTTACCGAGAGTCTTCAGGAATGACTGCTCCTCTTCGTGAATCACTTTTGTGATTATGGCTTCCTGTCTGGAAAGTTCCGGATAATGTTCGCCCATAACACCGATCAGGGCAGGCACGAGTTTATAAATAAACGGTTCATTCATCTCAAGTGACGTGTAGCCATACCTGACCGCGCGCCTGAGAATGCGCCTTATGACGTATCCCGCCTTGTTGTTCGACGGCAGCTGACCGTCGGCAATAGAGAAGGAAACGGTACGGAGATGGTCGGCTATAACCCTCTGTGCAGTATCCCATTTGGGATTCAGACCGTATGGCTTGCCCGAAACAGCTGCAATTTCGCTTATAAGAGGCTGAAACACGTCGGTGTCATAATTCGACTTTTTGTTCTGAATGACCATGCAAAGCCTTTCGAAGCCCATGCCGGTATCGACATGACTTGCCGGCAGTGCTTCCAGTTCACCGCCGGCCCTTCGGTTATACTGTATAAAGACCAGGTTCCATATCTCGATCACCAGCGGATGGCCTTTGTTCACAAGCAGGTGTCCGGGCACGGCGGCACGCTCTTCCTCAGAACGGATGTCCACATGGATCTCCGAACAGGGCCCGCACGGTCCTGTCTCACCCATCTCCCAGAAGTTATCTTTCTTCGATCCCTCTATGATCCGGTTTTCAGAATTTGCGAAACATCCCTTCCAGTATTTAAATGCCTCATCGTCACGAGGCACCTCTTCTTCCCGGCTTCCTTCAAATATTGTTGCATACAGCCTTTCCTCAGGAATTCCGAGACGGCCGTGGAGAAATTCCCATGCCCACTCTATCGCTTCCTTCTTGAAATAATCGCCGAAAGACCAGTTTCCCAGCATTTCGAACATAGTATGATGATAGGTGTCAAGGCCCACTTCCTCGAGATCATTGTGCTTTCCCGACACACGCAGGCACTTCTGCGAATTGGCTACCCGCTTATGTTTGGGAGCCTGGTTGCCAAGGAATATATCCTTGAACTGATTCATACCCGCATTGGTGAACATCAGTGTGGGATCATTCTTGATCACCATAGGGGCGGAGGGGACTATGGTATGCTGTTTTGACCTGAAGAAACTGAAAAATTCCTCTCTTAAATCGTTAGCTTTCATCTTATGTGCCAAGCCTGTTTTAATTTTCTTTACTTTTAGGGCTTGTAAAATTAATTTTTTTTTTTAAGTTTGTGATCGAACATCAAAATATAGTCCAAAGCCTCAAATTGTCTGATGCCGAAGGGGAAGAAATACATTCTTGACAAAGGGAACCTGCAATTTTTACAACACCGCAGAACGTGGGGTGAAAAACTCATACGCATATCCCTGTTCTTCGGTGTCTCGCTTATGCTGACAGCAGCCTACAGCTTTGTCTTCGACAGGCTTTTCGGCTCACCGAAAGAGGAGCTGCTCAATCAGCGGGTTGAGGGGATGAAACTCAGATACAGCCTGCTGGAACGCAAAATCGACTACTCATCAGAGGTACTTGCTGATCTTCGCGCTACCGACAACGCATCATACCGCTCCATTCTTGATCTGCCGCAGATCCCCGCTTCAATTGAGGAAGGAGGATCCGGCGGTACATTTAAATTCGGTGACCTGACAGGATACATGAATACTGACATGATGATTGCCGTCAGGTCGAAATTCGAAGATCTCAGGACAGAGACCAATATCCAGTACAATTCACTGAATGAGCTTACAGTCAAGGTTGAAGAATGGAAGGATATGTGGGAGCATCTTCCTTACATCAGGCCGGTAAATGTCATAATGCCCCTGGGTGACGGGATCAGGTTCAGGGAACATCACCCGGTGCTTGGTACTCCACGGTGGCATTTCGGGCAGGATTTCCGTTGTCCCATCGGTACTGAGGTTTACGCAACAGGCGCCGGCACAGTCTATGCAACAGGAAACGGAAACGACGGATACGGAAACAAGGTGACAATTGAACACGGTTACGGGTACACCTCACTATATGGACACCTCAGCAACTGGGTAGTCAAACCCGGCCAGAAAGTCAAACGAGGTGACCTGATCGGGCACTCGGGAAATACCGGTGTCTCAACCGGACCGCACCTTCATTACCAGATAAACCTCTTTGGGGAACATGTTAATCCTCTTTCTTACTTTGCCGATAACCTGACTGAGGAAGAGTACTATCAGATGCTCGATTACCTTACTTCCCCTTCTCATTAAGATCACAACCAGGTCTGCCGCCAGAGGATCTGTTTTGAATTAATTACGGTTTTTCATAATTTTGCAAGTCTTAATAATATAGGACTCAACAGAGCAGATGCCCAGGACAAAGTACAAGTTTAACCACGAGACACTCAGCTTTGACAGGATAAGGCTGGGCCTCAAGCAGCTTGTTCTGAAGCTTTTTGCATACTTTGTCGGGTCACTGTTTCTTGCCGGTTTATACGGATTCATTTTCGCATTTATTTTTGACTCCCCGAAGGAGAGAGCACTGAAACGCGAGATCGAGCAGTTGAATCTGCAGTATGAACTCATGAACAGGGAAATGGATAATGTGGAAAAGGTTCTGGGCCACCTGCAGGAAACGGATGACAATCTTTACCGGACAATCTTCGAGTCAGAGCCCATTCCATCTACCTATCGCGAAGGAGGCATAGGTGGTGTGAACAGGTACGAGGAACTCGACGGTTTTACAAACACCCAGCTTATAACCGAGACCGCCACCCGGCTTGACAAGATCCGGAAAAAGATCTACATCCAGTCAAAATCATTTGATGAACTTATTGTCCTTGCCAGGGAAAAGGGAGAGATGCTTAGAAGTATTCCTGCAATTCAGCCTGTATCGAACAAGGACCTCAAACGTACTGCTTCAGGCTTCGGTCTGAGGATACATCCGATCTACAAAATCTCTAAGTTTCATTCAGGAATGGATTTTACGGCTCCTACCGGAACTGATGTTTTCGCCACCGGTGACGGCGTTGTGAAAACTGTCAAGTCACAACGGCGCGAACTGGGAAACCATATAATCCTCGATCACGGTTTCGGATACCAGACTGTTTATGCTCATCTTGACGCTTTCAACGTCAAAGAGGGACAGAAGGTAAAACGCGGTGACATGATAGGTTTTGTGGGTAATACAGGACTGTCAACCGCACCCCATCTGCACTATGAGGTATTGCTCAACGGCCGTTACGTCAATCCGGCACTTTACTATTTCAATGACCTGACGGCAGACGAGTACGACCGGATGGCAGAGATTGCACTTAAGAGCGGACAGACTTTTGACTGATTGAAAATCAACTATAATGCCATACAGGGAAAAAAAGGTTGAAAAGCTCTATTACCAGATAGGTGAGGTATCCGAAATGTTCTCGGAGCCGGTCTCAACCATACGCTTCTGGGAAAACGAGTTTGAGATACTGAGACCCAAAAAGAACAATAAGGGCAACAGGCTCTTCATGCAGGAAGACATCAGGAACCTGAAACTGATTCATCATCTCCTGCGCGAAAAGGGGATGACGATCGACGGCGCCAGGAAGTACCTGAGGAATAACCGCAGTGATGCCGATTACCGCCAGGAGATAGCCGATACCCTTCGCAATATCCGGGAGATACTCCTCGATATAAAGGACGAAATTCAATAAGCCGGATGACAGTCACACTCAGGGAATTCACGGAATGGATAGGGGAGGTTATACCTCTTCAGTACCAGGAACCGTATGACAACAGTGGACTGCAGGTGGGTGATCCCGATGCTGTAATCAATTCGGTACTCTTTACCCTCGATGTGAATGAGGAGGTGATACGCGAAGCCGCATCAAACGGTCATAACCTTATAGTATCGCACCATCCGCTTATATTTTCGCCCCTGAAACGTCTTGGTAACGGAAGCAGAACCGAGAGATGCGTAGCTGAAGCCGTCAGGCAGGGTATAGCAGTATATTCAGCTCATACCAGTTTCGACTCGGTTGCCCGGGGAGTGAGTCATTACATGGCCGAAAAGATCGGTCTTGAAAATATAAGCGTCCTGGTGCCTGTCGCCGGAAGGCTTTCAAAGCTGGTTGTATTTGTGCCGGTGGCTGAGGCAGACAGGGTACGGACGGCGATACTTGATTCCGGTGCAGGACATATTGGCAACTATGACTCCTGCAGCTTTAATCTTGCAGGAGAGGGAACATTCAGGGCAGGAGAAGGGGCCAGGCCTTTTACCGGCAAGGTGGGGGAGATGCATACAGAGCCGGAGGTGCGGATTGAGACTGTTGTTCCTGCACACCTGTTAACGAGGGTTGTCAGAACCATGCTGGCGGTGCATCCATATGAGGAGCCGGCCTTTGATATCATTCCGCTTGCCAATGACTATTCCGGCGCCGGCGCGGGCGCCGTGGGCACTGCCGCCGCCCCGCTCACCGGGGAGAGTCTGCTGGCACGCCTCAGGGAGGTCTTCGGCACACCGGTGATCCGCTACAGCGGCGACCCGGCCCGCATCATCACAAGAATCGCCGTATGCGGCGGTTCAGGCGCTTCCCTCATCGGCGAAGCAGCCCGCGCCGGCGCTCATGCTTTCATTACCGGCGATGTTAAATATCACGCATTTACAGAAGCTCCCGAAAATATGCTTGTGGCCGATGTCGGTCATTATGAAAGCGAAAATATTTCTTTACAGCTTCTGTACGATCTGGTTATCAAAAAATTTCCTAAATTTGCGCTCCGGTTTTCCGTGACAAAAACGAATCCCATTAATTATTTCATATGACAAAACCCACATAATTGCCGATAATCACAAACACAAAAAAATCATTATACAATTATGTGTGGTTCTATCATACAATTAAAATCAAAATTATACTATGATAAAAAGTACAAAAACCAGTGAAACTGAACTTACAATCGAGGAAAAACTCAGAGCTCTGTATTCACTGCAGCTGGTTGATTCCGAGATTGACAAGATCAGAACACTAAGGGGCGAACTTCCCCTGGAAGTGCAGGACCTTGAAGATGAGGTGGCAGGACTTGAGACCAGAATCAACAATCTGAAAAGCGAGATCGCTGAGATGGAGAAATCACTCCTGAACAAAAACAACGAGATCGTAACCTCACAGGGACTCATAAAGAAATATGAGGAACAGCAAAATAATGTGCGGAATAACCGCGAATATGACTCTCTTTCAAAAGAGATTGAATTCCAGGCTCTTGAAATTGAATTATGCAATAAGAAGATCCGTGAGTTCACCGTTCTCCTGAATGAGAAGAAAGAGGTCATCGCAGAAGCCCTGAAGGTGCTCGAGGAAAGAACCAAAGACCTTGACGGAAAGAAAGCGGAACTTGATGATATAACCCGCGATACCCAGAAAGAGGAAGAAGTCCTGGACAAAAAATCGGGAGAACTGCAGACGAAGATTGAAGAGAGACTGCTGACCGCCTACAAGCGCATCCGGGTAAATGCACGCAACGGTCTTGCCGTCGTGTCTGTCCAGAGAGACGCCTGCGGAGGCTGCTTCAACCAGATTCCGCCTCAGCGTCAGCTCGATATCAAATCACGGAAGAAGATCATTGTTTGTGAATATTGCGGACGCATCCTCGTTGATGACGAGATCATACAGGCAAAATAAGCAGACAATTAATATTTTATAATGATGCAGAGACGTTGCCATCAACGTCTCTGTTCGTTTTAATATATTTGTGATGGCTGATTTCAGCAATTAAATTCCCGGTTATGAATGATTTCAAGATGCAGATATTGGCAGGTATACCAGAAATCCTGCCGGAGGCGAAACCGTTCGACCCCTCTGTAAACCACGCGCCGAAGCGAAAGGATATCCTTGACAGTGAAGAAAAGAAGCTGGCACTCCGGAATGCACTGCGTTATTTCCCGGTGACACTGCATGCGCAGCTGGCGCACGAGTTCGCTTCGGAACTGCGTGAGTACGGACGTATTTATATGTACCGTTACCGGCCTGAGTATGAAATAAAAGCGCGGCCGTTGAGTGAATATCCCCACCGTTCAGTGCAGGCGGCAGCAATAATGCTGATGATCACAAACAATCTTGACAATGCGGTGGCGCAGCATCCTCATGAACTTATCACCTACGGCGGCAATGGTGCCGTCTTCCAGAACTGGGCGCAGTACAGGCTTACAATGCAGTATCTGGCCACAATGACTGATGAACAGACGCTTGTAATGAATTCCGGTCATCCGCTCGGCCTTTTCCCTTCGCATCGTGAAGCCCCCAGGGTGGTTGTTTCTAACGGTATGGTCATCCCCAATTATTCCTCGCAGGATCACTGGGAAAAGTTCAATGCACTGGGAGTATCGCAGTACGGGCAGATGACCGCAGGTTCTTACATGTACATAGGACCGCAGGGAATAGTGCACGGTACCACAATTACAGTCCTGAATGCAGGGCGTCGTCTGAAGGACGGCAGTGAGGGTCTGAGCGGCAAGCTGTTTATTTCGTCGGGTCTGGGAGGAATGTCAGGGGCACAGCCAAAAGCAGGCAATATTGCGGGGGTGATCTCCGTAATAGCCGAAGTGAATCCGAAGGCGATCAGAACGCGCCATTCCCAGGGTTGGGTTGATGAGGTATACGATGATATGCCGGCACTTATCAGCCGCGTCAGAAAGGCGAAGAAAGCCGGCGAGGCTGTTTCTCTTGCATGGCACGGAAATATAGTGGATATCTGGGAAAAATTTGCCGACGAAGAACTGTGGGCCGACCTGGGCTCTGATCAGACCTCCCTGCACAATCCGTGGGCAGGAGGGTATTACCCTGCCGGAATAACATTTGAGGAAGCGGGAATAATGATGTCTGCTGACCCTGATAAATTCCGTTTACTTGTGAAAGCATCTCTTCGCAGGCAGGTCGATGCAATAAACAGGCACACTGCACACGGCACCTACTTCTTCGACTACGGAAACGCCTTCCTGCTCGAGGCTTCACGCGCCGGCGCGGATGTGGGTGACGGCCACGGCGGGTTCCGCTATCCTTCATATGTTCAGGATATAATGGGTCCTCTCTGTTTCGATTACGGATTCGGCCCGTTCCGCTGGGTATGCTGTTCAGGTGATCCGCGGGACCTTGAAAAAACCGATGAGATCGCCGCCGGTGTTCTCACTGCACTGATGAAAGAATCACCGGTGGAGATACATCAGCAGATGGCTGATAACATCCACTGGATTAAGGAGGCCGGAAGGAACAGGCTGGTGGTCGGGTCGCAGGCAAGGATACTCTATGCTGATGCTGCAGGCAGAACGCTGATCGCAAAGGCGTTCAACGATGCTGTCTCTGACGGTACTGTAAGCGCCCCTGTTGTGATAGGACGGGATCATCATGATGTTTCCGGCACTGACTCGCCCTTCAGGGAGACTTCAAATATCTATGACGGATCACGCTTCACCGCAGACATGGCCATCCAGAATGTGATCGGCGATGCCTTCCGCGGAGCCACCTGGGTCTCGATACACAACGGAGGCGGTGTAGGATGGGGAGAGGTGATCAACGGCGGCTTCGGAATGCTCCTTGACGGATCGCCGGAAGCAGAACGGCGCCTTAGATCGATGCTTCTCTGGGATGTGAATAACGGCATCGCAAGACGAAGCTGGGCAAGAAACAGCGAGGCAGTATTTGCTATACGCAGGGAGATGGCACGAACACCCGGCCTGGTGGTAACAATGCCTTCTGTGGCGGACGACAATCTTATAAGTGAAGCGCTGGACTAAATATTGTCAGGGATCATATCTGCGATCAGGCAGACAGCCATTGCAATTACTCCCTCACCACGTCCTGTGAATCCCATTTTTTCAGTGGTTGTCGCTTTCACGGCGACGGAATCGGAATTTATACCTACCGTTTCTGCCAGGGTACTGCGCATAGCTTCAATATAGGGAGCCAGTCTTGGCGATTCGAGGCAGACGGTGCTGTCAATGTTTACGACCCTGAAGCCTTTGGCTGCGATGAGCCCGACAGTCCTCTTAAGAAGTATCTTGCTGTCAATGTCTTTGAATTCCGCGGAGGTGTCAGGAAAATGAAACCCGATATCCCTGAGCCCTGCTGCACCAAGAAGTGCATCACATATTGCATGTATCAGTGCATCACCGTCAGAATGGGCTACACAGCCCACCGGTGAAACTATGTGTACGCCTCCAAGCCAGAGTTCACGGCCTTCCGCCAGCCGGTGAAAGTCGATACCCTGTCCGATCCGGTGACGGAGGGTCATATTTTATTTTTTGCTTGCGTTGCGGAGAGCGTCAAAGTCAAATCCGAGCGAGAACCTGAGAGTCCTTGCCAGCGGATTGTTCTGGGTGACCGGCACCAGGTAGGAAAAGTCCAGAGAGAAGACATTCAGTCTGAAACCTGCGCCGGCGGTGAAGTACTTTTTATTGCCCTTGGACTCGGCCTCATTGAAAGTATCCGGCACGCAATGCGAACTGCTCATTATACCAGTACTCGAGCCCAAGCGAAGCGGTGAACTCACGGATTTCCTCGCTGAAACCGCCGGGAGCATCGAAGAACGACTGGAAAATTGCAACAGGAACGGAGACGTTCGGGTCTTTTCCGTCAAGAATGGTCTCTCCGTCAGTATCATATACCGGGGGTGTGGGAACAAGAAGCTTGTTGAAGTCGACAGAGAGGCTCAGGGCATTGTATTTGTCAAGCTTAATTGTACCTGTAGTTCCGAGACGCATATTCATCGGTATGAAATCCGGGTCACGTGAATCGGTGTAGCTCATCTTCGAGCCGATATTTGAAAAATTGAATCCGGCTGCTATGCTGCCATCCCTCTGACCGATCTTGATATCGTTGTGGTAGTAGCCTGAAGCATCTGCAGCAAATGCTATGCCTGCTTTAGTTTCAGTACTCCCGACGATAAAGCCGCCGGTGATATTTGAATATATGAACCTGAGTGCGACGCCTCCTGAGAAATGTTCGGAAAAGAGACGCGAATATGCCACGTCAGCGGAGAATTCATTGGGATTGAAGTTGCTCTGGTAATTACCGTAGTCATCAGTGAACTGTATTTCTCCAAGTGATGAGTACATGAGGCTTGCAGCAACAACCTGCCGGCTGTCAACCCTGTAGTATCCTGAAAGATAGGCAAGGTTAATGTCAGGCACAAGTGCCCGAAGCCAGGGTGAGTATGAAATTCCGAATCCTCCGTTGCCGTCGATGAATGCAAATTTGGCGGGATTCCAGTGCATGCTGAAAATATCAGGCGAAGTTGCAACACCTGCATCTCCCATTCCTCCGGCACGGGAGTCAGGAGCAATTGTAAGGAACGGAACCACTGTCTGAATTGCGTTAAGGGGAGCATCCTGTGCCATAATCTTAACCCCGGGGAGAAGTGATACCAGTAATATGGTGATAATTAGTGCCTTGTTTTTCATTTCTTTTTTAAATTCAGGTTGTGCAAATATAAAACAAAAAAAAAGGTAAGATATTGTATTGTCCTACAAAATGATCACTCTGCCTGATGATGAGGCTCTTTCGCCCTCAGTGGTAACAGCATCGGCACGCCATATATAGAGTCCGCGGGCCAGCCTGCTCCCGGAGCCGTCACATCCGTCCCACAATATATCAGGCAACCGGTAGCCGGTGGTGGAAACCTTCTCCTTTATAACCCTCAGAGCCTGTCCCGATGTGTTGTAAACGGTGATAGTAATATCAATTTCGGTGTCCGGTCTGTTATGTCCGGCCGCGAATCTTGTTTCCGCAACTGCGGGATTTGGAAAGCTGATCAGGTCTGTCAGCCTGAATTTGCCGCTTGTCTCCACAACAAATTTCAGAGTTGCTGAGGAGGGGTTGTTGAGGTTGTCCCAGGCTCTTAGTGATACTGTATGCTCCCCTTTCTCAGGAATCAGGAGCTGATAAGTCAGACTTCCTGCCCTGTGTTCACCCAGGTCGGTGCGGAAAAGGCTGTTCAGTGAGACTGCACCTGACTGGTCATCATCAAGCCATGCAATTATGTCATGACCGATTCCGGCCCCGGTCGCATTTATGCCCGAGTCATCTTTTATAAGCGCCAATAAAGAAGGAGAGGTGTCGGTGATCCCTCCGCCGGTAAAAAGCGTGTCGTTCATGAAGAGTCTGATCTGAGGACCTTCGGTGTCATTTATGTCGATGTCTGAAAACCCGCCCACTGTCAGACCGGCAAAGTTCCCGTTCATGTCAGTAATGTCATTCCTTGCATAGTAGGTAACTCTTCCGGAGCCGAAGGAGTAGTTTATATCGAGGGGCACGATGAATGAAAAGCTGAAGTAGCCCTCCCTGACGGTTGTCTTACCGCTGAAGATGATGTTGCCGGTCACCGGGAAGTTCATTGTCGAACCGCCGTCGTTACCGAGAGTGCTGACTGAGGAAGGTTTATCACAGACACGCGGTTCAACGGTCCCGTTGAATGATGTCATCAGGTTACCTGACGGGTCTTCGATATGTCCGCTTACAGTGATGACTGACAGTGCCTTAAGTGTATCGGTAGCCAGGCTGACACTGATACTGTTTATGCTGTCGGTAACCACTCTCCCGTTGACCGGCCAGGCCAGCCTGAGGGCGGGATCGCCGAGCAGCAGAAAGTTGCGCTTGTTCATCCCCGTGCCTGCATTTATCTTGGCCTGTCGGATTATGTCGCCCATTCTCATAGACTTCCCGTCAGCCGCGGTTGTAAATGCATAATCGTAAATATTCCTGTTCAGTGTGAAATTGGGTGCGGAATAAACAACCCTGGTGGTGCTCATCAGACCAATACCGCCGCCTGCAGGATTCAAAAGTACCATTTCACCGGCAGAGGTCCTCGAAGAGATCGCACCTGTGGCAGGGTTTATCTCGACATCGTCAAATCTGGAGAATTCACAGGTAGCCGTAATAAAAAGGGGCAGCATACCCTTGTTTTTCCAGGAGTTGATGTTGTCAGTACGGATTACCCTTTCGTGTGCCAGTCCGCTTTCGCTTCCATGCCCGACATAATTGAATATCAGGCATCCTGCCGCAATCCGGTCATTTATTGCCCTGACTGCATCAGGATACGAGTTACCTGTTACGGAAGTCTCCTGACGGTATGCATCGAGGTAGATCTTTTCAACACTGAGAGCAGGAGCGGAGGCAGAAGCTTCAGCACTGAGACTTTCAGCGTCGGTCATATGCAGGTTACCGTCCTCATCATCGGCAACCATGCAGAGTACATTTCTCCAGGATCCCTGTGATGAGGCACTGATGTAAGACGCTATCTTACGGGTTACAATGCCAGCGCCGGCAGTATCGGTAACAGGCAGCCTGCCGATTGAAATATCCAGGAATCCGTCAGCCTCACCCTCTCCGTCATCCAGCAGACCGTAGAAGTCGTCAGAAGTAAACGAGAGTACACCTACGTGCGAATTCACTGATTGCCAGGTAGGTATGAAAGAGGTATTCTGCGGGGGCGGTGTTTTATTCTCATATGACCCGTCGCCGAACAGAAGCAGGTATTTAAGGGCGTCAGGTGTATTATTTCCCTTCAGGCGCATCATCCTCAGGAAGTTGCGAATGGCGACGGCATCAGGTATGCCTCCTGAAAACTCATTGTAAATTTGTTGCGGAGTGACAATCAGTGATGTGGTACCGTCATCTGACAAATGCATCTCGGCAATGCGTTGGGCATAAGGTGCAAACAGAGGATGTGTTACGATTACCATATCAGCCGCTGGCGCCGAATGCAGGTTTTGGTTCGGCAATACGGCTGATTTTATCACAGGCCTCAATAAATGCTGGGTTGTGAAGGCAACGAATTTACGAAGAGAATCAGTTTCTGCCGTGAAGGTTGTGGTGCCTGCTGAAAATGAGGATTCCATAATCAGGGGTGCGAATGGATCAGTCACATCCCAGACACTCAGTGCGGTTATGCCCGTTATACTGAACCGCGATAACTTGCCCGGCCCTGCCGTACGGCTGTCTGATACAAACAGTTGCCTGTCTGAATAATTCAGCTGCGCCCTGCCCTGAATGTCAATGTAGTCAACATAACCTGTAGCTGCCGTATTCCCTGATCCTGAATAAGTAACAGAAAAGAGGGGTGAGGCTGACGCCGCAAGGCAGGAATCTTCAGCTATTACGATACTGGCATATACGCCATTCAGGTCTGCCGGATTTACGGCAGGGACAATCAGGGTTTTGATAACCTGTGTGGCCTGTCTGAGAATGAACCGCGACTCGCTGTCAGACCTTGCGAGGACCCTGGCACGGTAACGGATATGCTCTCCTGTTATCATGTTACTGAAGCGGGGATCGACACTGTTTTCCCTTTCCGGTATTACCTGCTGATACCATTCCCTGCCGGACCGGAGCAGATTCGAGCCTTCTGTTTCATAACGGAAGTATACATCGGTGGAGTTCGGGAAGAGCACAGGTTCACCGGCAGCAGCACCGGCTGTCTTTACTTGGAGAGCCGCGCCGGCACGTGAGGTGATGAAATAAAAAGCGGTATCCGAATAGTGATGTCTTAGAAAATCATAGTACCCGGTGCTTTCATTATAAATGTACCTGTGAGTTCCTTCACCGTAAAAAAGTATGAAATCCCCTTCGTTGAAAACGTTGTCACTTCCCCTGTCAGTCATTAAAGCCACCTGCCTGAGATCATCCGGTTCGGTTCCGTCATTGTAGAAGGAGAGCTGTCCGGTGTTGTTGCCGAAGATGGCTACCGATGCGGGATCTGTAAATCCCATATTCTTTATCTGTGCAAAGTCGATGCGGTAGATACCCGGTTCGGTAACGGCTAACCTTATCCATCTGCCGCTTCCGAGCATTGAAGATGCGACGTACTCCTGTGCCACAGCAGGAAGGGCTGTCAGCATCACAAAAAGTACCAGGAAGCGGAATCGGATACTTTTAAGTTTCATCCCCGCAAAGATAGTGAAGTAGTTTATCTTTGCCCAGCGGCCGCACGGCATGAAACATTAACGTCGCAAAAACGTTCAAATTGCTGAACAGTATAAATGGGATTAAGAAAAACCATAACTCTCCTTTGCCTGGTTGCAAATGTTGCTTCTGCTCTGTCACAGGACACATGGTACGGTTCAGTGACGGGAATGGAGATGATGTATAATCCTGCCTACGCCGGTTCTTCAGGTGAGGGCAGAATGAGCATCTCCTGTTATTCCTTTCTTCCAGGTGCAGGATTCGGGCTGCAGTCAGTCTATGCATCCTATGACGATTACTCACAGACACTTCACGGCGGAGCAGGTATCTGGGTTGCCGATGACATGATGGGGGAGGTGCTGAATGACCTGCGTGCAGGTATGAGCTATTCATATCACCTCAAGGCAGGCAGGAACCTGTTTTTCAATGCCGGACTGACAGCTTCTGTCGTGCACAGGGGAATAAATCGTGGAGCGGTCACCTTTCCCGGTGACTTTGACCCTTTCGGAGGTTTGGTAAGTCCTCCGGGCGAGACAGTTTCAGATGCCGGTTCTACGCTTTTTGATTTAGGAAGCGGGGTAGCTTTCTCCTCAGGGCCATGGTACGGCGGGTTTGCAGTCATGCATCTGGCTCAGCCTTATTTAGATGACAACCGTCAGGACTATAACAGGCTTGTACGGCTCTATACATTTAATGCCGGCAGGGTAATTTTTTCAGAGCGGACCGGTTTTGAGTTGAGACCCTCGGCTTTAATAATGCTTCAGGATGGAAATATTATCACATATTTAGGAACTTCAGCCTCTTTCAGGGAACTTGTCTTCGGCCTGTCAGGTTGGTATGTCAGGGATGGCTTTTCTGCAGTAGAACCTTCGGCAGGTTGGGACTCCGGTTCATTAAAAATCACATTATCATATAGTTATGGTCTATCCCGCGGAGATATCTCATTTCCCGGAACGGCAGTAGTAAAAGCCGGATTGTCGGTATCTTTAAATAATGTTGAAAAAAGAAGGGTTATCCACGTAATAAAGTTACCCGATTTGTAGTTATTTTTGGAGCAGCGTTGTTTCTAAGTTAAATTTATATATTTTTGAAAATTAAACATGTTTTAAATATTAAAGAGGCCATGTATAAACTCAGAGCTTTGCCGGTTTTCGTTGTTGTTGCACTCTTCATGTTCTCCTGCAAGGGGGGCAAGACGGAAAACGTATCTCCTACCACAGGGTGGAGTTACAGGGATCCAAAATCAAGCGATGTGAACGACCTCGGTTATCCCATCGGAGAAGCATCAGAACAGATAACGGGCCCGAACCTGGTGCTCATCGAAGGTGGAACCTTCACAATGGGCAGGGTTGAGCAGGACGTCATGTACGACTGGAACAACATTCCGCGCAGGGTCACAGTCTCTTCGTTTTATATGGATGAAACAGAGGTGACCAACCTTGATTACCGCGAATATCTGTACTGGCTGAGAAGGGTATACAGGGATTATCCCGAAGTTCACCGCCGTGCACTTCCTGACACCCTCGTCTGGAGAAGCCCGCTCGCATTCAATGAACCTTATGTGCAGTATTATTTCAGGCACCCTTCATATAATTCTTATCCTGTTGTAGGCGTCAGCTGGCTGCAGGCAAATGACTACTGCGTCTGGAGGACTGACAGGGTCAATGAGCAGATACTTCTTGACGGCAAGTGGCAGGAGCCCAACGTTGAACAGACCGGTGCCAACAACTTCAATACGGAAGCTTACTATGCAGGTCAGTATGAAGGTATTCCTGGCCAGAGAGTTGATGAGGTCCACGCCCGCGTACGCCAGGAAGACGGTGTTTTGCTGCCGAGATACCGCCTCCCGACCGAGGCTGAGTGGGAATTCGCCGCATACGGTCTGAGAGGAAATACCTTTGAGGAAAGAATATATGAAAGAGCCATCTACCCGTGGGACGGTCATAACGTCCGCAATTCAGCTCCCAAATACAGGGGCGAATTCATGGCTAACTTCGTACGTGGAAGGGGTGACATGATGGGTGTTGCAGGCAACCTGAACGATGCAGGTAGCATTACAGTTGACGTCAGGTCATACTGGCCCAACGATTATGGTCTTTATTGCATGGCAGGCAACGTGAATGAATGGACACAGGATGTTTACCGTCCCCTTTCATCGGAAGACATAGACGGATTTAACCCCTTCAGAGGAAACGTATTTACTGATCTTCGCAGGGATGCCAACGGGCAGGTGGTTGAAAAAGACAGACTTGGAAGACTACAGATCGATACCGTGAAGCCTGAAGATGTTGCAGACAGGTACAATTACCAGAAATCGGACTACAGAAACTATCTTGACGGCGACGTCATCTCAAGTATCTCCTCGAGTCTCGAATGGTCCGGCAATGCCGAACTTGCACAGACGGAAAAGATGTACGCACAGAATACGACTGACAATGACTATGTGACCCTCATAAATGACAGGGCCAGGGTCATCAAGGGCGGATCATGGAAAGACAGGGCCTACTGGCTCAATCCTTCTACCCGCCGGTATCTTGATCAGGAGGCCTCACGCGATGACCTCGGATTCAGGTGCGCTATGATCAGAGTAGGAAGTCCGGCCGGTTTGTAACAGATTTCGATTTCAAAAACATAAAGCCTCATTATATGGAATAATGGGGCTTATTTTTACCGTAACATGGAGCTAAACGAATTATACAGCCTCGTTCGCAGTTCAGCGGGCATTTGCACTGATACCAGATCCATCAGAAAGGGAGAAGTGTTTTTCGCACTGAAAGGTCCAAGCCATGACGGCAACAGGTATGCCACTTCCGCCCTTGCTTCAGGAGCTGTCGCAGCTGTGACCGATGATCCTTCGCTGAAAGGTGAAAAGATTATAGGTGTCACAGATGTACTGACCACACTGACAGAACTTGCCGTCATCCACAGGAAGACGCTGCATGTGCCGGTCATTGCGATTACGGGTACTAACGGCAAGACAACTACAAAAGAGCTCGTTACAGCAGTACTGTCACGGAAGAAAAAGGTACACAGTACAGCGGGAAACATGAACAATCATATTGGTGTGCCTCTTACCCTGCTGAGCGCACCCGCTGACGCAGGATTCCTGGTTATAGAAATGGGAGCAAACCACCGGGGAGAGATAGCCTCACTGTGCAGTACGGCAATGCCGACGCACGGGATAATTACAAATATCGGCAAGGCGCACATCGAAGGTTTTGGCTCTTTTGAAAATGTAATTGCAGCCAAGTCTGAGTTGTATCAGTGGCTTCGCAATCACGGCGGCATTGCTCTCTTCAATGAGAACAGTACGACACTGACTGAACTTGTTTATCACCTGGTACTTAAGGCAGTACCCTACTCTGACCCTGACGGTACGGACCTGGTGGTTAAGCCTGTTGTACATGACGACCCGTTCCTGAATGTCGGGGTTGACTACAACGGGCATCACTATGCCTTTACGACACATCTGTTCGGATCGTACAATCTTGACAATGTAAGGGCTGCAATTGCTGTTGGAATATTCTTTGGGGTTCCGATTGATGACATCATTGACGCCATTTCCCTTTACCGGCCTTCGAACAACAGATCGCAGATAAGGAAAACGGAACGCAATACACTTATATGCGATTCCTACAATGCGAATCCTTCGAGCATGTCAAAAGCTCTTGCCGCATTCAGCGAGATCAGTGCTGAAAAGAAATTGGTGATACTGGGCGATATGCTTGAGCTGGGGCACGAGAGCCTCCCGGAACATTCCAGGATAATTGAAACGCTTGACGCCATGGAAGGTACCGAGGTAGTGCTTGTCGGACCGGTGTTCATCTCACTTGCAAAAGGAAAGACAATAAAGACTTTCAGCTCATCAGGAGAAGCCCGTGAGTGGCTCAGCAAGGAAAACCTGTCCGGATATACCGTCCTGGTTAAAGGTTCAAGGGGTATGATGCTGGAGAAGGTCTACGACGTTCTGTGATTTGCCGGTGAAGTTAATTACAACGATCTCCGGTCTGGTTCCAAGACGCACACGGGGTCCCCATAAGCCGAATCCCGAGGATACAATAACATCTGTGTTTCCGAATTTTTTATGCCCGTAGCTCAGTTCGAACATCGCCCTGGTTATCAGGTTCAGCGGCCACATCTGACCGTTATGTGTATGGCCCGAAAGCTGAAGATCCACCGGTGACCCTTCAAGTTTATTCAACTCATAAGGCTGATGGTCAAGCAGGATAACAGGCTTACCGGCGTCTGTCATTTTCAGGAGAGAGTCCAGCGTGGCCCGGCCGCTGCCGAAACCCTGCTGCGCTGTTCTGTCAAGCCTTCCGATCAGCTGGACACCGTTGCCCAATGGTACGGTTTCATCCTTCAGTATCCTGATCCCCTTGCTTTCGATATACGGAAGAGACTTATGAAGGTCACCCATATACTCATGATTTCCGGTAATTGCATAATGTCCGTACCTGAGTGGCGGCAGGGTGAGATGCGACAGCAGGTCACCGCGAAGCACAGGCCCCATACTTCCGTCGACAAGGTCGCCGAGAAACAGAACAAGTTCAGGTTTCTCCCTTCCTATCATCTGCGAGAGGTGTTTCATGCTCCTTTTTCTGATAATGCTTCCCAGGTGGATGTCTGAAACTGCCACAATTTTCATACCCTCCTGTCCGTCAGTAAAATTCTTCCCGGTACTGATGTCATATCTTGTCACCTTCGGAGTGATTGCGGAAAAGAACCCGACGGTTATAAGCAATGCCGAAATGCCTGTGATTGTAATGAAAAGCCAGAGCTTCACCTGCGGCATCGATGCTGGGGAAACAAGATGAAAGGGCCGTTGTGCCAGCATTACAATGTCAGAAAGAATCCACATAAGGAAACCGTATAGCATGAAAGCCATCCAGAATCCGCCGGCAATATTCAGAATATCTGTAAGTACGTTCGAATGCCTGTATTCGAGAAATTTGCCTGCGATGAATGTTGATGCAAGTATGATAAAAACAACTCTGTAGACTGTTAAAGGGTATCCTGCCCCGGTCAGTGCCCTGCTTCCCTTGAGGTAGAGATAAAGGTTCGTCAGAAAATAGACCGTTAAGACTATAGTGAAAAATATTGCCATTTGTTTATTGATTCTTACTGCCACTTCAGGGAGGTGAAAATTCTTCTTTTCATTATATAATACTCAAAAACGACAGATTTGTTCATCATTGTATGAGGAGGACCGTAAGTTTCGCATACCGGGGAGAGGCTGCGGTGGGTCCTGATGCTGTTTCTGGCCCTCCGGAAATCGTTGTGGGCTTTTATTACCGCCTTAAATGGCTGCCATCCGGCGGTGAAGAGGAACATTATGGCTGCTACTCCGTCAAGCACCTGTCTGACAAAGATTGTCCGCCTTATCCTGCGTGAAGGAAGGTTCTTCGCAAGCATCAGCAGGCTGTTCCTGAAATTGTAATATATTTTCTGCGGAGATCCGTAGCTGAGTGTACCGCCTCCCACATGCCAGACTGTCGTCTCAGGTACGTAGTAAATATTAAAACCGGCATTCTGCATTCTCCAGCACAGGTCTATCTCTTCCATGTGGGTAAAAAACGACTCGTCAAAGCCGTCGCACTGTCCGAATGCCGAAGCCCTGACTGCCATGCAGGCACCGGATGCCCAGAATATTTCACAGACATCATCGTACTGTCCGGTGTCTTTTTCGGTATAGTTCATTATCCGTCCGCGGCAGAAAGGGTATCCGAACCTGTCGATATATCCTCCGGCAGCTCCGGCATGCTCGAAACGCTCCGGTTCCGCGTATGACTTTATTTTCGGCTGGCATGCCCCTGCCCCGGGGTGCATGTCCATGAATGTGATAAGAGCATCACACCATCCCTGTTCAACTGCCACATCGGAGTTGAGAAGAATATAATATTCAGAATCAATCTGTTCAAGAGCCCTGTTATAGCCTCCTGCATAACCCCAATTTTTGTCCAGCAGTATGACCCTGATGGCAGGGTAATTGCCGGTGAGCCAGCTTACAGAGTCGTCATCCGAGCCGTTATCGGCAACTATTACCTCAGTACCGGGTGAAACAGTGGCGCTGATGACTCCCGGAAGAAACTTTTCCAGGAAAGCGCGTCCGTTCCAGTTCAGAATGACAACAGCTGTCTTAATCATCTTTTTTAACTCTTTTATGTTTCCACCGCCGGTGTGACCAAAGCCAGAATTCCGGCTGTTCCCTTATTATCTCTTCCAGTTTGCGGACGTGTCTTTCGGTAATGGCGTTCGGCGCCTCGTTTTTGGGACTCTCTGATATCAGTGTTGTCTCAACTTCGTAGTAACCCCTTCTGACCTTGATGATGTGTACGAATATTACCGCCATGTCAAGCTTCACGGCAACTTTCTCGGGGCCTGTGAAAAAGCCTGTTTCCTGGTTCATGAAGCTGGTCCAGTAAGTGTGTTCATCCGGCGGAGGTGTCTGATCGGCAATAAAGGCAGTGACTGTCAGTTCCCCGTTTTTTCTACGCTTTATCATCTCCCTGAGAATGCTTTGCATGGGAGCAGGGACCACTCCGTACTTTGACCTGAGATCACACATCATTCTGTCAAAGTATTTGTTTTTCAGTGGCTTGTAAATTGTCATTGCAGTGTAACGGGTAAATAGCGGCATTGATGACATCCATTCCCAGTTATTGTAATGACTGCAGACTGCCACAATATCACGGCCCTCACCGTATAACCGGTCAATCAGGGTCATATCCCTGAATCTGAACCTGCGTGAGATCTCGCGACTGCTCATGTGAGTCACTTTCAGCGTCTCCACGAAGAGATCGGAGAGGTGCCTGTAATACTTCCTGGAGATTCTTTCCAGCTCCGCTTTGTCTTTTTCAGGAAATGCATTTCTCAGATTTGCTTCAACCACTTTCTTCCTGTATGACGGAAAGTAAAAGAGGAGAACGAAAAAGATATCGGAGAAAATGTAAAGCACTCCCAGGGGCAACAGTGTGATTACATAGTTGAAGGCTATAAAAATATAGAATCCGATCCCTTTCATTTTACTCAGGGTTCAATAAGTTCTCCGTTCATGCTGCTGTCGTCGCGGAGAGTTGTAAGTTTCACTCTTCTTACAGATCCGGATAATCCTTCCCTGAATGGAACCACTGTACGGATGTAGTTGCCTGTAAAACCGGCTATCATTCCTTCCGCGTCCTCCTTCTCGAAGAGGACATCAGTAATCACTCCCGATGACGACTTCATGAAGAGGGTGCGACGGCTTTCAGAGAGTTTTATCAGCCTTCTGCTGCGTTTTTCCTTTTCGGCGGCCGGCACTGCGCCGGGCATTGATGCTGCCGGGGTGTCAGGGCGCGGCGAAAATGAAAAGACATGGAGGTAAGTCAGCGGCAGGGCTTCAAGGAAGCGGAGAGTCTCCTCAAAGTCTTCTGCTGTCTCTCCCGGAAATCCGACTATAACGTCTGCGCCCACTGAAGCTTCAGGCATTTGTTGCCTGATAAGTCTCACCCTGTCCTCGAAAACATCACGGCGGTAACGTCGCCGCATCAGTCCGAGTATTTTATCATTTCCGCTTTGCAGGGGCATGTGTATGTGGGGCATCAGGACAGGCTCCCCGGCAATCAGTTGCACAATACTGTTCGTAAGGAGGTTGGGCTCAATGGATGAGAGTCTCAGCCTTTCAATCCCGGGGACTTTTAAGAGTGATCTGAGAAGTTCCTCAAGGGTTTCTCCGGTGCTTTTCCCAAAGTCGCCCACATTTACTCCGGTGAGGACAATCTCCCTGACGCCCGATGCCGTCACCGCGGAAGCCTCTGCCACAATTTCCGAAATAAGCGGATTGCGGCTGTTGCCCCTTGCTTTTGGAATTGTACAGTATGAGCAGTGATAGTCGCAGCCGTCCTGCACCTTCAGAAATGTTCTCGTACGGTCACCGCCTGACCATGAAATATTGAATCCCGCATTTTCAACTGCTTCGCAGGAGTGGACTTCGGCAACACTCTTTTTATCAAGGTTTTTTATATATGCAGCTACATCGAATTTCTCATTGTTGCCGAGCACCAGATCCACTCCCTCGATGGAGGCAGCTTCGTCAGGCCGGAGCTGTGCGTAGCAGCCGACAACTGCGATGAAGGCGCCGGGATTGTGGTGAATGATCTTTCTGACGGCCTGCCGGCATTTTCGGTCAGCCGTATCCGTTACGCTGCAGGTGTTTATGACGAAGATATCAGCACTGCTGCCCGGATCGACCCTTTCGAACAATTCATCCGAAAAGGACCTTGCAATAGTCGAAGTCTCGGCAAAATTTAGTTTGCATCCCAGTGTCTGAAACGCTACTCTTTTCTTCAAAATGAATTCATTACTGTTTCGGCTGCAAAAATAGCTCAAAAAAGCTAACCTACAGCAGCCTGCTCGCCAGTTCGGCCAGGAAACTCCTTTCTCCCTTGACAAGGTTGACATGTGCAAAGAGATCCTGTCCCTTCATTTTGTCTGACAGGTAGCTCAGCCCGTTGGATCCGGCATCGAGGTAGGGAGAGTCTATCTGCTCTATGTCGCCTGTGAATATCATTTTTGTCCCTTCGCCGGCACGTGTTATGATTGTCTTGACTTCATGTGGCGTCAGGTTCTGGGCTTCATCGACGATGAAGAAGATGTTTGAAAGGCTCCGGCCCCTGATGTATGCCAGCGGTGTTATTACAAGCTTCTCTTCCTTCACCATGTCATTGATGCGTATGAATTCAGGGCTCTGCGAGCTGAACCGGTGTTTGATGACTGTCAGGTTGTCAAACAGGGGCTGCATATACGGATCCATCTTCTCCTTCACATCTCCCGGAAGGAAACCCATATCCCGGTTTGCCAGCGGTACTATGGGCCTGGCAAGAAAGATCTGCTTATAGCGCTTGTACTGGTGAAGAGCCGAGGCGAGCGCCAGAAGGGTCTTTCCCGTACCTGCCTTGCCAGTCAGCGAGACAAGTTGAATATCGGGGTTGCACAGGGCATCGAGGGCAAAGGTCTGCTCTGCATTGCGCGGTTCAATGCCGTATGTGGTTTGTTTGAGAACCCTGATAAGCATCTTTGAGACAGGATTGTAATGGGCCAGAGCGCTGGACCCGCTGTTCCGCAGTATGTAAAAGTGGTGCCCCAGCTCCTCATCCTTTATCTTCAGGTCGCCGACGGGAACGCCTTCCGGCTGTTCATAAAGCTTGTTGATGACCTCGTGGTTGACTCCCTCAATTGTCTTTATACCTTTATACAGGTCGTCAAGATTTGCCACCTTGTCGTTCTCATAGTCCTCAGCCCTGACACCCAGCGATTTAGCCTTCATTCTGAGGTTGATGTCCTTGGTTATGAGTACCACAACCTTATCGCGATGCTGCTGAGTGACATAATCGGCAATCGCAAGAATGCGGTGGTCAGGTGTTCTCTCCGGAAACGATTCATTGACCCTCTCGGAGAACTGTTTTCCTGTTTCGATATGAAGGTTGCCAAGCTTGTCACCGAGAGGAATGCTGCCGGTAAGCAGCAGGTCACCGGAGATCTTGTCGAGTTCACGTGTGAACTCACGGGCATGAAAGTTGATTAGATCGTTTCCCCTCTTGAATTTGTCGAGTTCCTCGAGAACAACGATGGGGATTATTACGTCGTTTTCCTCAAAATTGTAAATACAGGTGTAATCATGCAGCAAAACATTCGTATCGAGAATGAAGATTTTGCTCTGTTTTTTTTTCTTCGCCATAAATATATTTTTTATCGTTATAACACCATAATCCGGCGCCTTATGGTCATGAACAAAGATACCTTTCGCCGTTTCTGTCAAGAGGCAATTGTTGTAAATTTGCAAACAACTATCATCAGGTTATTAACATGACATACGACGAAACAGTAGAATATCTCTACTCACTGCTGCCGGTCTGGCACAGGACGGGAAAGGCGGCATACAAGGGTAACCTTGAAAACACCCTTACGCTTGATAAATATTTTGGCCACCCTCACCTGAAGTTCAGGACAATACATGTCGCCGGCACAAACGGAAAGGGTTCCGTCTCTCATATGCTGGCTTCGGTACTCCAGGAGGCAGGATACAAAACAGGCCTCTATACCTCTCCTCACCTGCGTGATTTCAGGGAGAGAATTCGTGTGAACGGAATGATGATTGAAAAGGAGGAGGTAATCAGTTTTGTGGAACAGCACAGTGCGATAATTGAGAGTAACTGTACCTTCCTTCTTCGAACTTACAGTTGCAATGGCCTTTGATTATTTTGCGCGCATGGAAGTGGACGTTGCTGTTATCGAGGTCAGGAATGGGCGGAAGGCTGGACTCTACAAACATAATCAGGCCGGTATTGTCTGTGATCACCAACATCGGCCATGACCATATGGAATTTCTCGGAGACACCCTGGCGGCTGTAGCGGGTGAAAAAGCCGGAATAATCAAGGAGGGAGTACCGGTTGTTGTTGGAGAGACCCATCCGGAGACTGCTGATGTTTTTACAGCTGCGGCAGAAGCAAGGCATACGGAGGTCACTTTTGCCGACAGGGTTTTCAGGTGCAACCTCGGTGACCCGGAGAAGACAACTGCCGTCAGACCGTACATGCTTTATGATCTGCGCAGTCATACCCGCAGGGGAGGGACAACTCCGCTTGGGGGTCTTGCCCAGCAAAAGAACATCCAGACTGTAGCAGCGGCATTCGGGTCGATAGCTGACGGGTTCAGTCTCACCAATGATCACTTTGTGAGGGGAGTGGCGAATGTAGTTTTGAATACCGGGCTGATGGGACGCTGGCAGGTTCTCGCTCAGTCGCCGCTGACGGTGTGTGATACGGGGCATAACCGCGAGGGTCTTGAATATGTGGTAAGGCAGTTGAAGGCAACACCCAGGAAAGTACTTCACATTGTCATCGGATTCGTGAATGACAAGGATCTTTCACAGGTGCTGCCTCTGTTCCCTGTCGATGCCGTTTACTATTTCACCCGGGCGGGCATCCCAAGAGCCCTGGATGAAAATGTACTTAAAGCTGAGGCAATTAAGTCCGGTCTTGAGGGCAACGCTTATCCTTCCGTGGCATTGGCTCTTGATGCTGCAAGGAGTGCTGCCGCCGAAGATGATATGATATTCATCGGCGGATCCACCTATGTGGTGGCGGAGGTGGTGTAGAAGGAAGTCTGAAGGTCTGAAGTCTGAAGGTCTGAAAGTCGAAAGGCTGATCCGTCAGATGGAGGACTATAATTCCGGAATTTATAGTGTTTGAAATCTCAGCGTCAGCCTCAACCTCAGCCTCAACCTCAGCCTCAACCTCAGCCTCAGCCTCAGCCTCAGCCTCACTCCAGGTTAACTAAATAAAATTGACTTCCTCATTTTCAGTATGTAACTTTGTTATTACCAGATTGTAATATCAGTATCCTGCCCGAAATAAGGAGTCCCTGAAAATCCTTTAAAGAGTATGGAGTGTAAGCTGAAAAACTTAAGAGTAAGCAAATCTTAACAGGTAAAACTATGAAAAAAACTTCTCCTCCTGATTGCTGCTCTGTGCCTGATGGCCTCAAATGCTGCAGCGCAGACACAGCTGACAAAAGGCAATCTTCTGCTGGGTGTAACCTCGACAACGGCCATGGACGGCTGCTGGGGTTCAGAATTCATGAGCCTCGGTTTTTCAACAAGCAAAACGAAATATGGCTCAGACCCTGCTGTTGATGACCATAAGACCACATCCTTCAATCTTCTTCCCAAAGCCGGATATTTTGTGATGGACAATCTTGTTGCAGGGCTTGAAGTTATGATCAGCAGTTATATGAGCAAAGACACTGACGACGGTGACAAATACGGTGAAATGATATTTGGAGTCGGCCCCTATGTCAGGTATTACTATCCTCTGGAAAAGGTTTATCCTTTTGCAGAACTGGAGACTATGTTCGGGAGTTACAAGGAGACGTGGGATGCAGATACATACAAGGAGGGACTTTTGATGATTGGAGGTGGCCTTGGTGCAGCTCTCCCGCTTGGTGAAAAAGTTACATTTGATGTGATGGCCGGGTACTCACATATCACCTGGACAGAAAAGGACAGTGAAGGCGGAGAGACCCGCAAATATATTACCGGCGGATTTGGTTTCAAAATGGGATTTTCAGTATACCTGTAGAAACAGTATCCTGATTAAGTTCTCATTAGTATCAGAATTTCATTCCGCCATCTCGCGGATTTGACTTTCAGACTTTCAGATTTTCAGACTTCCGACTCTACAGACATTGGCCTTTTTTTCCTAACTTAATCGCCAAATTAAAACGTTATGAAAAAAAGTGCCGTTATTCTGTTCAGCTTCTTATTTTCCCTTCTGGCATTGAATGCGCAGGATGGCAAGAAGCTGGTGATCCTTCATACCAATGATTTCCACTCGCATTTGCAGGGATATGCCCCGGAATCGGCATACACTCCGCTGACTGCCGACGGAGATAAAACTGTTGGAGGATTTTCCAGAATCGCAGGGATAATCTCAAAGGTGAAGGCGGAAAACCCGAACTCAACCCTGGTCCTTGATGCCGGTGATTGTCTTATGGGGACGCTTTTTGCTTCGCTGGAGCCCACCACGGGATTCCAGCTGAATCTTATGAAAAAAGCAGGTTATGATGTTGTGGCACTCGGGAATCACGACTTTGACTTTGGCCCTGCTGCATTTGCCGGTACAGTCAAAGCCGCATTCGCAAGGGGAGGCTTGCCTGTCCTCCTCCTGGGAAACGGTGTGACAGACCCTGATGATGCTGCAGATGACCTGTTCGAGGAGGTCATGCGTGACGGACTGATACTGCCCTTTACGATAACCGAAAGGGATGGCATCAAAACCGGGATTTTTTCACTCCTGGGCAAGGATGCCGATGAGTCTGCTCCATATGCGCCTCCGGTAAAATTTGACAAAGTGATACCCGCAGCCAGAAAACTTGTTAAGAAGCTTCGCAGGGAAGGCTGCGATGTTGTCATATGTCTCTCGCACAGCGGCATAACAAAAGGAAAGGATGGAGAATGGACAGGTGAAGATGTGAAGCTTGCCCAAAAGGTAAAAGGTATAGACCTTATTATCTCTGCACATACGCATATCCTGCTTCAGGAACCTATTATGGTCAAAGGAGTTCCGATTGTACTTGCAGGCGGAGCCGGAAGTCACGTAGGAAGGGTGGACCTGAATGTCAGCAAGGGAAAGGTTTCGCTTGAAAAATATATACCGCTGCCGGTTAATGATGCAGTCGTTGCGGATCCCTCCGTACAGGCGGCAATTGAAGCCCAGGCTTCGGAGATAAACACCGGGATTCTTGCTCCCCTTGGATACGAATACGGGGAGCCCGTTGTCACTGCACCTTTCACACTGACATATGACGAAACAATGGATGGCTCAGAGAGCAACCTTGGCCCCCTGGTAGCTGATGCAATCTGGTATTATATGAATTCTGACGGTCCTGGAACCGATATTGCCATGGTCGCTGCCGGCGTTCTGCGTGATCCTATAATGCCAGGTACACAGAGTATTGCAGATGTTTTTCGCGTCATGTCTCTGGGTTCCGGAGCTGACAGGGTTCCAGGCTATCCGCTCTCAAAACTGTACGTCACCGGAAGGGAACTGAAAAATATTATTGAGGTGCTGATAATGTCATCCGCATCCACACCCTCGCATTTCTGCTATTACTCACACCTGCGCATTGAATACGACCCGAAAGGCGGAATATTTAAGAAGGTTAAGAAACTTGAGTTCACAGACAGTGATGGAAATGTGAGCCCGATACTGACAGGAAAGGAAGACACCCGTTTGTATTCAATTGTGGCGAATTCTTATATGCTTGATTTTGTCGGAATTATCAAGAAGCAATCTTTCGGATTGATAAATGTTGTGCCAAAAGATGAAAACGGCAATCAGGTAACCGAAATGGATAATGCCGTTGCTGATTTTGATAAGTCCATGCCGGGCATCCAGGAAGGAAAAGAATGGCTGGCCCTTGTAAAATACTTCCAGCAGATGAAACCTGCTGAGGAAGGAGGTCTTCCCGTGATCCCGCAATATTATGAGAAACCGCCTCTTTCACTTGTTCCGGTGACTGTTTCAAAGTGATACCTGCAATTGGGAATGAAAGTATTGCTTGCAACAATTGCCCTGACGCTCATTTCATTTGCCTTAACAGGACAGGGTAACTGCAACAGTTGCACTGTTTACAAAGGTTATATCACCAGTGACATAGGTATCTGGAAAAAGGGAATGGAGGAGGCATCTGCTGCATGGCTGAATGATCCCTCATCGTGCACCCTGTATACACTTGCGGAAGCCCGGTACGGTTATATAGGCTATCTCCTCGGAATAGGAAATGAAGCCGAGGCCAGACCAGTCATTGATGATTTTGAAAAGATTGCATGTCAGCTTGCCTCATTTAATGAATGGACAGCTGAAGCCGAGGCGTTCAGTGTTGCTCTTCTGGGTTTCCGGATGGAGCTCAATCCGGCCAGGGCGATATCTCTCGGCCCGAAAGCCCTGAAGCAGCTTGAGAAGGCTCTGGAAACCGGCGGTGATAATCCTGCTGTATGGATCGAAAAGGCCAATTCGGAAGCCAGTATGCCAGCTTTCGTGGGTGGGTCGAAAGTAAAAGCAGCGGAGTCTTTACGCTATGCTATTTCACTTTTTGAGTTGAAGAGGGAGTCCCTGGGATGCAACTGGAGATACCTTAATACTTATTTGCTTCTGGGCAAAGTACTGGAGCAAACAGGAGACTATAAAGGGGCCTGTGAAGCTTACCGTACAGGTGTTGCAGGAGGAACCGGCATTCCTTGAGGTGCGCAATAAGCTGTTGCCGGCAGCGGAGATGAAGTTAAAAGGAGTTCAAAGTATCGGGGCAGGATCTGCAGAAAGGATCCTGTGAAAGTGATTTTCAAGGTGGCTTCTCATTCCCTCGCGGAATTCGTCAGCAGTTCCGGCATTCAGGAGAGAGACAAGTCCCTTGTGCGAAATGTATTTCCTGCGTTTGCCTTTGCTTTTCAGCATTCCTGCACTGTAAACATACTGGAATGCCGGCAGCAGAAGTGTCTGAAAATCTTCCAGGGTATCATTCCCGGTCATCTGGTATAGCTTACCGTGGAATTTAAGTTCCTGGTTCATGTCGAAAAGGACAGATTCTGAATGGTCCGGTTCCGAATCCACCAGCACATAGAGCTCCTCAATATCTGCCTCTGTTTTACGACTGAAAATGAAGTCAGACATGCCTACCTCGAGTGCAAGACGAATCTCGAAAATATTCATAAGCGTCTTGTGGTCGAGAATCCTGGGAATAATTGATTTACGTAAAATGGCCGAAAGGTCCGGGCTCTTTATGATCGTCCCCTTATGTTTCCTGGACTCGATGAGGTCCATTGTCTTGAGCCTGTTGAGTGACTCCCTGATTACAGTCCTGCTGACGCCCATCAGTGTCGCCAGTTCGGTCTCCTTCGGAATAGAGTCGCCAGGCTTCAGTTCCCTGTAAAGAAAGACTTCGATAAGCCGCATCTCAACCTTGTCCACGAGACTGCTTGAATCAATTGAACTGAGATCTAACCTTAGGTCCTGATTGTCCATTATTAATGATGTCCGAAATATGTAATACAAAAAAAGTAAAAAAAATCACAAAAAAATTTCATCTGGCTTAATAATTTGTTTTTGTAGCATAATATGTAATACATAAGGTAATATGGCGGTTCGTTTCCCACCTGGTAGTATTATGTCATCGATTGTCAGTAACTGGTCAAAGAACATAAATTGTGTAATACTTTTTTCTATACATTCACATGTTCCCACAATAATTAAGGACCAGAATTTCATATCCCGACACCATGCTGAGAAAACTTTTTCTGACACTGTTGCCCTGCACTCTGTTGTTTTTTTTGAATCCCGGAGATGCTAAGGCACAGGGATGGACATTTACAGAATCCGTATCACATTCAGGTCCGGGTCCCTGTATTCCCTTATCCAATGCTTCCCCCGATTACTTACGGCACAAAGGAAGCATGTGAATATAACCGGCAGCAGGAACTTAACAACAACGGCGATGACTGGTCGCTGTATGGCGACGGAAGCTGTATTCTGGTTATTGTCTGCGGGCCCTGCGTAGGGGGTGACCTAAACCCTACAGGACCCGGAGGAACTTCTTCAGGAATTCCTGAGCCTGGGACTGTATCACTTGAGGGTCTGTTGTCGGGAAAGCCCTTCTTCTCAGCCCATGAGAGCAGGGCTGTGGAAGACCTGTTGGACGCCTATGTTCAGAAAATGAAGTCAATGGGGGTTACTGTTGACAAAAACACTCTTCTTTCGGCGGGAGAGGTTCCCCTGACCGGAAATCCTGACTTTGACAGGTACTGGGTGGAACAGCTGATGAAGCTTACAACATTCGGGCACGGAACGGCTGTCAACCTTACTGACAGTAAGGGAATAGTTGATCCGGCCGATTTAAAACAGCCTGAAGACAAGTCCGTTACGACTTATAAGACACAGACTGATGTTGCCGCACCTGTTGTTCAGATGCCCGGCTCCGGCAGAGAATGGTATCACCTCGAGCCAATCGGAATACCCCCGCTTCCTGAAAGCAGCGGCACAGGTCAATGTCCGGTATGACCATCCAAGAATTGAATCTGGTCCGTGAATCCGCTGTGACACTGGCCGGATGGCTTCCTGACGGTGCAGCCTATCCGGGAATCCTGGCAGTAAATATCTGGGCTGAAAATGCAAAGGCAATTCAGGACTTCAGGGACGGTAACATACCTCAGGGAGCAATGACAAGCCTCAGCAATGCATATGAAAATACGATGACCGACTGGACAAATCAGGCAATTGGCGACGTCCAGGGAAAGATCACAGACAAGCTTGTGGATATTGTTGACCAGGGTACTGGCATTGCAAAGCTGGCCTCTTCAGTCAGTGATTACAACTCGAAATTGGGAGGACCTGGGCGGTGAGATTACCGGCGGTGAGGGTGACCGGGAATATTCGGGCAGATAACAAAGGCGGCTACCTGGCTGGGTATAGCCATCATCTTCAGCCGGTCTCTAATGAAATTCAAAATATTAACAATCCTGTAGTATGCAATCGATAAAAAGAATTATTCTCCCTGTACTTCTTTATGGTATCACGTCTTCAGGTCACACGGGATGCCTGCACCAGATTCCCTGCGTTATGAAGTGCTGATGAGTACGGCATTGCTTAAAACAATGAACCTCGATATAGATTTCATCGGCACACTCGATGTTACCCCTGAGCGTCATGTCCTGTCTATCCACTGAAAGCCGGGCTTTTCTCCTGGGCTGGGGAGGTATGAAACCCCTGGGAAAACCTGCTTCAGGCACAATCGGTTCTTTTGCCTTTACACCTGACGGACTGTTGATGGTAGTCAGGGATAATGAAATCTGTTATTTCGACTCTCTTGGCGTTCTGACCAGCCTTTACAAACTGCCGTACAGTGATATGGGAATCAGCGCCGGAAAAAAAGTAATGTATGTTTATGACAGGAGCACCGGAAAAACAAATAAGGGTGTTTATGAACTGTCTCCCGGCGGAAAATATAAAATACTTGTTTGAACTGACCACTCCCATAAAATCGGTGGCAGAGTATAACAACACTGTTCTTTTTGCAACCAGGAACCTCTTATGCCAGTTTGATCCGGCTACAAAGGATTACAAGGTACTCGCCTCTATATCGAAAGAAAAGACAATACTGTCGGTAACAGCTGATCCCTCAGGAAACAGAATCTACTTTTCAACCGACAGGGAGATCTATGCCGTCAACAATGCTGCTGCAATAACAATTTCGAAGGAGCTGGGAGGCATTTTAAAATTCTACGCTGACGGGCTCATGGTTTTTGATCCGGGAAAGGATTTCCTGATCAGAATCGTCGGAATTGAAAAGGTGCTTGCCGGAGTGCAGGCAGCCAAACCGGTCGAAAAGGCTAAGCCAGAAACAGAGGTCCTGACAAATTCAAGCATAACAGACCTTGTGAAGTCAGAACTTGCAGATCCTCTGATAATTGCCATTATCAGGCGCTCAAAGGTCAATTTCAACCTCGGGGTTGATGCAATAATTGAATTGTCAGGCCAGGGAGTATCCTCGGAGGTTATCCTGGAAATGAAGCAGGCGATGGGACGTCAGTCCTCTCAAATACAGCAAAAGTAACGTGAAATAATATACCCAAATGAAAAGAACTTTTTCCCTGATACTGGCGCTGCTCTTTGCAGCTTCCCTTATCCAGGCACAGACCCCTGAGACCCTTACGAACAGTTCAGTAATTAAAATGTCAAAGGCAAATCTTTCCGAAGAGCTTATTAACAGACATGATAAAAAGCTCACCGGTACAGTTCGACCTCAGTGACAGCGGATTGAAAAGTCTGTCGGACGCAAATGTGTCGCCCGCAGTAATTGAAGCGATGAAAACGGCGGCAGGAGTGAAAAGTCAGACTGTCGTGAAAAAAGATCCGGTCTCTGAGAAAAAGGAGGCAGAAGTAATACCTGAACCTCAAGAGCAGGTGGCATATGTCGGCCCGGTCAATTCGACCACTGATACATATCCGGAACAGAGATTTGAAGCTCTGAATTATGTAGCTCCGCTTACAGAACTTATTAAGTTCAATGAAAATCAGCTGAGAAGCTTTGAAACTGTAATTTCTGAATGGGACAAACAGGTTCTGGCTTATATGGCTGATATAGAAAAAGTAAACGGGCAGATACAGCAGGTGGAAACTGAATTGCGCGAATAAGAAAAATGCCGATACCAAGGTCTACAGTGCAGACATTTTGGCGCTGCAAAAGAAACTGGGTCTCTACAGGGGCACCTACAACCAGTCAAGGGAAACCATGATGAAGGGTGGCGAGAAAATAGCCGGTAATCTGGAGGAGATCAGGAACGAAAGTCTCCGTGTACTTGGAAAAAGATACGGAGAAGTCATTCAGCAGGTAGGTTCATCAAATGCTGACCCGGCCGCGGGAGAGAATGCCGTTTCAGTTGAGTTATACGAAACGGCCTGTAAATGACCGGATTGTAAGATATATAACTCCCGCAACGGAAATACTTTCCTGGTACCAGAATGAGATCGATGTGCTTTCAGTGATCATCCGGGACTGGAATCCCAGGGTGACTAAGGTGATTCAGGACGATGACAGACTGATGAAGCAACTGGCACCGATTGAGGCCAAACTCGAGGAATTGAAAGTCAACACCAAACTGAACAAAACCGAGATTGCCAACTTGAAGAAGCAGGTTTCCGAAATTGAAAAGAGCAGAAAACAGCTTGCTGACCAGATGAAGGATGACAGCAAGGAACTGGCCTCGGTACTTAAACAGGTGAGTCAGAGCAATCAGGAGTCGCTCAAACAGAGATTTACCGATATTATTGAGAATATTACGTACGCATTTCAGGAGAAACTAAGCTTATAATTTTCTTATGTCCGTAACTAAAGGGTCAGGAACAAGATCAATGGCAAACAAAGCAGCACTGGTCTTTGTAATTTCTGGTGCACTGATTGTCTCCCCGGCAAATTTATCGGGGCAGGGAAAAAATAAAACCAGGGGTAAACAGACAACTGAAACCGGAGCAATTTCCGGCAGCGCCACTGCCTCGTACGAAGTTGCGAGGGCGCTGGTGCTTACCGAAAGCTTCGACAGGGCTATTCCTGCTTATTCGCTGCTCCTGGCAAAAGACTCAGCCAATGTATCCCTGAATGCTGAATATGCCTATGTACTGGCTCTTGACGGTATTTATGATGCCGCCCTGTCAAGACTTGACCGGATATGGATCTTAAGGGGTAACAGCCCGGATGCCGGTTTCTATGCATCCCAGGTGTTCGCCCTGATGGGGTATGACCGGCTGGCTGGCGATTTTGCCGCTGGAACATCAGGAGGAGTAGTTCCGGATTGGATAGCCGCGAAGGCGCCCGGTTTCCTCCAAAAGTACGGTCGCCGCTATTCGGAAGATGCCCTGGCGGTTGAAGGAGATGCCCTGAACAGTTTCAAAAGAGCCAACAGGCTGACGGCGCAGGGATATTATCTGAAATCGTCAGTACTGTTCGAGGAGATCACAGCACGCTACCCTGATGAGGTCCTGCCTTATGTCGGATACAGTATTGCCCTGGAAAGGGCAGGTATGCTTAACCCCTCAGCAAGGACAATTGAAAAGGCACTGACTGTGGCAGGCAATGCTCCTGAAATGGAAGAGACAAGAAGAATGCTTGACACCAGACTGACATCGCTGAAGACAAGAATAGGAACCGAAGTCCGACCGGTCAGCCCGGTCGGGACATTGCTGACAAAAACGGGCGGTGACTCGAAAAGACTTATAGCTTATGCCGGGGGCATGTTCGCAAAGTCGTTCATTAGCATTAACGGACGGTTCGGAATTGTAAAAAAGGGCACCGGGAATACCTCGTTTGACCTGGGTTTAATAAGGAGCGGCGGAGCCACCGGAATTACACTGGGATTGACAAATTATTCCCGCTCGAAGGCATTTGTGGCCGGATACGGACTTCAGGGAAGTTTTGCCGGCGGTGGCATAGGGCTGAACTTAAAAATATCGGTCGGGTTAAGCTTCCTGAACAGCGAGAAGACAGGCAGCTGGGACATATTTCTTGACGGCTATCAACCGCTTCTTCCAAAAGACGGAGTCACCTCCGTGGGTATGTCAATCGGACGCAGTGTTTATTTCGGTAAAAGGTAACGGAAAAGATGAAACGGATATTAACAGTTATAGCAGTCCTGGCAATTGGGTTCCAGACGAGCCTTGGCCAGAGCCTGATGCAGAAGGCTGAAGCATTCAGGGTTGAGGTGCTTCCGACATACAATACCTATTTCAGCGCTTCCGGGTCTGACGCAGGGAGATCAGCTGAAGCTGGATGCGCTTGCAAGTTACACACAGATGTCAGGCGACGGCAGAAAGGCAGTAATGAATAACCTGACGAAAAGCTGGCAGGAGTCGCTGGTGGTTGTACAGTACGGGACAGTAAAGGAATTGTGGGGCTATGACAGTAACTCCCGCGAGGCTGTACTGATAGATTCATGGGACACAGATCCGAAGCCGGTCACGGCCGCGACTCCGGAACCCCTTTCCAATACTGAGCTGCACCCCTGGTTCTTTTATATCGGCGGTGCGCAGCGAATCGATTCGGATAAGAACATTAACGGAGCATTAAGCGCCAGGGCAGGGGTTTTCCTGTTAATGGACAAATGGGATATTGCGGCAACTGTATCAGAACAGTTATCCGGTAATATTGAAAGTGAAGACGTCTCTTTGCAGACAAGCATCGGGGTCATGACCAAGGTTTATTACCCAATCACCAAATACAAATTCAGCCCTTTCGCGGGGGCAGAGGCAGCTGTAACATTTGTGAAAGGCAGTAAAGCCTCATTTACACCCTCTTTTCTGGTTGGAATGAGCTGGTTTGTAGGGTCGGGGAGTCTTGATGTGGGGGTAAGGGCAGGCAGCAGCACCTCGTTGATGGTGGGTTTTACCGTAATTCCGAAATACAGGTAAGCAGAATAACAATTCGGGATCTTCCTCTGAAATATAGAAAATGCAAAGGGCACCCACTGTCGGTGCCCTTTGAAATTTGAAAGTAAGTATGCTTTACTCACCCTCATGATACTGAAGGTTCAGCAATGCAATAGTGTATTGTTTCGGTGAGACCGAATAGGTAACACTGTATTGAGTCGGGTAGTATCCATCCTTCTGGAAGGCATCCGGTTGACGGAGATTGATAATCTCATCAGGTTTGGAAAGGAGGAAATCACGGGTTACCATCGGTTCCCAGAAAATGAATTCGCCGTCATAGGAGCCCCAGATAAAAGTCCTTGTGAAGGTCCCGCCATTGAATTCCGGGGAGGTCACATCCACCCAGTGGGCACCCATCTGCGGAACAACCCCCGGAGTCTGGATATATAAAGGAGGAACATACTTTGCATCAGGAGCCTCGTCCATCAGAGGAGGAGCAAGAGGTGGAATTGTCATGCGTTTTTCATCCGTTATGATGTAAAAGTGAACATCGAAATGAGGCAGGTCATAAACATGCGGAGGCTCATGTCCATGAGGATTCCAGTCAAGCCCTACAAGGGTGTAGAAATTTTCACCCTTATTTCCGGGTAACGTGAATGTAAACATTGCCGGTTCGTCAGGGAGATTTTCCAGTGCCTTTTCCGAGAGGTTTATACCTACTGCTACAGGCTCCCCATTAAGATTTTCTTTAACCCAGGCTCTGGCAACACCGTTGCCAATAGGAAGTGTCGGGCTGTAAAATGTACGGTCCGGATGATTCAGATTTCCTGCCTTCTTGAGGGCGAATGTGTCGGATTCTGCACTAAACTGATCATCTTTCTGACATGCCTGCAGCAGGGAAATCGCACCCACCGCCAGCAACACACCTAAACTTTTGTAAGTTAGTTTCATAAAAAGCAAGTTTTAATGATTCTTACTCGTCTGGCTTTTCAGTTCTGCCCCGGTTTTTTATTGTGGTTCCGCGGCTCCACTTTTCAACAATGGATTCGAATAAGATTTAAAACACTTACAGAAATATTTTGTTCATCTTAAAACTCTAAGATTAAACAAGTTCTTCGTGGCCGATGTCGCAGGCAGAATAAAGGTTTCAGGTCAGCAAATAATTATCTTTACACTGACTAATATATGACAAAATGAACCTGGTACTTAAGGAATCCTTTCTGGCTTTATGGGCCAAATACTTCGGCGGGTCCGAATTGCCAATCGTATTTTATTACTCTGTCACTGAACACGGTGCGGAGTGGGCAGAGAAACCCAAAGGATGGAATTGCATAGTATGTGAGCTCGCAAAAGTCAGGAACGGGAGTTCATTGATCTACAATGCTGAGAGAATAACCTGCGGCGGTGGGAAAAGGTATCTCGGATATACTGACAAACTCAGGCCGGGATTTGAATATTTCCTTTCGTGCGGCAATGAAAAGATCGATGGGGAGAGATACCTGCAATCACCGGAACTTGTGAAGGATTTTTTAAAGTTCCAGAAGACATTGCCTGTTGCCGGCATGAACCTTATATTCAAGCGCTGGGATAAGCTTGAAGAGTCTGATGAACCTGACGTGGTAATTTTCTTTGCGACACCTGATGTTTTGTCCGGCCTCTTCACGCTTGCCAACTTCGATCAGGCAGAGCCGAACGGTACATTCACACCTTTTGGCTCGGGATGCAGCTCGATCATTCATTACCCCTATATTGAAAGTCTGACGGAGAGGCAGAGAGCGGTGATCGGTATGTTTGACCCGTCGGCCAGGAAGTGTGTACCCGGGAATACACTCTCCTTTGCCATACCGATGAAGAGATTTACGAAAATGATCGGCTATATGGAGGAGTGTTTCCTGATTACCGACACCTGGAAGGCAGTCAGAAAGAGGCTGCCCGGTTAGATTTCCGGTTTTATCCCGATAACTTTTTTTATCGCTTCCAGGTTCTTTGGATTCACAATGTTTTTTGCCTCTGCAGTGTACAGGTAATCAATTTTATCCTTATGACGGTCAACCACTTTTGCCCTGACCATTTTGCCAGTGCTGTTCAGGAGAGTGTTGTCGACCGTGAACGGTTCATCCAGGATGGCGATTGCAGCAGGAAGCCATCTTGAGGGGAACATGTCACCGTAAATGCCCCCCTGTTTGTACTGACTTATCACTGATTCTATTTCAAGCAGGAGAGTTTCTGGGCCTTTGGCATCAGTAATGCTTATATTACTATTCCTGGCCCAGCGAAGCAGGGCATCCCTGTTCGGCACAAGCAGTGCCGATGTGTATTTGTTCTGATTATTGTACAGCATGAACTGATCAATGTACTGCGACCTGTCAGTTATTGTTTCTTCAATTCCTTCGGGACTGTATTTTTCACCGTCGTCTCCAATTAGAAGGCTTTTGAATCTGCCAAGAACAAATAGAAAACCGTCACTGTCGACATAACCCATGTCACCGGTATGCAGCCAGCCGTCCCGAATGGCTTCATTTGTGGCTTTTTCGTTTTTCCAGTACCCCTTCATTACATTTTCCCCACGAACCACCAGTTCCCCTTTGGCCCCGACAGGAAGTTCCTTTCCATCTTCATCGCAGATTTTGAGGTCCAGGTTTCCGACGATAATGCCCGACGATCCAAGCTTATGTCTTAATTCGGTATTGCCGGAAATCACAGGGGAGGCCTCTGAAAGTCCGTAACCCTGGAATATAGGTATCCCAATTGCATAGAAAAAGCGCTGGAGCTCAATGTCAAGCAGGGCCGCCCCGCCGAAGAAAAACTTGAGTCTTCCGCCAAAACTGACCCTGATTTTACTGAACAGGATGATATCGTACAGCTTGTAAAGTGGTTTTAACAGGATTCTGAGCCCTTTTCCGCGGTCCACGCCAATTCCGTTATACCGGTATGCGACTTTCAGAGCGTGGCTGAACAGTTTTTCAGCAACTGCTCCCTTGTCCCTGATACCTTTTTCAATGCCTTTGCGGAGGTTTTTGACAAGCGCCGGGGCACTGAGCAGGAAAACCGGTCTGACCTCCCTGATGTTTGCTGGAATATTCTTAAGACTGTCGAGGTATGATTTGCCCGACTGCACGGCAGCTATACTTGAGCCGGTCGCCATCATGATGTAAATTCCCACTGTGTGTGCAAAGGAATGGTCCCACGGAAGTATTAGGAGAGTGCTCCACCAGTCAGGCACATCCATCAGGGTGAGTGTCTGTTCAATATTGGCAGTATAATTCCTGTGGGTCAGGATGATGCCCTTGGGATCAGCAGTGGTGCCGGAGGTATAGGATATGTTTGCGTAATCATCAGGCCCCACGGAACGAATGGTTTCAATGAACTTTTCATAACTGTTTTTCAGATACTCTTCTCCAAGTTTTTTTACCTCACCCATAAAGATCTCGTCCGTGTCATAACTGTCCTTTGGGTCCAGCAGGATTATCTTTTCAAGCTTCGGCAGATCTTTCCTGTTTGAATAGATCTTTTCGGCGTTATTTGCAGAGACTATAACCCACTTCGCTTCAGAATGGTCAAGCCTGAATTTCAGGTCTGCACCCTCCTTAAGCATAATGGAAAGCGGAACGTTGATGGCACCTGCGTGCAGTATGCCCAACTCACTGATCACCCAATCTGTTCGCGATTCTGAAATCAGCGCAACCCTTTCACCTTTCTTAAGACCCATTGCAATAAATCCTGCGGCAACTTTGTATACCTGCTCCCTGGTTTCCTTATATGTCAGGGGCTCGTACCGGTCTGTTCTCTTTTCAAGAAGGTAGGGGTTATTTGCATACTTTTCAGCACTGGTTTCAAGCAATTCGATTAATGTTTTCATCGGATGCAGGGTTTTGGTATTTATACAATTAATTCAGGTTCAGGTACTTGCTAATCGTCTAGCCAGTTCTCTCAGTTTAAATTTTGCAGTGATGAGCAGATATTACCGTGTTATGTAAATCAAAGTTAAAGCTAGGAATTGTGATAAACCAATATTTCATGGAAAGGTATCAGATATGTACATAATATCAAAAAAAATTATTTGATAATCAATCTGTTGCAAAAATAACTATAAAAATAGTCATTTTGTTAATAAAATATTTGCATGACTATAAAAATAGTCATATATTTGCATTGAAGGATTGACAAAAGAACGTTATGAAGAACATGCAACTGACAAAAGCGGAAGAACAGGTAATGAAAATCCTGTGGGATCTGGGAGAGGGGCTGGTCAAGGATATCCGGGACCGGTTCGGCGACCCGAAGCCGGCGCGCAACACTGTCTCGACAGTGGTACGGGTACTTGAGCAGAAAGGATTTGTCGGGCACAAGACCTACGGTAATGTATACCTTTACTACCCTGCAGTGTCAAGAAACGAATACTCGAAAAGCCAGCTGTTCAGACTTATGGAAGGTTATTTCGACAATTCGTTCCCTGCGATGGCCTCTTTCTTCGCACGTGAGAAGGATTTGTCCATTAAGGACCTTGACAACCTGCTGGAAGAAACCAGGAAGGAACTTTCGGAAACCAAAAAACTGAAGTGATGGAAGCATTGGCATTTTACATGTTGAAGTCGGTCACATGGATTTCCGGTTTCGCCCTTGTATATTATCTCTTTTTGCGTAACGAGAGGTTTTTCACACTGAACAGGTTCTTCCTGGTTGCAGGTATTCTGACTGCATTGATATTTCCTTTAATCACAGTCCGTTATGTTGTTGAACTTCCTTCTGTGGGAAATGCCACGGTTGGCGGTGCAGTTGCTGGCGGGCTTGAGCAGACGGGGAAATCCGGAATAAAGGGTGTGTATTTTATTTTGCTGTGCCTGTATCTCACAGGGGCTCTTTTTGTAATTCTTCGTCATGCAGTACAGATCAGGACAGTTGTTGGTGCCTCAAAGAAGGCTGAGATCATTTCAACTTACCCGGTGAAGCTTGTCAGATCAGCTGAATGTGTGACTCCCTATTCATTTTTTTCCTTTGTAGTTGTCAATCCTTCAATATCTGACACCGAGACAAGGGAGATTATGAATCACGAGATGGTGCACATCCGGCAGAAACACTGGGTTGACCTTCTGCTGTCAGGTGTGGTGTGTACGGTTCAATGGTTTAATCCTGTTATATGGATCTATTCGAGGTTCATGAGGCAAAACCATGAATATCTTGCCGATCAGACTGCGCTGCAGCACAGCTCTGATCCCGCAGTGTACAGGGCAGCACTTTTAAACCAGATCATCGGCTCACCGGTTGTTGACCTGGGTAACTCCTTCAATTATTCACTTAACAAAAAAAGATTCACGATGATGAAAAATATCAGTACTTCACCTTACAGAAAGCTGAAGCTGTTTCTTGTTTTGCCGGTCTTTGCGATCGTATTGTTTTCTTTCGCAGAACCTCAATACAGAATTGCTTCAGACCAAACCGCCCATTGCCCGGCCGGACGGGAATTTCCCTGCAGCAACAAAGGCAGTAAAGGGAATTGTTGTTCAGGAGGACGGTAGACCCCTGGAAGGAGCTGCCGTCGTTATCAAGGGAACCACAGTGGGTACTGTCACTGACAGTCAGGGACGGTTCAACCTTGCCGATGTTTCGGATGATGGTGTTATTGTAATCAGCTATATCGGTTTTGAAACGAAAGCTGTAAAGGCTTCATTTAACTCCGAAATGAAAGTAATAATGAAGACAGGCACAGTGGTAACCGAAGCTGTAATGGTTCCCCCGCCTCCGCCACCTCCTCCACCTCCACCTCCAGCAACAACATCGGGAGTGAAGATAAAGTCGAACAACTGACGGACCTGCACCGCTGGTTGTTCTGGACGGGGTCATAACAGACGCTGATGCGAACAGCATTCCGCCTGAATCAATTTCCTCGATAAATGTTCTCAAGGATGAATCAGCCATTGCCATATACGGCGAGAAAGGCAAAAACGGTGTAATAGAGATAACTACCACGGAGAAAGTCTGCAAAAGAGCTGGCTGATAAGGTCACCTCAGTGGAAAAGACAGGAGGGAAATCTGACGGCGACGTGTTTGTGGTTGTGGAAGAGATGCCCGAGTTCCCCGGCGGACCGGATGCAATGATTTCATGGATAGCAGGGATGGTGAAATACCCAGGCGAAGCTGTGAATGAAAAGATATCAGGCAGGGTGTTTGTCAATTTCGTAGTGTCTGCCGAAGGAAAAGTAAAGAATGTGAAAGTAATAAAGTCAGTGCATCCGCTACTGGATAAAGAAGCTGTCAGGGTCATTGGGATGATGCCCGAATGGAAACCGGGCCGCCAGATGGGCAAAGCAGTGGATGTGTCTTACACTGTGCCGGTTGAATTCACCCTTCAGGGCCTTAAGGTCATGAAAGTGCCTGAATAACAGCAGGTCGTAATGAAAATTAGAAAGAGGTTGCCTTAAGAGACCGTCAGGTCTTAAAGCACAACCCCTTCCGGAATTGTAGCCAATACTTTCGAAGTAAAGAAAGGGTCGCTGAAATCATCAGCGACCCTCTTCAGTTCCTCTAATTGAGGACAATTTTGCTGTTATGACCGAAAATGTAGAACAGGCCGAACTGAAATCCCCTGTTCATTGAACTTACAGTACCGCTCTTGTGGATATTGGTCAAACCAATATTGTACCTGGCATCAACCCCAAAACCAGTTGAAGGCACAACATAACTTGCACCAAGACCGAACGCAAAGTCGATCGGATTAATATCATCCAGGTTTGTGCTGGCAAGGATGCCTACCTGCGGACCGGCCTGCAGTCTGAACCCGTTGTCATACATATACTGAAACATGACTGGAATATTAATATAGTCCAGACGGTATGAGTCATTCCCTAACTTCGCCCCCTGAGTTGAATAAGTTATTTCAGGCTGAAATGCGAACCGGCTGTTAAAGTGAATATGGCCCAGGATTCCGATGTGATAACCAAGCTGTGAGTCATACTTGACACCGTTGTCATTGTGGATGTTGTAAGCGTTTACGCCGCCTTTTACACCGAGGTTGATATGTCCTCTTGGTGAAGCACTGTGTTGTGCGGATGCAACACCAGTAATAAGAATGGCTGTCACTAATCCGGTTAAAAATTTCATTGATTTTTTCATACTGTGAATTTTAAGTAGTGTTTTCCCTTTTAAATCAGGATATTACAACTGTAAAGGTGATAATTATTTCTCCGGGGAATGTTACACAGTTGCATCTCATTCTTGCATAATTCACATGTTTGGCGGTGGTCCCGGCGGATTTTGAGTTTATCTTATTAATCCTGTTATTTCCCGTAATTAAATTCTATTTTTGATATAAGCATTTCAGATCCTGAACCAGAATTTTCCCATGATTGTATTGGACAGCGGAATCGGTAATTACATTTACAGCAACGGTAAAAAATACTCCTATTTCGCAGGCAATAATTATCTTGGTCTTGCCAGCCATCCTGCCGTTAAAGAAGCTGCAATTCAGGCAGTTGAAAAGTACGGAATTAATTTCTCCGCCTCCCGCCATACGACAGGGACCGCAGACATACACCTTGAACTTGAAAACAGTCTTGCCCTTTTTAAGGGAAAACAGGATGCTGTTGTATTCGCTTCCGGATTCCAGGGAAACACAATATTGCTCGATATTTTAAAAGACCGTTATTCAGCCGTTTTTTGTGACAGGAATGCCCATGCCAGCATCCTTGCAGCTATTCCTGCCGGGGTTGACAGTGTGGTCTGCTATGACCATTGCGATGCATCAAGTCTTGAAAATCTCCTGCAACAGTCTGAGTCAGGCATCCCGCTTGTAATAACTGACGGGGTCTTCGCGCTTACCGGTGAGATAGCCCCGTTGGACAGAATCTGGCAGATTGTGAAAAAGCACAATGGATTACTGGTTGTTGATGATGCCCATTCGACAGGGATCATGGGAGAAACCGGAAAGGGTACTCCAGAACATTTTCATCTTCCCGGGGATGAAAATGTTTTCCAGACTGAGACCATGAGCAAAGCCCTGGGCGGTTACGGCGGGTTTATTTCCGGAAACACGAAGCTTACAAATCTAATAAGGGAAAAGTCGGCCACATACCAGGCATCGACGGCATTACCACCACCGATAGCAGCTGCCGGGATAGCTTCGCTGAAGATAATACAGGAAAATCCCGGCTTACGCCTTCGTGCACTTGAGAACGCCGCAACCGTCAGAGATGAGATTATCCGGATGGGTTTCCGTACAGCCGGCGGCGGCACACCGATAATACCTGTCATTTTCGGTTCATCTGCGAAGGCGTCTGGGCTCTCCCTCTTTCTCGAAGAGCATGGAATCATTGCACCCTTCATGAACTATCCGGTGAAGGTGGAGATGCACCAGATCAGGATCACGGTTTCGTCAATTCATACAGCCGGACAGATTGAAATTTTATTGGATATGTTACACCAATGGAAGAAAAAATATGGAAACGATTAAGATTAAAAAAGTCATTGTAGAGCCTGTAAATGTTCCGCTTGATGAACCCTTCAGAATTGCTACGGGAACAAAGTACAGCATTGAAAATGCCCTGATCACAGTTGTGCTTGATAACGGAATCGAGGGATACGGAGAGGCAGCCCCGCTGGAGCCGGTGAACGGTGAGAACCAGGGAACTGCTATTGCCACCCTTAACAGTTGCATCGACTTTATAAAAGGAAAGGACATCACCGAATACAGGGCAGTATCCAGGACGCTGAAGAGTGTTTTCTGGGCCCAGATCACGGCGCGGTGTGCGGTGGAGATGGCGATGCTCGACGCCTACACCAAAACATTGAATATTCCCATGTATCAGTTCTTCGGAGGCGTTGGCAATAAGGCAGAGACTGATTACACAGTTGACATTGTCCCACCGGATACTGCCAGGGTCAATGCCGCAAAACTGGCAAAAGCCGGATACAGGGTTATTAAAACCAAGGTAGGAAAGAAGCTTACGGATGACATAGACAGGCTGCTTGCTATAAAGGACGGGGCTCCGGGCTGCGGCATAACCCTCGATGCAAACCAGGGTTATTCACCCACCGAGGCCGTTCATTTTCTCCAGGAGCTGGAGAAAAACAATATCCGGCCCATCCTTTTTGAGCAACCGGTGATCAAATCAGATCTTGCCGGGATGAGATTTGTCAAAGACCACACGTCAGTACCGATTGCGGCGGATGAGTCAGTATTCACAAGCGCAGATGCAATAAATATTGTTCGTACCGGTTGTGCTGATATTATTAACATCAAACTAATGAAGTCAGGCATAATAGAAGCGCTTGACATAATTGCCATCGCACGCAGCGCCAATATTAAACTTATGATAGGATGTATGCTTGAGTCGAAGCTGGCACTTGGTTGTTCGGTTCACATGGCAGCAGGAACAGGAGCCTTTGATTACATCGACCTTGATCCGCATATTGATCCGGAGAGGGAACCTTTCACCGGCGGACCCGATTACAGTGCACCCTGGTATACCCTTTCAGCTGACCTGCCTGGAATCGGATGTAAAAAACGATGAATAATCAGGAATACTATAAATCCATTTATCAAAATAACCGATTATCGGTTTGAAATTTTGATCTGTTTAATGAAAGAGAGGCCGTCCGGAAATGGGGCCTCTCTTTTTATAAACCATCCGCGGAGAAAGTCCCGGATTGAACTTCAGAAATTGTTATACTCATGGTGGGTTATCTCGTTTGCCTCACTCACAGTGTCCCATATGAGATAACTCATATTGTCCACAGCATATTCCTTTCCTCCCCTTACCTTGGCAAAATAGGTATTTGTATTGCCTGGCATCGATTTTACTGCTATATCCTCTAAGGTATTAAGCAGGTAAATCGTCTCATGCGGCATACGTCTTTTAACTGACTTATAGTTCTTCATTTTAGTAATATACGAAATAAAAAGCGGTTTGTCAAATAAATATATTCCCCGAAGGGAAATAAAAAAAGAGTCTGCTCAGCAAACTCTTTCTTTGTGGGCGATGACGGCCTCGAACCGCCGACCCTCTGCTTGTAAGGCAGATGCTCTGAACCAACTGAGCTAATCGCCCGAAATCGAGTGCAAATATACTCCAATTTTTTATTCTGCAACAAAGAAAAAAAATTTTATTCCGCCACCCGGATCTGATCCCGGGGGAGCCACCTTACGCAACCATTTTTAGCTTCACTCAGTCATGTTATTAACATGGTTGATTATACCTTTCAGGGGGGCAATACGGGTATCCGGAATTTATTTATATTAGCTTCTGATACTTTTGGTTTTGAATATGTTACAGATTGAAAGCTATAACTGCCAATTTGTTAACGTAATTGTCTGATATATAAGTTAATGAGTTTCTTAAATCGAGAACTGGATTAATATGAAACGAACTGGCATTCTGCTTATAACATTCCTGATTATCATGACATTTGCCTCTCTGCCGGCCCTGTCGCAGTCTGGTCCGGGTGGTGTCGGTGATATGACGAACACCCAACTCTGGCTCCGGGCTGACAGGGGAGTCTTTACAATAATGCCCTTCAGCGCAGTGGTGCAGTGGGATGATCAGTCAGGCAACTCCCGTAATTTCAAACCGGTAATTATCGACCAGAACGTCCCTGAACGGACTCTCAATGCTGTGAACAGCCTCCCGGCAGTGACATTTGACGATATGGGCGGTGTCGACGGTGCTTTTCTGGGCCACAGGGGAGGACTGGGATTCTCAGGATCTGATGCCACAACCGTCATAATTGTAGCGAAGAATACATCCGCATCTGATGAACAGAACGGCGGCCTGTACACAGGTCAGGAAAATGTGGGTGCTCCAGGCCAGGTAAGAAACTACAGCCTCGAATATTCAGATGCTGTCAGGTTCAACGGTCAGAGCCAGGTTTTCAATGACGGGCATACCTCCGGCAACTGGAAAATGGTGGTATATTCAAATGCAGCCGGTGCAAGTGTTTCAGGTTACCGTGCCTGGCTTGACGGTACTTCGCTCACCGGAAACTCGGCTTCTGCAACAGTGCCATTACTGACGTCCAATTTTTCACTGCTGGGTGCTACCCAGTTCGGCGGCACCCTGAATCCCTCAGGGTTCTTCGACGGCGACATGGCTGAGGTGGTTGTATATTCAAGCCAGCTGAATGATGCATCACGACTGGTAATTGAAAACAGCCTTGGGGCAAAATACAATCTCACAATTGTAAATGATCATTATGCATACCAGGCGACTCATTCTCATGATGTTTCAGGTATAGCAGCCTATAACGGTACGACCTTCACAAACGGTCATTCATCTGAACAGCTCTATATTAACTCTCCTTCAGGCCTCTCGGAAAATGAATTCCTCTTCTACGGGCATGACAACCAGAACTCAACTACATGGACGATGACGGAAGTGCCGGCACCCGGTACCTACCGCATTGCCAGGGAGTGGAGGATAGACGAGACTTCAGATGTGGGGAATGTGACAGTTGGTATCCCTGCCGCCTCCCTGCCTGCTCTTCCGGCAGGATATGACAATATTGCAATCCTGACTGATGCAGACGGCGATTTTACCTCGGGAACCGTAATGCACAGGGCTACCCTGGCTGCCGGTATATATAACCTCAGCCTCGATCTCACTTCCGGGCAGTATATAACAATCATTGCTTTCAGACCGGAGATTAACTACACTGTCATTTCTGGTTCCGGTCTGGAAGGGGTTACCCCTGTTACGGTTCAGGCTACCCTGAACTACATACATACCGCCAACATGACTGCCGATTATGCAGTCACAGGCGGAACAGCCACCCCGGGTGCCGACTTCACCCTTCCACCGGTAGTTCTCTCAATTCCTGCAGGCTCTCTTACCGGATCATTTACTCTAAACATTGTCAATGACGCCATTCTTGAACCCGATGAGACAGTTATTATCAGCCTCATTAACCCTACAGCCGGAGTTACGGTGGGTTCCCGGAACCCGTATACATATACAATCATCAATGACGATTTCATATATGCTTCATTTTCTGCAGCTACCGCTTCCGAAGCGGAGGGAAACGCTGCACATGGCATTCTCGCACCGCAGCTTGTAATCAGCGGGGGCATCATGACAGTTCCGGGAAGCCTGGTACTCACCGTCACCAACGGGACGGCATCAGCTGCCGACTGGTCGCAGACAGTCAGCCTCATTTCCATTCCTGCCGGAGATTACACAATCCCCGTGTCAATTCCTGTTCCGCCTGCGGCCCTAAGCATACTTGGAGACCTCACCGTCGAGAACAATGAAACCATAAACCTTGCGATAAATACATTCAGTGTTGTCAGGGCTGGCGCAACAGTAAGCAGTGTATACACAATCTTAAACGATGATAATGCAACCATAGGGGTGACAACCGCCACACCGATAATTCCTGAAGGCGGTCCCGGAGCAACGGGTTCAGGTACGTTCACCTTTACGCTCACAAATCCGGCAGATGCTGCACGCACCGTTTCCTACAGCGTTACCGGTACAGCCATTTCAGGCACTGATTTTACAGCACTTGCAGGCTCATTCGTTATGCCGGCCAATACCCTGACATTCAGCTTAAATATTACAACTGTTGCCGATATCACGGTCGAAGGAGACGAAACTGTGAGAGTGACGGTGACTGGAATCACCGGTACGCCTGCCATTCTGGTAAATGCCGCTCCGGCGACAATTACAATTGATGATGATGATCTTCCCTCAGTTTTGTACACCCCTGCTTCGATTTCATTGACAGAGGGAGGTACAGCAACATTTGAAGTCTGGCTGGCGAATCCGCCGGCAGGAACAGTAGTGCTGAACCTCTCCACGCTAAAGATAGGGGAGCTTACCCTGGGTCCTGTTATTCTGACATTTACCGGAGCCAACTATGCCACCCACCAGGTGGTCACTGTTCAGTCGGTTGAGGACAACGTGATGGGTGACAATACTGACAACATAATCATTACAGTAAACGATGCACTTTCCGATGATCCGTTCGATCCCCTGCCTGACATAAATATCCCGGTCACCATAATCAACAATGATATTGCAGCGCTGGTTGTAACGCCGGGATCTGTAACCGTTGCAGAGAACGGTACCGTGACATTTACAGTTGCTCTGTCAGCCGGTCCGGTTGCAGGAGATGTTGTAATCAACCTGGTGAGTAATGACCTCACAGTCGCAACAATTGACAGGGCACTGCTTACATTTACAACCTTAAACTGGAATGTTCCCCAGACCGTTACAGTTTCAGGGGTTAACAACAACACAGTCCCGAATACAGCAACAACAGTAAGCCTGACGGTCAACAATGCACTTTCCGACAACAGTTATGACGGTCTTACGGCAACAGTTAACGTTAACGTCACCAATGACGACATTGCCGGTTTCATTGTCAGCTCCCCTGAATCTAACAATCAACGAGGGAGGACCAGCCGGACAGTTTACAGTGGTTCTTACGGCGCAGCCGCAGACGAATGTAGTCTTTGATCTTGTCAACGCAGCACCAGTCCATGTCACTCATCCTGCACAGATAACATTTACCCCGGCCAACTGGAATGTTCCGGTAACTGTCAATGTTCTGGCCATTGAAGATGCACTCGATGCCGACCGTACTGACCTCATTGCCGTCACAGTCAATCAGGGGCTTACTGACAATAATTTCGATGCAATGCCGGTACAGAATGTCAACATCAGCATCGAAGACAATGATCCGCCTGTGATTACCGGTTGTCCTGCCAACATAAATGCAAACGCCGCCCCCGGTGCCTGCAGTGCTACAGTCAGCTGGACAGCACCGGTTTCGTCATCACCAATGGTTTCCACACATAATCCCGGCAGTGTCTTCCCTGTGGGAGTTACAACAGTTACATATACCTCTACCGACAGTGACGGCATGGTTTCAACATGCATATTTACAGTTACTGTAACTGATACACAGCCACCGCTGATTACCTGCCCTCCCGCCCGTACAGGCGTACCTGCAGATCCGGGGCAGTGTTATGCAACAGGGGTTGTGCTTGGCGTACCGGTGACATCGGATAACTGCGGTATTGCATCGGTAACCAGCAATGCTCCTGTACAGATGCCTATCGGAACTACAACTGTCACCTGGACAGTAACAGATGTCAACGGTCTGACGGCAACGTGCACACAGACAGTCCAGGTTATCGATAATCAGCTTCCGACAATAACCTGTCCGCTTAATCTGACAGTACCCTCAGACATCGGAGTCTGCGGAGCTGCAGTCGTCTGGTCAGCCCCGGTATTTTCTGACAACTGTGCAGGCCTGACAGTCGTTTCCAGTCATAATCCTGGCGACTTCCTTCCCAGCGGCGTGACTGCAGTTACCTATACTGTAACCGATGCTGCAGGCAATGTTGCCAGCTGCTCCTTTAACATTACAGTCACGGATCCTGAGCCTCCGTCACTTGTAACAAAAGATATTACAGTCAGTCTGAATGCATCAGGCACTGCCACCATTACAGCTGCGGATGTTATCTCAACCATGACTGACAATTGCCCGGGTGTAACTGCCACAGTCAGCAAAACCGTTTTCAACTGTACCAACCTCGGGTTCAACCTGGTCACAGTGACTGCCACTGATGCCTCGGGAAATTCTGTAAACTCGAATGCAGGTGTAATTGTGGCAGATATGCTGCCACCTACAGTCACCTGTAAGCCTGCCACTGTCTTTCTTGATGCGGCCGGTAACGGATCTGTTGTGCCTGCTGATCTGCTCACTGTTCCGGTTACAGATAACTGCAGCATTGCCTCTGTAGCTCTCAGCAGGTCATCATTTACCTGCGCAGATCTTGGAGACGTGACCGTTACGGTTACAGTCACGGACGGAAGCGGAAACGTATCCACCTGTAACTCCATAGTGACAGTTACTGACGCTTTCAATTCTTCAGTCTCCGCCGGTCCTGATGCAGGGATCTGCGTCACTGACCCGTCATTCACGCTTGCCGGTGCTACGGCACTGAACGCTACTGTCCTGTGGACCACGTCCGGCACAGGTACATTTAACAATCCTGCGCTTGTAAATCCTGTGTATACTCCCGGTGCGGGAGACGCTCCGGCAGTTACGCTTACAGTAACCGGAACCAAACTCAGTGGCTGTCCCCAGCCTGCAACTGATGCAATGACTCTCACAATTGCGGGATTGCCGTCAGCTGATGCAGGAACTGATAAGCCAATCTGTTCAGGCACAGCAAATGTGGCCCTTACAGATGCAGCCGCGTCAAACGGTACCATACTCTGGTCCACCTCAGGGAGCGGTACGTTCAGTGACCCGGCCTCTGTTAACCCTGTTTATACATTCGGTGCTTCGGATACAGGCCCCGTCACTCTTACTTTGACTGTCTCAAACGGTTACTGTGCCGATGACACTGATGATCTGACGGTGACCTTCCTTCCAAGCCCCACTGCAGATGCAGGTCCTGATGCAGGCCTCTGCAGATCAGAATCGGGATACCAGGTTTCCGGAGCTACACATACAGGAGGAACAGTGCTCTGGAAAACATCGGGAAACGGGACGTTTAACGACCCGACAACTGATAACCCGTTCTACACTTTTGGTACTTCCGACTACCTTGCAGGAGCGGTCACACTTACAATGGAGGTATTAGGGACGGGATTGTGCAGCACTGCCGAATCATCTGCACTGATAACCATAAACCAGTTGCCTGCAATCACTGTCACAGGACTTTCAAATGTCACCTGTCCGGGGTTGAATGATGCCGAAATTCATCTGAGCGTACCTTCTGGCGTGCCGCCGGTAACGTTCAGTATTGACGGCTCTCCGTTCCAGGCTTCAGGTGATTTCACTGGCCTGGCACCGGCAGACTGGTATTTCGAGGTGATGGACGGCAACGGATGCGTTTCCGATACAACTATTACAGTTACTGAACCATTGCCATTCACAGCCGTTGTTGACAATGTTACGAATGTCACCTGCAACGGAGGGAATGACGGTTCTGTCGGCATCACCGCCTCCGGAGGCACACAACCATACAGTATCAGCTGGACGGGACCCTCCGGATTCACCGCCGTAACCGAAGACATATCAGGACTTGCCGCAGGCGTTTATGATCTGACAATCACGGACTTGTATGCCTGTGCCAGCTTCAGTTTTTCACTGACTGTAACTGAACCTCCGGCTATTACGGTGACAGGTGTCATCCTCTCCGACCACAACGGGTTCGGGGTCACCTGCCTTTCCGGTAACGACGGTTTTATAAATGTTACTGTGGGCGGAGGTACTGCCCCTCTTACAACTTCGTGGTCCGGTCCGGGAGGTTTTTCCTCCGCCAGTGAAGATATTACAGATCTTATACCGGGAACATACACCCTTACAGTCACAGACGGTGCAGGATGTACATTTACAGATGAGTATCTGCTTACAGCACCTGAACCGATGACAGTAACCATGTTAGCTGAGACCGGCTCATGTCCGGATGTTGCTGACGGAAGCATCGATATTACGGTCACCGGCGGAACCGGAACACTTACATATGAATGGGAGGACGGTGTTACATTGCCTGACAGACCAGCGATTTTCCCGGGTGAACACACTGTAACCGTAACTGATGCGAACGGCTGCTTTGTTGAACAGTCTGTCACGGTGGATATGACCGGGTACAACTGTCTCAGGGTGTTCGAGATCATAACACCAAACGGTGACGGACGAAATGATACGTGGAAGATGAGGAATGCAGATCTCTACCCTGACGCCGAGGTATTTGTCTACAACCGCTGGGGTAAACTGGTCTTCAATACACGCAATGCAGCAGGCGACGAGTGGGACGGTACTTATAAGGGAAAGCTGCTTCCAAATGACTCCTATCATTATATAATTTATCTCAATGACGGGTCAGAACCGCGCACGGGGGTGATCTCCATAATTAGCAAATAACCATGAGTACCGGAAGGATATATGAAACCCATATGTATTACATAAGCTAACATTTATGAATATGATTTTCAAACATATGGGTTCCATACGACCTTTAAAATATAATTTATATACGGATGAAAGTTCTTAAAATAATTACGGTGATGATGCTGCTGGCAATGATGCCACCTGTCATGGGACAGCAATTCCCGATGTACAGCCAGTATCTGATGAACGGATTCCTTCTCAATCCGTCTTATGCCGGTAGTGACGGTTATACGACTGTCGGACTCACAGTCCGTGAACAGTGGCTTGGCTTCCCGGAATCGCCCGGCACCTATGCCGCTGCCTTTCAGACAAGGATACTTCGCGACAGCTACATTACCAGGTCCACCTCCGTCAGGAAAAAGGTAGAAAGGCCCACCAAGGGAGGCCGTGTAGGGGTTGGAGGATATCTCTTTTCAGACCGTAACGGGATAATGAAGCGCACCGGATTGCAGATGGCATACTCTTATCACCTTCCTCTTCCCGAGGAGAGACAGCTCTCATTCGGTCTCTCGCTGAGTGCTTACCAGTATTTTGTTGATATCAACGGGGCAGTAATGCCTGATGATGTCAATGATGAATTCCTGAATAATTATGATCAGGTGGTTTATATTCCTGATGCCAACTTCGGGATAAGCTATGCCACTCCAAGGTACTATGTCGGATATTCAATGACCAATCTCTTCAGGGGAACGCTGATGATAGGCAACGGTGGCGGTAACGGCCGCTCTGAACTGGGCCATTATTTCCTTACTGGAGGCGTAAAATTCTACATCCCTCAGTCTGAGTTCATGATTGAGCCTTCTGTGATGTTCAAATCATCAGATATGCTGTTCAAGGCATTCCAGATGGATCTTACAACCCGGGTCTATTACAAACAGGATTACTGGATGGGCCTGTCGTGGAGAACCAATGATGCAATAATCCTTTTGACAGGATTCAAGGTTGACAGATTCTACTTTGGTTATGCCTTTGACTTCACACTTTCAGAAATCCGAAGCCATACCTTCGGAACACACGAACTGACTGTTCTTGCAAAGTTCGGTGACAGTCCCCGCAGGTACAGGTGGATCAACAAATACTGATGAGGCAATTATTGATTGTCATCTTAACGGTTTTGCTTTGCCTGGGGTGTGACCCTCTCCGAAATGCGGGTTACGGACCCGTCAGCTTCTCTTCAGATACAGTTTATTTCGACACTGTTTTTTCTTCAATAGGCTCTGTGACAAGGGAGTTCAGGGCTATCAACAGGAGTAATGAGCCCCTCCTGATTGACCGCATTTATCTTGGCGGCGGATCAGAATCACCTTTCCGGCTGAATATCGACGGTGAGCCGGTCACCGGGAAGGACGGTGTTGTGCTTGCTTCAGGCGACAGTATTTTTGTGTTTGTTGATGTAATTATTGATCCTTCCGGGGCGGATTCCCCCATTGCTGTTACAGATTCGGTTGTTTTTGAGTCAGGAGGAAACACAAGGCGTGTGATTCTGGAAGCATGGGGGCAGGATATCTGGCTTTTCAATAATGCAGTCACCGGCAATGCCCTGTGGACAGAAGGTAAACCTTATGTAGTCTACGGTTCACTTACTGTCGACACAGGGGCCACCCTGACACTTGAAGCCGGAACCAGGGTATTCTTTCACAATAAGGCCTCGATGACTGTTGCCGGATCACTCGTAGCAAACGGGAATTTCGATAAGCCTGTTTTGATTGCAACCGACCGTACCGCGATGGAATACATTGATGTGCCGGGTCAATGGAAAGGGATTGAATTTCAGGATGTTAGTACTGGTAACCTTCTGATGTACACTGAGATTAGAAATGCAGTCATTGCTGTATCCGTAACTTCAAGGGATGATGGCATTCCGGATATGAAGATTTCAGGATCGAAACTGATGCACAACTCGGTCAGCTCCCTCGTTGCGAGAGGAGCAGACATCGAATGCCTGAATTCACTGTTTGCCCATACAGGATTCAGTACTGTTTCATTATCAGGGGGAGGTTCATGTGACTTTATCTTTTGCACCCTGGCAAACAGATGGGAGTACGGCTACAGGACGGAGCCGGTTCTTTACACAGGTAAAGGGGAAAGTAAACTTCCGGCGGTCAGGATCATTAATTCGGTGATTACCGGCACGCTGCCCGGTGAAATGGTCATTGATGCCACCGCAGAAGAAATATTCGGAAAAATATATGCTGACAGCTCAGTGATAAAGACTGACACCCTGACAAACGGGTGGTGGAACAGGAATTTGTTTGTAAGGGTTCAGACAAAAGCTGATCCGCGGTTCCTTGATGAAGCCAACTGGGATTTCAGGCCTGACACACTCTCTCCTCTTGTTGACAGGGCAGGTAAGTCGGAGGCATTGATCCGGCCTTATGACATCAGGAACATGCCAAGACCGACGGGGCCAGGCCCTGACATCGGAGCATATGAGCGGCAGCCGGGGGAGAGGCGGAAAATGAAAGATCAGGGAGCAAGGGCATAGGCAATAATCAGATAGGCTATGAAGTGAGAGAGGTATCTATAATATTGCTTGTTTCTGATGGTGGCCACGGCTGAGGTCGAGGCGCAGGAGTTTACTGTTATGTTCTATAATACTGAGAACCTGTTTGATACGGTTGATGATACACTGACAGATGACGCTGAGTTCCTGCCCGGAGGTGAACGAAGATGGACCTACAACAGGTATGAGAAGAAAATAGATGCACTGTCACGTGTAATTGCTTCAGCAGGAGGATGGGAGACGCCGTTTCTGGTCGGGCTTTGCGAAGTAGAGAACAGGAACGTGGTCAATGACCTTTGCACCAAAACAGTACTGGCAAATGCAGGTTACCGTGTCATTCATCATGACTCGCCTGACAGCAGGGGCATAGATCCTGCTCTGATGTACAGATCGCAGCATGTCAGGGTAATTGAGAGCAGGGCGTGGATTCCTTTCACTGCGCCAGGTGAGGTTTTTAATTCACGAAACCTGCTGTATGTGAAGACACTGATTCATGGAGACACCCTGCACCTGATTTTATGCCACTGGCCATCGAGACGGGGGGGAGTGCTGGCGGCAGAAAGATTGAGGGAGGCGGTGGCATCACTGGTGATATCGAAGGTCGATTCCATACAGGCTGCTGCGGGGGGAAAGGCCTCCGTCATTGTCACGGGCGACTTTAATTCGACTCCTTCCGAAGCTGTAATGCTGAAACTGGCTGAGGAGAGCGGGATGGCAAATCTTTCTGCCGCCATAGCAAAAAATGAGAAAGGTTCTTACAGGTACAGGGGCCTATGGGAGATGATTGACCAGGTACTCGTTTCAGATATTATGGCCACCGGGGAGGGAGAGTTCACTGCGTTGCCGGCGGATTTCAGTGTTTTCGATGCCTCATTTCTGCTTGAAGATGACCCTGATTACCCGGGCAAAAGACCTCTTGCAACATACCGGGCTTACAAATGGGAGGGAGGGTATTCCGATCATCTCCCGGTACTGGTCAGGATCAGCCATAAGTGAGAGTTGTGCACCAAAGAATCCGGTTTCAGAATTGCATGAGATTTTCTTTTAACGGCTCACCGCCTGACGTGCTGAATTATAATACTCATTTTACGCCAGGCCAGGATTCATGGATTCACCGCCGTGTGAGACCCATTTCCTTTCCTTTCGCGAGCATATAGTTCCAGGCGGCCTCACGTTCATTGGGTATGATGCCGTCAAGGATGGCGTCCTTGATCGATGTTTTGATGCTGCCAACCGCCGGTCCCGGGGGTATCCCGAAAGCCTCGATTATCTCATCGCCGTGTATCGGCGGCTGGAAAGTACGGAGAGCGTCCTTTTCCTCTATCTCCTTCAGCTTTCTTCTTACAAGGGCGAAGTTATCCTTATGCTTCTTCACCTTCATCCTGTTCCCTGAGGTGATGTCAGCCTCGCAAAGCAGCATAAGATCGTCGATATCTTCTCCGGCCTCGAAGAGAAGTCTCCTTACAGCCGAATCAGTAACCTCATCCTGCACGAGCGCAATAGGGCGAAGGTGGAGCCCCACGAGCTTCTGGACATATTTCATTTTTTCATTCAGGGGCAGCTTCAGCCTGGCAAAAATATCCGGCACCATCCGGGCACCGAGAAATTCATGCCCGTGAAATGTCCACCCTGAACCTTCGATGAACTTTTTAGTGGCCGGTTTTGCAATATCGTGAAGCAGGGCTGTCCAACGCAACCAGAGATTATCAGTTTTGGCAGCCGTATTGTCAAGTACCTTGAGGGTATGATGAAAGTTGTCCTTGTGGCCCTTGCCATCCTTGTCTTCCACCCCCTTGAGCTTTTCAAGCTCGGGAAATACCTGTTTCAGGAGTCCGGTTGCGTCAAGCAGAAGGAACCCTGTCGAAGGGGTGTCTGTGGCGAGAATCTTATTCAGTTCTACAGAAATCCTTTCGGCAGAGACTATCCGGATTCTTTCGGCATTCCGTGTGATGGATTCCAGTGTGTCACCGGCAATTGTAAATCCGAGCTGGGTTGCGAAGCGCACTGCCCTCATCATCCGGAGAGGGTCATCGCTGAAGGTGGTGTCTGGTTCGAGCGGCGTGCGCAGGATTCCGTCTTTAATGTCATTGAGTCCGCCAAAAGGATCAAGCACCTCGCCGAAGTTGTGCCTGTTAAGACTGATAGCCAGGGCATTGACTGTAAAGTCGCGACGGTTCTGATCATCCTCAAGTGTGCCGGGAGAGACTTCCGGGTTGCGGGAATGACTCTGATATGATTCTTTTCTTGCACCAACAAACTCGATATCGTAATTTTCAAAACGAAACATTGCGGTGCCATAAGTTTTATATACTGTTACGCTGATACCGGGATTTATCGATTTAGCCACCGCCCTTGCGATTGCCACCCCGTCGCCCAGAACAACTATATCGATATCCTTGTCGGGATTGTCCCTGCCCATTATGTAATCACGGACAAATCCGCCAATGACGTAAGCCTCCGCCTTCTCCTTTTCTGCCACTGAGGCTACAAGACCGAAAATCCGGTCATTCAAAGATATGTTCATATATCAATATGACAATTTATCCGCATTCCGTGACAAAATTACAATTTATAGCGTAAATTCGGCTGAAACAGGTCATAATCGCCGGTTGGCATGTCAATTGTAATTTGTTAAACAATAATTTTATTATCCTGTTAATCAATAAAAAAAAGATAATGGCAGAACATTTGACAAAAGAAAGCTTCCAGGAGAAGGTATTTAATTATGAACAGAACAAGGAGTGGAAATATGAAGGTACATTGCCTTGTATAATTGATTTCTATGCAGACTGGTGCGGTCCCTGCAAGATGGTTGCGCCGATAATCGAAGAGCTTTCAAAGGAGTACGAAGGCAAACTGAATGTATATAAGGTAGATACGGAAGCAGAGCAGGAGCTTGCCTCGGTCTTCGGGATACGCAGTATTCCGTCACTGCTTTTTGTCCCCCTCGAAGGTCAGCCTCAGATGGCAATGGGTGCCCTGCCCAAAGAGGCTTTTGAGAAAGCTTTCAAGGATATATTCGGAATAGATAAAAACTAATAGTTGATAAAATTTCAAAGAAAATTTGCATTTTCATGCAACAATTTCATATCTATGTACGTTTAAGTTAATGAAGGTAGTTTTCTAACAGAAGAGTTAGTTTTCTGGAATTTTAGGTTAGGGTTTCAAGTTAGAGGTTGTTTCGCCAGAAACAACCTCTCTTGTTTTATCACTTCAGCTCCTTCAGGATACCGTCAATTTTCTCCTCTGTCTCACGGAGCTTTACCCTGCAAATCTTTATCAGTTCGGCAGCCTTTTTAACATTGGCTGAAAGCTGATCTATATCAGGCTCTCCCTCTTCAATATTTCTCAGGATTTCTTCGATGCTTTTTACAGCTTCATTAAACCCGATCTCTTTTTTTGCCATGGCTAATTATTTTTTCTTCTTGTTTTCAGTTACGATACTTGAGATCCTGCTGTTTTCAAAATGAGTCATAATCTCATCACCTACAGAAAGTTCTGAGGCAGAGCGTACTATTTTCCCTGCCCTTGTCGTCATTGTAAATCCGCGGCGCAGCACATTTTCAGGTCCCAGGTGGCGGAGGGTTTCTGCCATTCTGTCTGTCATCTCACGGCTTTTACGAATTGTGTCACCCGTAATCCTTTCAACCATTGCTGTCGAATATCCGAGCAGTTCTCTTTTGACCCTTACAACAAGCCGGGCGGAGCCGGCAATATGACTCTGCAGTGATTGCAGATGTTCTTCGTTTCCGGCCATTATTCCGGTTGCTGCTGAAGCAATACGGGACGCAAGATCGTTTACAAGACTTTCTGCCTCCAGCGTCACAGAAACCAGGAAATCGGCCACCGCAGTGGGTGTTTTCAGGGCCTTCCATGATACCATGTCAGCAACGGAAAAATCTTTCTGGTGGCCGATGCCTGTCAGCAGGGGAAGGGGGAACTGGGTGATGTGAAATGCTATCTCATAGCTGTCGAACCAGCTAAGGTCTGTTACTGACCCGCCGCCACGGATCAGGGCCACTGCATCATATTCATCCGCCGTTTCAGCTATACTGTTCAGGGCTTCAATTACAGAGCTCTCAGTGCTTTCTCCCTGCATAACGGTTTCGAACAGGGTTGTCACAAATACATAGCCGTAGCTGTTATTGTGAAGATGCTTCAGGAAATCGTCATACCCCGCTGCTCCCCGGGAGGAGATGACTGCGATTCTTCTCGGGTAGGGGGCCAGACTTAGTTCCTGGTTCATACTGATCACACCTTCCTGTTTCAGACGCCTGATTACGGCCTCACGTTTCAGTGCCTGTTCACCTGCGGTATAGGAAGCATCGATGTCGGCAATGTTGAGGCTGAGCCCGTAAAGTTCATGGTAATCGACTGTAGCTTTCAGGAGAATAGTAATGCCCGGCGCCAGTTTTATACCTGTAACTGATTCGAAGAAGGTATTTATTGAGCGAAACCTGGCAGCCCAGACTGTTGCCCTGGCGCGCGAAGTGACCTTGCCGCCCGGCGTATCACAGCCTGTAAGCTCAAGGTAGCAGTGACCAGAGCTGTTCACCTTCATCTCGGCAATCTCGGCGATGACCCAGTAAAATCCGGGCAGCGCCTCATAAAGCTTGTCACGGATAACGCGCTGCAGTTCTGACAGGGTTACTTTTTCCGTCTCCTTCACCGCCTGTGTTTTACCATTTTAAACACTTTCTCACCGGCGGCGGTCTCAACCTTAACGAGGTACACTCCCCGCGCGACTGAAGAGAGTCCTCCAAGTATTAAGGATCTGCCTATGTAAGTTTCGTAAACCGTTTTCAGGATGGTTTTGCCGGCATAGTCTGTGACTGTTACGGAGAGCGACTCAGGTACATCACGGAACCAGATGTTAATTTGGTCAACAAACGGGTTTGGCCCTGCGGAGACCGACACCTCAGGTTCGAAGGCATGGCTCTCATCAAGTATTCTGAGTGCTTTGACAAAGTCGGGCAGGCCGTAACCGTAAAGAGAGTCCGGGCTGTTGACCCTGTCGCTGCTTACACGTACAGCATTTCGGATATCTTCGGCTGTGGCGCCCGGCGTTGCCTGCATAAGTGCGGCACACATGCCGCTTATCACAGGGCAGGAGAAGGAAGTGCCGCTTCCCGCCACCCAAAGACCGTATGCATACTGTACCGGGATGCTCACGCCGGGCGCCACCACATCAGGTTTTACGCGCCCGTCAGCGGAGAAACCCGCAGATGAGAAATCGGATATCCGGAGGTCCTGTTTTACAGCCCCTATGCTCAGTACACTGTCGCCGTCAGACGGGAACAGCAAACGCTTCCACTCTTTATTTCTCTCATTGCCGGCGCTGGATACCACAAGCAGACCTTTGGAAGCGGCAATGTCTGCGGCCACAGTGATGAATGCTGTATTTCCGTCGGTATTGCTGAATGAATAGTTCATCGCCGGATCATCAAACCAGTAATATCCCAGGGAGGACGTTATGATGTCAGCCCCGGCACTGTCTGCATACTCGGCTGCCGCCACCCAGTAATCTTCCTCGACAGGAAACTCTGATTCGTCGTCTTCGGTACGGAGAAGCATATAATCGGCTCCCTGTGCGGTACCGGTGATGATATTCGCCAGTGACCCTGCCAGTATCGACAGCACAGCTGTGCCGTGACCATGAAAACCGTAGACGAAGTCGCCCTTTCCGACAAAGTCGCGGGTACTTACTATACCCTGGCGTTTCCTCAGCGGTTCAAGCGACTCGATAATGTCTGCATAGAGAAATCCCGCATCGAGAACCGCAATCGTAATGCCCTTGCCATTATAACCCGAGAGCAACAGCGGCATGCCGTTCACGGGACCAATGGGTCTGAAGACACCAGTGGGTGCAACATCCTCTGTATTTCCGAATTTATCACCTATGCCCGGGGCCTTTCCAACCGGAGATTTTACCAGCGCCACCTTCCTGACAAACGGCAGGACAGTTATTTTGTCAGTATCAAAAGGTAATTCAGAGGTGAAGAGTGCGGTGTTCATCCATTTTGAGGAGAGACGCCAGGTGAGTCCTTCCTGTTTCACAGCCTCTATGTAACCCGCATTGACAGGAAGATCAGATAAGACAAGCACATCAGCACCACATTTCTCTCTTCTGGCAATTGCCCCGGGTGAAAGAAGGTCTTCAGGATTGTAGTCCGATAATACGTCAACTCCCTTGTCTGAAAAATAGACCCTGTAAATATAATTTTCCGGGCCGGCGGCACCAGGATGAACCGTGTTGCCGAAGCTGACAGGGGAAAAAAGAGAAAAAAAATAGTTGGTACTAAAAATCTGGTAATCATTTTATTATGTTTCCGGTCAAATCGGGAATGCTGATTTTGCCCTTGTTCCTTTCAAGGTCGTCCAGGAACTTTGTTTCCCTGTCTGCCTCCGCAGGATCTGCAAGTTTCCCTTCCCTGTATTTCATTATTCGTTTTACGGTTCCGTTCTCATTCATTACTATCCATTCACCCTCACGCACGTCGGCCTTGTATTTTCCATCGAACTGCAGTTTGCCGTCAGGGTAGTAGAATGAAAACGGACCGTTCAGTTTACCGCCGATATATTCAGCCCTGAGGCATATTTTCCCATCAGGGTAATACTGGAGCCAGGCTCCTGTTTTCATTCCATTGTCAAATGCCAGTTTCTCGGCAAGGGTGCCGTCAGGATAATACTTATATGAAAGTCCGTGCTTCAGGTCACCGTAATACTCCTCTTCACTTACGAGAAAGCCGGTTTCAGAATAGAATTTCCACAGTCCCTCTTTCTTCTGGGCCACATATGTGCCTTCAGCTGATTTTTTGCCTTCAGGATAATAAAAGACCGCGGTTACCTTTTCCTCTTTTTCGGGGTAGGTCAGTTCAGACGAGAGAGTACCGTCTTCACGGTACCTTTTGAAGGTGCCGGTGGGTTTATCATTTTTGAATGTCCCCTCATACATGATCTTTCCGTTGGGGTGATTTTTCACCCAGTAACCCTGTTTTCTGCCTTCAGTGTCAGTCACATTCTGTGCGGTCGCAGAAAGGGTCAGCATCAGCATTATGGTGATTATCAAAGGAACTCTGCAGTGCATCTCAGATTATTTGATGTAAAGATAGGAAAACCTGCGCCTTTAATTTCTGTAATTATTCTTCTCTGCCTCTTTAATTATTACTTTTAATTGTTTTTTTTAATCACCATCACCTTAAATAAACCAACATGAAAAAGTCGTTTTTCCTGATCAGATACGTTCTGTTTATGACTGTTCTGATCTTCGTTACATCATGCAACAAAGCTCCGGAGAATGATAAGCTGAGCGTTACCTATGAAAAATATGTGATGCCCAACGGTCTTCAGGTTATACTCCACACTGATCATTCGGACCCGGTCATATCATATGCAATTATGTATCATGTTGGCTCAAGCAGGGAGGTTCCAGGAAAGACAGGTTTTGCACATCTGTTTGAGCATCTGCTCTTCAGCGGTTCGGAGAATGTCGCGACGGGTGCGTTTGATAAAATCATCGAGGGAGCAGGCGGATCCAATAACGGTTTTACAAGCCGCGATGTCACAACTTATTTCGAGAGCTTTCCCAGGAATGCCCTGGAGAAAATACTGTGGCTGGAATCGGATCGTATGGGTTTCTTCATTAACTCAGTGACACAACGTTCACTGGCCATCCAGCAGAACGTGGTTCAGAATGAAAAGCGACAGGGGGAAGACAACTCACCCTACGGTTTTACAAATTATGTAATATCCAAAAACCTGTATCCCTCTTCTCATCCTTACAGCTGGGAAGTGATAGGTGAGATGGAAGACCTTAAAAATGCAACACTTCAGGATGTGCAGGCTTATTATGAAAAATTTTACGGTCCGAATAACGCCACGCTTGTCATTGCCGGTGATTTTGAGGCTGACTCTGTAAAAACAATGATAGAGAAGTATTTTGGAGAGATAAAGTCTCACGGTGAGGTTCCTCAGCGCACCGCGATGCCGGTGACACTTAACAGTACGGTAAAGCTTTACCATGAAGATAATTTTGCAAACGTACCGGAATTAAATCTGGTATGGCCGGTTGCGGAATCGTATAACAAAGATGCCTATGCCCTTGATTTTCTTGCCAGGATCCTCTCAGACGGGAAAAAGGCGCCTCTTTATAAAGTTTTGGTGAAGGAGAGACAGCTGACGTCAAGGGCGTCAGCCTATAACGGAGCAGAAGAGCTGACAGGTGAATTTACAATTTCGGTAACAGCCAGTGAGGGTAAGTCACTGAAGGAAATTGAAGATGCAGTTAATGAAGCTTTTAAACGTTTTGAAAATGAGGGTTTCACAGACAGGGAGGTTGAACGGATAAAAGCATCAGGCGAGAAAAACTTTTACCAGGGACTGAACAGTGTTTTAAGCAAATCAATTCAGCTGGCTTATTATAATACTTTCCTGAACGATCCCGGGTATCTTGAAAAGGATATCGAAAACATTAAGTCAGTTACCCGTGAAGACATAATGAGAGTCTATGACCTGTACATAAAGAACAAACCGCATATCGTAACCAGCTTTGTACCGAAGGGTCAGACGGAAATGAGTGCAGTGGATTCAAAGCCGGCAGAGATTAAGGAAGAGAACATCACTGAAGCCAGCCAGGTTGAGATAGGTGATGTTTCGGAACAGCAGATAGTAAAGACTCCTTCCGCGTTGGACCGTACACGGGAACCGTTGGCCGGACCTGAACCGGAGGTCACGACTCCGGTAATATGGAAAGCCACCCTGGCAAATGGGATTGAGGTTTTAGGCATTCAGAACAAGGAGTTGCCGCTGGTAAGCATGAATATGAACATTTCGGGTGGTGCATACCTCGATAAGGTAGAACTGCCGGGTGTTGCTGCCATGGTGGCCGCTGTACTCCCCCAGGGAACCAGGAACAGGACCCCCGAGGAACTTGAAGAAGAAATTGAGTTGCTGGGATCGGATATAAATGTACGTGCCGGTAGTGAGGAGATCTCTTTCGGTGTCAACACCCTGTCGAGGAACTTCGGGAAAACGGTGTTGCTGATGAAAGAGATACTGCTTGAGCCGAGATGGGATTCAACCGAGTTCGTAATAGCTCAGACACGAACAAGGAATGGCATAATTCAGGCAGAGGCCAGGCCGTCAAGTGTTGCGGCCAGTCAGTTTTTGAAAATAGTGTATGGCCCTGACCATATCTTTGGCTACGACCTGAGGGGCACGAAAGAATCAATTGCGAAAATAACTCCTGACGATCTTAAGGCATTCTATGAAAAGAATTTTTCGCCCTCGGTCACTAAAATATTTGTGGCGGGAAATGTTTCAAGGGAGGAAGTCCTTGAGGCCCTGAAACCACTTGAAACTGAGTGGAAGCCCAAAGATGTAATATTCAACAGTTACACCCTGCCACCGGTTCCTGAGAAGTCTCAGATATACTTCGTTGATATCCCCGGATCCAGACAGTCAGTGATATATGCAGGTTATCTGGCGCTCACACGGGATAATCCCGACTATGTCAGGGCCGATTTTGCCAATTACAGGCTGGGCGGAGCCTTCACAAGCATTCTGAACCAGATACTCCGCGAGGAGAAAGGCTTCACATACGGTGCCTCAAGCAGTTTCCGTGAAATGAAAGTCCCTGCACCGTTTATTGCATCGACCAGCGTAAGATCCGATGCAACCCTTGAGACTATGAACATTATGACCGGTGAAATGAGAAAATACCGTACGGGCATATCTGAAGACGATCTGCAATTTATAAAGAACTGCATGATCAGGTCGAATGCCCTGCGCTTCGAAACCAATGACGCACTGGCAAGTATGCTTTCTTATATTGGCAAATACGGGTTTAGCGATGATTATATAAGGAAAGAGGAAGCTGTCATCAGGGGTATGACAGTTGAAGAGCATAAGGCTGTTACAGAGAAATATATAAATCCTGACCGGATGATATTTGTGGTTGTGGGTGACGCTGCAACACAGATGAAGCCACTGGAAACGATAGGGTTTGGAAAGCCTGTACTTGTTGAAAGGCAATAGGACCGCAGTCTGAAAAAAAAAGACCGTCTCATTTTCATGAGACGGTCTGCATTGCTTCTGTTATGTTTACTTAACCTCTTCGAAGTCAACGTCTGTTACCTGTTCGTCGCCGCCGGTTCCGCCGGGCTGTTTACCGCCTGCCTCTTCGCCTGCGGGGCCTCCCTGCTGTCCTCCCTGCGGTCCTGCCTGCTGACCGGCTCCCTGTGAGGCTTTGTACATATCCTCGGAGGCTGCCTGCCATGCTGCGTTGATCTCGGCAAGGGTACTGTCAATTGCAACGACATCCTGACTCTTCTGAGCGTCACGAAGGGCGGTGAGTGCATTTTCTATGCGGCCCTTCTTGTCTGCCGGGATCTTGTCGCCGAACTCCTTAAGCTGCTTTTCAGTCTGGAAGATCATGCTGTCGGCAGCGTTTACCTTGTCGGCCTTTTCCCTTGCTGCCTTGTCGGAGCTTTCATTTGCCTTGGCCTCTTCGCGCATTCTGCGGATATCCTCGTCACTCAGGCCTGATGATGCCTCAATGCGGATGCGCTGTTCCTTGCCCGTGCCCTTATCCTTTGCCGAAACGTTGAGGATACCGTTGGCATCGATGTCGAAAGTGACCTCAATCTGTGGTATTCCTCTCGGGGCAGGTGGAATTCCATCGAGATGGAATCTTCCGATTGTCTTGTTGCCGTTTGCCATCGGCCTCTCGCCCTGCAGAACGTGTATCTCCACTGAAGGCTGGCTGTCGCTGGCGGTGGTGAATGTCTCTGTCTTGCGGGTTGGGATTGTCGTATTCGATTCGATGAGCCTTGTCATTACACCGCCCATTGTCTCAATACCCAGCGAAAGAGGTGTTACGTCAAGCAGAAGGACATCCTTGACCTCTCCGGTCAGAACGCCGCCCTGAATGGCAGCACCGACTGCTACAACCTCGTCTGGGTTAACCCCCTTTGAAGGTGCTTTGCCGAAGAACTTCTCGACCAGCTGCTGTATTGCCGGAATACGAGTAGATCCGCCGACGAGGAGTACCTCATCAATATCTGATGTCTTCATACCTGCATCGTCGAGTGCCTTCTGGCACGGGCCAAGGACCGAATGGATGAGTTTGTCAGTGAGTTTCTCAAACTGAGCCCTTGAGAGATTTTTGACAAGGTGTTTTGGAATGCCGTTTACAGGCATTATGTACGGCAGGTTGATCTCCGAGTTCGATGAGCTTGAAAGCTCGATCTTTGCTTTTTCTGCAGCCTCCTTGAGTCTCTGCAGTGCCATGGGGTCTTTGCGAAGGTCGATGCCTTCATCTTTCAGGAACTCTTCAGCAAGCCAGTCGATTACCAGGTTGTCAAAGTCGTCACCGCCGAGGTGAGTGTCACCGTTTGTGGACTTAACCTCAAATACTCCGTCGCCGAGTTCAAGGATTGAAATATCAAATGTACCTCCGCCAAGGTCGAAGACAGCGATCTTCAGATCCTGTGATTTCTTATCGAGGCCGTAGGCGAGTGATGCTGCCGTGGGCTCGTTGATTATCCTTCTTACTTTCAGCCCTGCGATCTCGCCGGCTTCTTTTGTAGCCTGTCTCTGGGCGTCATTGAAATATGCCGGCACTGTAATGACAGCTTCGGTAACTTCCTGGCCAAGATAATCCTCAGCCGTTTTCTTCATTTTCTGAAGTACAATTGCAGAGATTTCCTGGGGTGAATAGTTGCGGTCATCTATCTTTACCCTGGGTGTGTTATTGTCACCGCGGATAACATGATAGGTCAGTTTTTTCATCTCGTTCAACACTTCGTCATAGCTTCTGCCCATGAAGCGTTTGATGGATGATACTGTCTTTGTGGGGTTGGTGATTGCCTGACGTTTTGCAGGGTCGCCCACTTTGCGTTCACCGTTCTCTAAAAATGCCACCACTGACGGGGTGGTCCTTTTGCCTTCGCTGTTCGGGATCACAACAGGCTCATTGCCTTCCATCACTGAAACGCAGGAGTTGGTTGTTCCCAGGTCAATACCGATAATTTTTCCCATTTTATTGTATTTAAATCTTTAAACTCTTTTGTGATATCAGAGTTGTTTTCAATGTTTGTGCCACAGGGCTCCGGCCCCGTTTGATATGCAATTCTGTCATGATAACCGGTCCCTTACCTTGACAATAGATTTTCCTCCTATGACAAAACGGCAGATTTTGTCCAAAAAGTTACCATTCAACCATTATCATTTTCTTATTTTGTAGCTTTGTAACCGATTATAAAAAAAGAGGCCATGTCAGTTCACAAAGTGGTTAAAAAGATCACGACCCACGTACTTTTCGAGATGAAGCACAGGGGCGAGAAGATTGCAATGTTGACGGGGTATGATTATTCGATAGCCAGGATACTTGACGAGGCGGGTATTGATATCATTCTCGTAGGTGATTCCGCATCGAATGTCATGGCCGGTTTTGAGACGACCCTGCCGATTACCCTTGACAACATGATCTATCATGCCGCTTCGGTGGTACGTGGTGTGAACCGGGCACTCGTTGTCGTCGACCTGCCGTTCGGGACCTACCAGGGCAACTCCACGGAGGCGCTGGCTTCCGCAATACGGATAATGAAGGAGACAGGTGCCAGCGCCGTTAAGCTGGAAGGCGGCCGCGAGGTGGCGGAATCGATAGAAAGGATACTGTCAGCAGGAATACCCGTCATGGGGCACCTGGGTCTTACACCCCAATCGATCCATAAGTTCGGTACATATGTCGTCCGTGCCCGCGAAGAGGAGGAGGCGAGGAAACTGAAGGAGGATGCACTTATTATAGAGAAGGCCGGATGCTTTGCAATAGTCCTCGAAAAAATCCCCGCAGCCCTTGCAGGAGAGGTGGCAGAGAGTGTCAGGATTCCGGTCATCGGCATCGGGGCAGGACCGCTTGTCGACGGACAGGTACTGGTTCTGCACGATATGCTTGGCCTTAACCTCGAGTTTTCGCCACGCTTCCTGAGAAGATATCACAACCTCCACGACGAGATAGTGGGGGCCGTACAGCATTATATTACCGATGTCAGGTCAAAGGATTTTCCCAATGACAAAGAACAGTATTAGATGAAGAGCCCGACACCAGAGATACTTTACGAGGACAATCACATAATTATTGTCAATAAGCGGACCTCTGACATTGTTCAGGGCGACAGCACAGGCGACGAGCCGCTTGATGATGTCGTCAGAGCCTATATCAAGGAGAAATACAAAAAGCCGGGCGATGTTTTCCTGGGTGTGGTGCACCGTCTTGACAGACCTGTCAGCGGATGCGTCATCTACGCCCGCACATCCAAGGCACTGTCGAGACTCAGCGAACTGTTCCGGACCCGCGAGGTTAAGAAGACATACTGGGCATTGGTATCCGAAAGACCACCGGAGGATGAAGGGACAATAAAGAATTTCCTCAAGAAGAACGAAGCCCAGAACAAGACCTACGTATACAATACAATGGTAAAGGGATCGAAGGAAGCCGAGTTGTCATATACAACAATCGGCCGCTCCGAGAAGTTTTACCTGCTGGAGGTTGACCTGCATACAGGCAGACACCACCAGATAAGGGCTCAGCTGGCTTCAATTGGCTGTCCCATCCGTGGCGACCTGAAGTATGGTTATAAGAGATCAAACGAAGGGGGAGGGATATCACTGCATGCCAGGCGGATCTCTTTTGCCCATCCTGTGAAAAAGGAAGATGTCATTGTGGTGGCGCCACTTCCCAAGGAAAAGGGATGGGATCTTTTTGCGGGGATAGCAAGGTCTTCCAAATAACAATGGGGAGCACTGTTCCGGCAAGAGCATGGATTCAGAAACCAGCCGGGGAGGAATAAAAAAAGGAGAGATGCCTCTGCCGCATCTCCCCCAAACCTAACCTAACCTAAAACTAACCTAAACCTAACCTAATCTATGAATGCTGCTGCCCTTTGCGGGGGCTGTTGCAGCCGAATATTCTTCCGGGCGACTACTTCGCCTCCAGTATCTTTTTAACCTCTGCAAGTATCCTGTCAGCTTCCTTTGATTTTTCCTTCGGTGCCCTTATGTTGACAGTAACACCATCGATGGAAATATGATAGTTCACGCCTTCTTTTTCAGGTGCCATCAGTGGCATTCCATTCATAATCATCACATCTTTCTGACCCTTCATTCCCTTCATACCCTTCATTCCTGGCATTGGGTGGGGCGCCGGCATTCCGGAAAAATTCTCATCGTCGCTGATAAATACCATATTTCTTTCACCTGACCTTCCGTGAATTACCCTGCCATCTCTTGTTTCGAACACGAATTCCTCCATTTTGCCACCAATAGTGTCATTGAGAACGATAGTCGTGTCGATGACAGTTTTTTCTCCGTCATGGACTGTCACTACAGTGATCTTCTTTCCGATCTTCTTTTCCTGGGCTGAAACTGTTGCTGAGGCCAGAAGAAGTACCGTCATGACGGCTGCAATTGTTGTAAAGGTGTTTTTCATTCTTTTTTATCTGATAGGTGATGGGTCAAAAGTAATTCATTTTCACCGGCCTGAGGTTAAATTGAGGTTAAAACTGGTTAACAAAAAGTTAAAACGAAGAGAGGGCTTATTTATATATTTAATTTTGTGTCATGAACAAACGAAAACTGGTTGGCCTCATATTACTTATGATATTATCCCTCGGGGGAATAATATGGATACAGGTGACATGGATCGGCAATGCCATCAGGGTTCGCAATGACCAGTTTGATTTCTTCGTAATAAACAGTCTCCGCAATACTGCCCGGAATATGGAAGCCTCGCGGAGGATGAGTTTTCTGAATGAGCAGTTTCTGAGCGGTTATCCGGTTCCTCCGATGCCCCGTGACGGTGGGGGAGGCCAGGTCAGGGGAAGCTTTTCGGGACGTCTCACGATTGACAGCCAGTCTTCCTTCGGCGAAGATTCAGTTGAAATAGTAATTGCTGCCAATGACAATCCCCCTGTACGCATGAAGGTGCCGCGTGAAGGCCGGCAGGGTGAGAGCGTAGTGGTGGCGCCCGATGACTATATGCGATGGATGCAGCGCAGAGCCGGTGAATTTCAGTCGATGAGCAATCAGCTTATTACGGAGATGTTCATCTGGGAAAAAGACCTTAAGATAGACAGGGGGGAACTGGCCAGGACCCTGGGATCCGAACTGATTGCATCCGGCATTGAAACACCTTTTGAATTTGCCATTTTCAGGGGCGACTCGATCAGTGACGGTATATATTCGAAGGCAAAGGCAAAGGATTTCGCGGCAAGTCCCTACCAGGTGAACCTCTTTTCCGAAGGTCTTGTAAGAAAAGGAGAGACCATCTCTGTCGTATTCCCGAAGAAAACCAATTATGTCCTCGGATCAATCGGTCTGATACTGGGAGGGTCGGCACTCTTCTCACTTATCATCATAGCAACCTTCGCTCTCAGTCTTTATTTCATAATCACACAGAAGAAGATCTCGGAGATGAAATCCGACTTCATAAATAACATGACTCACGAATTCAAGACTCCCATTGCGACAATTTCGCTTGCGGCTGACACTATTGCAAACAATAAGGTAATATCTGACGAGAGCAAAGTCCGGCATTTCGTGGGGATGATAAAGAAGGAAAATGCGAGGATGAACAGGCAGGTTGAGACAATACTTCAGATAGCCTCCCTCGATAAAAAGGAAATGGATTTCGAATTCAGGGAGATTGATTTTCACGAAGTCCTTACCCACGCTATTGACACTGTGGAGATACAGGTAACAGAACGGGGCGGCACCATAAAGCGACAACTTGATGCTGCCAGTACAATTCTGTCGGGAGATGCCGAGCACCTGAGAAACCTGGTGCATAATCTCCTGGATAATGCAAACAAATATTCCGAGGAAGCGCCTGACATTACTGTGAGTACTTCAAATGACGAAAGGGGTATTACACTCACCGTTGAGGACAGGGGAATAGGGATGTCAAAGACGGTGCAGAGCCGCATCTTCGAGCGTTTTTACAGGCAGACATCCGGTAATATTCATAACGTAAAAGGTTTCGGGCTGGGGCTGAATTATGCAAAAGCCATTACCGATGCCCACGGAGGAACAATAAACGTGGAGAGTGAGCCCGGAAAGGGCAGCCGCTTCACGGTTTTCTTACCATTTAACGGGGAGACACGCGCATGAGTAAAAAGAGCATGAAGATATTTCTTGTGGAGGACGACCTCAGTTTCGGCTCAGTCCTGAAGTCATACCTGGAAATAAACGATTTCATCGTTGACCTGGTTGACGACGGCAAGTTTGCCGTTGAACAGTTCCGCAAAGGGGCTTTTGACCTCTGCATCCTCGATGTAATGCTTCCTCATGTCGACGGGTTTACAATCGCTGCGGAGATAAGGAGCATGAATTCAACGATCCCGATGATTTTCCTGACGGCCAGAAAGCTTAAGGAGGATCTTCTGAAGGGCTACGGTGTGGGGGCTGACGATTATATTACAAAGCCTTTCGACACGGACATCCTTTTATGCAAGATCAAGGCCATCATCTCGCGGAGGGATATGCACGACGGGACGCGTGACATCTATGAGATAGGCCGTTATATTTTCAACTCGAAGCTAAGGACACTTACAGTCGGTAATGATGAGAAGAAGCTCTCTCCCAAGGAGGGACAGTTGCTCGAGATGCTGGCGATGGCTCCGAATTCACTTGTCACCAGGGAAGCTGCGCTGAAGAAAATATGGGGTACCGATGACTATTTCACGGCACGGAGCATGGACGTCTATGTCACCAAACTGAGAAAGTATCTTGGCGATGACCCGGGCATTACGCTCAAGAATATACATGGGGCCGGGTTCCAGCTGGTGGTGGAGGCGAAGGTCTGAGGCTGGCTGAAAGTCTGAGGTCTGAAAGTCTGAAAGTCTGAGGTCGAATGTCGAAGGAAAATCCCGAAGGGGATGCGAACGTATAGAAAATGCCCGGGGGCATTTTTAGTGAGTTGCCAGACGGTGTGGGCGCATGATAGGTCAGCGGTTGAGGTTCGATTTGTTGAACTGCAGGGGCATCAGTGATCCACAACTATCGAGCACAAAAATTCTATCTTTTCCGGCAAGAATCACCCTGAAATGTTTCCCTGTCCTGAGCTCTTCCTCGAGCAGCATCTGCCTGCAGTTACCGCAGGGCGGAACGGGTTCGGAGGTAATCTTCCCGTTTGAAATGGCGGTGATTGCAATTGCAACAGGGAATCTGTCAGGGAAATTGGAGACAGAATATGACAGGGCAGTTTTTTCCGCACAGCTGCCCGACGGGAACGCGGCATTCTCGACGTTGGCTCCCGTGACTATTGTGCCGTCATCGAGCAGGATTGCTGCTCCTACCATGAAATGAGAATAGGGTGCATATGCTTTTCCGGCTGCATCTGCTGCACTTTCGACGAGCATCCTTTCTGAATCGGACAGTTCTGACGTGTTTTCGTACTCCCTGTATAATGTTTTTATCTCTTTCTCGTTCATTATATGCCACTGTAAGTTAAAGCGTGATAAAAGTACAAATATTTTGTCATTTGCCGGAATCCGGCATTTTGCGGTCATTACATAATGTCTATTTTTGTCAAAACTGAAAAAATGAGGTTCTCCTTTAAATATATACCCGCCTTACTTTCGTTATTGTTATTTGTTTCCTGCGGACCTGCGAGGATGTCAAAGACTCCCGGCCTTCCTTCAGGGTCGATTCCTTCACAGGCTGATGAATATTTGCGCAAATACAGCGCGCTGGCAATAAAGGAGATGAACAGGACAGGAATACCCGCAAGCATCACACTTGCACAGGGAATGCTTGAGTCAGACTACGGCCGCAGTACACTGGCAAGAAAGGGTAACAATCATTTCGGGATTAAGTGTCACAGCGACTGGAGAGGTGAAAAAATCTACCATGATGACAACCGCAGGGGTGAATGCTTCAGGGCATACCGGACCGTTGAGGACTCATACAGGGACCACTCTGACTTTCTCGTGAACGGTTCGCGCTACAGGGAGTTGTTCAGGCTGAGCAGTACAGATTACAGGGGCTGGGCACACGGACTAAAGAAGGCAGGTTATGCCACTGACCCGAAATATCCGGCTCTGCTCATCAGAAAGATCGAAGATTACGGGTTGCATACATTTGATACGGGAGGCAAAACCGGATCGGTGCCCGTTCAGCAGACTCCGGTCATCAAGTAAACAGTCGGACACTGTCTGATCCCGGCGCTGAATCAGCAACAAACAACCGTTCAGACGCAAGGAGTTGATCAGCTGATGTGCCGGTGACACCCCAGTCTCAGGTAAAATCCGTAACTATCGGGACTGGGCGGATGGAGTTGAACAATAATGTTCAGTATATAATTGTGCGTGAGAATGATACTTATAAGTCTCTGGCAGAGAAATATATGCTTCTCTCCTGGGAGATCGTCCGTTACAATGACCTTGCGCCCGGCGCTCCCCTGAAACCAGGCCAGGTTTTATACCTGCAGCCTAAGAGGAATAAGGCGGAGGCAGGATTTAATCTGCATACAGTTTTGCCCGGCGAGACAATGTACTCCATATCTCAGAAATATGCTATTAAGCTCTCCTCGCTGTATAAGATGAACCTGATGGAAGAAGGTACAGAGTGCGCAACGGGGCAGAAGCTGAGGTTGAGATAGAGGCTGAGACTGAGGTTAAGGTTGAGGCTGAAAGGTTGAGATGAGGCTAAGGTTGAGGGAAAAGGTAAAAAACAGTTTCTGTTAGCTGACCGTACTGCCTGAGACATCATACCCGCTGAGAAATTCAGCAGCTGTCATTCTTTTCCGCCCTTCAGGCTGAAGCTCGGTTATTTCAACCGATCCTGTTTTGCAGGAAATAAAAAGTTGTTTTCTATTGCCAACTGTAATCATGCCGGGCTCCGGATTGAAACCAACAGCCTGTTTACTTCCGAACAGTTTCAGTTTCACGGGTCGGCCTGCAATAATCAACGTTGTCACGGCACCAGGGTATGGTGATAATCCTCTTATCTTATTGTGAACCGAGAAGGCCGGCTGTGTCCAGTCAATTACGGTATCGGCGGGGAAAATTTTCGGTGCACTTTTCAAAACTGTGCCGGGTGCAATTATCTGCGGTACCGGTTTCAGTGTTTTTTCAGCAAGTCCCTTTACGGTTTCTGTTACGAGCGCCGCCCCCATTTGCATGAGACGGTCGTGGACCTGGCCGGCTGTCTCTTCGCTACCTATTTCCGTCTCGCGGGAGAGCAGAATCCTGCCTGTATCAATTTCACTGTCGATGAGAAAAGTCGTTACCCCTGTCACGGTCTCGCCGTTCATTACAGCGTGGTTAATGGGGGCGGCGCCGCGGTATTGGGGCAGGAGCGAGGCATGGAGATTGAATGTTCCGAGTGCCGGAAGGCTCCATACTTCCGCTGGAAGCATACGGAATGCCACAACGACAAAAATGTCAGCATTCAGCTCCCTGAGTGTGCTTATGAATGATGGATCACGCAGTTTTTCGGGCTGAAGTACTCTTAACCCGGCATTAATTGCATATTCCTTAACAGGTGAAACAGTAAGTTTACGGCCTCGTCCTGCCGGTTTGTCGGCCACAGTTACAACTGCGGCTATATCATAACCTTTGTCTGAAAGAGCGCGGAGGCTGGCAACGGCAAACTCCGGCGTACCCATAAATATTATCCTTGGGGCGGCATCAGTCATCCTCGCCTTTTTTTGGCGTCTTGTAGGAGATCAGGTTGTGACCCATTTTATTTGCTTTTGTCTCAAGATAAAATGAGTTGTACCTGTTTGGTTCCATGATGAGGGGAATTGCCTCGACAATTGATATACCGTAGCCTTCGAGGCCGGCTCTTTTCACCGGGTTGTTTGAAATGAGCCTGATCTTTCCAAGCCCTATCTCGCGCATTATGCTGGCGCCTATTCCATAGTCGCGTTCATCTTCCCGGAATCCGAGTTCAATGTTTGCCTGAACAGTATCTCTCCCCTGTTCCTGAAGCTTGTAGGTCCTGATTTTATTGATAAGGCCAATGCCACGTCCTTCCTGGCTCAGATATACAATAGCACCCTTGCCGGCTTCGTCAACCATCTGCATGGCCTTGTGAAGCTGTGGTCCGCAGTCGCACCGTTTTGACCCGAATATATCACCTGTGAAGCATGATGAGTGAACCCTCACCAGGACAGGTTCATCCTTGGTCCAGGTACCTTTAACAAGTGCTGCGTGCTCGAGTCCGTTGCTAATCTGTCTGAATGGAATGAACTCAAAGTCACCGAATTCAGTCGGCAGTTTGACCTGTTCGCCTTTTTCAACTATCGATTCAATGCCCAGTCTGTATCTGATAAGGTCCCTGATTGCAACGATCTTCAGACCGAATTTCTTCGAGATTTCCATTAGATCGGGCAGACGTGCCATGGAGCCGTCTTCGTTCATGATTTCAACCAGTGCCCCTCCGGGGCGCAGACCTGCCAGCCGGGTCAGGTCAACGGCAGCTTCAGTATGTCCGGCCCTGCGGAGAACGCCTTTGGAGCGTCCCTTCAGGGGGAAGATATGACCGGGTCGGCCAAGCTGTGCAGGTGTGGTTTTCGGATCGACCAGGGCCTTGATAGTCATGGCCCTGTCACGTGCCGAGATGCCTGTAGATGTCTGAGGACTCAGCAGATCGACTGAAACGGTGAACTGTGTTTCATGAAGGGAGGTATTATGGCCGACCATCATATCCAGCTCAAGCTCATCGCATCTTTCTTCGGGAAGCGGCACGCAGATCAGACCCCTGCCGTGTGTAGCCATGAAATTTACAATCTCGGGGGTAATCAGCTCGGCAGCGCAGATAAAGTCGCCCTCATTCTCCCTGTCCTCATCATCAACCACAATGATAACCCTGCCCTCCCTTATTTCATCAATGGCTTCGTTTATAGTATTCAGTCGTGAGCTTTCAGTCATTTCAAACACGTTTGGTAGGCTCCCATATGCCTTTTTCTATCCCCTTCAGTGATTTCACAAATCCTGCCGCCAGTGCTGCGTTCATCATCAGGAACTGGGTGGCGAAACGCAGCGGTGTCAGGGTCTTGCCGGTACTGTATAGCACCATATCAATTGCCGGCAAAAGTATGAAAATTAACTGTATGGAGAACAGACAAAAATACAAAACAGAATGGGCTGAAAGAATGACTGTTGTCATAAAAACGATAGCAAGCAGAAGCGGTGAAAACCAGCGCAGGACCTTGTGTGAAAAGAAACAGAAAGACGCGCGTGCGTATTTCCCCGGGAAAGGTCCGAAGTGAAAAAGATTCTGGAATGATCCGGCAGCGATCCTCACCCTTCGGCGGAACTGACCGGAAATGCCCGGAGAGGTATCCTCGGTGACAGTAGCTTCGGGAATATTAAAAGCTGAGAAACCATTTTTCAGGACAGTTAGCCCGACGTACAGATCATCTACCAGCAGGTTGCGGGGTAAAACAGGAAAGATGCTTCTGCGGACAGCATAGAAACCACCATAGGGTCCGGTCATTGTTCCCCAGGCCTCTCCCTCAGCCCGCTTGAGCCCTGATTCGAACCTGCTGTAAAAGTTTTCCTGGAATGTAATTCCCTCTCCATCTGAGTCCGAAGGTGTTACTGAGGCATCGCAGAGACCTGTCTCCGGCTCCGGGAACCCTTCAGCCAGCAGCCTGACGGTCTGAACAGAAGGCATCACGTTTGCATCGGTAATAATCAGAATCTCACCTTTGGCTTTGGATGCGAGGATGTTGAGCATCCCGGATTTACCGGTTCTCTCTTCAGCACGGAAAAAAATGATGCGGTCATCAGCCCGGGCAAATTCATTTATGATTTCGTCAGTCCCGTCGTCAGAGGCGTCAGACCCGATTATGATCTCAAAGAGCCCTCCAGCTGCCGGATAGTCGGACGCAAGCAGAAGCTGGATCTTTTTTCTCAAAACCTTTTCTTCATTATGAACCGGCATGAGGACGCTGACTGAGCTGAGGTCTGAGAGCTGATGAGGTCTGAGGTCTGAAGGTCTGAGGTCTGAGGGTCTGAGGCTGAGGGTCTGTGGTCTGAGGGTCTGAGGATGAGGACCCGGGTATTTATGTCTGGTGTGTGAAGCCATTAAATGCATAAGGGCAGGGTATGCCAGGTAGGTGTATGCAAGCAGTGCAGCGGAAATCCAGAGAATTATTTCAGCGACCACGGATGAGTTCTTTATAGAAACTGAGGAGCTTCAGCGTCAGTTTACTGTTATCAAATCGTTCCTTTACCAGCCTGTATGCGGCAGAAGAGACTTGTTCTCTCAGATCCGGCCTCCCCAGTAACTCTATGAGTGCCGAACTGAACATGAACTGATCTGATGCAATCATGATATCCCTGCGGTCAGTGACAGGCATTCCTTCAGCAGCAACAGGTGTTGCAACCACGGCTTTTCCAAGGCTCATCGCCTCCAGGATTTTTATTCGCATACCGCTTCCGGCAAACAGAGGCGCTATCATGACGCTCATCGATGATGTAAAAGAGCGTGCATCAGGAACCTCACCTTCAAAGAATACGTTTCTTCCTGTCAGTTGCTTCCGTACCTTTTCAGGGGCATTTCTGCCGGCAATGTGCAGGGAGGCTGCAGGCATCCTTTTGGAGACATAGGGCCATACCTGCCTGAGAAACCATATGAGTCCCTCCGCATTGGGGCGCCAGTCGAGTGAACCGATAAATCCAACCCGCCGGCTGTCTGTGTCAACATATTCCTGTGCAGTCTCAATATCCACCCCTGATTCAATCAGTATCATCGGTTTGCCTGGTGCTGCGGCAGTGAACCATTCCATATCCGGACCACTGATCGGTACAACGGCATCAAAACGGTTTGCGGCATCGGTTTCTCTTCTTTTTAACCTTGCAGCGAGGTTTTTAAGGTACATCCTTTCGATTATCCGGTCAGTCTGATTTGCTGTCATTTCCCTGATGCGGTGTTCCACATTGTGTGCCCTAAGGACTACAGGAGCTGAGGTGAGGGCACGAATCTCCTCAAGGTATTCTGAGAAAAGCAGGCCTTCGCACTGGATTAAGTCGAAGCTGCCTTCTTTGATTGTCTTTTGCAGGGTCCCGGAAAATTCGGGAGAGCGGAACCTGGCAAGGTCATAGGGAGCATCCGAGAAAAGGAGGTTCGAAATAAGGCTCAGCGCTTTTACTGATGTGTCGATACTTACGGACTGATAATTTTCAGGAGCGATGACTGATCCCGGAGCTACGGAGTCTGAAGATCCGTGTTTTTGCGTTCTCATTGCCAGAACTGAAACGGAAGCACCGTTCTGCGCCAGGCCTTCGATACATCTCAGGGTTGCAATGGCCCCCCCGTCGTGAGGCGGCCACGGGGGTTTAGACGCCAGGATCAGTATCTTCATTACCCGTGGGTGTTTTGATCCCCGTAAAGAATGCACCTATTTTCCGGAAGAAGAGGATATATGTTTCTGCATTCATGATTGCCGCATCAGTTGTGGCCTTGTAGGTGAGGAAGATACCGATCGGCAGAAGTATTATTGTTGAAGCGAACATGCCCAGGGGCACGCTGATAAGGAGTTCTTTCGCGAATTTCTCCCCTGAGAGAGATATCACATAGTAGACAACGAAGAAAAGCACGGAGATTACAGCAGGGGTTCCCAGGCCGCCTTTTCTGATAATAGCCCCCAGCGGCGCCCCGATAAAGAAAAATACCAGGCAGGCAATGGGGAGAGTGAATTTCTTGTAAAGCTCAGCCTCGTATTTTTTCAGGTTTTTTGCCTCATTTGTAAGAGATTCGCCTTTTTCTGACACGAAGGCGATCCCGTCACGCGCACTGTTCAGTGCCCTGTTTACCGAAGTCATTTTCTCCATCCGGGGGAGTGTATCGAAGATGGCCCTGCAGTTGAATTTTTCTACGGTGGCAACCGTGCCGGAATCTGGTTCAGCAGGCTGCCGGGGCAGCCCTGAATAAGAGAAGTTTGTAAACAGTTTTGTTTTGCTGAAATCGGTATAATAGCTTCCGCTACGCATTGTAAAACGGTCCCCCAGTGAATCTATGAAGAACCCCAGTTGCCTGGTATTAAGCATGGCGTAGTTCGACCTGAAAAGATCGATGCCGGAACGGTTCAGTGCGAACCCGGTAAGTTCCACGACCATTGTCTGTTCGCTGAATCTGTCGCGCCGGAACGGATATTTTTTCTTTTCAGCGGGGACGTTCTTTTCCTCCAGCTCATTGTACGAATATCCGTTATAGAGTTTAAGGATCATTCCGCTTTCATCGGGAGTGATAACCATGTATCCTGAGTCGGCATAGATCACCGAATTATTGCCTGATCCATTCCGGTGGTCATAGATATATACCCTGTCGAGTCTGTTGGTTTCGGAATCCTTGTCGGTTATTTTGATGCTGAATCCGTCGATGCCGTTATAGAATGTCCCGGCCTGGATATTCAGTTCAGGGCGTTTTCGCCTGATGTCGTAGAGCAGAGTCCTGGCCCTGCGGTTTGCCAGGGGCAGGATGTAGTCGGCGAAGAGGAAGGAGGCAACAGAGAGGAATCCGATGAGGAAAAAGAGCGGAAGCATTATTCGCTGAAGTGGTATCCCTGAAGATTTAAGGGCTGTAAGTTCCATGAATTCACCCAGGTTACCGAATGTCATCAGTGAGGCAAGCAGTATGGCCAGGGGCAGTGAGATAGGCACGAAAGTCAGGGAGAACTGGAAGAGCAGTTCGGCAAGGACTTTAATCTCGAGGCCTTTGCCTGCGAGCTCGTCGACATACATCCAGAGGAACTGGAGGACGAAGATTATCAGTACGATGAAGAATGTCAGGACCAATGGTCCGATAAACGATCTGAGCATGAAAAGATCGATTTTCTTCATTCCTTTAACTGTGACGCAAACGTACTCTATTTTTGCTAAAGATGCAAAGGGAGGAGCCTATTCAGTAAGGCCCAGGACCTTGCGCAGGTTGGATATCTGCAGATTCCAGAGTTCTTTCGAATCCTCTATTTCGTCATCCTCTGCGTGGTCGGTAATTATGAGGGCTGTATCTCCGGTGAGCTCGTGGGTAATGAGTCTGAATTCAAAGAAGTTAGTCTCGGTATCGGCAAAGTCGAGCCATTCGAATCTCACCGATTTGTTTTCCTTAAGATGGGAGAGTTTTGCGTGAGCTTCTGACTTGTCCCAGAGGAAGGTAAAGATATTTCCGCGGACATTTACGTCATCGGCAAACCATTCAGCAAGGCCTTCAGGGGTGCTTAAGCGGTCGAAAAGGACGCGTGTGGGGGAATTCAATGTATATTCAATTTCGAATCTGGATTTCATTTCGCCGTTTTGGTTCTTGTGATGCAATATAAAAATAATAGCTGAAAAGAAAAAACGTGATGGGTAAAATGAAAAAATATTTATATTTGCACCCGCGTTTGGCGCCCCGCCTTACCGGGGCAGAATGGCGAGATAGCTCAGTTGGTTAGAGCGCATGATTCATAATCATGAGGTCGGGAGATCATTCCTCCCTCTCGCTACCTGAAAATGAAACACTTACACAGATGATGTGTGGGTGTTTTTGTTTTGTGCCTTAATTGTCCTGGATTACCCTGGAACCAGCTTTATGGAAAAGTAACTTTTTTGTGGTTTTATAAATCATTTTTATATTTGCAGTCACAAATCAAATATTCCCACAACCAAAGAGTGTTTGATTTTTATAAAGAAGGGCGGAGAGATTAGGCTCTGTGAAACCCTGGCAACCAACCCGTCAAATGGCGGAGAACGGTGCCAATACCTAATCCCGGAAAGCCGGGAGATGATAAAAATGAAACGGGAAAAATGGACACAATTCATTTAATTCACAAAAACCTGACGACTCTGCATATGCCTATGTGCATGTGCCGCTAGGGATCCTTATCCGGAACCTTATCGCCTTTTAAGTTATCACCGCATTAAAACAACGGTATGATATACTTATTTGTTAAACCTGTTTAATATTAATTTCTAATAATATATACCATGAGTACGAGAGACATAAAATTCGAGACACTCCAGGTACACGCAGGGCATCAGCCTGATGAGACGACATTATCAAGAGCCGTTCCATTGTACCAGACATCATCATACGTATTTAAAAATGCGAAACATGCTGCCAGCCTGTTTAACCTCTCTGAACCGGGAAATATATATACCCGGATAATGAATCCGACAACCGATGTATTTGAAAAGCGGGTGGCTGCGCTTGAGGGCGGTGCCGCCGCACTGGCAGTTGCATCAGGTCATGCAGCACAGTTTATTGCACTGTCAACAATAATGAGCAAAGGTGACAACTTTGTGAGTTCACCATATCTTTACGGAGGTTCTTACAATCAGTTCAAAGTCACATTACCCAAATTCGGTATTGAAGCACGCTTTGCAAAAGATCTTAAGCCTGAATCCTTCGAAGCGCTTATTGACGAAAATACAAAGGCAGTTTATCTTGAGACGATCGGCAATCCCGGCTTTGATATTCCGGACTTTGAAGCTTTTGCAAAACTTGCCGGAAAGAATGGTCTTCCACTGGTAGTGGACAACACCTTTGGCGCCTGCGGTTATCTGTTCCGGCCGATTGATTTCGGGGCAGACATAGTTACCGAGTCAGCTACAAAATGGATAAACGGACATGGCACAAGCATAGGTGGAGTAATCGTCGATGCCGGCAGATTCAACTGGAACAACGGGAAATTCCCTGTTTTCACCGAACCGTCAGAAGGTTACCACGGGTTAGTATTCGGGGAGCTGTTCTCACAATCATCGCCCTCGGGAAACATAGCATTTATCGTAAAGGCACGCGTAGAAGGATTAAGAGATATTGGTCCTTCAATAAGTCCCTTTAACTCTTTTCTCATGCTTCTTGGATTGGAGACTCTTTCGCTCAGAATGGAAAGACATACTCAGAATACACTGGCTCTTGCGAAATGGCTGAAGGCACAGCCGGCAGTGGAAAAGGTCAATTATCCGGGTCTTCCGGATAATCCTTATTATGGTCTGGCAAATAAATACTTACCACGGGGAGCCGGCGGGGTTCTCAGCTTTGTCCTGAGGGCAGAGAAATCAAAGGCTGAAAAGCTTGTTGAACATCTTGAACTGGTAAGCCATCTGGCCAATGTGGGTGATGCAAAGACACTTATCATTCAGCCTGCGGAGACCACTCATTCGCAACTGTCGGCTGAAGAGCTAAGATCAGCCGGAATAGAACCCGGCCTGTTCAGGGTTTCCGTTGGGATAGAGCACATCGATGATATTATTTATGATTTTGAGCAGGCGTTTAAAAAGATCTTATGAAGACACTGAAAATCAAAGAATCTTTTAAAACGGAAACCGGAGACATAATCCCGGGACTGGAAATTGCTTACCACACTTACGGGAAACTAAACAGTGATTCAGACAATGTAATTTGGATATGCCATGCCCTGACAGCCAATTCAGATGCTAAAACCTGGTGGCCGGGAATGGTGGGTGAAGGATTGCTTTTTGACACAAGTAAATATTTTATTGTGTGTGCCAATATCCTGGGATCATGTTACGGCACCACAGGACCTGCATCCGTAAATCCTGAAACAGGAAAGCAATGGCTCAGAGATTTTCCGGTGATAACGGTGAGGGATCTTGTAAATGTTCATGAGTTACTCAGGAAACATCTTGGGATTCTCAGGATACATTCAATTATCGGTGCATCAATAGGAGGCTACCAGGCACTTGAATATGCAATAATGTTTCCTGGGCTTATTCAAAGACTTATCCTGGTGGCCTCAGGTGCAAAACAGACACCCTGGGCAGTGGCTTTCAATGAATCAATGCGACTTGCCATGGAAGCTGATCAGACATTCGCTTCATCTCATCCTGACGGCGGCAAAAAAGGACTAAAGGCTGCAAGATCTATAGCTCTTTTAAGTTACAGGACTTCCTATGCTTACAATAAGACTCAGGCGGAGGAAGATGACGAAAAACTGGCTTCTTTCAAGGCAGCCTCATACCAGGCATACCAGGGAGATAAACTTGTAAATCGGTTTAACCCTTACTCTTACTGGTGTCTTACATGCCTTGCGGATACACATAATACAGGAAGAAACAGAGGCGGCGTCAGCAATGCCCTGAAAGCCATTGAAGCTGATGTTTTGTGTGTTGGTATAAAATCGGATATTCTTTTTCCACCGGATGAGCAGAAGTTTATTGCTTTAAATGTAAACAACTCTGAGTATGTGGAGATTGATTCATTTTACGGGCATGATGGCTTCCTGATTGAAACGGAAGTACTTACTGAGGTGGTAAGTACATTCTGGGCAAAAACTTTTTAAATACAAGGAGATGACAAGAGAAAAATTAAGAATAGGCTTATTCGGTTATGGATGTGTTGGTCAGGGGCTGCATGATGTACTTAACAGCAGTTGTGGTTTCAGGGCTGATATAGTTAAGATATGCGTCAAGGACCGGAATAAAAGCAGAAGGATTCCACTGTCAAATTTCACTTTCGACAAAAATGAAATCCTTGATGATGCCTCCATTAACCTGGTTGTTGAACTGATTGATGATGCAGAGGATGCTTTTGAAATTGTGACAAATGCGATGAAGAGCGGGAAGAATGTTGTGTCAGCCAATAAAGTAATGGTCGCAAAACATTTCAGGGAACTTGTCGATCTGCAGGAGAAGCACCATGTATCACTTTTATATGAAGCTTCAGCAGGTGCAAGTATTCCTATTATCAGGAACCTTGAGGAGTATTATGACAACGAACTGCTTCACTCGCTTCGGGGAATCCTCAATGGAACTACCAATTATATTCTTACAAAAATGTATAACGAAGGGATGGATTACTCCGCGGCACTAAACGAGGCTCAGGCATTAGGCTTTGCGGAAACGGATCCGACTCTGGATGTAGAGGGTTGGGATGCAAAATATAAACTTTGCATAATTACAGGCCATGCTTACGGACTTTTTCTTGAACCCGACGAGGTCTTTAATTACGGAATAAACGGCATTTCCACATTCGATATAAAGTATGCAAAGGAGAAAGGCCTTAAGATAAAGCTTGTTCCTTATGTCGGAAAGACAATGGAAGATACAATTACAAGCTATGTGCTTCCACGTTTCATCTCATCCGACAAATATCTTTACAATGTAGATAATGAATATAACGGGGTGATAACCGAAGCAGCATTTGCCGACAAGCAGTTCTTCTGCGGTAAGGGTGCAGGAGGCCATGCCACAGGAAGTGCAGTTCTCTCAGACATCTCTGCAAGCTCCTACGGTTACAGGTATGAATATAAAAAGTATCAGCAGGGCACTGTCTCCAATTACACGCGCAACTTTAAACTTGAAATCTACCTGAGGTACAGGAATGAAAGTGACAGGAGATTATTTGAATTTGAGGAAGTTTCAGAGTCTTTTACGAGTAATAATTATAATTATCTGATCGGGGTTGTAAATCTTGAAACACTTTACAGTATAAGGGATCAATTGAAAAATATGGATGTTTTTATCGTTAACACCGGAAGAAGGTTATGACATTTTCCCAAATACTACTTCCGAAATCCGGCATCAGGAAAATGCGATTTCAATCATTTATCCGACTTTTGGGTCTCAGTATTAACCTGGTCGACTGATCATATGTAAAGTATTTCCAGGCCCAGTCAATAAATATTATCAGCTTGTTTTTTACGCCGATGATGCTCATCAGATGTATGAACATCCAGACAAACCATGCAAAGATTCCCTGAAAACGGGCATAAGGAAGCTCAACTACTGCAAGGTGTCTTCCGATAGTAGCCATTGTGCCTGGATCCCTGTATCTGAACTCTTTAAGCGATTGACCTTTTTGAAGACAGACAAAATTCTCTGCCAGCTGTTTGGCCTGCTGAATGGCCACCTGCGCCACCTGCGGATGTCCGTTGGGATATTTCTCCTCTTTCATCAGGGCAATATCCCCAAGGGCAAAAACATTTTCATATCCTGACACCCTGCTGTTCCTGTCTACGGTAATCCTGCCGTTTCTTGCGTAACAGTCGTTCCCTAACCCTCCGATTTTGTTGCCTGCTATGCCGGCTGTCCAGATAATCATACCTGTCGGTATTTTTTCTCCGGAATCCAGGAAAACGGTTTTCTCATCACAGCCAGCAGCTTTTGTATTTGTCAGTACGCTGACTCCCATTTTTTCGAGAAATATCCTGGCTTTGGCTGACGATTTAAGTGACATTGAACTCAGCACCCTGTCAAGAGCCTCGATAAGGTAAATCTTTGTCCTTATTTCTTTAAATTCAGGGTAGTCCTTCGGCAGGACATACCTGTTCATTTCTGCCAGAGCTCCTGCTATTTCAACCCCTGACGGACCACCTCCGATTATCACGACCGTCAGTAGCATCTCCTGCTCATCTTTGTCATCGGCTATCAGTGCATTTTCAAAGTTCATCAGAAGAGAATTCCTCAGATCAAGTACCTCGGCAATTGTCTTCATTCCCCTGGAATGCCTCTGCATCTGTGCTGAACCAAAATATGCATTTGTGGCACCGTGGCACAAAACCAGGTAATCATATTCAATGACTCCGGCTGATGTTAAAAGCTGGTTTTTGTCGCAGTCTACTGAGGTGATCTCAACTTTCCGGATATGAAAATCCTCGTAATTCTGGAAAATCTTTCGAAGCGGAAAAAGAATGGAGCTCTCTTCCAGACCGGCAGATGCTACCTGATAAAAGAGGGGAGGAAACTGGTGATAATTATGTTTGTCGAGTATAATAACCTGGTAGCCTCTGTTTTTAAGTTTTTTGGCAAGGGTCAGTCCGGCAAATCCGCATCCGGCAATAACAATTCTTTTTTTATCGGTTTTGGGAATATTAATCATGGTGTGCTGAGTGGCTGGTTATGAATAATATCAATTACAAATGTCAGCATTTAATTTATCTTAACGATGTATTATCGTTATCCAGCCGCTGATTTGCTATTTTAGCGGGACCTCAGTCATTAAATACCATATATTATGACACATAGCAACAGAAGGAAATTCGTTAAGAATCTGGGAGCAATTATTGCCGCCGGCGCTGCCGCAGACATAAGTCTGGGGGCGTCACCATATCCGCTGATATCTGGGGCATCACCATATCCGCTGATATCAGGAGTGACACCTGCAGGCAAAAAGTCCGGTAAAACCTTCGTCGGCATACAGATGAGCCCTCATACCATGCTTGATGAAGGTATAGAGCAGTGCCTCGATCTTTGTCAGCGTACTGCCGGAGTCAACGCAGTATTTCCCTATAGCCATGCATTTCACACCAGCACTCTGGGTAAGCCCCTGAGGGACCTGGCAAAAGACCACGGGACAGTGCCGCGCGATCTCAGGAATAAGGTACCCGGTGTCTGGATGACACACAATGATAAATATTTTTCGGAAACCTCCCTGAGGATTAAACCCACAGACCCATCCATGGAATTTGCCGGCAGGGATCTTTTCAGTGAGATCAGAAAACCGGCTGACGCGAGGGGTATGAAGGTCTTTGCAAGGATACTTGAAAGCAGCGGTCTGTATATTGAAAATTTTAATAAAGTCCTCACTGTTGACGCTTACGGTAATCCAGGCCGGTCAGCCTGCTGGAGCAATCCCGATTATGCAAACTTCTGGAAAGCAACAGTAACTGACATGTTCAACAGTTATGACCTTGACGGATTCCAGTGGGGAGCCGAAAGAATGGGTCCATTGATGAATATCATTCTGCCATGGAATAATAATGCCCCGGGTTGTTTCTGCCAGCACTGTATCGAACGCGGAAAGGCATCAAATATTGATCCCGGGAGAGCCAGGGAAGGGTATCGTCTTTTGTTTGAGTATGTGCAGAAATTAATGACTGACGCCCCTAAACCGCCTGAGGGAGTCTTTACGATCTTCCTACGCCATATAATGCGTTATCCAGAGATTCTATCGTGGGAATATCTTTACAGACAGTCGAGGGAAGATATTCAGAAGGGAATGTACACTTCAATTAAATTGATTAAGCCGGACGCCGTTGTGGGCTGGCATGTTGACCATCAGCCATCGAGCTGGGACATTGTTTACAGGGCAGAGATGAGTTATGAGGAAATGGCTCCGTATTCAGACTATATCAAGCTGATACTTTACCACGAGGTGCTGGGTCCGCGAATCCGTTCGTGGTATCTCGAACGGTTCAAAAAGACCATTTTAAGCGAAATATCACTTGAGCAGTCGCTGCAACTCTATTATGATCTTTTCGGATATGACAAGAATGTTGAACCAGGTGTTGATAAACTGTCGTCCGAAGGTTTCTCTCCCGACTATGTTTACAGGGAAACCAGGCGCAGCGTAGCCTCTGCAAACGGGAAAACGAAGATTTTTGCCGGCATAGGCATCGATGTTCCCGGCAGCCCGGCTGATGATCCCGAAACAGTTTACCGGGCCACAATTAAAGCGCTGGAGGCAGAGGCTGGCGGCATAGTGATATCAAGGGAATATGAGGAAATGAAGGTGCCGAATCTTGAAGCGATAGGCAGGGCCGTGAATGACTGGAACCAAAAATCCGTAACTTTACCCTGAACAAAGGCTTAACCTCATAACTGAAAATAAAATGAAAGGAACAAACCACGCGATCCTCCTCGCAATCCTGCCAGTTTTCGTGTCATGTCTTAATGAAAAACCTCAGCCTCCCGTTAAGGCGATATCATCTGAATTTAAGAGCGTTACCGTATATTCCACAGCTATCGGGACTGACCAGAGAATTTCAGAAACAAATAAACTGGATTTTACGGCTGCAGTCCAGCCGCCTGAAACTGAAATTTCTGTTTTTGTGAATCCCGCCGTAACATTCCAGACACTCCTGGGAATCGGAGGTGCAATTACTGATGCCAGCGCCGAGACATTTGCCAGATTGCCTGAGGACAAACAAAAGGAACTGGTAAAAGCATATTATGATAAAACCGAAGGGATAGGCTACACAATGGCACGCACCAATATACACAGCTGTGATTTCAGCAGCGGTTCATACACGTACGTTGCCGAAGGTGATAAAGATCTGAAAACATTCAGTATAGAGCACGATAAGGCTTTTCGCATTCCTTTAATAAAACTGGCTATTGAAGCTGCCGGTAACAGGCTCCTGTTGTTCGCAAGTCCCTGGAGCCCCCCTGCATTCATGAAAGACAACAATGACATGCTTCACGGGGGGAAATTACTTCCGGAGTATTACACCGCATGGGCCACATACTACACAAAGTTTATTGAAGCATACGAAAAGGAGGGAATCCCTGTATGGGGTATTTCAGTACAGAATGAGCCCATGGCTGTACAGACATGGGAATCATGCATCTACACTGCAGAAGAAGAGAGAGACTTTTTGAAGAATTACCTGGGGCCTGTAATGGAGAAAAGTGGCCATGGGGATAAAAAAATAATTGTATGGGATCATAACCGTGATATGATTAATCACAGGGCCAGTACAATTTTTAACGATTCAGTTGCTTCGAAATACGCCTGGGGTATCGGCTTTCACTGGTACGAGACGTGGACCGGCAGTGATCCAATGTTCGGCAATGTTGCGAAAGTGAAGGAAGCATATCCGGCAAAGAACATTTTGTTTACTGAAGGATGCAACGGACCTTTTACACCTGAAAAGATAAATGACTGGGCAAACGGCGAGGTGTACGGACGTTCAATTATAAATGACTTCAATGCCGGGGCTGCCGGCTGGCTGGACTGGAACATTCTCCTTGACGAAACAGGGGGACCGAACCACGTAGGCAATTTCTGTTTTGCTCCTGTTCATGCTGACACCCGGACAGGTCAGTTAATTTATACTCCGGCTTATTATTACCTGGGTCATTTTTCAAAATTTATACGTCCGAACGCAAAGAGAGTAAACACCACCTCAAGCAGAAGCCAATTGCTGAGTGTTTCCTTTAGAAATGAAGACGGTAAAATGGTAACAGTTGTAATGAACCAGGGTGATCAGCCCATAACCTATAATCTGATTGTAGATACTTCTGAAGCAAAGATCGGCATCGGGCCGCACTCGATTCAGACACTGGTTTATTAAACCTAACGAAGTAAGATGGCACGTAACGAATTAATTACCGGGGGAGTTTTGCTCCTTTCTGCTGTTCTGTCAACTGCCGCTGCCCAGCAGAAATCGGAACCTGCACAGGCTGGCATTATTATCAACACTGACCTTGGAACATCAACTATAAGCCGTCATATTTACGGTCATTTCTCGGAGCACCTGGGACGATGCATTTACGGCGGATTCTGGGTTGGGGAAAATTCAACAGTTCCCAACACACGTGGTATCAGGAATGATATTACGGAGGCTTTGAAAAAGACTCAGATTCCGAATCTGCGGTGGCCTGGCGGTTGTTTTGCCGATGAGTACCACTGGACTGACGGTATCGGACCGCGTGATAAAAGACCCAAAATGGTCAACACTCACTGGGGCGGGGTCACCGAAGACAACAGCTTCGGTACGCACGAATTTCTGGATCTGTGTGAACAGCTCGGAGCTGAACCTTACATCTGCGGTAATGTTGGCAGCGGATCAGTGGAGGAGATGTCGAAGTGGGTTGAGTACATCAATTTTGACGGTGTTAGTCCCATGGCAGACCTGCGCAGGCAGAACGGAAGAGAAGAAGCCTGGAATGTCAGGTTCTGGGGAGTGGGGAACGAAAACTGGGGATGCGGGGGCAACATGACCGCCGATTTTTATGCTGATCAGTACAGGCGATATGCCACCTACACGCGCAATTACGGAGAAAACCGGCTTCTGAAGATTGCCGGCGGGGCAAGTTCGACGGATTATGACTGGACTGAAACCCTGATGCGTGATGTGCCTCACGGTATGATGTGGGGGATTTCGCTTCACTATTACACAACCAGCTGGGAAAATCACGGTTCTGCAACAAAGTTCGGTGAGAAGGAGTATTTCGAAACACTGGAGCGCTGCCTGAAAGTTGAGACTGCCCTTGACCGGCACATCAATATTATGGATAAGTATGACCCTGAAAGAAAAATCGCCCTGGTTGTCGATGAGTGGGGAACCTGGTGGGATGTTGAACCGGGGACCAATCCCGGTTTCCTGTTCCAGCAGAGCACCATGCGCGATGCCATCGTAGCAGGGCTTTCCCTTAATTATTTCAATGACCGCTGTGAAAGGATCCGGATGGCAAATATTGCCCAGACTGTTAATGTCCTTCAATCACTGATCATTACAGACGGGGAAAAAATGATCCTCACACCGACCTATCACGTTTTCGAGATGTATAAGGTGCATCATGATGCCACAATGCTGCCCCTGAATATCAACTGCGGAAGCTACTCAATGAACGGAAGGGAACTGCCCGCGCTGAGCGCCTCCGCATCAAAGGACAGGAACGGGATAGTTCATATCTCGCTTGTAAACATTGATCCGGTAAAGGAAGTGAATCTGCAAATAGACCTCAGGGGAGGTGAGTATTCGGATATTACGGGCAGAATCCTTGCATCTCAGCAAATCAATTCCCACAACACATTTGAGCGGCCTGAAGAAGTAAAACCTGCTGTCTACAGGGATGCCAAGATCAGGAACAACATTGTGATTATGAAGATCCCCCCTTCGGCTATAATTGTGCTTGAAGTGAAGTGAGGTTCAGGGAAGACCTGGGTATAAAAGAGTGCCGGCAGAGGCATGTCATAGACCGATTTCCTGAGAAATGTTCCCAGTGCTGCGGCATCGGCAAACATTTTCTGCTCTTCAACTGAAATAATGTTACCGATCCCGACCCGGATTTTCCTGCTCCTTTTGTTGAAGAGTTCTGAGGGCATCCTCAATAAACGGATTTTCCAGTTTATAACACCCAGAAAGTAGAAGAACGGAGAGTTGCTGTCGAAAAAGCGAACAGGAACTATCGGAACCTTAACAAAGCGGATAAGACGCAGGATGTTCGCCTGCCATTCGCGGTCCCGGATGCGTCTGTCGCTAAGACTGTAATCCGATACTGCTCCGGAAGGAAAGAATCCTGCAGGATGACCTCCGTTCAAATGATTCAGGGTTGCACGAAGTGCCCTGGTATTGGTTACCGAATCCTGCTCATGGTTATCGTCGACAGGTGCAACCGATATTAAGTTGTCTTTCATTGATTTCACCCGGGAGATCATTTTGTTGACCATCAGCCTGTAATCCGGACGGATTCCTGCCAGCAGGTCTATCAGCATGACCCCGTCGAGGCCTCCGTACGGATGATTCGAAACGCTTATAAAGGCTCCCTCAGGCAGGTGGACTAGACGCTCGGCATTTCCGACAAGATAATCTACCCCCAGTTCATCCAGGCATCCTGCAGTAAACTCTGCTCCCGATAAACTGATTGAGTGTTCATAGAGCCTGTTAACCCTGTCATACGATGTCAGTCTTATTAACGCTTCAGCACACAGTCGTCCTGGCCACGTACTGAAAAAAGGAGACAGTTTCGCGACGTCTTTTACATCGACTATTTTCCTTTCAAAACTCAAGGTCAACTAATGATTATGTTCTTTTCTGAAACATTTTGTCAGATTGCTTCCTGTCAATCCAATCGGAAATTTATCATATCCCCCTCATTAATACAAATAAAAATTATGATTACGGAATGAAGTAAGTTTGTTATCTTTAATCCTTTTAACTGTCGAGGGGATTGGAAGCTGAAAATTAAAGTCTGTATGTAATCTTGTAACGATTTTCGAATGAAACCCAAATTCTTTGAGGAAGCAGGAGAAGTCCTGAAAATCATATCGAAAGACAGGACAAGGACCAACCTCCTTAAAAACCTGGAACAAAAGACTCTGGCGTACCTGGTTCAGCGGATTCCGTCATGGATGAATTCAAATATGCTCACTCTCCTGGGTTTTGCAGGCAGTCTGATTGTGGTGTCAGGATTCATTTTGGCCGCATATTTGAATAAAAACTGGCTATTGATTGCCTTGCCGGGTTTTGCGATTAACTGGTTCGGTGATTCACTTGACGGCAGACTGGCATACTTTCGCAAGAGGCCCAGAAAATGGTATGGCTTCGCATTGGATCTGACTGTTGATTGGCTCACAACAATTCTGATCGGATTCGGATACCTTGTGTATTCAACCGGGTACTGGGATCTGGCTGGATTCGGATTTGTCGTATTTTACGGCTGGGCCATGATCACGGCCCTGTTAAGATATAAAATCACGGGGAAATATGTAATTGATTCCGGTGTATTCGGACCAACAGAAGTCCGAATAATAATTTCTTTAATACTTCTGGCAGAGGTCCTGTTTACGGATGCAATTCTATATGCCGGTGTTTTTGCCTGTGTTCTGTTGTTTATCGTCAATATTATTGAGACACGGAAATTGCTGCATCAGGCTGATGAACTCGATAAAACCGAAAGAGGAAAATAAACTGACAGAGAAGAATGGTTGAGAGACTTTTTGTATTTGGCAAGGCCCAGGTTTCTTCCTTTATCGGTGGGATTGTCGATTACCTGATCATGATTTCTATTACCGAATTCTTCGGGGTCCATTATATTCTGTCAATAGTAATAGGAGGCCTGGCTGGTGCAGTCGTCAATTTTTCAATAAACAGATACTGGGCTTTCCGTTCAAAAGAGGTTCCGTATCAGGTCTCCGGACGGAGGCAGCTTTTGAGATTTTGTCTTGTCGTAATCAACAGCATCGTACTTAAAACTACGGGCACCTGGTTTTTTACCTCCTTTATGAAGATCGATTACAAAATCAGCCGCGTCATCACTGACCTTATCGTTTCCATTATCTTCAATTATATGCTTCAGAGGCACTGGGTTTTCAAAAAGGAGCGCGTTTAATCCGACTTCGACAGAACTCATCGATTTTACTGTCCATTAAATTGACATTGGTTGTCATGTCGCAAAAGCCCGCTAATTCAGCTTTTGAAAATGATTTTGGCAGTTCATGCAGCAGGAATTGATGTTAATCGTCTTTAGATTGCTCCAAAACCCCCGGGCTATGATCAAGAATTTTCTCCGCATCACATTCAGGAACATTGCAAGACATAAAGTATTCACCCTTTTAAATGTCACCGGCCTTGCAGTCGGTCTCGCAGCATCACTCCTGATAGTCCTCTGGATACAGGATGAACTGGCGTTTGAAAAATTCAATAAAAATGCTGAAACCCTTTTCAGGGTAGAAGAAGACCAGTTTTATTCAGGCGCACGATATCATGTTACTGTAACGCCTCATCCGAGCGGACCTGTCTGGAAGGAAAAGATACCGGAGATAATCGAACAAACCCGCCTGAACAGGCTGCCCAGGGTCCTTTTTCGAAAGGAAGAAAATGTATTTTTTGAATCAGCAATAGTTGCAGCAGATTCCGGTCTCTTTAAGATGTTTACACTGCCTTTACTTATGGGAGATCCGGCCACAGTTCTCAATTCTCCCTATTCAATTGTGCTTTCAGAGAAACTTGCAAAAAAGTATTTCGGAAAAAATAATCCTGTAGGTCAGTCAATTACCCTCGAGAATAAATACCAGTTCATGGTTACCGGAGTAATGAAGGAGATACCCAAAAACTCGATATTCACTTTTGAGGGGGTGATTCCATATTCTTTCATGAAAGAGATAGGAGCCATAAGCGACTCCTGGGGAAGTAACTCAATTTTTACATTCGTTCAGCTTGAAAAGGGTTCGGACATACCGGGGGTCAATAAAAAACTTACTGATGTAGTGCTTGAATATAACCCTGAGACCACAACAAAATTTCTTCTGTTCCCCTTGCTAGATATTCACCTGCATGGTCAATTCGGTTTTGAAGAGAATAACGGACCCATGGTCGCAATTTATGTTTTCACACTTATTGCTGTATTTGTTCTTCTGATCGCCTGTTTCAACTTCATAAATCTTTCAACTGCAAAAGCCTCTTCAAGGGCGAAGGAGATCGGCATCAAAAAGGTTGCCGGTGCAGACCGGAAGACTATGATGATTCAGTTCATGTCAGAGTCTCTGCTACTGGTGTTATTCTCAATGATACTGGCTTTGATACTTGTTGGGCTATCACTTCAGATATTCAATAATATATCGGGAAAGGAGTTTGTTCTGGCCGACCTGTTTCAGCCAAAGTTTATTCTAAGTTTTGTTGCGGTAGGCGTAATTGCCGGGATCATCTCCGGGTTCTATCCAGCCATTTATTTATCCTCCCTTAAACCTGTTTCAATTATCAAGGGTGACGGATTCGCCGGGAAAGGAAACGGCAGGCTCAGGAAAGTACTGGTGGTAATACAGTTTACACTTTCAGTTTTGATAGGTGTAACAGCTATATTCATGTTCCTGCAGTTAAAGTACCTTCAGACAAAGGATCTGGGATTCAATAAAGAGGATCTTGTAGCTATTCCGATGTCACAGAATATGAAAGGGAAATACTATTCAATTAAGCGGGAACTGTTAAAGGAGTCACTTATCCGGGGAGTTACTGCCTCGCGCGGGAACCCGGTTATGCTTGGAAGCAACTCCGGGGGAGCGAGATGGGATGGGAAGGACCCTGAAAAGCAAGTACTTATAGGTATCAATGCGATTGATTATGATTACGTGGAAACAATGGAGATCGGGTTGGTCTCAGGACGTGATTTTTCAAGAGACTTCCCGGGTGATATGGCAAGAGACACCTCCGGTAATTTTCTTGTCAACGAAGAGGTGGTTAAAATCATGAATATCGGGGATCCGGTTGGTAAGAGATTCAGTTTTATAGGTTTGAACGGAACTATAGTCGGAGTCCTTAAGAATTTTCATTTCAAAGGCGCTGATCAGCCTATTGAACCAATGGCTATTGCCCTGGCTGACACAAATTACCTCGATGTGATCCTGATCAGGCTTACCCCCGGGAAGACTGCCGAATCGATAAAATCTTTGGAGAAGACCTGGAGCCAGCTGGTCCCGGAATTTCCTCTTGAATATTCGTTTATAGATGAGGATTATGACAATCTTTTCAGGACTCAGACCAGGCTGACGGGACTGCTGAAATATTTCACAATCCTTGCATTGATAATTGCCTCCCTGGGCCTCTACGGATTATCAGCCTATTCAACTGAACGAAGGACAAATGAGATAGGTATCCGAAAAGTTATGGGAGCTGATTCACTGAAAATCATATTCACAATGGCAGGGGAGTATCTTATACTTGTTCTGATCTCGTTACTGATCTCTCTCCCTGCCGGATGGCTGATAGCTGATAAACTGCTGAAGCAGTTTGCCTACAGGATTGATTTAAAGCTTTCCGTCTTTGCCGGTATTGCAGTTGTATCTCTGCTAATTGCCCTTCTGACTGTAAGTTTCCAGGCATTTAAGGCATCACGGATTAATCCGGCAAAAGCCCTTAAGGTTGAATGATAATTATTAATTCACTTAAACAAATTGCAATGTTTAACAATCTTATCAAGTACAGTTTAAGGTCTTTCAAAAGACAGCGTGCATACATAATCATCAATATTCTGGGCTTGTCTATCGGCATTGCCTGCAGCATTCTGATAGCTCTTTTCGTAATCAATGAAGCGGGATATGATAAGTTCAATGTAAAGAAAGACCGGATATTCAGGCTTGTCCTGAACGGGAAAATAGGCGGACAGGAGATAACCGGTGCATTTACTGCTGCACCAATCGGCCCGACAATGGCAAGGGAGTTTCCCGAGGTTGAGGACTTTCTAAGGATGACCGGTCGCGGACCCACTGTTGTTGAGTATAATGGCCAGACATTCACCGAAGAAGGATGGATTGAGGCCGATTCATCGTTTTTCAATTTCTTCACAATTCCTGTGATAAAGGGTGACCCCCTGAAAATGCTTAATGCACCCAGGAGGATAATTCTCAGTGAATCAACTGCCAGAAAAATATTCGGGAATGAGGATCCTATTGACAAGGCTCTTAAAATGGGAACAGACACTGTCCGGTACATTGTATCGGGTGTGATTGGAGACATCCCGGCAAAATCTCATTTCAGCGCCAATATGATCTCCTCATTCATGACCAACCCGAGGTCAAATGATCCGATGTGGCTGAGCAATAGTTTCAGTACTTATCTTCTTCTGAAGCCCAACACCAGTTATACCGAGGTGGATAAGAAGATCCCTGAAATGCTTGTGAAATATGTCGGCCCTGAGCTCCAGCGTTATATGGGAATAACAATTGCAGATTTTGAATCGCAGGGAAATAAATACAGATTTTATTTGCAGAATCTGACTGACATTCACCTGGATCCTTCAGTCGAGCAGGAGTTCAAAGACGCAAGTGATCCGAAGTACCTCAGAATATTCGGGAGCATCGCGATTCTGATAGTGATTATCGCTGCAATTAATTTCATGAACCTTTCCACTGCCCAGGCTTCCAGAAGAGCGAAGGAGGTTGGTATAAAGAAGGTTGCGGGTTCAACTCGAGGAATGCTTGTTTCACAGTTTCTGGCTGAGTCGTTTATACTCTCCTTTATCTCGATGGTGACAGCCCTGATTATCGTAAAGGTTACGCTTCCATATTTCAATAACCTTCTCGGCGCCAGCCTGGGACTGAAGCTCCTTGCCAGCTGGTACACAATACCTGTCCTGATATTGTTCACTGTGGTGGTAGGTTTGCTTTCCGGAAGTTATCCTGCCCTCTTTCTTTCATCTTTCAATCCTTATGAGGTGCTGAAGGGGAGTGTGAAGAACAGCATGCAAAACGGACGCCTCAGAAGGGTGATGGTAGTCTTTCAGTTCACGGTTTCAATCCTGTTAATAGTTGGCACTATGGTGATGTTCCGGCAGATCCGGTACATGCTGAACAAGGATGTTGGATTCAACAAGGAACAGCTGATTGTCATCAACAGGGCAGGGGCTCTGGGTCCCAGAGTGAAGGCGTTCAAGGAAGCTGCCAGAGAGATCCCCGGCGTGGTAAATATTACAAGTTCCACTGCGGTGCCGGGCAGGAGCAATAATAACAACGGTTACATGCTTGAGGGAAGAAAGGATGAGAGTTTCCTGATGCAGACAAGCTGGGTCGATTATGATTATCTCGCGACTTACGGAATGACCCTCACTGAAGGAAGATTCTTCGATGAGTCACACACCACCGACCGCGATGCCTGCATTGTCAATGAAAGCGCAGTCAGGGAATTCGAAATCAAGGATCTCAGCCAGACGAGATTCATAAGACCCAACGATGAAAATTCAGTACAGTATCTGCAGGTGATTGGAGTGGTCAAGAATTTTAACTACGAGTCGCTCCGAAATCCGATTCAGCCTTACATACTTTGTTTCAAGGGTGATGACCAGTTGTGGGGTTATCTGACAGTGAAACTCTCTCCTCAGAACTACCCGGAAACAATTACTGAAATAGAAAATCTGTGGAAAGAATTTACCGGAAACGACCCTTTACAGTACTACTTTCTGGATGAGGATTTCGAGAATATGTATATACAGGAGAAACAGAATGCACAGATGGCAGTCATTTTCTCAATCCTGGCAATATTCATCGCTGCCCTGGGTCTGTTTGGCCTTACATCCTTCACTGTCGAACAGAGAACAAAGGAGATTGGTGTGAGAAAGGCAATGGGTTCAACCGTGGCCGGAATTTACGTTGTAATTTCGAGGGAAGTCATAATTCTCGTATCCCTTTCAGCCCTGATAGCCTGGCCCTTAATTTATTACGTAGCCGATAAGTGGCTTGAAAATTTCTATTACAGGATTGATCTCGGGCTGTTTACTTTTGTTGCCGGCCTGGCCATTGCACTCTCAACGGCGCTGCTGACAATCAGTTACCGTATTCTCAGGGCTGCGAGGATAAACCCTGCACAGTCACTGAAGTATGAATAAAAAGTCTGAATGTCTGAAAGTCGAATGTCTGAAGGTCTGAACAGCTGGCGGATTGAAAGTCGAAAGACCTGACCTCAGACCCTGCAGACCTTGAGACCTTGAGACCCTCAGACTCTCAGACCCTCCTAATACATACTGTTGATGAGTTGTCCGAATTCGTCGCGTTTTTTCAGAGGAAATGAATGATTATTTCCGTCCCGCGTAACGACCCTGATACCCTGAGCTGAAAAGAAGCCACGACCGAAGTAGATGACTTCCAGAATGTTGTCAAACAATATCTCAAAATTATGTCTCTCATGGTCAGCCCTGACAGTCTTGAAATATATACGCTGGTTTGTTACAATAAGCTTACCGTCAATGGTACTGTTATCAATAACCTGGTTGGTGTCACCTGCTTTGATAACCACTTCGTTCGGGTTCAGTTTCACTGTCATAATTCTGTCAATTAGCAGTTTTTCGGTGTTCGGCAATTACATGCCTTAAATTGTATTAAAGACGTAATTTTACTGTGGTTGTTGCAAAACTCTTAACAATGCATAAGTATTTTCTCAAGATCGCAATCAGGAATATCCTGAAAAACAAACTCTATTCATTCATTAACATTGCCGGTCTGGCAATAGGCATAACGGCCTTTCTGCTGATCCTGATGTTTGTAAGATACGAGCAGAGTTTCGATACATTCCATAAAAACAGTGAAAGGATATACAGGTTAAGGTATGAACGATCTAGTGCCGAGGGCGAATCAGTCAGGTTTGCCTCATGCTGTCCTCCCGCTGCCATCAGGATCAGGGAGCTGTATCCTGAGGTTGAGAGTATTGCGCGACTTTTCAGATACCGGGCAACAGTCATTTTCGGGGAGAATAAGTTTTATGAAGAAAGGATGTATTTTGCAGAACCGCAGATATTTGATGTGTTTGATATCGATATGATCACCGGTGATCCGGTTACTGGCATCAGGGATGCCAACTGTGCATTTATTTCCGAGTCATATGCGGTGAAATACTTCGGCGAAACAGACCCGATGGGTAAAACTATTACGGTTGACAGGGAAATGAGCTTTGTTATTACCGGGATTTTCCGGGATTTTCCGGATAATTCTCATATAGAGATCGATATTATGCTTTCCTGGCCTAACCTCCTTACACACTATGGAGCTGATATAGAGGGCTCCTGGGGAGATACCGGGTTCTTTACTTACTTTGTTTTAAACCCTTCCGTAACCCCTTCAGATTTTGAGGAGAAGCTGAAAGCCCTTGTGGAAAGTGACTTCGGAGAGGTCCTGAGGTTTTATAAGCTTACCCTGGATCTCAAGGTCCAGCCCATTACCGACATACATCTGAATTCTGCATATATGCAGGAGATAAAGGTGAACGGAAATCATGACACTGTAGTCTTTCTGAGCATCATTGCTTTTTTCATACTTATTATTGCATGGGTCAACTATATCAATATTACAACAGCACGGTCACTGACCAGGGCTATGGAAGTAGGCCTGAGTAAGGTAGCAGGAGCCGGCAGATCACAGCTGATGAAACAGTTTTTTGCTGAAACCATACTGGTAAACATTGCTGCCTTTGCAGTTTCACTGGCTCTTATAATAGTATTATTGCCGGCTTTCTGCCGGTTTACCGGAATGACAGACGAATATGTACTCTGGAACGAGGGGTGGTTCTGGTTAACGTCAGCAATACTGTTTTTTACCAGTGTCATACTCTCCGGAACATACCCTGTCTTTGTTCTGACCTCTTTTTCAACATCTCAAGTCCTTAGAGGTAAGTATATCAACTCAAAAAGCGGGATACTGATAAGGAAGGTCCTGGTCACCTTTCAGCTTGTAATGGCAGTGATCCTGATCACCTGTACACTTCTGGTTTTCAGGCAGGTAAAGTTTCTGAAGAACCTGGATAAAGGGATCAGTATTTCGGAGGTTCTGGCAGTGAGGGCTCCGAGGGTGAGAGATGCAGCATTTGGGAGCACACTGCTGACTTTCAGGGAGGAGTTGCTGAAGAACGGGACCGTTTTGAAATTCAGTGTCGGTACTGAAGTGCCGGGACGGCAGATATTATGGGATGCAGGTGGTATTTTCAGAGTGGGTTCCGATCAGAGCAAGAACTATCAGATCATCGGGATAGATTACGACTATCTCGGTCTTCTGGAAGCTAAAATTATTGCCGGAAGAAACTTCGACAGATCATACTCTGATTCATCTTCTCTTATCCTGAATGAGACGGCCACCCGCTGGATGGGCTTTGAGACGCCTGAGGAGGCCGTTAATCAGAAGGTGAATTACTGGGATAATATCTATTCAATTGCAGGGGTGGTACAGGATTACCGTCAGCAATCCCCGAAGGAGGCTTTTGAACCTCATATATACCGTTTTATGCCACACGGACGGGATGTAAGAGGATTTTTCATGATGAAATACCGGCCGGGGAATGAAAAGCAGGTACTTGAGTATGCTGAAAAGAAGTTCAGTGAGTTCTTCCCTGACAATCCTTTTGACTATTTCTTCCTTAAGGATTATTATGAGCAGCAATTCAGGGATGAGAAACTTCTGGGATCTGTCTTCGGCATCTTTGCATTGCTGGCCATAATTGTAACATGCCTGGGAATATTCGGACTGACATCCTTCATGATGCTTCAGAAGGTAAAGGAGATAACCATCCGCAGGGTTATCGGATCAGATCTGTCAGGGATTATCATGCTTTTTTCCAAAGAGTTTATAATGATCACTGCTGTCTCATTTATAATTGCAATTCCTGTTTGCTGGTACTGGTTTACGGAGTGGCTGAAGACATTCGAGGTCAGAATGGAGATTTCAGTATGGAACTTCATCTTACCACCTGTGATTACTCTTGCCCTGACTCTTTTGACTATTATCCTGATCGTTCACAGGACTGCCTCGGTCAACCCGGCAGAAAATCTAAGAAGTGAATAGGAGTCAGGAGACAGTATTTAAAAAAATGTCTATTATTTTGACACAATCAGAAATTTATTCCGTCTTTTAATAAAAAATCCGGAATGAACAGCGGGACCATACTTATAGTTGATGAGGACACAGGTGAATTGAAAGCACTTGAACTTATCATGAGGAAGGAGTTTGAGAAGGTCGTGACCACCACGGATCCGAACAGAATTCCCTCGCTATTAGGTCAGGGCGAAATTGATGTCATTGTGCTCGATATGAACTTCAGGGCTGCGGTTCATAACGGCAACGAGGGACTTTACTGGATGAGGGAGATATTCAGACATGACAGCAATATCAGTGTGGTTATCGTGACAGCTTCAGCTGATGTCGACCTGGCAGTGAAGGCCATAAAAGAGGGAGCCGTGGATTATATTCTGAAACCCTGGGACAAAAGCAGGCTGCTTGCAACAGTTAATACTGCCTTGAGGCTAAGGGCTTCACGACTTGAAGCCAGCAATTTGAAAAAGGATAACCGGCAGCTGAAGGACGTGATCAACAGCGGTGGTGAAAAGATAGTCCAGGGGGCCTCACCAACTATGATCAATGTTATGAACATTGTAAATAAAGTTGCGGGTACTGACGCCAATGTTCTCATCACCGGGGAAAACGGGACCGGAAAGGAGCTTGTCGCCAGGGAGATACACAAACTCTCGAAGCGGGCCGGGGAGCTGATGGTAAGTGTTGACATCGGGTCACTCACTGAGACACTCTTTGAAGGGGAGTTATTCGGTCACGTTAAGGGTGCTTTTACAGATGCCAGTGAGGACCGCAAAGGAAAGTTTGAAGCTGCACAGAACGGAACGATGTTCCTTGATGAGATCGGCAACCTCTCCCTGCGGTCACAGGCCAAGCTGTTGAGCGTCCTTCAGAACAGGTATATAATCAGGGTAGGGTCAAACAAGCAGATACCTCTAAATATCAGGCTGATATGTGCAACAAACTGCGACCTGTCACAGATGGTGAGTGAAGGCCGGTTTCGCGAAGACCTGCTGTACCGGATCAACACGATCATGATAGAGGTACCCCCGCTTCGCGACAGGGTGGATGACATCCCGATACTTGCCAATCATTTCCTGAGAGTCAACATCGAGAGATACGGAAAAGGCCGCATGAAGATCAGCACTCCTGCCCTGGAGAAACTTGCCAACCACGACTGGCCAGGCAATGTGAGGGAGCTTCAGCATACAATTGAGAAGGCAGTCATAATGAGTGATTCCGATGTGCTGAAACCTTCTGACTTTGTCTTCAGCTCCGCACCCGCAAGACATCTTCATTCAGAGGTGACTCTTGCGGAGATGGAGAAGAGGGCGATTGCAGAAAGCCTCAGAAAATACGGTAATATTACCACGGTGGCCGGTAAGCTGGGGATTACCCGTCAGACACTTTACAACAAGATGAAAACATACGGTTTGGGCCTGGCTTTGATCCTTATCAGTCAGTTTCTCACCTTCTGTAACAAAGAGGGATCCAATGGTCAGGAAAAGTCATCTGACGCGGACCTGGTAAGGTCAGCTATTCACAATTCCATTGGCTGGGCAAAGAATAAGGACTTTGACCTTCTTTACAGAACCATTGCAAATGATTCAAATTACCTGGAGGTAGATCCGGGACCCGGGGTTATCCGAGGGTTCTCTCAGTTCAGAGAGAACGAGGTCTTCTGGGGTAACAATGATTTCAGGGCAGTAAGGTATGATATCCGCGACCTCACAGTAAATTTTTCGGAAAGAGGGGACGTCGCCTGGTTCTACTGCATTCTTGATGATATCAATGAGTGGAAAGGACAGCCGGCAAGCTGGATGAATACACGATGGACCGGAGTGCTCGAAAAGAGAAAAGGGCAGTGGGTCATGGTGCAGATGCATTTTTCGTTTGCTGAACAATAGTCCGGCTATCCGGGTTACCCGGGAGAAAGTGCAAAATCGACAGCTGCCATGGCGTGTATGGTCAGCGTGTCAAAGAGCGGAACAGAGACATTCTCCTGCCTCAGGAGCAATGGAATTTCAGTGCATCCCATTACGATACCCTCAGCGCCCCTTTTATTCAGATCATTACATATTTCAACTAACCGTAACCTTGACTTATCGGAAAATACTCCCTTCAGCAGCTCATCCGAAATTGTGTCCTGAATGAAATCCCTGTCACTTAACTCCGGAATCAGACCACATCTATATCATTAGTTTCCTCAGGATTGCTTTATAGAAATCCATTTCCATCGTCTGCTTTGTACCCAGCAGTCCGATTTTCTTCATATTACTTCGTATTAACTCCCCTGCAGTTGCCTCAGCGATATGAATCACGGGAATATGAACTTCTTTTTCAAGTCTCTCAACGAACTGATGAAGTGTATTGGCACACAGCACAATACAGTCAGCCCCTGATCCGACCAGTTTTAATGATGCGTCAAGGATGAGCTTATAGACACCCTCCCTGTTGTTTTTCCTGTTGAATGCATCTATCTCACCATAATTGACCGAGAACAGAATGCACCGGGCAAAATCAAGCCCGCCAAGCCTTCTGTTGGTTTCCTCATTGATTATTCTGTAATATTCGGCGCTGGAGATCCACCCCGTACCGCCCACCATCCCTATTGTTCTCATTTTTCCTGTATTGTTTCCGAAGAATAAAAATAGTAACAATTAGCCGGTTATTCATGTCTTATAATATCAGCAGGATTCACACGGGACAGCTTATTAACATTGTAAAAGGAGGCGCCATTGCGGCGCCTCCTTTTGATTCAGTCGTTACAGAAATAAGTGTTATTGATTTTTTTCAGCAACAACCTGTCCGTCAAAGAGATTAACTATCCGGTGAGCATAACTTGCATCCCTGTCAGAGTGTGTCACCATGATTATTGTTGTACCTTCCTTGTTGAGCTCGGTCAGGAGATTAATCACCTCAATACCGTTTTTTGAGTCAAGATTACCCGTTGGTTCGTCAGCAAGGATCAGTTTCGGATTCGCTACAACTGCCCTGGCAATTGCAACCCTCTGCTGCTGCCCTCCTGAGAGTTGCTGCGGAAAATGTTTTGCACGGTGTCCGATTTTCATTCTTTCAAGGGCATCTTCAACTTTCTTTCTTCTCTCCGCCGGTTTCATTTTCAGATAGATTAGCGGTAATTCGACGTTCTCATAGACATTCAGTTCGTCAATGAGGTTAAAGCTCTGGAAGACAAAGCCAATGTTTCCCTTACGAAAGATGGTCCTGTCGCGCTCTTTTAAATTGGCAACCTCGGTTCCGTTAAAGATGTAGCTCCCTGATGATGGGTTGTCAAGCAGCCCAAGTATGTTAAGCAGGGTAGACTTGCCGCATCCGGATGGTCCCATGATTGCTACATATTCGCCCTCTTTTACATGCAGGTTCACTTTGTTAAGTGCCGTTGTTTCAACCTCTTCGGTCCGGAAGATCTTGGTTAAATCATTTGTTTTGATCATGACTCTACAATTTATGTTAATTACTCTTCTTTAAAATCAGTTTTTCATTATTTCCGAATGTCTCATAACCAGAAATAATCACTTTTTCACCAGGCTGCAGTCCGTCAAGTACTTCATAGTACCTTGGGTTTTTTCTCCCGATTGAAATGGTCCTTCTGGTAGCAAATGACTCAGTGGGATCCAGAACGAAAATCCACTGTCCGCCGGTCTCCTGGAAGAAACCGCCAACAGGCACCAGCAGCGAGATTTTAGGTTGACCCAGCTGCAGGCTGATGTAATAAGTCTGTCCGGTCCTGATATTATCCGGGATACTGTCACTGAAGGTCATATCTATTTCGAATGTGCCGTTACGCACTTCAGGATAGACTCTTCTTACCACCAGGTCGAATTCACTTCCCTGTCTGTCAAGTTTGGCTGTCAGCTGTGTCCTGACCCTGTCGATATAATGCTCGTCAATCTGAGCTGTGACCTTGAACGAGGTGAGTACATTGATCTGTCCCATATTTGCGCCGCGCGAGATCGACTGTCCGATTTCCGGGACCAGAAGCCCCAATTGACCGTCAACAGTAGCCCTAACATTCAGGTTCTCAACCCTTTGTCTCACGAGTGCCAGGTTCCGGCGCATGTTTTCAAGGTTATTTATCATGTTATCAACCTGTACAGAGCGGAAAATTGAGTCCTGCTTCTGTCGCTCCCTGAATAACTCCCTCGACTGCCGGGCCATTTCGACATCTTCTTTTGACCTTGTGAATTCTTCGCGGGAAATGAGGCTGTCTTTCATCAGAGCAACATTCTGCTGATAGTTTCTCTCTTTTCTCTCGATATCGTATTTCAGGTTCAGCAGCTCACGCTTTATCTGCAACCGGTCCTGCTCCATTGCAATCTGCGTATTTCTGAGGAAGTTCTCTTTTTCGGCAAGCTGGGCTTCGCTGTCAAGTATATTCAGATACAGATCAGGATTGGAAAGTCTAAGGATTATGTCTCCCTTGCTGACCATCGAGCCTTCTTCGATAAGAATCTCCTCGACACGTCCTCCCTCCTGGGCATCAAGGAATATTGTGCTTATGGGTTCCACGGTGCCGGGGACGGTGATATAGTCATTGAACTGGTCCTCTGTTACCGTTCCGATAATAAGCTTGTCCCTTTCGACCTTATAGGTGGAGGTACGGTCAGCAAAAAATGCCATATAGATGAGCACAAGAAATGCTGCTCCGGCAGCAATATATCCTATATGCTTTTTTTGCAGTCCCTTCTTCCTTGCAATAGGTTTATCCATTCTTTCAACTGGGGTATCCATCGGGTTATATTTATTTGAGATTAATTGTTTAGATCAGTACTATATTCACCTGTCGAGTAAAACTGAATCGTCAGTTTTCGGATGAGGAGCTGCAGTTTTGTTCTCAGGGCTTCAGTTTCAGCAGAAAAAAGTGTCGTCTTGGCAGCCGAATAATCAGTAACGTCCACCAGTCCCGATTCAAATTTCTTTTCAACGGCACTGAACGATTTTTTATTGAATGTCAGGTTGGCCTCGGCAGCCAGGTATTCTTCCTTTCCCCTGTTATAATTAAGGCAGGCGTCCTCAATCTGAGTATACAGGTTATTTCTTTCGAGTTCAAGCCTGAGTTCCGTATCAGCCTTCCTGACCTTTGCCAGCCTGATATTCCTGCCTGCAGAATAATTATTAAAGATCGGTACGTTAAGGGAAAGGTAAAGTGCCTGACTGTTATTGTTCTTCATCTGGTTCCGGAAAGATGCCTGGTCTGTTGCATCTTCGCCTATTACCTTGTAATATCCGGTATATATAGCCCCTCCGACTGACAGGTTCGGGGCAAGAGTACCCCTGGCGGCGGCCACCTGTTTTGCACTTGCCCTGAGCTCATATTCGATAGCCTTTAGACGAGGCAGCACTTCTGCTGCAAGCGCATAAATACTGTCTGTATCAAAACCTGAGTCAGTAATCAGGATTCTCCCCAGGTCAGGAAGCAGGATGTCAAATGCAGTCCCAGGCTCAAGCTGGAGCATCTGTTTCAACACTGTAACAGCCTGGCTGGCCGAGTTACGTGCAATTGTAAATGTCAACCGGTCTCCCGAGACCTGACTTTCAATCTCATACTGGCGTGCAACCGCCTCTTTGCCGGTCTCCACCATCTTGCTGATTCTGAAAAGCTGCCTTTCCGAAATATCCAGTTGCATCCTTGCAGCCTCTTCAAGCCCTTTTGCATAGAGAACCTGGTAATACTGGCCCATAATCTGAACAACAAGAGTGTTTCTTGCAACTTTCTCCGCTTCCAGTCCCGCTTTAACCATAAACTTATTGGCAGACAACGTATTCATGGTTGCGAAGCCGTTGAAGACAAGAATATTTGTATTCAGTGAATAGGAATTGCTCAGGTTTTGCTTGAATGTAATGAGGTTGGTGACAGGGTCTATTGACCTTCCGAAGCCCACACGTGCATCTGACCCGAAATTGAGATCCGGAAGAATGTCCATCCTTGCCTTCAGAAAGTTGATTTCAGCTGTTTCAGTTTGCAGTGCCTGCCGGTGTAATCCGATGTTGTTCTCAAGGGCATATTCAATGCAGTCCTCAAGAGTCCATTTAATTTCCTGGGCTGTGACCTTACAGGTGAATCCGGCTATCAGCAGCAGCATAACGATAATAGGTTTTTTCATTTCCGGCACATGATTTTGTTCCGGGTATACCAAAGTCTATGCCGTTACATTAAGTAACATATATACAGGCATATATGAAAATGGCAGTTTTGTGGAGTGTCAAAAAAACAGACAGCAGGTGTAAAAAAATGGGACATCCGGGGAGAAGCTGCCGTGTGCTGCCAGTGAGACTGTGTCTCAGTTTTGGCAGCAAAAGAAAATCCTTCCTCATTTTTGCAGCAAACAAATAAAATTCGCGTCTTTAACAGAGCAACCTGAAAAATCAATGCCTGATTTTAAATAATAGTATAAATTTATTCCTCCTAACTCTGAATTTACCATAAATACATTTTGCATATGTTCAGGAATCTTCTTAAAACGGCTGTAAGGCATATTGTGAAGCACCCCGGGTACAGTGTGCTGAATATTCTGGGCCTTACCCTCGGCATAACGAGTGCACTTTTCCTTGTAATTTATGTCTCTGACGAGATCAGTTATGACCGGTACCATGAAAAGGCTGACCGGATTTACCGGGTCTCATCGAAAATCACTGAGACGGATGATCAGTTTACCTGGATTGTAGCCCAGATACCCTTTGGCCCGCAGGTGGCCCAGGATTATCCTGAGGTGGAAGCATATGCCAGGTTCATAAATATGCCAAGGGCACTTTACAAATACGAGGACAAGGAGTTCAACGAGGAAAACTTCTTCTATGCTGATTCAGCGCTCTTCGATATTTTTACATGGAAGATTCTGAAGGGAGATGTGAGGAGCGCTCTTACGGAGCCGAACAAAATTGTACTGACCGAGAAAATTGCGACCAGGTATTACGGCAACGGTGACCCGATAGGCAAGACGCTTACGTCAGGCAACACCACCTATGAGGTAACGGGGGTAATTGAGGATATCCCGTCAAATTCTCACTTCACCTTTGATGCTTTGGCCTCAAGGAACAACCTCCCCGAACAGATAGGATCATGGGGAAACTTCGGGGTGTTTACTTACCTCCTTTTTCCGGAGGGAACAGATGTGAAGGCATTCGAGACCAAGATGCAGGAGATGTATAAGGCCTATATGGAGCCAATTTTCGGAGCTCTGAACATAAAAATCGAATATATTCTCGAACCCATAACCAGGATACATCTCTATTCAACCAATCCCGGTGAGCCTGTGCCGACAGGCAGCATCACTTACGTCTATATTTTTGCAATTGTCGCAATATTTCTGATACTAATTGCGGCCATGAATTACATGAACCTTGCCACTGCCCGTTCAACACGGCGTGCCCGCGAGGTAGGCCTGCGGAAAGTGGTGGGGTCAAGGCGCGGCCCCCTGATTGTGCAGTTTCTGTCAGAATCAACTGTCTTTACTCTTATATCTCTGATATTTAGTATCATACTGCTTATTGTTCTCATCCCGAAGTTTAACCTTCTGGCAGGCAAATCATTTGACATGCACGTTGTCTACAGTCCTGTAGTGCTTGTCACCCTCTTCGCAGTCATCCTGATAGTCGGAATTTTCGGCGGCAGCTATCCTGCATTCTTCCTTTCAAGATTCAGTCCTGTGACAGTTTTAAAGGGCGAGATTACTCAGGGAACTGCAGGAAGCATTTTTCGCAAGATACTGGTGGTCATACAGTTTACTGTCTCAGTAATAATGATTGTTTGCACACTTGTAGTCTTCAGGCAACTGAATTACCTTAAGACCAAGGACCAGGGATTTGACCAGAAGAACGTGGTTACGCTGCAGTTTAACGACGGGATGTTACGGAAATATAAGGTCCTGAAAGACCTTCTGTTGGCTAATCCGGGAGTGGTTTCCGTCGGTGCCACCAACACGCCGGTGGGAGAGGGTTCCGGAAAAGTACTTTTCGATGTCGAAACAGACCAGGGAATGGCTCAGAGAGGCGTTAACTTCACCATTGTGGATGAGGATTTTGTGGAAACACTTGGCATAAGGATGCAGGACGGCCGTGAGTTCCAGGCTGACATGCCCGCCGATACAATGACAGGCGTGGTAGTCAATGAGACATTCGTAAAACGGATGGGTTGGACCGAACCGATCGGAAAAAAGGTCGAGCTTGGAGGCGGTAATTTCCTGAGGGCAAGGGTAATAGGGGTAATGAAGGATTATCACCAGACGGGTATGTATAATGAAATTGAATCATTGCTCCTGGCTTACAGACCGAGTCTGGGTCTTCCCGTAGTATATGTCAAAATAAGTGATAATAACATTGAGCAGACCCTCAGCCATATTGAGGCCAGCTGGAAGGAAATCTTTCCGGATCAGCCCTATAACTATACTTTCCTTGCGGAAAGATTTAACAGGCAGTTCGAGGCTGATGAAAAGAGAGGCCTGATATTTACCCTTTTTACTGTCCTTGCGATTCTGATTGCCTGCCTTGGTCTTTTCGGACTGGCATCTTACATGGTGGAGCAGAGAACAAAGGAGATAGGTATAAGGAAAGTATTCGGTGCCAATGAGGGTGTCATTCTGAGGTTGATCTCAGTGGACTTCCTGGTACTTGTTGTCATTGCAATCATAATTGCATTTCCTGTGGCCTGGTACTTTATGAGCAACTGGCTTGAAAATTATGTTTACAGGACCCCCATGGGGATATCACTGTTCCTGATAGCAGGTTTGCTGACTCTTGTGATTACCTTTGCAACAATAAGTTACAAAGCCTACCAGGCGTCTGTAATGAATCCGGCAGATTCAATCAAGACAGAATAGGACTTCAGATCAGCCGGGTTTTTGTAGCTTGCAGGTGAATATGTAAACTTGCTTCGCTATGGTAGTAACATGTGTTCATATCAGGGTGAAACCTGAGGCACTTCAGGACTTCACAGATGCAACCGTAATCAATCATCGTGAAACACAGAAAGAACCGGGAAATATCAGGTTTGATATTCTCCGTTCTGTCGATGATCCTCACACCTTCATGCTATATGAGGTTTTCCGTTCGGAGGGGGCGGTTGCAGAACATAAGGAGACATCTCATTACATTGCGTGGCGTGAAAAGGTCAGGGATATGATGGCTGAGACACGTTACGGTGTCAGGTACGACGTCATTGAACCTTCAGACGTCTCAAAATGGTAAGTCCGTTCCAGTTTGCCAGACTGCCTCTCATTTATTTCGGCTGCGGGAAGAGGAGCCTGTTGCCCGGATTGATCAGCCGGTACGGTTCATCAGTAATACTGGTGACTGGAAGGAAGTCTTTCATCGAGTCCGGGAATGCTTCAGTCTTGCTGGAATCACTCAGAGCCAGGGACATTGTCTATCACATTGTAAGCGTCAGTGGGGAGCCCTCTCCGGACCTGATTGATGAGACGGTCACCAGGCTCAGAGATGCTTGTCCGGCTGCAGTTGTGAGTATCGGGGGAGGCAGCGTGGTTGATGCCGGGAAAGCAATATCTGCAATGATGCAGATGCCGGATTCAGTGAAGAATTATCTGGAAGTGGTAGGTACTGAGGAACATCCGGGCACAAAAATTCCATTTATCGCAATCCCGACAACCTCGGGTACAGGGAGCGAGGCAACAAAGAATGCAGTTTTATCAAGTGTCGGAATAAGTGGCTTCAAGAGATCATTAAGACATGATAATTTTGTCCCTGACATTGCAGTGATTGATCCTGAACTGACCCTGGAGTGTCCCCGGGATATTACTTCGGCCAGTGGAATGGATTGTTTCACCCAGCTAATCGAGTCATTTCTGTCAGTGAAAGCCAGTGTGTACACTGACGCTCTGGCTTTGGCGGGATTAAAGTCAATAAAGCGGTCACTGCTCAGGAGTTATGCCGTCGGTTCTGACCTGGAAGCAAGAACGGATATGTCATTTGCAGCGCTCACTTCGGGGATATGCCTTGCCAATGCCGGGCTTGGAACAGTTCACGGACTGGCTGGCACAATTGGCGGGCTGCACGACATTCCACACGGGCTGGTGTGCGGGACCCTGATGGCGGTAGCAAACGAGGTAAATGTCCGGGAACTGAGAAAAGGGTCTCCTGAATCAGAAGCCTTAGTCAAGTATGCAACCCTCGGGAAAATATTTATTGACGGAGGGGGCAGATCAGAGGATTATTATATCGACGGATTTATAAGCTATCTGCATGAACTGACAGATGCCCTGGAATTGCCCGGACTCAGGAAATATCGGTCTTAATCAAAACGACATCAGGATAATTTCTTCAGAGACCGACAACAAGAACAATCCTGTCAGACTCGGAGCTGATGAGCTTGTCGAAATTGTAAGCCGAAGGCTCGTTTAAGGAATGAACCTTCTCTGCAACTTTATCCGGAAGCAGGCATGAATCCAGAGTTTTTTTGTCGACATAGAATTTTAGTTTTGGAGTTATACATGAGGGTTTAACTGTATTTTTTGTCAAGCCGTTCGATGTCATTCAGGTACTCAGTTATTCCACCTCCCTTACGGGTAAGAGGAATTACATCTGAATATTCTTTAAGCAAGCTGGCATTATTTTCATCTGTCAGTACTTTGTCTGCCATCCTGAAAAGGATGTTATTCTCTTTGGCAATGTGATTGCGCAGGAGGCTGACATAACCTGTCATATTCAGTAAAACCTGTCCAAGCCCTGAGGCGTCACCCTGTTTGCAGCGGGCGATTCCGTCTGCCATTCCCTGCGTGTAATTCCTCCCCTGGGTATGTTCTGAAAGCATTACTGCCACAGGTCCCTGCTGCTGACTGAACCCTTTTTCAGAAAGGAAGGGGAACAGTATCTTTTCTTCCTTGGCGTGGTGAAATCCGTCTGCATAGTTCCTGATCAGATAAACCACAGTTTCAAGGTCAGCTATGTCTGGTGCTTTAGCCTTTGTGATTTTCTCCATTACGTCAGTAAGCCGGAGAATATGGACGTGATCATTTTCAAGGTCCTTTGTTGCCGAAATCATATTCATATAGTTTTAAATTCCTGATTTTCAATTCTTAATTCCTTCCCTCTGCCAGTTCCATAGCTGCGGGGTATAGAATATTATTCTCAAGGTGTACATGAATATGCAGGTCATCCTCGAATTCGCCGAGAAGCTTCATGGTGACCGCATAGGTATTGCATGCATCACCGGGAATCACATAACCGCGCGTCAACTCATTTATCTTATCCATTGTACCTCCTGCAAATTCATGCTCACCGGTCATCCTGGATATTTCGGAAATGATCACCTCTCTGTCTTCTGCCGAACCGTTTTCCTGAACCCTTTTTAATGCGGGGAAGAGAACCTGTTCCTCATTCCCGAGGTGCTGCAACAGTTCCTTATTTATCTGTGCAAAGAGGTCTGCAACTTCGCGAAGTTCAGCATGCCTCTCACCGTGCACTTCAGCGATTTTTGCCGTATAGAAGACAAGGTCCGGCAGAGTTCTGAGAACATATTTGTGATGCGTATTGACAATATAATCTGCGAGAAAGGAGGGAGCCCACTCCCTGAAATTATGAGTCCTGTCGGCCGGCAGTTTTTCAAGCTCCTGAATCTCAGTGATAAGGCTGTCAACAGGCAGGTTCTTTTCACCGCAGGCTTCACTGAGGCTCTTTTTCCCGCCGCAGCAGAAATCCAGTCCTGCCTTTTTAAACAGTGCGGCAGCCCTGAAATCATTGGTCACTATATCGCCTATTGCTGCCTTTAGGAGTTCTTCTTTTTTCATGATTGTCTTTTTTTTACTGATACAAATATAATAATCATTCTTTATAATAAGACAAAAAGGTCTTTTTATAACTTAAACAAATATTTTGTATTTTTGTTGAGTAAAAAGAATAAAATGTTCAATAAGGAGACTGAATATGCATTACGTGCCCTGGTTTACATCCAGGCTGAGAATAATCAGGGCAGGAGAGCCGGTATTGCCAGGATAGCCCGGGAGATAGACGCACCTCCGTTTTTTACAGCCAAGATTCTTCAACGGCTTGTCAGGCAGGGATTTGTCGGATCTGTGAAAGGCAGGGGAGGAGGATTCTTTTTCGACGGAGAAAGGTCTTCGCTGCCGATAAAGGATGTCATAGTGGCGGTAGAAGGCGGGGACATACTTACAGGTTGTGCATTCGGTCTTAAATTCTGTGATGAAAACAATCCCTGTCCCCTTCACTCGAGATATGCGCCTATAAGGGAAGCAATGAACAGGCTCGTATCAGATGAGACCGTTCAGTCGCTGGCTGCAAAGTCAGGTCACAAACCAGGGAAATGATTTATACAATATTCAGAACTGCTTACTTCAGGAAAGTTGATTTATCTTTAAGAAAAAAACAGTCATGTCAGAGAAAAGCATTAACACCCGTCGAGAGTTTCTGCAGAAACTTATTGCGCTATCCGCCCTCGTGGGCGTGGCACCTTATGCCGATGCGTTTGGAGAACCGCTTTTTGACCTGAAAAAGGGCAAACTTCCGAAGAGGCCTTTGGGCAGGACCGGTCATATGGTGGGTATTTTCAGCCTCGGGGGCCAGGCGTCGGTTGAGGTACCGGGCAGGGAAGATATTGCTGAAGCGATAATCAACAGGGCTATCGATCTCGGCATTAACTACATAGATACTGCGGCAGCATATGGCAGGGCTACCCCGGATGTGCCGAGGGAAAATGCCATGGGAACGAGTGAGCGTAATATCGGGAAAGTAATGAAATACAGGCGCAATGAGGTATTCCTTGCGTCAAAGACGCACGACCGCACATACGATGGTTCGATGCGTTTGCTTGAGAAATCCCTGAAGCAGCTCCAGACTGACCACCTTGACCTGTGGCAGATTCATAATGTCAGGTCGCCTGAGATTGAAACACTTGACAAGATCACCGGTGAAGGAGGAGTACTGAAAGCAATGATCAAAGCGCGTGATGAGAAGATCATCAGGTTCATCGGTTTTACCGGTCACGAGGGGCCTGATGTGCTGAACGCACTGTCTGAAAGGTTCCCCTTTGACAATGTCCTTGTGGCAATCAATGCCGCCGACAAGCATCACGATCCCTTCATTGAAAAATTCCTTCCCAATGCGGTTAATAAGAAATTGGGGATAGTGGGCATGAAAATTCCTGCCCGTGACCGGATTTTCTCAAACGGGGGCATCATCTCGATGAAGGAAGCCATGGAATATGTAATGACGCTGCCGGTGAGCACAATAATCGTAGGAATAGACAAGATTGCCGAACTTGAGGAAAACATTGATATCGCACGGCACTTCAAACCATTGACGGCTGATCAGATGCTTGCAATAGAGGCGAAGACAAAACCCCATTACAAGGATATGCTCTTCTTCAAGAACCTGTCAGAGTGGCCGCCGGAGTGGTAGGTAATGCAGGTTCGTTTCTCAGAATCTCAGCAGATAGGAGCACTTGAAGAAGAAACCTCTCTTCATTTCCAGATACCTTTCATCAGTGACATAGATGTCGCCGTCCCATCTTAATTTTTCATAGAGGGAGCCATATCCAAGATAGGCGACAGTCCCGGGTATATAGGTAAATGATGCAAGGAAATCAGTCAGGAGTGTGTTGTGGTACCCGTTATATTCAGTGATTGCCCTGAGAAACAGGTATTTATTTATCTGATAAGTCAGTTTGCCTCGTCCGATCGGGTAGTCATAGACCCTGGTATCATCATCTGACCTCATCAGGTCATTATAAGTAAAAGAAGCGTCGAGGTGAAGATTCTCCGTTGGTTTGTAATTCATATTCAGTGTGAGCTTATTGGCATAACCCTGAAATGGCTCAGATGAATAGTATATTGCATTCACTTTCCTGTACTGCGCTGCAAGATAGAAACGCTTCGTAATCTGTGAGGATGCCAGGAGTGTCAGCCCCCCGGTCTTAAAACTCTCTCCAAGGTAGATCTCGGTTGAGAAGGCATATCTTACCCGCAGTGTGGATGACCTTCCCATATATGCCTGGAGGGAAAACTGGTTAAGTGTTTCCCACATATCATAGAAGGAGTCATGGGTCTGTGCTGTCAGCAGTTCTGTTTCAATACGTCTGACAAACCCTGACTTTGGATAGAATTTAGGTTTGAATTTCCCGGCAACATATCCAACACCGTTTCTTGTAATGAAACCGGCGTCTGTTCCGAATTCTGTATTCACCTCTTTTGCAGTAAGTGACCATGACAGGTTTCTTGAGTCGTGATTCATATCAATTGCAGCCGTATGCCCTGTAGCCGGGGCAGAAGCTTTGTCCACACGTGTCTGCGATAGAAATCCATTGAATCCAAGCATTGTTGCCCGGTCAATTCTTATCTGCCCGTCAACACCTGCGATCCGGTTGAATCTTTCTTCTGTCTCACGGGCAGACAGAAGGAATCCAAGGTAATTCTCTCCTCCAATTTTCTGTTTGAATCTTACAACCGGGAAATGTGCAAATGATCTGTTTCCTGAATCATCTCCGGGAAGACGATCGAGTGCATACAGTACCCCCAGTGTGCTGTTTTTACCTGCCTTTCCTGTCAGTTTAGTTCCTGTAAGGGGGTCAATGATTGTGCGGGTATGAATAAAGGCTATCACCGGATCTACCTCGCTGCTGCTCTCTCCTGCAATGTTGAAAATTTCGTTACCCTCAAGGAAGAAAGGACGTTTTTCAGAATAGTAGAGCTGGGACCTGAGATTCACATCAACCTGGCCTGCATCAGATTCAATCTGACTGAAATCAGGATTTATAGTTGCATCAAGGATAAGCTGTGATGTAATTCCGTATTTTGCAGTAAGGCTCAGCTTTGGTTCCCGGTTCTCTTTTGTCAGGTTACCATCCTTCTGTGTGTTACTGTACCCATAGGTGAAGGCCGGCAACAATTCAAAGAGCGAATAATGTTTAACGCCGCTTATTGTCAGGGGTGCCATTTGTGAAAGGAATGCGTACCCTTTTGCCGGGTCAAGTCTTGGCCATGATGCATGCTCTGAGGTGCGGCTCACAAATCTTTCAAAAAAGATACTCATCTCAACAGGTTCCCGGTTGCTGAATCTGATACTTTTGAGAGGAATGCGCATCTCGACACTGTATCCGTCATTGTCAATGGAACCTGCACTGAACCAGACAAAGTCTTCACTGAAGTCTTCCGTCCCTGCAGAAAACCTGCTGTCCATCTGGATACCTCCGGGATTAACATAAAAAGCATACAGCGATTGCTGATCGTTGAAACTGTCAAGGTTTATGCATACCCAGTCGTCTGGCCTGATGTTATCACGTGCATTCACCGATGACTTGATCTTATCAGGCTCTTTGTCATAACATTTGAATGCAAAATACAGATTATCAGAGTCATAACACATCCATGCAGTAGTGGGGTTTTCCATAATCCTGTCAAAATCAGGAATGAATGTAACAAACTCATTCACCGGCATGCATTCATGCCACTCATTCTCACTCAGGATGCCGTCAATGACAGGCGGTGGATTGATCTTTAACGGTTCGTATGACTGGGCATTAAGTGATATTACTGAAACAGTCAGCAGGAAGACGTTGATTATGCGGAAACCTGACATGTTAATTAAGTTTATAACATAAAGATAAATGAATCACCAAATTGCTGCTCATTCCGGAGTTAAATAGAGGAAAATTCGCAATTCCTGATTCACTTTCCATAAAATGCAGTGGCAATTCGCGAATCGCAAATAACAAGAGCTGCCACCGGCAGCTCCTGAAACTCAATCTTTAATTATTGTAATCGGATAATATTCTCAGAAGTAAAAGTTGAGAGCTACCCTGGTATATGTCGGGTTCATAGTTATATTCACCTCATCGGTAAAATCGGCATCAACATACATACCTGTGTTGGGGTTGTAATAGTCGCCGGTATATTCATCAACATATTTACCTGTAAGGCACCTGATACCAAACTCGCCGCCGATGCTGAAATTCTCATCAAAGAAGTACTCCATGCCGAATCCGGCCTCGCCACCCCATAAAGAGACTTTCTGCAACTGCTCGCTGAACTCATCTTCCGGCTCACCATCGAATTCCATCTTTCCGCTTACAAAGGGTTTGGCAATACTTGCGACGAGGTATGCCTTCATTTTATTTTTCTCCTTAACGAAGTATTTTACACCCAGGGTAGGGATCATCAGTGCTCCGTCAAATTTCATCTCCTCACTGAATGCTTCAGGTCCGTCGATAACTGAATTCCATTCCGTGCCTGTTTCGGTAAGGTTAAAACCGATGCTCAGATACTGAAAACCAACAAAAGGAACCACTTTGCCTACTTTGTACCCGAGATTTGCACTGTTCAGGTTCAGGCCGGGCGAAACACTAAATGTTAACTGACCAAGAACAGGTGCAACTGTAACGGAAGCCAGTAAGACAACAAACATAATTGACTTTCTCATTTTCATAAATTTTAGTTTAGACAATAAATTCAACGCATTAAAGGTAATCCTACTCTTACTGGCATAACATGACATTCATCCTTTTTATGGGGATATCTGCACATTGGTTTAAAGAAGACTGAACGGAATGTAACGGCTATTTTGCGATTGGGCCGGCGGGGACTTCCTCCACTTTTCTCTCTTTTCTTCCGGTAACCCCGAAGAAATAAATAAGAGACAGAGAAATCACGACTATTCCGACTATCGTCACCCAGTCAGCATTTTCATCGGGCACAAGTAATCCAGCTCAGGATGGCTCCGAAAACAGGAATTATAAACTTCCACAGGTTCAGTTCTGAAACTTTTACCTCGGGCCTCTGCAGGAGCTGGTACCATTTGGAGAATGTGAAGGCTGACATGAACGCGAGCCAGATGAGAACCAGCCAGTACCGTACAGGGAAGTCGGGTTTCGACGGCACATCCTCGACAAAGAATGAGAGTGCGAATATAAACATGCCGCCAGAAAAGATTGAGAATGAGCTCAACACCAGCGGGTTCATTTTCTTGCCATCTTTGGATATGAGGACGTTGCTTGTGGCCGTGGAGATGTTTGCAATGAAGATCATGGCTATCCCGGCAAGCTCCATTTTGCCGCCGATATGAAATTCCTGCCTTCCAAGACTCACCAGTACGATACCGGCAAGTCCCAGGCAGATTGTCAGAACCTTTGCTCTAGTAAACCGCTCTTCCTTTATCATTATTCTTGACACGATGGCTGTTACAAACGGCTGTGCACCGACTATCACCGCACCGATGGCTCCCGGCACGAGATCCATGCCGAGGTAGAACAGTACATAGTTTATTACAGTTTGCATCAGTGTCACCCACACCACCAGCCTCAGGTTTTCCCTGATCATTCTTATGTAGAGCTTCGGCCTGACAGTAAAGGGCAAGATCATAAGGCCCGACAGGATAAAACGGGAGCCGGCGAAGTGGAGCGGTGTTGAATATTCGAGCCCTATCTTTATGAACGGATATGCTGTTGACCAGAGAAGGCAGGCAATTATTGCCCACACTATGGTATTGACACGGCGACTCGACATTTAAAAAAAATCAGTCTTCAAATATCGCTATTTTTTAGTTACGTCCTTTTTATTCCAGTCGGGAGTCGAATCGCCAATCAAATGCTTGACGAAGAAATCCATTCTTCTTCTTTCGCCGTAGGTTCCTCCACTGCTGTGAAGCATGCCGGGTACCAGCAGATAATCGAAATCTTTCCCGGCCTTTATAAGCGCATCCACAAGCTGCACTGTCGATGCCGGATCGACGTTGTTGTCCATCTCACCGTTTATCAGCAGGAGCTTGCCTTTCAGCCTCCAGGCGTTCTCGACGTTTGATGACTCGATATAACTCTGATCTACTGGCCATCCCATCCACGCCTCGTTCCACCAGATCTTGTCCATTCTGTTGTCATGGCAACCGCATGATGAAACAGCCACATCGTAAAAATCAGGCTGAAAGAGCAGAGCAGCTGCCGAGTTCTGTCCGCCGGCAGAAGTGCCGTATACACCCACCCTGGTTATATCGATATAAGGATACTTTGCAGCGGCAGCCTGCATCCAGAGAATACGGTCAGGAAAACCAGCGTCTTTGATATTCTTCCAGGCTACATTCTGAAACGCCTTTGACCTGTTGGAGGTTCCCATACCGTCAATCTGAACCACAATGAAGCCCAGTTCGGCAAGTGAGTTCATATTGCTGAATGTGGGGCGGAAGGTTTTCGGAACAAAACTGCCGTGAGGACCGGCATAGATATTCTCAATTACCGGATATTTCTTTGATGGATCGAAATTCAGGGGTCTTACAATTATTCCCCATATATCTGTCACACCGTCACGTCCTTTTGCGGTAAAGACTTCAGCAGGCTGCCAGCCGGTTTCTTTAAGAGCCGTGATGTCAGCTGTCTCAATTGTCATCACTTCTGCACCGTTGTCACCGTTACGAAGGACTGCAACCGGTGGCATATCGGCCCGCGAATAAATGTCTGTCAGATATTTGTTATCCTCTGAGAATACTACTGTATGGTTTCCGTCGCCGGGAGTGAGGTGGGTAAGTCCCGTTCCGTCAAATTTAATGCGGTAATAGTGTATAAGGTAGGGGTCTCCGGGTTCCTTCCCTGAGGCCTGGAAGATAATTTCTCTTTTTGTTTTGTCGACAGAGGATACCCTTCTTACTACCCAATTACCCTTTGTGATCTGGTTTTTGACCTTGCCGGTACCTGAGTCGTAAAGGTACAGGTGATTCCATCCGTCGCGCTCTGAAGCCCATATTATCTCTCCTGTAGCCGGCAAATCATAACGGTATTTCTTCCCGCTGTAGTCGATGAATGTCTCTGACTGCTCATCAATTATTACACTCATTTTTCCTGTTTCGGCATCAATTTTCATCACCCTGTAGACCTGATGTCCGCGCTTGTTGTATTCAAAAGTCAGCGATTTTCCAAGTGTATCCCACCTGAAATTGCTGACATCATACTGGTTGAGAATTGGTGACTCGTCAACTGTGATTTGTTTGCGCGCTGTAACGTCAAAAACCTGGGGATAGGTCTGCGGAACTGCATCCCCCGGTTTCGGATATTCGTATGTGTAATATTTGGGCTGGACCTGGTCAGCTGGTGACGATTCAATGTAGGAGATCATGTGCTTCTCAGCCGGCTGAATCTTACTTGCCATGAGTTTCTTTGAATCGGGAGACCATACTATTGAAGCTGAGTAATATTTGCCGATTCCACCGTCAAAGCTCAGCTGTGACTCTTTTTTATCAGTTTCATTTCTGATCCACACGTTATAATCGCGGATGAATGCGGTCATCTTTTTGTCCGGCGATGTTACAGGGCGGCCTTCAAGCTCATTCTGAAAACCCCAGGGCCACCTGTTGGCAGTTCCGCCAGCTCCGAACTGGGCAGGGCGCCTTGATGCTTCACCTTTTGTAATGAGGTAGCTTTTCAGGTCGCAGGTGTATGTTGTACCTTCGTAGTCAAATGTCATTTTCTTAAGGTCATCAGTCATCCTGATATTCCTGATCTGAAGATTGTCAGCCTTCAGCGTATCACCCGCATGCCTTAAGCATGCCTGCTGCAACTTTTTTCGTGTCAAAAGCCTGACGGCGGGTTTTTTTGTCGGCATCAATGATTATATACTCCCTGCCGTCAGGAGTCAGATTCTCGTAAAGAAACAGGTGGGTTGATCCTATCCACACAGGAGCGATGTCACTGTGAAATACTTTGCCTGACAGCTTTCTGTCAAGGGATGTGGCACGTTCATAGTCCTTCTCAGTCACCTGGGCAACGAGGCTAACTGTGATGAATACAAGAAGCAATGAGAGGATTGTTTTAAGACTGGCTTTGTTCTTCATGACGGAATCAGGTTGTTAAATTACAGGTACATAGTTAATAAATTTTTACGTGTCAATAGTACACTAAATTTATGTTCTTCGGCTGTTTTCCGATTTATTAAGCTAATGACTACTTTTGGACAACTGAAATAAAACACAGCGGAGACAATGACAATTGCAGAGTATCTTGCTTCAAGACTCAGGGACCACGGTGTCAGAAGGTTCTTCGGTATTCCCGGAGGACCGTCAATTCCTTACATGGAGGCATTCAGGAAGAAGGGGATAGAGTTCATTCTTACATCCCACGAATCGGCGGCAGCCGTCATGGCTGACGTGACTGCCAGGCTGACCGGGGTAACAGGTGTATGCCATGGTACCTTCGGTCCCGGCGCGACCAATCTCTCTACAGGGGTGGGAGGGGCACTGCTGGACCGATCCCCTCTGCTGGCTCTGACCTCAGAAATGCCGGATGAGTGGCTGAAACGGACGGCGCAGATGAATATTGATCACCAGGCTCTTTACAGGCCTCTCACTAAATCCACATTCCGGTTAAGTGAAGAAAACATATCCTCGGTAACGGAAGAGGCTCTTGCAATTGCCAACGCCGAATATCCGGGGCCGGTACATATCGGGTTGCCGTCGGATATTCACGGCAGGCCTGCCAATGAAAGGGCCACAGGGAGGGAGAAGTTACCGGAACCCGCAGAGGATATGAGCTCTGAAAAGGTCCGTGTGCTGATCGCCTCGTCCCGCAGACCTTTGCTGGCACTGGGACTGACAGCAGTGAGGCACGGTCTTGGAAAAGAGCTTACAGCCTTTCTTGGAACTCACAGCGTGCCCGTTGTTGTAACCCCGATGGCCAAAGGAATTGTGTCAGATGACAATCCCTGTTATGCCGGAGTCCTGTTTCACGCAATGAGCGACAGGCTTCAGAGGCTGATCAGGGAGGCTGACCTTGTAATAGGAATAGGGTATGACCCTGTGGAATATAACTATGAGTCATGGATGCCCGATGTGCCGCTGGTACATTTTGACACCGTGATGAGCGATATTCCGGGCAGGGGCACTCTCCGGATAGTTTCCCCTGCTGAAAAATGGTTCGGGATACTGGAACCGCTCAGAAGTTCCCCGGGAATGGTGTCCCTTGCAGCTGAGTTGCGGAGTGAAATGGCAGTCACTCTCTCCGGCATGTCAAAGGGCTTTGGTCCTGTTACGGCCCTGCGTATTTTACGCGAAGAGCTTCCTGCCAATGCAGTTGTGACCTCGGATGTAGGATCACACCTCCATCTTCTGGGTCAGCTATGGGATGCCTCGGAACCGGGTAAACTTATTATGACTAACGGATGGTCTTCAATGGGATTCGGTCTTCCGGCTGCCATTGCGGCGGCAATGTGCCGCAGGGATGTCCCTGTCGTATGCATTACAGGTGACGGAGGCATGATGATGAATGCAGGAGAAATGATGACAGCCCGCAGGTACGGGATCAAGGTTATCGTAGTAGTGATCGCCGACGGCGAACTGAATCTGATCAGACTTAAAGAGGGATGGAAAGGTGTTGATCCTTACGGAGTAAATCTTTACAGCGGGTCCCTTTTCGGTTCTGAAAGTTTCCTGGGAGCGAAAGTCGTGCCTGTCTCAGGTGCTGACAAAATGAGAAAAGCTGTCAGGGAGGCTCTGCTCTCTGACAGTTCAGTGATTCTGGAGGTTGCTGTAGACCCTGCTGAATATGTGGATCTGGTTGTAAAAGTCTGAGTCCTACTCTTTCTTTTTCGGTGCCGCTTTTTTTACCGTTTTGGGAGCGGTCTTTGCTGCCGTTTTAGGCTCGGCCTTAGCCTCAACCTTAGCCTCAACCTTAGCCTCAACCTTAACCTCAGCCTCAGCCTTAGCCTTAACTGGTGCTTTTGGTTTTGCTTTTGCTGCTACTTTGGGTTCGGTATGGATTTCAGGCATTACTTCTGCCTTTGCGGCTTCAACGGTCTCTATCTTTGCTTTTTCAGGTTTTGCAGCTGCCTTTACTGCTTTGTGTTTTTCTGTTACCACCTTTACCGGGGCGGCGGCAGGAGCAGCGTGTTTTGCCTTGCGGCTACGGCGTACTCCGAATGAGCCTCTGATTATCTTACCTCTTTTTGATTTTTTATCACCTTTACCCATAACAGAACTTTATTTAGTTAAAGCAATTTTGAATTGTTTACAAAATTAGAAAATTTAACTCAATTGTTTAAGATATTATGTTAATAAATAGAAGATTCAGATATTGCTGCCTGACAGCTAATTATCTAAATTTGCCATTATGGGAACAAAAGTCCTCAAAATATACTCCCCGGTCATTTATCCCCGGCTGGCATATGTAACGGATATTATTTTCAACACAGTTCTCGGACTTGATTTTGAGCTGACAACTGACAGGAGGAAAATAGGCGGGAACCCTGCCATTCTCTATACCGACGAGAGTGTCAAGGGTCACTTTGTAATAAAGCCTGCGGGGCTGTTGTCATCAAAAGGCGTTGAATCACCGGTTCCTGAAGTTCACCGCATAGGTGAAATGCCTGTTCTTTTTTTCTCCGGGGAAGAACCTTTTCCTTTCGATCTGTTTTCTGCCGCATTCTATATGCTCAGCAGGTATGAGGAGTACCAGTCTTTTGTGCCTGATTCTCACGGGAGATTTCCGGGAAAAGCCTCACTTGCCTGCCGCGAGGGGTTTCTCAGGCTGCCAGTGGTCGAAATCTGGACCCGTTTTCTTGCAACAGCACTTATCAGGTATTTCCCCGTTCTCACGATCCGTCACAATGAATACAGCGCCCTGCTGACAGTCGATATTGACCAGCCGTTCGCATACCGGAGCAGAGGATTCCTTCGTACTGTAGGGGGATTTGTAAAGGGTTTTGCCGGCCATTCAGCGACTCCGGCAGAGAGATTTCATACAATGACCGGGGAAGAGCAGGACCCATATGACAATTTCAAATACATCGAAGAGACAGCTGCCAGATACGGAAGCGACCTGCTCTTCTTTTTTCCTACCGGCGACCGCAGTGAAAATGACCATAATCCTTCTCACAGGGATCATGATTATGTCGATATAATCAGGAAATACGATACCGGTTACGGCTCGGGACTGCATCCTTCCTACCGTTCATCAGGAAGGCTGAAGGTATTGAATACCGAGGCAGAACGCTACAGGACAATAACCGGTCACTCTCCCGACCGTGTGAGGCAGCACTGGCTGCTGCTCAGGATGCCTGAGACATACCGGCTTTACGAGGAGGCGGGTTTCAAAACTGACTACAGCATGGGTTTTGCCGATGAGCCGGGATTCAGGGCAGGGATAGCCCGGCCGTTCAGATTTTATGATCTTTTACAGGACAGGGTAACCGGAATTACAGTAGTCCCGTTCCAGGTGATGGACGGCACACTGAAAAAATACCTCAGTCTTTCTGTTGCAGACTCCATAGAAACTGTTTCCGAACTTATCTCTGCCACCAGAAAGGCAGGAGGGTTATTTGTTTCGGTGTGGCATAACACCTCTTTGACGGAACGTGACGGTTGGGAAGGCTGGCGGGCGGTTTTCGAGGCGATGTTGACAAAACAGCGAACATGATTGTATACCTTCGGAATGAAGAGATCGACCGTAAAAAATGGGACGGTTGCCTGGCGGTGATACCCGGAGTGAGACCCTATGCGTGGTCATGGTATCTCGATATTATGGCACCACACTGGGAGGCACTGGTTGATGATGACTATGACTCGCTCTTCCCCTTACCGGCTTTCCGGAAATACGGTTACCGCTATGTGGCGACTCCGCTGTTCATGCAGCAACTGGGGTCATTTACACCTGACAGCGACAAACAGGTCAAGGCTGAAGAATTTCTCGGATTCATGCCTGAATTTTTCAGGCTGATAGATCTCTCGGTCGGACAGGAAGCCCGGGTGGAGGGTTACACCCTGACAGAAAGAACAAATTATGAACTCAGCCTCAGAGAGCCTTATGATTCCCTGTGGTTCAGTTACGATTCGGACTGCAGGCGCAACATTAACATTGCTCACAGGTATTCGCAGGAGATTGTTGATAATGTCAGGCCGCATGAGCTGGTCTCACTATTCCGGAACAATATCGGGAGAAGGGCGGGGGTGATCCGTGATGTTAACTACCGCCGCCTGCAGCAGCTCATGGATTATTGTACTTCGGCAGGAATCGGAAAGCTTCTCGGTGTACGGTCACCGAAAGGAAAGCTGCTATGGGGGATCTTCGTCATAGACACCATGAACCGCATTACACTTCTCTTTACTGCCGGAAGCCGGAAAAGCAGGGAACTCCGCACGGCATACCATGTTATTGACAGCATTATAAGTGCAAATGCAGGCAGCGGCAAGACTCTGGACTTCGCCGGTTCCTCTGTGCCTTCAATCGCACTTTTCATGAAATCATTCGGGGGCACCAAAACTGCATATTACCGGCTCTACCGGAACACCCTGCCGTGGCCGGCAAGGTTACTGAAATAAGAATTACTTCAACAGCTCGATCACCTCATCAGAACCGCCTGTTTCATAGATCTTTCCGTTCTCACAACGGAGGGTTCTTGCGGGGTATTTCTTAATCAGGGAATGTTTGTGTGTTGACATAACCACGGCACGGCCGTTGTCACTGATTCCTCTGAGCAGCCGGTGAATTTCATCGGATGTCTCCGGATCAAGATTGCCTGTAGGTTCATCCGCCAGTATTATGTCAGGGTCATTCAGCAATGCCCTCGCTATTACAACTCTCTGCTGTTCACCTCCCGAAAGCTGATGCGGCATCTTAAAGCCTTTGGTCTGAAGTCCTACCTTATCCAGAACCTCGTTGATCCTGTCTGCGATGGCACCTTTGACTGTCCACCCCGTAGCCCTCAGAGCAAACTCCAGGTTGTCACGGACACTCCTGTCGGTCAGTAGCTGGAAATCCTGGAACACAATTCCCAGCTTGCGGCGGAGTCCCGGAATGTCTCTTTTCTTCAGCTTCCGGAGATCATAGCCTGCTACCCATCCTTCGCCGTCAGTCAGGGGGATCTGGGCGTTCAGGGTGCGGATCAGAGATGTCTTCCCGCTGCCAACCCGGCCCACAAGGTACAGGAATTCACCCTTCTCGACTTTCAGGTTCACGTCTTCAAGTACCAGGTGATCCTGCTGGAATATTGAGCAGCTCCTCAGTTCGATTATTGTATCCAGCGGCACATTGTCATTCATGGGACTTACTTTTGTCGCAAAATAAGAAAAGAATTAACAATCGGAGGCAGCGATGTTGATAAAATGGACAATAAAGCGATTTCGCAGCTGTTATATAGTTGTATTTTTACCGCTGATTAAAATGCACACACTTGAGAGTGCAAATTATTATTAATGAAATATTTACCTGAGGTGACAGCACTCCAGGCTGAATTTTCATTAATAAATGCCAATGAAAAGATAAAGTTATGAACAGAAAGATAATGATCTTCCTTATTGCCGGAGCCCTCACTGCCGGTTCCGCAATAAATGGTCAGTCGTCATTTTCGGGAGAAGAGCTTTCGTCGCTTTTGAACAGAGGCTACGAAATGTACAGCAAGGCCAAGTACGCCCCGGCTGTGGAACTGCTTGACAAATGGCTTGCCGCTGATAAATCGGGAAACACCCAGCAACGATCTGATGCTGAATATCATGCAGCTCTCTCTTCGATGCGGCTTATGAGTCCTGATGCAGAGTACCGCATGCAGCGCTTTATCACTTCCAATGCCGAGAGTCCTCTTCTCAACCAGGCAAGATTTGAAACAGGTCTGTACCGCTACCAGCTGCGTGATTATCCGGGTGCCATTGAGTGGCTTGAGCAGACTGACAGGTTGCAGCTGACCGGAAAAAGTCTGCCGGAGTATCTTTTCAAGCTTGGTTATTCGCATTATCTCAAGGGCGATCAAGAAGAGAGCCATGATGCTTTTTGAGGAGTTAAAGGATGTAGATACGGACTATTCTTCGCCGGCACTTTACTATTATGCGTGCATTGCTTATGAAAACGGCTTCCACAAAACTGCCCTGGAAGCTTTTGAAAGACTGAAAGGTGATGAGACATTCGGATCGGTTGTGCCCTTCTATATAGTTCAGATATATTATCTCGACAAGAATTATGACGGCATTCTCGAGATGGGCCCTTCTCTTATTGAGCAGGCAGGCAAGATGCGTGAGATAGAGCTTTACCGCTTTATCGGCGATGCACATTTCCAGAAGGGAAATTACAGTGAAGCGATCCCGTACCTTGAAAAATTTACTCAGAATACCAGGCTGAGCGACCGGAATGACAAGTATGAACTTGCATACTCCTACTATCAGACTGAAGATTATACGAAGGCCATCAAGCTCTTTACAGAGGTTGTGGGTAAAAGTGACATACTAACTCAAAATGCATATTACATGCTGGGTTCAAGTTATCTGAAGACAGCAGACAAGAAGCGGGCTCAGCTTGCATATTCGGCATCGTCGGGGATGAGTTTTGACAAGACAGTACAGGAAGAATCGCTTTTCAATTTCGCAAAGCTGGCATATGAAAACTCCTATTCTCCGTTCGGAGAGGGCATCGAAGCACTGCACAACTACATAGAGACTTATCCTGGATCGGGTCATATTACAGAGGCATATAACTACCTCGTCTCGGCATATATGAGGCTCAAGAACTATCAGGCCGCCATGAACTCCCTTGACAGGATCAGCATTAAGGATGGCACCCTTAAGGAAGCTTATCAGAAGGTAGCCTTCTACAGGGGCCTGGAGCTCTTCAGGAACAAACAGTTTGCAGATGCTGTGACAGCATTTGACAAATCATTGAAATACAAGGATATGGATCCGGTTGTCAGGGCGCGGGCGATGTACTGGCGGGGAGAATCCAATTACCGTCTGAGCAATTGGGAAGCGGCACGGAACGACTGGGAATTATACAGGCAGCTGCCCGGAGCAGGTGCTGATGCCGAGCAGGATCTGATTGACTACAATCTTGGGTACATTTATTACAACAGCAAGGACTACAAGGCTGCGCTGCCGCTGTTCCTCGACTTTAACAATAGGGTTGATATGACAACCCGGTCCGATATTGCTGCTGACACCCGGAACAGGATTGCAGACTGCTATTACATTACCGGCGACTATCCGAATGCCATAACATATTATGACAAGGTAATTGACTATGCAAAGCTGGATGCCGATTATGCAATGTTCCAGAAGGGGTTTGCCCAGGGTCTCAACAATAACAATGCAGGGAAGGTAACGACCCTGACAGAGTTGATTGAAAAGATGAAGAAATCAGCGTACGTACCGAATGCCCTGTTTGAAAGGGGAAGGGCATATGTAGCGCTGGAGCAGCCGCAGAGAGGCGAGGCTGATTTCAATAACCTGATTGCCTGGTACAGTAACAGTCAGTATGTCCCGCCGGCCATGGTACAGCTTGGGCTCATCTATTACAATGCAGGGGATAATCAGCGGGCGATAAGCCAGTTCAGGAAGGTTGTGGAAAACTACCGTTCCACCCCCGAGGCACGCAACGCCGTGACAGGCCTGCGTAATGCATACACTGATATGGATGATGTAGAGGGATACTTCGCCTATATGAAAACAGTTGAAGGTTTCGGAGATGTTGAGGCATCAACGCGCGATTCGATGACCTATGTTGCAGGAGAGAACCAGTATGTAAAGGGGAACTGTGAAAAAGCCACTCAGACTTTCAGGAGCTACCTGAATGATTTCCCTTCAGGCAGCTTTGCTACAAATGCCCGTTTCTATCTTGCCGACTGTCTGAACAGGGCCGGAAGTGTTGATGAAGCACTTGAACTTTTTGAGAGTGTCATACGCGTGGGCAATAACCAGTTTATGGAACAGTCGCTTTTTGGAGCTGCATCCATAACCTATCGGTAAGGGAGACTTTGCCAGGGCTTACAGGTTGTATGAAGACCTGAGTAAGGAGGCCTCAACGCCAGAGAACCAGATGTTCTCTTACCTTGGAATGATGAGGTCGGCGCGCAGGACAGAAGATTACGAAAAGACAATCGCGGCAGCTGAAAAGGTTCTGGAGTCAGACAAGCTCACCGAGGAACTCGCCCGCGAAGCCACATTCCTGACAGCAAAGGCGAATCAGGCGCTCGGGAACAATGCGGAGGCTCTTGACGATTACACAAGGGTAGGTTACGAAGTGGGAACCGTCTTCGGGGCCGAATCGAAATACCATGTGGCAGAGCTTCTTTATGCCGATGGAAAAACAGACGAGGCAGAGAAGGTTGTAAATGCATTTATAGATTTGAACTCGCCGCACGCATACTGGACAGGAAAAGTATTCCTCCTGCTTTCGGATATTTCCGTAAAAAAGGGTGATACTTTCCAGGCCAAGGCAACACTCCAGAGCCTGATCGACTATTATACAGTCAAGGATGACGGAATAATCGAAGAAGCCCGGGCAAAGCTCTCCAAGCTCAATACTGAGACTGCAACTGCAGATTCTTCAGACACATCCGGAGCTACAAGGTAATTAACAGGAGATAAAAAGGAACAGTGATGAAAATGAGATCATATATAATTTTTGCGGCACTCCTGCTTCCGCTGGCTGTGTTGGGCCAGACAACCCAGGATGAGACTTTCAAAAGGTCAGTAACGCTGTACAATCCGTATAAGCCTACACTGCAGGAAGCAACGAAGAGAGCAATACTGCCTGCCGTCGATGACACTGCAAAGGTCAGAACCGAATTCACCTATTCCTTCACTGAAGGAAGTTTTACTCCCGAGTATAAGGTGGCGCCAATAAAGGCTGCATCACTCTCCCCGGAACCACTCCCGGAGCTTAAGAAGGGTTATGTAAGTCTCGGCCTTGGTACATGGCTCTCACCATTCCTCGAGGTCAGCGTATCAAACGGAAGATCGAAGAAGGGTGCCATAGGCTTATATACACGCAGTTACGCCTCTGCCGGTAAAATTACACTTAAGGATGCCAACCGCGTATTTGCCGGATTCATGGACAACCAGGCGATAGTATACGGAAAGAAATACTTCAGGAAAAGCCGTTTTGACAGTGACATCGATATCAGACAGATGAACAGGTATGCTTACGGGTATGACACTGACATTACCGGGTACGATCCGTCACGGAAAGATATCAGGTCTCTTTATTTTGATGTCACGGGCACTGCCAGGTACTTCACAATGGAGACCGATTCAAGTGATCTTAACTGGGATGCTTCCTTGAAATACAACCTGTTTTCGAGAGTCGGTGACGGTCTTCAGCATAACCCGGGGCTGAGTGTCAGGGCCGGAAAAGAGATGTTCGGCTTTTACGGCGGGGCAGAATTGGATTATGACCTTTACTTCTTTTCTGATCTCATTGACAGCAAGTCAAGAAACCTGATTTCACTCTCTCCGTACATAACGAAGGGGAATGACGAATGGAGGTTTCGTTTCGGTTTTACTGCCGCAGCAGACATAAGAGAAAACACCGAACCTCTGACAGGCGGAGACCTTAAGGCATACATGTACTTCTATCCCGATGTTGCCTTTACGTTCAGGGTAATTCCTTCATTTCTGCGGTTCAGGGCTGCCATTGACGGTTCGCTCGGTAACAACCAGGCAAAAAACACTGTTTATGAGAATCCATGGCTGATGCCCGGTGATACACTCTTTACACTGCGGAACACTGACAATAAGCTGCGACTCACAGCAGGAATTGCCGGAAATCTGAATGTTTCAGCAACGTATGCCCTGGACGTGAGTTACACTCTTTTCGATGACATGCTTCTTTTCATGAATGACACTGTGGGTGCAGGGAATTATTTTCTCCCGGTTTATGATGATGGTGACCTTTTCAAAATACACGGGGAGACCATTTACCCCCTGAACCGTCAGCTAACCGTTTCACTGCTTGGCAACTACTACCGTTACTCGATGTCAGGTCAGGATTATGCCTGGCATAAACCGGCCTGGGATGCCACGCTGGAGGGTAAATACAATCTCAGGAACAAGATAATTGCATCGGCTTCCCTTTCGGTGCTTGGAAAGCGTCACGCCATGGTCAGGGAGCCGGAATCATCCGTTGTATTGCCGGTGCATCCGAACCTTAACGTGGGCGCTGAATACAGGTACTCACCGGTCCTTTCATTCTGGGTGAAGGCAAATAATATTTCCTATAAAAGATACTACGAGTGGAACTTTTATCCGTCGCAGAATTTTATAATACTGGGAGGCTTTACCTACAGTCTCTGACCCTGAAAAAGCTGATATTTTGTTCATATCTCTTTTGTCATTTTTACCTGTCGGAATGAGGTAAAACCGCTGTTTTTTTGTACCTTTGCATGAATTAATAAATAACATAATATCAATTGTTTAGCAATTGAAAATCTAAAAGAAAATTACCAGAAAATGAGTAACGAAGATCTGAGAGAGAGGAGTGAGGATAACAGCGGGTATTCAGCTGACAGTATTCAGGTACTTGAAGGATTAGAGGCGGTCAGAAAACGTCCGGCCATGTACATCGGCGATGTTGGGGTAAGAGGTCTGCATCATCTTGTATACGAGGTAGTTGATAACTCGATTGATGAGGCACTGGCAGGATACTGCAATAAGATAGAAGTCGTAATAAACGAAGATAACTCGGTCACCGTAACCGATAACGGGCGCGGTATCCCGGTAGAATTGCACGAGAAGGAGCAGCGCTCTGCCCTGGAGGTAGTAATGACAGTGCTTCATGCAGGCGGCAAGTTTGACAAGGACTCCTATAAGGTTTCCGGTGGACTGCACGGTGTTGGCGTATCATGTGTTAACGCCCTCTCTTCAAGGCTGACAGTGGAGGTGCACCGCATGGGAACAGCTTATTCGCAGACCTATGAGAAAGGTAAGCCGGTCACAGCTGTAACACCCATCGGGAAAGCTGAGACAAGCGGCACTATTGTCACATTCCATCCTGACAATACTATTTTCCAGGTTACCGAATTCAGGTCAGAAATACTGGCAGCCAGGCTTCGCGAGCTTGCATTTCTCAATAAGAACATCCTTCTTACCCTCACTGACAGGCGTGAGATGGTGGAGAATGGTGACGGAAGCCATCCGGCAAGGGAGGAGTTTTATTCAGAAAGGGGCCTTATGGAGTTTGTTGAGTTTCTTGACGGAAACCGTGAGAGGCTGATAGACAAGGTTATATACATAAATTCAGAGAAGGGAGAAATTCCCGTCGAGCTTGCACTTCAGTACAATGATTCTTTTACCGAAAATGTGCACTCCTATGTGAATAATATTAACACGATCGAGGGAGGCACACACCTGGCAGGTTTCCGCAGGGGGCTCACACGCACACTGAAGAAATACGCAGAAGACTCCGGGATGACTACCAAGCTTAAATTCGACATCAACGGTGACGATTTTCGTGAAGGTCTTACCGCTGTCATTTCCGTAAAGGTGGCCGAGCCCCAGTTTGAAGGTCAGACCAAGACCAAGCTTGGCAACTCAGAGGTAATGGGTGCCGTCGACAGTGCTGTCAGCACAGCACTGTCAAATTATCTTGAGGAGAACCCCAAGGATGCAAGGACCATAGTGCAGAAGGTGATTCTGGCTGCCACGGCACGCCATGCGGCCCGCAAGGCGCGTGAACTGGTACAGAGGAAAAACGTACTCTCCGGTTCAGGTCTTCCTGGCAAGCTGGCTGACTGTGCTGACCGTGATCCGGCTGTTTCCGAAATCTTTCTGGTTGAGGGAGACTCTGCAGGTGGTACTGCCAAACAGGGCAGGGACCGCCGTTTCCAGGCCATACTTCCCCTCAGGGGCAAGATCCTGAACGTGGAGAAAGCCATGCAGCATAAGATCTACGAAAACGAAGAGATAAAGAACATGTTTACTGCACTTGGAGTGCATATAGGTACCGAAGAAGACAGCAAGGCGCTGAATACTACAGGATTGCGGTATGCCAAGGTCATAATAATGACCGATGCGGATGTTGACGGTTCTCACATCACCACGCTCATAATGACTTTCTTCTTCAGATATATGTACGAGCTTGTGCAGAACGGGAATATCTACATTGCAACCCCTCCGCTTTACCTCGTTAAAAAAGGGAAGACAGAAACATACTGCTGGACTGAAGAGGAGCGTGTGGCTGCAGTGAAGGAGCTGGGGCAGGGCAAGGATGCAAGTGTGGGTGTACAGAGGTACAAAGGTCTCGGGGAAATGAACGCGGAACAGCTGTGGTCCACGACAATGAATCCTGAGACACGCACGCTAAGGCAGGTTACAATTGACAGTGCTGCCGAGGCGGATCATATCTTCTCGATGCTGATGGGCGACGAGGTTCCGCCACGCAGGGAATTCATCGAGAAGCATGCAAAGTATGCGAAGATTGATGCGTAGATAAGGCAGTAGGCAATAGGCAGTAGGCAGTAGAGGGCTGAGCGTAAGGAAAATGCCCTGTGGTCCGCCAGCCGGCGGAGAGGAGACAGACTGTGCAGGAGGCAAGAGCAAGGAGCACAGGGGCAGGGAGCATGGAGCAGTGGGTTGTGAGACATTAGACATTTGACTTTCAGACTTTTAGACTTTCAGACTTCATATTAGAACTATGTCAGAAACAAGCCAGCCGGCATTCAGGAAAAGCCTGAACCTCGTCGACTCCTCGGCCATCGTCATCGGGTCAATGATCGGATCAGGTATTTTTATCGTCAGTGCAGACATGTCACGAACCCTGGGCTCACCCGGATGGTTGCTCGTTGCATGGCTGATAACAGGTTTCATGACAGTAATGGGTGCACTGAGCTTCGGTGAACTCGCCTGTATGATGCCGAAAGCCGGAGGGACATATGTCTATCTGAGGGAAGCCTACAGCCCTCTGCTCGGATTCCTCTATGGCTGGACGTTTTTCCTTGTAATACAGACAGGTACAATTGCTGCTGTTGCGATGGCTTTCGGAAAGTTTTTCGGAGTGATCTTCCCGTGGATAAGCGAGAGCAATATCCTTTTCAAAGCGGGACCTGTTAAGTTTTCCTCGGTACACCTGATCGCACTCGCATCCATTGCACTTATCACATGGATAAACTCCCGCGGGATCAGGATCGGAAAACTGGTTCAGAACACCTTCACTTTTACAAAAGTAATTATCCTCATTCTGTTACTGCTTGTCGGATTTCTAATCGCAGGGTCCGACGGCTTTAAGACCAGTTCAGAGTACTTCTGGCAGGCAGCTACACTGGATAAGACAACAGGGGCGGTGATACCGATTAAGGGCATGATGCTTGTCGCAGCTATCGGTATGGCAATGGTCGGATCACTTTTCACCTGTGATTCCTGGACAACCATCACTTTTGCATCAGCCGAGGTGGTAAATCCAAAACGCACCCTCCCCCTGGCTCTTTTCTGGGGTGCACTTATTGCATTCTTACTGTTTTTCCTCTCGAATATCGTTTATATAAAGGTTATGCCGCTGCGTGGAATACCGGGCGGGGCTGACGTCCTGGAACGGGGAATGGCGTTTGCCACCAACGACAGACTGGGCACGGCAGCAATATCTTCAATATTCGGAGACTATGCTGCAATCATAATGGCCATTCTTATAGTCATTTCAACATTCGGATGCAATAACGGGCTGATCCTTTCCGGCGCACGCGTCTACTATGCGATGGCTGTCGATAAACTGTTCTTCAAGGGCGTCGGAAAACTGAACCGCAACGATGTGCCCGGAAAGGGACTCTGGGTTCAGTTCATCTGGGCTTCCGGTCTCTGTCTTTCAGGCTCTTACTCTCAGCTTCTTGACTATGTTATTTTTGCAGTGCTTATTTTCTACGCACTTACAATAATGTCGATCTTTGTGCTTCGTATAAGAAAACCCGATGCAGAAAGACCTTACAAGGCTTTCGGTTATCCTGTCATACCTGCATTATACATAGTGCTCGCCCTGACAATAATGATAATCCTGCTTATTTACAAGCCTCAGTTCACATGGCCCGGACTGGCAATTGTACTTCTCGGAATTCCGGTATACTATATCTGGACCGGCATAAATAAACGCACCTGACATGGAGATCTTTCAGACTGTTTTGGACTGGTATATAGCCAACCTAAACTATTTTACAATTTTTCTGCTGATGACAATTGAGAGCTCGTTCATACCTTTTCCGTCCGAGGTTGTTGTCCCCTTTGCAGCCTGGAAGGCTGCCGAAGGCTCGCTTTCATTTGCCGGCGTGATGCTGGCATCAACAGCCGGTGCAATGACAGGAGCAATTATCAACTATTATCTTGCATTCTGGCTGGGAAGACCGGTGCTTTACAGACTGGCTGACACCAGGTGGGCGCATCTGCTCCTCATCGACCGTACCAATATTGAAAAGGCTGAACAATATTTCGTGAAACACGGCAAGGCTTCGACTTTCATCGGACGTCTTGTGCCCGCCGTAAGGCAACTGATTTCTTTGCCGGCAGGCCTGGCAAGGATGAAAATGGGTCCCTTCCTGCTCTTTACTTTTCTGGGTGCAGGGATTTGGAACCTTATACTTGCCCTGGTAGGTTATTTTGCATATGACATGCGCGACAGGATACTGCCATACCTGGATATTGTAATGTATGCCCTGGGTGGAATATTCGTCCTCTGGCTGACATATCAGGGGATCAAGGCCTACCGGAGGAATAAGGGTAAGGTCACTCAGTGATCTCTCCGGCAAGCAGTCGCAAACCTATCTCGGACATTTTTGCCTGGTAAAGGGCCGTCAGCCTCCTGTTGATTGCACTCAGGTAATTGTTCTGATACTCCCTGAATTCCAGTCCTGAAAGAGACCCGAGCCTGTAGCGTTCCATCGCTATCTCCAGTGTGTTACGAGCCAGTTCGGCACTTTCTGTTTCGAAATAGGTGACTGTTATATTGTTGCGATAAGTATTATACAACAGCTCCAGCTCGCCAAGTATTTCGTTCTCGGCATCCAGATAAGCGAGCCTGCTGTTTTCGGCTTCAATGACTGCATTGGATATCCTTCTCCTGGTTTCGAAGCCTGAAAAGATATTCCATGACATATTGAAACCCCAGTTAAGCCCGTTGGTCTGATTGTAACCTGCGGAGAGCGGAAATTCATTGCGGTTGTAGTTATATCCTGTACCGAAGTTGATGGAAGGATAGCGCTGTGATCTGGCGTAGTCGAGGTCATACTGTGAGATTTTCTCACCCTGCCTTGCCATGATGAGCTGGTTATTGTATGCGACGGTACGCAGACGCAGTGAATCGATGTTGACGGCAGGTGCAAGAATTATTGTATCCTGGATGTTGAAGTTGACCTCATGGCCTGCATTCATCAGATTTGTCATCCGGATATAGGCTGCATTTACAGTTTCAAATTGTGAAAGCACAGCCGAACTGTCAGCATTAAGGTCGATTTTGGCCTGCTGTAATTCCAGACCTGAAATGACACCGAGAAGATACTTTTCTTCAGCATTCTGGTACCGTGATCTTGAAAGGTCCAGAGAGGTGCGTGAAGATTCAAGTCGGTTCTGCTGAACGATAATATTGTAATACTCAGAGCAGACTCTCATTATAAGGTTTTCCACCTCGATTTTTACCCTCTGGCTGCTCATGGAAAGCAGTTCCTGTGTGCGGCTGTAGGTGCTGAACATACCAAGACCGTCAAAGATCCGCCAGCTCAGTGAAACACCTGCTCCGTATACATTGGTTGTAGTCTTTTCAGAAGGGGAGGATGAAGTTACGGTTGTGTTATTTGTCTGCGACTGTCTGCCGGTTCCGGTAACCGTGGGCAGAAAGGGAGCAAGGGTGACGTTATTCTCTGCAATGTTCAGATCATTCCTTGTCATTTTGAGGGAGTAGTTGTTCCCGAGCGCCTGCATAATAGCTTCGTCAAGGGTCATAATATCCTGCGCAGCCGTCGTCAGTGATATAACAAAAAGAAGGGATAATATACTAAGCTTTCTGTTTCTCATCGCTTTTTATTTCAATGTTTTTTTTGCCAGCCAGGTAGCTGTAAACTGCCGGTACCACAAAGAGTGTAAGGAATGTGGCAAAGAATAGCCCCCCCACTACTGTCACACCCATCGAAACGCGGCTTTCTGCACCGGCTCCTGTGGCGAGTGCAAGCGGAAGGATGCCGAGTATGGTGGTCAGGCTTGTCATCAGGATAGGTCTGAAGCGTGATACTGCAGCCTCTCTTACGGCTTCAGTTACCGCAAGCCCGGCCTGCTGTCTCTGGTTTGCAAACTCCACAATAAGTATTCCGTTTTTGGCAACCATCCCGATCAGCATGATCAGCCCTATCTGGCTGAATATGTTGAGCGTCTGCCCGGTTACGACCATGATGAAAAGAGCTCCTATAAGCGCCAGAGGTACGGTGACAAGTATTATTACAGGGTCACGGAAGCTCTCAAACTGCGCGGCAAGGACAAGATATATCAGGACAAGTGCCAGCACGAAGGCAAACAGAAGACTCGATGTGCTCTCGACGAAATCCTTCGAGTCTCCCGACAATGTTGTGCTGAAGTCTTCGTTCAGTACCTTGTCGGCGATCCTGTCCATCTCCTCAATGCCCTCTCCAAGGGTGTACTTCCCTTCAAGACCTGCAGAAACGGTGGCTGAAACAAACCGGTTATAACGGAACAGCTGAGGAGGAAGGCTGTTTTCACGGACAGTAACTATATTGTCAAGCTGAATCAGCTCACCCCTGTCATTGCGGACATATACATTTGTGAGGTCAGACGGGTCATTGCGTTTTGCCCTGTCGAACTGGCTGAGGATCTGGTACTGTTTCCCGTCAAGGATATAATAACCGATCCGCTGTTCGCTCATCGTCAACTGAAGGGTCTGGGCGATGCTCTGGACATTTACTCCCATCCTGTTGGCCTTTTCCCTGTTGATGAGGATTGTCAGCTCCGGTTTTGTAAATTTGAGGTTGACATCACTGGCAGAAAAATAGGGACTTTCAGAGACTTCGGCCATAAAATCAGGGATAACTCTTTTCAGGTCATCGAGGTTTTTGGCCTGAATTACATACTGCACGGGAAGTCCGCCCCTGCGTGATCCGAATGTCTGCTGCTGTGAAACTATTGTACGCGCACCGGTAAACTGTCTGACCTTCGGGGAGAGAGCGTTGGCTACTTCCTGCTGTGAACGTTTCCTTTGATCGATATCCACAAGCCGCACCCTGATATTTGCAGAATTGACGCCACCCATTCCCACCATAACCATAAGATTATCCTGTTCCGGCACAGTCTTCAATTACAACAGGTGTAAGGCTTTCGACATAATTGGCCATATAGTCATAAGTCGTTCCTTCAGTGGCGGTGGCACTTATATTGACATATCCGCGGTCTTCCAGCGGAGCCATTTCCGATGGCAGCATCGTCCAGAACCAGACGATCAACCCTGCTGAAACCGCGATTATGATAAGGGCATAATGTCTGACCTTAAGAAATGCTGTAATTGCTCTGCGGTAAATGTTGATCATTCCTGCAAAAAACGGTTCTGAGGCCCTGTAAAATCGTCCTTCCATTGCATTATGCTTCAGGAATTTCGAAGAGAGCATCGGAGTGAGGGAAAGGGCAAGGAACGCAGATATTGTTACTGCACCGACGATTACAAGACTGAACTCGCGGAAGAGACGTCCTGTGACACCCTGCAGGAACACGATGGGGAAGAAAACCGCTACGAGTGAAACTGTAGTGGCGATAATAGCAAAATAGATCTCACTCGATCCTTTCTGTGCTGCTTCGACAGGGGACATCCCGTGCTCAACCTTTGTGTAAATGTTCTCCACAACTACAATTGCGTCATCAACCACAAGCCCGATGGCGAGAACAATGGCAAAAAGTGTAAGAATATTGATTGTGAATCCGGCGATATACATCACGAAGAAGGCGCCGATGAGGGCAACCGGTATTGCAATTACCGGAATAAGTGTTGTACGCGTGTTGCGGAGAAACAGGAAGATTACCAGAACAACCAGCCCGAATGCAATGAATATTGTAGTCTCAACCTCCTCTATCGCCTTCCTGATATAAATTGTGTTATCGAAAACGACATCCGTTTTTATATCCTCCGGCAGGTCTTTCTTAAGCTGTTCAAGAATGATTTTGGCATTATCGACTATATCGATATAGTTCGCTCCGGGTTGAGGGGTAAGCGAGACGATTACGCTCGGCAGGCCGTTAACCTTCACCATCGAACGGATGTTTTCAGCGTCGACCTCAGCAATTCCTATATCGCTGAATTTCACTGCCCTGTTGCCGTCTTTCTTTATGATAAGGTCGTTGAACTCGTCGACACTTCTGAGCCTGCCGAATGTCCTTATTGTCAACTCGGTATTGTCTCCCTCGATTCTGCCTGACGGAAGCTCAACATTCTCACGGGTAACGGCATTTCTTACATCAAGCGGGGTCAGACCGTATGCCACCAGTCTTGAAGGATCCATCTTCATCCTTATTGCAAGTTTTTTGGATCCCATTACGTTCACGGCGCTTACGCCCGGAATTGTCTGCATCCGCTCTTTAAACTGGATCTCGGCGAAGGTGCTCACATCTATTATAGACCTGGTTTCACTGCGCAGTGAGACACCGTAGATAGGCTGTGCATCGGCATCAGCCTTCTGTACTACAGGCGGGTCGACATCCTGGGGAAGACGGCGCATTGCCCCCGATACCTTGTCTCGTACGTCGTTTACCGCAGTTTCCATATCGACTTCGAGCTTGAACTCCACAGTGATACGGCTTGAACCGTCACTGGAAGAGCTGGAAATCGACCTGATGCCCTGTACTCCGTTAATTGCAGACTCAAGAGGCTCGGTGATCTGTGTCTCGATTACATCTGAGTTGGCCCCTGGAAATGAGGTGGATACGGTAACAATCGGCGGGTCCACGCTGGGATAGTCGCGTATTCCCAGGTAGGTGAATCCTATTCCTCCGAGAATGAGCACCACGAGGCTCATTACCGTGGCCAGAACAGGTCTTTGTATGCTAATTGAGGATAAACTCATTTGTTGCTTTTTTTATGAAAGGAGAAACAGGGTGGGTCGGTTTATTCGGTGATATTTACCCTTACAGCCATATTTGGTCTTAGTTGCATCAGGCCGCTTGTAATCACAGTGTCACCCTGACTGATACCTGACAGGATCTCAACCATCGACTCAGTTCGTGTACCTGACACAACTGGAACAAGTATCGCCTTGCCGCTGTGGTATACCCAAAGTTTCTTTTCGTTCATATCCGGTACCACCGCTTCGCTGGGCACCTGTAAAGCATTGTTTTTTTCATTCGTTATCAGGACAAGTTCTTCTGCAAACATGCCAGGGACAATACGCTTATCACGGTTGTCATAAAGTGCCCGCAGACCTATTGTAAGTGTTGCCGGATCAACACGGTAGTCAATTGCATAAACATATGCAAAAAACTCTTCATCATAACCCTGCGTTCTGAATGAGACTTTCTTTCCCATCAAAGACTGGGAAACATATTTTTCAGGTATTGCGAATTCAAGCTTCAGTTTATTATAGTCAATCAGGTGAGCAATTTTAACCGAAGGCTGTACATAGGTTCCTTCACTTACAAAACGGAAGCCGATGTCACCATTGAAGGGAGCCCTGACTTCGGTCTCGGCAATCCTGACCTTCAGCAGGTTGATGTCGGCAAGTATTACATTATAGTCAGTCTGCAACTGGTCAAAGGCTTCGCGGCTGACGGCATCCTTCGCAAGGAGGATTCTCTGCCGCTCCAGTTTCTCGGAGAGCATTTTCTCCTGCAGCTCTGAACGGCGCAGCTGAGCCTGTAGGTCATCATCGTAAATCTTTACAAGCAAGTCACCTTTTCTCACTGAACTGCCTTCCTTGAAAAAAACGCCTGTGACTTTGCCCGACACCTTGCTGACTATATCTACCTCCTCATTGGCGAGAAGAGTCCCGGCTGACCTGATTCCATTAGAAAGATATGATGGTTTTGCGATGCTTCCCATTACCGGCAGCAAGGCTCCTCCCTGCTGGCCTCCCTGACCCTGACCCCCGGGGCGCTGGCCCTGGCCCTGTGCCTGACCCTGCCCCTGTGCAGGAGCGGATGCTGATACACTGAGTCCTTCTTTCTTATTACCGAAAAGACCCGTTTTGGGTCCGAAAAAACCTGCTGCAAGAACCAACGGGATGCTGATCCACAAAATTATTTTCGTACTTTTTTTCATTCTTCTGTACTGTCAAACGGATATCTAAATATTCTGACCTGCAAAATTAGCTGATTATTCCATTGGTAATGTTAAAGTATATTAAAACGGGTATGAGTCAGGTTTATTTAAAAGGGATGTGAAGGTGTTCAGTATCAGTATTTGACTATTATCTCACCGGCAATTCTTTCCAGGTTGTTTGTAACCTGCCGCCAAGGGACTGTGAATCCGTTGGCTATCATGGTGAAAGCCAGCGTTCTGCCACTGTTCGTGGTAACATATCCGGCAAATGACCTCACTGATCCGATAGATCCTGTCTTGGCGATTACCCTGCCCCGGAACAGGTCACTTCTGAAATAACTCTTCATAGTGCCGGAGACTCCTGCCTCGGGAAGAGAGGAACGAAAAACTTCCGAATTTCTGCTGTTGTACATATGAACCAGAAGTCTCGTTGTCATCAGGGCACTGATATTGTTATTCGGCGAAAGCCCCGAGCCGTCAAGTATCACAGCCTCGTAGGGTTCACACCCTATAGAGTCGAGAAAATTTCTGATTACTGCGGATCCGGCGCCGAATGTGCCACCTGTGCCTGTTGCCGGCCCGAGGTATTTCCTGAGAGCCTCAGCATACAGGTTTACGCTCTCATGATTGGTAGTACTGATTATCTCACTAAGTGGGGGAGAGAGAGTTACACATACAGGGGAATTCGATGCCTCATTCAGGCTGACCCTTGCCCGGACAGGATCGTTTTTGACTTTGATTCCTGCTTGCTTCAATGCCTTATTGAGCTGATTAACAACCGTGAACGGAGGGTCAGGCATTGATGCCCTGAGAACCATACTGCTGTCTGCCGGAACGGAGCCGGAGATCCAGGCACTGGTAGAGTAGGGGGCATTGTAAACATAACCGTTGTCAGACTTACCGGAAGAGGTCAGGTAATTTTCAATTTGCATCTCCTTTCCGTACTGGTCTGTTGAATCGATGACCGCCGGCATTCCTTCCGAAAACCCGGTAACATATATGTTGAATTTATTGTCGTTGTAGTTGAGATCATATACCCCGGCGCCGTAATAATTGCCAAGATCGGCCCACGACCACCCTCCGGGGACAGGGTTATGGTCGTAAAGTGACTCCGCCGCCGCCACGCGACCTGTTACCCGCCGCAGCCCGGCCGCTGCCAGCGATTCAGCCCAGCGTGCCGGCACATCACCGTAATGGTCTGAAAAATAAGCTGACCCGAGTGCAGGATCTCCGCCTCCGAGAATTACAACATCGCCGTAAAGGACTCCTTTTCTTCTGTTGAAACGGCCTGACATGAAGACGCTGGTGGTGAAACGGTAATCTGCCCCGAGCAGGGAGAGCGAAACGGCCGTGGGATAAAGCTTCATAACGGATGCTGATGCCAGGTTCCGGTCTGCATCAAACCCGAAGACGATCTCGCCCGTGACCGCATCGGCGAAACATATCGAGTATGAAGTACCGGTAAGGGTTGTGTCTGCCAGAATGGATTCCAGTACTGCCTCCTGCCCGTTAATGCGGGTGAGGGTGACAACGGTCAGTAAGAGCGTTAATATACCACTGCGTTTCATAAAGATTTATTTTGTTCAAGCGTTGACAATAAACCGCAGGCTGCATTGATATCCTGACCCCTGCTTGCACGTATAGTGGCAGTGATGCCCTTTGCATTCAGACTGTCACGGAAAGCTTCCATTTCTGCGGTGCCGGGACTGACATATTCCGAACCGGGAATTGCATGAAAGCGGATCAGGTTGATGCGGCACCTGATACCGTTGAGTATCTTTGCCAGTTCCTTCACATGGCGGGGGGTGTCATTCATACCTTTAAAGACAATATATTCAAAGGAGACACGCCTTTGCCTGCCAAAGTCAAAGGACCTGATTATGTCAAGCACTTCCTTTACCGGATGGGCATTCTGAACCGGCATCAATGCCTGACGCTCCTCATCATAGGGACTGTGAAGGCTGACGGCAAGATTGCATTTTGTGGAGTCCAGAAATTGCTGCATCCCGGCGACAATGCCTACCGTGCTGACGGTTATCCGTGTAGGGCTCCATCCGTAACCCCATTCAGAGGTGATTATCTCAAGGCTCTTGAGTACCTCACCGAGGTTGTCGAGCGGTTCACCCATCCCCATATATACAATATTTGTCAGCCTGGGATGTTCCGGGATGCTCCTGAACTGGTTCAGGATATCGCCTGAGGAGAGGTTCCCCTGGAAACCCTGTTTCCCGGTCATGCAGAAATGGCAACCCATACGGCATCCCGATTGCACCGAGAGACATACTGTCGCCCGGTCACGGTCCGGAATAAATGCCGTTTCAATGAATCGGTTTTCAAGGACCCGGAAGAGGTATTTCTTTGTGCCGTCACTGCCGGCAGCCTCGGATGAGGGAGGTGTGATCCCCACTTCGTAAGTCTCAGAAAGGGCTGTTCTCGCTTTGAGTGAAAGGTCTGTCATCTCCTCAACAGACTGCACCCCCTTTTTATAAAGCCAGCCGGCAATCTGTTTTGCCGCGTACGGCGGAAGCCCTGCTGCCGAAGTCACGGCAGAGAGTTCTGCCAGGGTCTTTCCGAATAATCTTTCCTTTGTCATCAGAATCGGTATGCTGCCTTTTCCAGTTCATCGATACTTTTGAACGGCTTCGGCGGCTTCAGGTATCCGTTCAGAAAGTCGTAGACATCGAGCCTTATCCGTCTTGCCTCCCTGTAATCCATCCTGTTGAAGGAATGACCGCCTGGCATGGCATCAAATATTTTGTATTTGAAATTTTCCTTGCCTGCCGCCTTCAGGGACTTGATAAGATGCTCTACCTCCAGCACGTTGACATCCTCATCGTTTGTATTTGTATGGATCAGCAGGGGAGTGTTTTTGTAGCGCTCCACCTGCCAGGCCGGTGAGCGTTTTCGGTATTCGGCAACATTCTCGTCGGCTGTCTTGCCTATGTGATAATCGGCTGAGTAGAGGTCTCGGTATTCATCATCCTTATATCCCATTCGTGCAACAAGATCGCTGACCGGCACCCCGGCATAGCAGACCTTGTAGGCATCAGGATGGTCGAAGATGCAGAAGAGTCCGATCAGTCCTCCGTGACTCCACCCGATGACTCCCACGCGGTCCTTGTCGACAATTTCATAATTGTCAATCATATACTGCCGGCTGGCGTCGACATCATCAACCTCCAGGCCGCCGTAATCGATATTCCTGGTACATACCTGCACCGTAGCCTGTTGACCCGCGGTATTCAGCTGCAACGACTATATAACCCTGCGAGACCATCTCACGCACGATGTGGGTATAGTAAGTGTCAAAATTTGCATGCACCCCGCCGTGAGGGAATACCAGCAGCGGGTATTTCTTCGATGGGTCAGCATCACGCGGGATGAATACATAGTTCCAGAATTTCAAGCGGGTTGCCTGCTCCCTGTCCCGTCGGGTTGCTCTCTTTTGCCGGAGGTGGACCGGTAATATATATTTTATCCACATATGCCACATCACCTACCCTGTCAAACCAGAGCAGGTCGTCGATCTTTTTCTCCAGCACATCAAGCCTGTGATCCAATGCATCGAAATTGCCGTCTACAGACCGGATGGCGTTCATCAGCTCGGTGTTGCCCGGTTGTGCCATCAGGGAGAGTGTTCCTGAAATAAAAACTGTAAGGAGAGTGAGAGTCCTGCAAAACTGTCTTTTCATATTTTACTTGTATAATGGGTTAAATTTCCTTCTCACCTGAGAATACGAATGTGGCCGGACCCCTCAGGCGGATATCCGTTACTGTCTCATTTTTGATTTTAAATGCAATATGCAAAGTGCCCCCTTTGACCCTTACCTCCGCATGATCTGTGACAATTTTTCCGGAAAGGGCTGCCGCAATGGCAGAAGCAGTGGCACCCGTGCCGCATGCGAGCGTTTCATCCTCCACTCCCCGTTCATATGTCCGGAGCCTGAGCCTTTCACCCTCGATCTGGACGAAGTTCACATTCACGCCCGCAGGCGCATACACCAGCGAATAGCGCAGCTTCCTTCCCTCTGTGACCACGTCAATCTTGTCCACGTCATTCCTGAAAACGACAAGGTGGGGAACGCCGGTATTCACAACCATTCCGTCAGAGGTCCTGACAATATCATGTACATCATTGATTGACAGATCAATAAGATCACCCTCAGGGGAAGCCGTATGGTCTCCGTCGCCGACCAGGAATTTCAGGTTACGCCTGCCGGTAAGATTTTTCATGACGAAATGAGCCGCACAGCGCCCGCCGTTACCGCACATTGTCGAAGGGTACCCGTCAGAATTAAAGAAGACCATTTCGAAGTCATATCCTTCATGCTCCTCGATCAGAATGAAACCGTCTGCACCGATTCCGAATCTCCGGTCACACAGCCGGCTTATTAACTGATTGTCAGAGTGATCTATGACTGCCGGGGTGTTGTTTACAATAATGAAATCATTACCTGCTCCCTCATATTTGTTAAATAGAATTTTCATTACGTTAAATTGAGGTTAAATATCGTCAAAGACGGCCTCTCAGTATGTTAAAAAAGCGAAAATTTGTAAAACATTTCAATGAAAACGGGGTTGTAAAGATATGAATCTTTAACGGAGGCACGTAATTTGAGGAACAGGACCGGAGTAAACAAAAGTCATTCTAAAATTCAGTATAGAGCTATGAAAGGGAAATCACTTATCGCAACACTGTTCATTGCACTTTTCGGGGCAATGGCAGGTCTGTTCATCTATACAAGGTTTCTTGACAGGGATAAGCTTGTGATTGGGACAGACAAAGAGAAAAAGGAGATTGAGGAGAATGCAAGGTATGCGAATCTGGTTCCTCAGAGCGGTGTTAACGATTTTACATTTGCTGCAGAGAAAACAGTACATGCTGTAGTACATGTAAAGACGAAAGCAACTGTCGATTACGGCTATAACAATCCGCTGTATGAATTCTTTTACGGACCAGGGAACAGCAAACCGAGGGAGGTACGCGGCTTTGGCTCGGGCGTTATAGTGTCTGCTGACGGTTATATTGTGACAAACAACCACGTCATTGATGAGGCCGATGAGGTAGAGGTAACTCTCAACGATAAACGCACATTCTCTGCCGAGGTTCTGGGACGTGATCCGAGCACGGATATTGCACTGCTCAAGATTAAGGCCACGGGGCTGCCTTTTGTGAAATTCGGTAATTCTGATGCCATCAGGCTGGGCGAGTGGGTACTCGCCGTGGGAAACCCGTTTAACCTCACTTCAACTGTAACGGCCGGTATTGTCAGTGCCAGGGGCAGGAGCCTGGGTTTGCTTGACAACCAGTACCGCATTGAGTCATTTATTCAGACTGATGCTGCACTGAACCCCGGCAACAGCGGGGGAGCACTTGTGAACACCAGCGCTGAGCTTATAGGGATAACAACTGCTATAATCTCACCCAGCGGCTCATATGCAGGAAACTCATTTGCGGTTCCGACATCAATTGTCAAAAAGGTTTTTGAAGATCTCAGACAGTACGGCGAGGTGCAGCGCGGACTCATGGGCGTGAACATCACGGATGTTACTTCAGAACTGGCTGAAGCCGAGAATCTGAAGGATGTAAGTGGAGTGTACCTCTCAGGGATAACACCTGAAGGAGCTGCAGAAAATGCGGGACTGAAGGAGAAGGATGTTGTGGTTGCCATCAACGGTGAGCCCGTTGAAACAACTGCTGACCTGCAGGAGAAAGTCAGCAGGTACAGGCCGGGAGATAAGATCGAGGTATCGTATCTTCGAAAGGGCAAACCCGACAAGGTCAATGTTACATTGCGCAATATTGACGGAGGAACAGGCGTTGTAGCCCAGGGATCATCGTCGGGAACTGTGTTCGGAGCCTCACTTATTCCGCTTGGAAGCGCCGAGAAGAAACAGTACAGTGTTGACAAGCGGTGTGAAAATAGCTTCAATTTCTGAAGGGCGGTTCCGTGATCTGGGTCTTGCAAGAGGAACTGTAATCATCACTGTAAACGGCCAGAAAGTTAACAGTGCTTCAGATGTAAGAAAGGCGTCAGGGGAGGAAAAGAATCTCTCATCGGTGGAGGGTTATACACCGGACGGAACCTACTTTAAATACCAGACCAGGAGATAGTCCTCGTCTGGCATTGTAACTATCATATAATAAGGATATTACGTATTGTAATATCCTAACTTTTTTTCGTACATAAGTATATTTGTTTATTAATTAATAAAGCAGTATCTTTGCGAAAATTTTTTCGAAGGGGCAAGTAGCATGAGACAACTTAAAATTACCAAATCCATTACAAACCGTGAAAGTGCCTCTCTGGACAAGTATCTGCAGGAAATTGGTAAGGAAGAGTTGATATCGGTTGAGGAAGAGGTAGAGTTAGCACAGAGGATAAAGAAGGGTGACAGGGCAGCTTTGGAGAAGCTCACAAAAGCAAATCTTCGGTTTGTTGTCTCAGTGGCCAAGCAATATCAGAATCAGGGACTCAGCCTCCCGGACCTTATCAACGAGGGTAACCTCGGCCTGATCAAGGCAGCAGAAAAATTTGACGAGACACGCGGATTCAAGTTCATATCATATGCCGTATGGTGGATCAGGCAGTCTATCCTTCAGGCTCTCGCCGAGCAGTCGAGGATAGTACGTCTGCCTCTCAACCAGGTAGGATCACTGAATAAAATCAACAAGGCCTTTGCCCGGTTCGAACAGGAGAATGAGCGCACGCCATCACCTGAAGAGCTTGCCGAGGTGCTTGATCTTCCCAAGGAGAAGGTGGCTGACACCCTTAAAGTATCAGGCCGTCACGTTTCCGTTGATGCACCTTTCGTGGAGGGTGAAGACAACAGTCTCCTCGATGTGCTTACCAATCTGGACTCGCCGGTTGCTGACAAGATACTTATTGACGAATCTCTGTCGAAGGAGATAGACAGGGCGCTTGCCACACTCACTGAACGCGAGAGAGACATCATCCGGTATTTCTTCGGCATTGCATGCCAGGAGATGACGCTGGAAGAGATTGGCGAAAAGTTCGGTCTTACCCGCGAAAGGGTCAGACAGATAAAGGAGAAAGCTATAAGACGTCTGCGGCATACATCGCGCAGCAGGCTGCTGAAAGGATATCTGGGTTAGGAATTCAGTAAACAGGATAAAAGGGGAGCTTCATGCGCCCCTTTTTTTTGGTACATACCCTTTTCTCAATCATTGGAATTTGGTTAATTTTGCACTACATGGACTTCAAATTAGTATCAGATTTCGTTCCCACCGGGGACCAGCCGGAGGCGATACGCCAGCTCACTGAAGGACTGCTTCAGAATCTGCCGTTTCAGACTCTGCTGGGGGTGACCGGATCAGGCAAGACATTTACAATTGCCAACGTGATTGAGCAACTGAAGAGACCGGTTCTGATTCTCAGTCATAATAAAACCCTGGCGGCACAGCTTTACGGCGAGTTCCGGCAGTTCTTTCCGGAAAATGCCGTCGAGTACTTTGTTTCCTATTACGATTACTACCAGCCGGAGGCTTACATGCCTGTCACGGATACTTACATAGAAAAGGACCTGGCAATAAATGAAGAGCTCGAGAAGTTGCGCCTCAGTACAACTTCATCGCTGCTTTCCGGCCGTCGCGATGTAATTGTGGTATCATCGGTCTCCTGTCTGTACGGCATCGGTAACCCTGAAGATTTTCATTCCAACACCATCCATATCCTCCGCGGTCAGAAGATCTCGCGCAATGTTTTCCTTCGGAAGCTGGTGGACAGCCTTTATGCCCGCAATGAGATTGAATTCTCCCACGGCACCTTCAGGGTCAGGGGAGATACAATAGATGTCTTCCCTGCATATGCGGATATCGCCCTCAGGGTGCTTTTCTTCGGGGATCAGATTGAGGAAATCAGCACCTTCGACCCGGTGAGCGGCTCCGGAATCGAGGATTTCAGTGAATATATGATCTATCCTGCAAACATATTCGTCACAACACGTGAGCGCATAAATCAGGCTGTCAACCAGATACAGGATGATATGATGCTGCAGGCGGAGCATTTCAAAAGTACAGGAAGACCCGAGGAGGCAAAACGGATAATGCAGCGCGTGCAGTATGACCTTGAGATGATAAAGGAGCTGGGATACTGCAGCGGAATCGAAAACTACTCGAGGTACTTTGACGGCAGGCCCCCGGGGACAAGACCTTTCTGTCTCCTCGATTACTTCCCGAAGGATTTCATTACTGTCATCGACGAAAGTCATGTCACAATTCCGCAGGTCAGGGCAATGTACGGAGGAGACCATACACGCAAACAGACGCTTGTCGAATACGGCTTCCGCCTGCCTTCAGCCCTTGACAACAGGCCGCTTCAGCTTCAGGAGTTTGAAGCTCTTACAGGTCAGACAGTATACATGAGCGCCACTCCTGCAGACTATGAAATGGAGAAGTCCGAGGGTGTCTTCATCGACCAGGTTATACGCCCCACCGGGCTGCTTGATCCCCCAATATCTGTCAGGCCAAGCCGCAACCAGGTTGATGACCTGATGGAGGAGATACGGCAGCGTACTGCAGCAGGGGAAAGGACCCTGGTGACCACAATGACAAAGCGGATGGCAGAAGAACTGAACACTTACCTGGGCAGGTTCGGCATAAGATGCCGGTACATACATTCCGACGTCGATACTCTTGAGAGGGTCGAAATACTTGAAGGACTGCGTTCAGGTGAGTATGACGTGCTCGTGGGGGTAAACCTGCTGAGGGAGGGTCTGGACCTGCCGGAGGTATCTCTGGTGGCCATCCTTGATGCCGACAAGGAAGGATTCCTGCGTTCAGGACGGGCGCTGACGCAGACCGCAGGACGCGCCGCCAGAAACCTTAACGGGCTGGTGGTGATGTATGCAGACAGGATCACCGGAGCTATGAAGGAGACGATAGACGAGACAAACAGAAGAAGGGATAAGCAGACGAAATACAACACGGAGATGGGCATAACCCCGACACAGATCGTGAAAAAGAGCGGTCAGATGATAAAAGGCCTGGGACGAAGGGGTGTCACAGTGAAGGCATATACCGGTCCTGAGTCAATCGATGTGGCAGCTGATCCGGTACTCAGATATATGTCGCGCGAGCAGCTGGAAAAGGCCATGGAGAAGAGTCGCAAGGCAATGGAAAAGGCAGCTTCGGCCCTTGACTTCATTGAGGCGGCACGTTTGAGGGATGAGATCGAGGGGATGAGGAAGACTGGCGCAGGGGAGAAGCTGAAAAGGTTTATGGGTTTATATGGTTTATGGGTTATGGTTTATAGGTTTATGGGGTTTATTGAGTTGGAACCCCGACGGGGTGATATTATGATGACAAGGGATACACCCAGATTTCAAACCCCGAAGGGGGACCGAGCGTTGAGAAATTGCCCGGTGGGCAATTTTAGCGAGGAGACAGACTGTGTGAGAGCAACCCCGAAGGGGTGACATTATTATAGTATATTTGAACATGAACAGGCTTGCCGGATTTTTAATTATAATTATCCTCGTTTCAGCTGGTTGCACACGCCAGCCTGAACCGCTCCCGCCGGGCAAGGTAGTAGTCCTTATGTATCACCGCATATCTGAAGGTGCCGCCGCCAACCTTTATGAGCGTAGTGCCGCTGATTTCGAGGCAGACCTTAAATTTCTCAGAACGAACAATATCAGCGTCATCAGTTTTGAAGAACTTGAAACAATGATATCAAAAGGTGAGATGCCTTCAGGCGACGCAGCTGTTATCACTTTCGACGACGGTGACCACTCATGGGTGTCGAGGGCAAAGCCACTCCTCATTAAATATGAGATGAAAGCTACATTTTTTCTCTGGGTTTCAATGATTGGGAGGGATTCCTATCTCAACTGGGAGGAGGTTGCAGCCTTGAGTCATTATATGGATGAAGACGGCACTTATCCGTTTACATTCGGATCTCATACGATGTCTCATCAATTCCTCCTGACAATGAAGGCTGCCATGGCCGATCCTGCCGAATTCAACAGGTATCTGGACGAGGAACTTGGCAGTTCAGCAACTGCAATTGAAAAATATACTCCGGGTGAGGTAACAGTACTGGCATTACCCTTCGGAGACGGGGCAGGTGATGAAGTAATTAAAGCCGGGGCAGAACGAAACGGTTACAGGTTTATCAGAACATCTGAAAGGGGTGCTATAAGTTCCCCGGCAACAGACCTGTTCAGAATCCCCAGCCTCCCTATTCTTGACAGTACTGATCGTCTTACAATACTGACCTACCTGGGAAGGTAGAGCCTGTAAATAATAATCATACGTAACTACAAATGGAAAAGGAAACAGTCAGAAAACCCAGCTTGTTCAGGTCACACCCCTGGCACGGAATTGATATCGGCCCCAATGCCCCTTTTGTGGTGATGACGTATGTTGAGATGGTGCCTACTGACACTGTCAAATACGAAATGGACAAGGTCTCAGGCTACCTGAGGCTCGATCGTCCACAGAGATACAGCAATGTAGTCCCGGCTCTCTACGGCTTTATCCCGCTAACCGTTACCGGCGAAAGAGTCGCAGAACTCTGCATGGAACGGACAGGAATAAAAGATATAAAGGGTGACGGCGATGCCATGGATATCTGTATCCTTACCGAAAAGGATATTGCCCACGGAGACATCCTGGTGAGAGCGAGGCCTATAGGCGGCTTCAGGATGATAGACGGTAACGAGGCTGATGACAAAATTATTGGTGTTCTGGATAATGACGCTGTCTACGGGGAATACCAGGATATTTCCGACTGTCCGCCCATTGCAATTGACAGGCTGAAACACTACTTCCTCACATATAAGGACCTTCCCGGTGAGAAGCGCCATGTTACAATAACAGATGTCTACGGGAGGGAAGAAGCTTTCGAAGTTATTCGAAGGTCAATGGCAGACTATTCTGCGATCTTCCGGGCAGACGGTTAATAAACCGTATCTCCTGCGTTTCCTTTTCCCGGTTTTCAGGGCCTGTACTGCCCGACCTTCTACCATGTCAATAAGCAGGCACTTTTTTACTTTTGTTGACCAACGGACGTATAAGTTGATAATATGGCCCCACTATTTGATAAAGGGCTGTAAACTTATTGTGGCAAGCTGTAATTTTGGTACATTATGAATTGTTCAAAAATTGCCTAGTTAAACCCCACCTTCATACCCTGAAAATGAGCGAATTGAAAAACCTGATAATTGAACAGACACAAAAAACCCCCCGTATTGAACTGAATCATTCGACCGGTGAACTTGTTTTAACAGGCAAATCAATCCCGGAAAATGCAGTTAATACATATCAGCCTGTATTGAACTGGACCAGGGAATATGTTCTTAAGGCAAAGCCAATTACAAACCTGAGGCTCAATATGGAGTATTTCAATACCTCCACCTCAATGTGGATTTCCAAAATGCTCGCCTCTCTCACAAAAATCAGCAATCCCGATTATCTTCTGCTTGTGCATCTCTATATTCCCCTGGAAGAATATGATGATATGAAAAGTTCCGAGAATATAAAGGACACATTCAGTCCCATTACAAGCATTCTTCAGAATTCAACCATCTGTGTCGGTCTGAAACTCTACGCCACAAATGAAAAATCCGAAGTAGTAAGAGATGCACTTGTTCTGATGTAATGTCAGGCAGATGTCGCTGATTGGAATTCCGCAATAATCCGGACAAAGTTATCTGTTCAGGACCGGCAGGTCCTCACAAATATTATTTCTGAACACCCGTCCGACTGGCAGTGTTTTGAGACCGTGGCCGGTATTTACCTGAAGGAATTCTTCGTTGATAGTTTTTATAAGTCTTTTGTTCACAATAAATGACCTGTGGATTCTTACGAAAAGATCCGGCGGTAACTGACTCTCAAACCCTTTCATAGTAAAATGAAGTGTGAATTTGTCATCCACTGTATTAATGATTATATAATTTTCCAGAGCCTCAATAAACGTTATGTCCTTCATCCAAAGCCTGACAAAGGTTGAATTCTTCTTTATGAAAAGCTCCCGTTCTTCCGTATCAACTGACTCAGCAGCGGCCGGGTACTTCAGGGTTTTATTGATGGCCTTGAAAAACCGGGGATAGGAGACCGGCTTTAGCAGGTAATCAATGCAGTTCTGATCAAATGCCTGCATGGCATAGTTTTCACTGGATGAAACGGCAATTATGTGAAGGGGATTGCTGAGGCTTCTGATTGATTTTATGGATTCCGATCCTGCAATATCCAGATCGATAAACGCAAGTTCAATGTTCTTCTGGTTTGATAACAGGTTGCAGGCTGTCGCAGAATCGTTGAAGGTGCCCACCAGGTTCAGGAATGGGCATTTGGAAACAAGATCCTCCAGGAACGGACTGTCAGCTTTTCGGTCAACTATTATGCAATTCATTTCGGAGCTGATTTATCTGATATGACTTCAAAGTTCTGTTCTGAAGATGAAATTCTGATGAATTTCCGGAGAATTATCCGGGAAAGTAGAAGCAGACTTTTATTGTATTCAGGTTAACAATGCTAACTTTGTTTTACTGAATCTGATTGATTAAACACAAACACTTCAAAGTTTACTTCATGTTGAAAGAAAACCCGGCCCGTTCTTTTAGTGTAATTTTCACACTTAAATATGTCTCCGGGATAGTTTCGTTCAGGGAGTTGAGATGGGGCCTGGTTGTCTTTTTTGTCTGCCTGTCAGGGATCATTGAAGGACAGGTGCAGTTCGATTTCAGTTCGAATTACAAATATCTGAAGGGTTCTGCTGCCACTTCGCTGGCTTCAGGCTGGATGAATATTGCTTTTGACGACTCAGGATGGAATTCAGGCAACGCACCGTTTCGTTACGGCGACGGAACGGGAGGCACGCTGCTTTCGGACATGACAAACAGTTACCCGACTGTTTACCTGCGCTCGAAATTCAATGCCTTTTCCGTTGACAGGATAAAAACAATTACTTTTTCAGTAAATTATGACGACGGATTTGTAATCTGGATTAACGGCACGAAAGTTCTGAGCCGGAATTCTCCGGCAACTTTGACGTCGGCATCCCTGGCGACGGCCAATCATGAATCAGGAGTTGCGGAAGTCTTTATACTCGATTCAGCGGATGTTAATCTTATCGAAGGAGAAAACCTGCTTTGTATCCAGGGATTGAACGTTACACTAAACAGCTCCGATTTTTATTTTGATATGGGAATCAGTGCCTCGCTCGCACTGCCGGAGGTTTCAGATTCGCTGAAAATCAACTTTAATTCTGAGGCCGGATTTTATGACGCACCATTTGAGCTGCTGATTGAAACTGAAGCTTCTGGATACGGAATTGTATATACAATTGACGGAAGCAATCCGCAGACCTCTGCCACAGCAATTCAGGGTGTTTCACCGGTGTCGGTTCAGGTTGATCCGGAAAGTGCGGCAGGACGGGCAAAGACACCTGTCTTCATAGTTCGTGCCTCACTTGCTATTGATGGTTTTTCGCCATCACGGCCGGTGACAAAATCATTTATTTTCATTGACAGGGTCCTCACCCAGACTCATCCGGGCGGCGACTGGCCGACATCATCCGTAAATGGTCAGGTAATTGATTTGCCGATGGATCCGGATGTTGTAAATGACCCGAGATACAGTTCACTGATGAAGGAAAGCCTCCTGGAAGTGCCAACCGTATCGCTGGTTACGGATAATGCAAATATGTTCAGTCCCTCTTCGGGGATCTATGTAAATGCCTACGGGCATGGTGAAGAATGGGAACGTGAATGCTCCGTGGAGCTGATAAATCCTGATCATTCACAGGGATTCCAGGTAAATGCAGGCGTTCGTATCCGCGGCGGCGCAAGCCGGACGGGCAGTAATCCGAAGCATGCATTCCGACTGTTTTTCAGGAAGGAGTATGGACCGGGAAAGCTCGATTTTCCACTTTTCGGGGATGAGGGAGCAGCGGAGTTCGACAAGGTGGACCTGCGCACGGAACAGAACTATTCCTGGAGTAAGGACGGAGAACGGCACAACACCTTCCTGAGAGATATTTTCTCGCGTGACACGCAGCGCGAAATGGGCCAGCCCTACACCCGCGGCAGATACTATCATCTCTATCTCAACGGAATGTACTGGGGTCTTTACCAGACAGAGGAACGTCCTGAAGCCGATTATGCCGAATCATATTTTGGCGGCGACAAGGAAGATTATGATGTAATTAAAGTATCTGTTGAAGCCTGGCCTTACTTCAACGAAGCTACTGACGGCACCATGGCACCATGGCAGGATCTGTGGAACAGATGCGGAAGGGGCTTTTCATCAAATGCTGACTATTTTGCACTTGAGGGAAAGGACCAGCAGGGTAAGCCTGTGAAAAATACAAGGGTGTATGTCGATATTGACAACCTGATAGATTACATGATGATTATTTTCTATACCGGCAATACCGATGCTCCCGTTTCGGCATTCAGTTCGAACAACATGCCCAATAATTACTATGCCATATTCAACAGGGAAAACAGGGGCACAGGGTTTGTCTTCATCGCTCATGATTCGGAACATTCGATGTTCATAGACCCTATCAACGTAAACAACGGTTTATATGAGAACAGGGTGACAATCAATGATCCTGTAATGACTGCAGCGGGGGTCAGCAGTTTTCAGCCGCAGTGGCTGCACGAAAAACTAACGGCGAATCCTGAATACCGTATGCGTTTTGCCGACAGGGCTTCAGCCAGGTTTTCACCGGGAGGAGTTCTCTCAGCTGAAAAATGCCTTGAAAGATTCCGGTTGCGGAAGGAACAGATAGATATGTCCATAATTGCAGAATCAGCACGCTGGGGTGATGCTAAAACTGTCAGCCCAAGAAACAAGCTCGATGACTGGATCCCCGAGTTGAATGATATTGAAAACAGATTATTTCCTGTTCGTTCCCAGATCGTTGTCAACCAGCTAAAGGCGGCGGGGCTGTATCCTTATGTAGAGGCTCCGGTTTTCAGGAGAAACAGCGAAATACTGACAGGAGACGTGAGTTTTACCTCCTCTGTGGTAATAATCTTTCAAAATCCAAATTTGAGCGGGAAGATATACTTTACAAAAGACGGCAGCGATCCGCGTGCAATCGGCGGAACCGTCTCTGCTTCAGCAGCAGCAGCTGAGAACAATTCTTCAATGACGGTCTCTGAGACAACTCTCCTGAAGGCGCGTGTTCTTGACGGCCAGGCGTGGAGTGCATTGAGGGTTATCAGTCTTTCCGCAGCAGAAGAAAATTATTCCGGTTTAAAGGTGACCGAAGTGCATTATCATCCTGCCGACCTGATAAACGGGACTGACACGGTTTTCGGAACTGACCTGGAGTTTATCGAACTGAAGAATACCGGAAACAGCGCCGTGAATATTTCCGGGTTGACTATCGATTCCGCAGTATATCATATAGTGCAGGAAGGGTCTGTTCTTCCGCCTAAAGGTTTCTATGTTGCTGCATCCAAACCTGCGAAGTTCTATGAATATTACGGGATGAATCCCAGCGGAAATTTTAAGGGAAACCTGTCAAATGCAGGGGAATATGTTCTCATAAACGACAGGGGCAGCAGGAAGATTCTCTCTTTTACTTTTTCAGACAACTATCCATGGCCTGTCAGTGCTGACGGAGACGGGAATTCACTGGTTTCCGTTAATTCCCTGCCCACGGGGGATCCGAATGAATACGGTTACTGGAAAAGCTCGGTAAAGACAGGCGGTTCTCCCTTTGCTGACGATGTGATTTCAACCTCTGTCGGACCCGTTCAGGATGGCCGCGGCAGAGGCGGACTGCGCCTTTATCCAAATCCGGCGTCCGATATGCTGAATATTTATGTTGATGAGGAGATACAGGGGAATATCGCATTGAAGATATCTGATCTGCACGGAACATCAGTTCTTGCGCTGAGTGTTGAAAACAATTCGGAAATCAGTCTTTCATCTGCCGGAATTGAGGCGGGAGTCTATATAGTCACTGCTGAAAACAAAGGAATTGTACGGCGAGCCCTTCTGGTTTATACACCTCTCAAATAGAGGCCTGAGAGTACCTATTTTCTTTTAAGCCATTGCATAAAATACTGGTCATTGAGGGTAAGTTTTTTCTCAGACCAGGTGATCAGTTCTTTTTCCTCCAGGCTTTTAATAGTCTGACTTACAGAGCTTGCGGCCCCGAGATCATACCTTGTAAGAAATTCGCTGGAACTGGGATTGGTAACTTCTGAGTTCAGGGCGATTGCCCGCAGAACTTTAAACTGGAGCGGAGTCAGCAGGCTGAGATAGGTGGCGTATATCGGTTCATTTTCGTTTATAATTCTAAGTATCATTTCATCAGTCTGAGTCAGACCTGTGACCCTGGAAGAACTGTATAACCTGTTGCACAGAAACTGTACATAAAAGGTATGAAGATTGGTAAGTTCAAATATCCGGCTGATTGCTTCGCCGGTTATTTCTTTTCCGCCCTTTTTGAATTTATCTGCAATGAATTTTCTGTAAATGTTCTCTTCGATCCTTTTTAGTTCCAATACCTGTGTGCTGTTATAAAATGGCCTGTCGGCTGACATGAATATCCGTGACAGCAGGTGGGTGCGGCTGCCTGAGAAGACAACTGTGACATTCGAAGACTGTTGTACCTGGGTGCGAAGTAATGCTTCGGTATTCTTTTCCGGGTAATATGTTACCTGTTGGAACTCATCAATTGCAATGACAAGGTTTTGTTTCTGTTTTGAGATATAGTTGAAGATTAATTCGAGTGATGTAACAGCTTCCTTCTCATTTTCCACTGTCAGGGTGACATTGGGTGCTCCGGTCATTGAATCGATAGATATTCGTGGCCGGAGGGAGGCCAGGCTTTTCAGGATCTTTTTCATTCCAGATTCATTCCTTGCCAGGGCTGAGAGCACTCCCCGGCCGAAAACCTCTGTAAATTCCCTGATGGAGGTTGTCGCGAGAATGTCGATATATACCGGGATGAACAATTTTCTTTTTGATCCGGCATAAAACAGATGCCTTATCAGGCCGGTCTTGCCCATCCGTCTGGGTGAGATAACGGTCATGTGACGCTTGTTGAGAACGGCTTCAAGGATAATCTCCGTCTCCTTTTCCCTGTCGCAGAAGTACTCGGGCGAGATGTATCCGCTGATTAAAAACGGGTTTAATTCCATAATATACGTTACGTAAGATACGTAACGCAATATACGTAATTTATTTGAAATCCCATGCCAATCTATATTTTTTTCTACCGGGAATTACGAATCATTGAAAATTGTGATTTCCTTTAGTTGTTCGAACTGTAAGTGATGGAGGACCGGCTGTCACCTCTTAAATTATTGTGCAAAAAAATGCATTTTGAAAAGAGATGAAAAATAAATTGAGCGAGAAATGGATTAAGGCCTCAATTATAGGGACCATCTGGGCTGCATCAGAAATTGTGCTGGGTAGTTTTCTGCACAACCTAAAAGTGCCGTTCAGTGGTAATGTGCTTACCGCAATAGGCATTATTGTGCTTATCTCAATAAGTTACACGTGGAAGGAAAAGGGACTCTTCTGGCGGGCCGGCCTGATATGCGCTGTAATGAAAACTTTATCGCCGAGTGCTGTAATCTTTGGCCCTATGATAGCAATATTTACCGAGGCACTCCTTCTTGAGTTATCTGTCAGACTGTTAGGCAGGACTTTTGCAGGTTACATACTCGGAGCTATGCTCGCAATGTGCTGGAATCTGTTTCAAAAGATTGTAAATTATATTATTTTTTATGGTTCTGACATTGTAGAAGTCTACAGCAATCTTCTGAGGTATGCGCAAAAACAGCTTAGCATACGGACTGACATTGTCTGGATACCCATTCTGGTATTGCTCGGTACCTACGCCCTATTTGGACTTATTGCTGCTATTATAGGGATAAGAGTAGGCAGGAAAATATTAAAACACCCCGCTTCTGCCTCCCGGGTGATCATCAAATAAATCATTTACGAAAATCCCGGGTTACTCAGAACATGCGTTTGATTATTCATTAACCTGGCTTATAATTGATATAGCATTAATTGTCCTCTCATTTATCCTGTTGAACGTTACTCAGTGGACTGTGTGGAGCCTGGCTATAACTGTAATTATTGTTGTATGGTCATTGCGGTATAAGCGGGCTTTACGACAACTTTCAAAGCCAAAATTCTGGATATTTTTTGTACTGATTACTTTGGTTACTGCTTTTGCTTTCACAAAGGCCCAACCTGGTGAGAATTTATTGAAAGAAGGTCTTTTAACAGGGCTTCAGATGAACTTCAGAGCTGCGGTAATTATTGTTGGATTTGCTGTTTTGGGTACTGAACTTTACAATCCGCGTGTCCGAAATTTCTTTCAGAAAACCTCGTTTAAAAATTTTCCACTGGCACTTGAGCTTTCTCTTGAGAGCCTGCCTCTGTTTATTGCTTACATTCCGGATTTTAAAACCCTGATCAGGAACCCGGTCTCAATCTTCTACCAGGTACTTTCACAGGCCGACAGCGAGACTGGCAGAGATCACAAAAAAGGATGTGTCAGCTCATAACGCCTTCATTATAACCGGTAAAGCAGGTGCCGGTAAAACCACTTATGTTAAAAATTTGATTGACATCTTCAGAAAGAAGAATATAAAAGTGGGAGGGATTCTTTCGGAGCGATTGTTGACTGACCTTCAGACAACCGGCTATGACCTTGTAAATATTGAGACCGGTGAAAAGGAAGTCTTTCTCAGACAGAACGTTGAGCCGGGTTATGAAACAATAGGCAGATTCAGAATATACCCTGAAGGTCTCACTCTGGGAAATGCCATTTTAGGCTCTATGCTTTTACAGGAAAACACGATTGTAATAATAGATGAAATCGGCTTTTTGGAGCTGAATAACAGGGGCTGGGCGGAGGCACTTAATGCTCTGATTACAAATTCAGAAAACAAAATTATAATTACAGTCCGGGACCGGTATGTAGATGAAGTAAAGAATAAATTCAATCTTACTGATGCAATCGTCTTCAATGTCTCTGATACAGATGTCCTCACTGCAGGCATGTCAGTTTTAAACCTTTAAGAGTCACTTCAGGGTTTGGATTTTCAACTGTTAATAGCTGAATAATTATTTCTTTTTAAGTAGGGTAAATCTCTCCCTGTTCGGTTAAAGAATAGTTAACTTTATTATGAAAATCGGATTTGTAATTAACTCACATCATTTCTCAATTGACTAAAGAAGAGTTTAAATTATTGTTTGACAACTATTTCGATTCTGTGCGCAGCTATCTGGTTTACCGCGGTGCAGAAAAGGAACAGGCTTCTGACCTGGCTCAGGATGTATTCCTGAGAGTATGGGAGAAACAGATGGATATTGATATAAAAACGGCACTTAGATTACTGTATAAAATGGCACGCGACATGTTTATAAGTCAATACCGCAGAGAAACGCTCGAGATGAATTATAAAGCATCTCTCGACATTGACTACCGTCTGATTTTTCTCCGGAAGATCACCTGCGGTATAAAGAGTTGTTTTCAAATTATACAATTGCCCTGGCTGCGCTGAGCGAAAAACACCGGACTGTTTTCCTGATGTCAAGAATGGAAGGCCTTAAGTACCATGAAATAGCAGACAGGCTGCAACTTAGCGTGAAGGCGGTGGAGAAACGAATGAGCATTGCCCTGGCATATATTAAACAAGCTTTGCACGAATGAAAAATGAATACAGAAAACAAACATAAAGATCAGCACCGTTTTGCAGGCGAGACAGATAACCTGGCTGGCAGAAGCTCAGATACGGTGGGGGAGAAGCAAGGAGCAGGTATGGATGGACCTTGAGAAGCGGATTAGGGAATGAGCCTGCTGCCAGAACTGTAAATTTCATCAGGACCTGGCCCGGTATAGCAATGGCTGCCGGATTAGCTCTTCTGGTCGGGATGTCAGCTTTGATAGGGTTTTATACAAAAACAGTTGCTGTACCAGCTGGTCAGCACCTTGAAGTCTATCTGCCGGATAATTCCACTGTCATGATGAATGCCCAGTCGACTCTGTCATACAAACCCTTTTTATGGATGATTGCACGCACAGTAAGATTCGAAGGTGAAGCCAGGTTCGACGTAATGAAGGGAAAACAGTTTGAGATTATTTCAGAAAAAGGGAGGACGATTGTACTGGGAACAACTTTCAATATTTACTCCAGGCAAAGTGACTACCAGGTGACATGTATTACGGGTAAGGTGAAAGTTCTTGAAATAACCGGTACACATGAAGTAACTTTGAACCCGGGTCAGCAGGCAGCCCTTAATTCTGACGGTGACTTCGCTATTCAATCCGATATAGATACCGAACTGACATTGTCATGGATAAACAATAAATTTAGCTTCACCTCGGTTCCTCTCGTAAAAGTATTTGAAGAGATTGGCAGGCAGTACGGAGTTGAAATCAGTTTTCCGGCCGGTCTTGAGAAGACTTATACAGGCACTTTCGTTAAAGACAATTCGGTTGAAAATGTATTAAATTTGGTGTGCAGGCCTTTTGACCTGAATTTCACCCGCAAATCAGACAATGAATACAGTATTACCGGAAAATAACAGAAGTGTCCTCATAAAAAAGCTTCTATTTTTATTCTCTTTTCTTTTCCTGTTCAGTCTCTCATATTCCCAGGAGATAAAGATTAATTGCTCAGAGGAGCCGCTGAATCAGGTCCTTATAAAATTACGGACAGAATACGGGCTGTTGCTCTCCTTCGATGATGCATATTTGTCAACGTACAAAAAAACTGTCGATATGACATTCGCTTCCGTGGAAAAGGCTTTTGATTATTTGTTTTCCGGACTGCCCCTGAAATACGAAACTGAGAACGGGGTTTACATAATATATACAATGCGGGTAAAGGAGAAGCCGGTAAAGTATCTTATCTCAGGCCGCATCACTGACAGGTCATCAGGAGAAACGCTGCCTTATTCAGGGATACAGATCAATAATTATGTTCAAAGTTCTGACGTTAAGGGAAATTTTTCATTTACATCCACAACAGACAGCGTTTTCAAAATCAGAATCTCCTACATAGGTTATTATATACTTGATACGGTTGTTTATGCGGGGACGAACTGTCAGTTTATGATGATTCCATCGGTCATTGCAATGAAGGAGATAGTTATCAGGGGTTTGGTCATTGCGAAGACCGTACAGGCCGGGACCTCGCCGGGAGTAATACGGCTTAATCATAAAATTGCCTGGTATCTGCCGGGCAACGGAGATAACTCCATTTTCAATCTTCTCAGGCTTCAACCGGGGATACTGGCGGCCGGAGAGCAATCGGCTGACCTCATTATCTGGGGAAGTTATGAAGGGCAGAGCCAGGTTATATTTGACGGTTTTACACTTTACGGCATGAAGAATTTCAATGATAACATCAGTGCTGTAAATCCTTATATGGCGAAGGACATCAAGGTGCTAAAAGGCGCCTTTGGTGCTGAATACGGTGAAAGAGTAGGAGGTATTGTAGATATTACCGGGACCGAGGGCAATCAACTGGCACCATCAGTGAAATTCTGCATAAACAATATGACTGTTAACGGTATGGCAAGCATACCGGTTCAAAAGAAGGCGGCATTGTTACTTGCCTACAGACAGACGTACTATGATCTTTATAATCCGGTTGCATACTCCGCATCCGGTTCCGGAAGAGGGCAGTCAAGATCCCAGGCAGACTTTTATCTGACCCCTGATTACCGGTTCAGGGATATTAATCTGAAATACTCCGGTAGCAATGCCGGTAGTAACTATTATTTAAGTTTGTACGGGGGCAGAGACCGGTTTTCCTATGCCTTTGAGAATGAAAGCCTTCAGAGAACAATTACCCTTGACAACACTGAAAGTAATGACCAGGCAGGTGGTACCACTGTTTTATGGCTTGCGGTGGAAGAACAAGCATACAAGCAACTTTGTAACCAGTTTTTCTTCCCTGCAGACAAATCAGATATATAACGAGGAAATAATAAGAACATCAGGTCCTCAGACAGCAACGAGTACTCACGATCAGTACTTTTCCTCCATACAGGAAGTAAACGCAAGGATAGAGAATACATTCAATCTCTCAGAGAGACATCAACTGGATGCAGGATTCGGATCTCTTTTCTATTACACCCTCCGCAATGAAACCGAATCGGCTAACACAATCCTTGATGAGAACAAACGCCTTCCTGTTCCCTACATCTACCTGCAGGATAATATTAGCCTGTATAAAAAGCTTGCTCTGAAGCCGGGTATCCGGGTGGATCTTCATTCCTTGACAGGCAAAATGTTTATTCAGCCCCGGGTTTCATTAATTTACAGGATCAATGACGATTTAAGATTGAGTTCTGCTGCGGGGATGTACAACCAGTTTGTTGCCAGGAACATGATTATTGAATCGTCCGGCAATAAGAGACTTGCATGGACTGTATGTGACAACAATGAGGTATCTGTACTTAATTCTCAGAACCTTACACTCGGGCTGACATACAATAAGCGGGGATTTGTTTTTAGCGCCGAAGGATATTTGAAACGTACAGGTGGTATAACCAGATACCTTGAAACAGGCATCGGAACAGACCTTTATGAAGGTGACAGCAAAACAAAAGGACTGGACATTTTTATAAGGCAGGATATTAAGGAGCACACTTTGTGGATCTCGTACACTCTAAGTAAAACTGTGGAGCATTTTCCTTATTTTCCAACAAATGAATATGTGCCGGCGATGCACGATCAGCGACATGAATTGAAACTGGCTGGCCTGGCGAAGTTCAAATCCCTTCATTTTTCAGTCAATTACGTTCTTGGCTCGGGGTTCCCTGACCCAGGGCAGTTGCCGGATCTTGCCGATTATATGAAACCGTACAGCAGGCTTGATGCTGCTTTGATCTGTCAGGTTTCCAAACGAAAGGTTCAACTTGATGCCGGAGTATCGGTAATGAATCTCCTTAACAGGGAAAATATCCGCTATTCAAATTATACCCTTATACCTACGGATGAGACCACAACAATAAGCTTATATGCCGAAGCTGTCCCATTCACTCCGACAATTTTTCTGAATCTGTATTTCTGACAGGTAGGGTAAAATTCTTTTCATGCGGTTTAGTTGTAAATAAGCATACAATCAGTCACGCTTAAAAAAGTATTTAACTAAACGAAAACACATGAAAAATTTAAGAATCTTATCGACATGCACCGGACTCCTTCTTATTATGGGAGTAACGTTTGCTCAGCAATCACAAAACCAGAATCAGACTGGTTCAGGTGTAAAGGATCAGATCAAGACCCAGACTCAGTTGCAGGTTCACGATCAGACACAGACACAGGTTCAGAATCAGACACAGACTATGATTCAGGATCAGACTCAGACAATGACCCGTACTCAGACGAAAGATCAGACCCGCCTGAATGAGAAGGATCAGTTAAGAAGTCAGAAACAGCTTCAGATGAATAGTGAAGTTAAGGACCAGACTCAGCTGAAAGAGCAGAATCGTGAGCAGTTCCGCAGTTCACTGACGGAAGAACAGGTAGGAATTCTTGGAAATCAGGAAATGACCAGGAGCCAGAAGAAAAAAGCTTTCATGGGATCACTTACCGATGAACAGAGAAACATGCTCAGGGAGAATAACACGTTGCGTCAGCAGCAGAAGAATGAATTCCGGAACAGTACCGGAACCGGCGACCAGAATAAGCAGATGATGCAGAACCGCGGTGCAAACAGTGACGGTTCAACAGGAGGAAAAAGAAACGGTCAGCATTAGCCAGCCGAACACGGGAGTGGAGATCCGGAAATACTGCATGGTGTTTCCGGACTCTTTTATCAAATAACTGAAGAAAGAATATTATAATCCTGAAAATGAAAAAGGTTGCTGTCATCTGGTTTTTATCACTGTGGGGATTACCTCTGTTTTCTCAGTACGACAGGGTTGACTCCCTTCTTCTGGATCTGTTCGGGAATGACAGGATAGTAAGCAGTCTTTATGGGCAATCACAGGCAAAATCATATTTATATACAGGTATTTTTTGTGACAGCAAATCCTTTTATGCCGGCAGGGAACTGGGCGACGATATGTTCTCAGTTAACGGGAGTATCTACTGGCTCAGTTCAGGGGGTTTTTATGCCGGGGCATCAGGGTCATGGTATAACCAGCTTGATCCGGGTTACAACTCAACAGTTGTAACAGCAGGCATCAGAAAACCGCTGAACAAAAAGCAGAACCTGAGCTTCAGGCTGTCTTACAGCAGATATTTCTTTAATGTAAATGATTCGGTTGATATTGTTTTTAACAACAACCTTGGTGCAGGTCTTACGCTCAGGAACAATTGGATTGGAGGTCATCTCTCATTCAATGCATTGTTCGGAAAAGAGTTCGGGATGAACGTCTCGCCTGATATATTTGCCAACATTACCCTTGGCCGTTTTGGATCGACAGGCAAATTATTCCTGGCCCCTGAGGTCTCTGCATTCTTCGGATCTGAGACTATTGAATATCAAAGCGAAGGGAATATTATTGATATTGAGAATCCTGCAATTACGACATCTGACAAGTACGGGTTACTGAACACCCGGGTCTATTTTCCGGTTTGCCTTTATGCAGGAAATTTTGACATTGAACTGGGGTATTCAGTTAATTTTCCGATGACACAGGACAATTCGAATACTTATCCCATAAGTTCATTTTTTTCATTTTCTTTCGGATACCTGCTGCCAATCAGGTAACGTCTCCAAAGGAAGAATATGCTGCTATTTCGAAAGGAACATTTTAATAGCAATAATGAGCAGCAAAACGCTGAAAATTTTTCGTAAGATACCTTCTGAGACTGTCAGGGCAAATTTTGAAGATAGCATGCTTCCAGCCATGAATGCGGCAGCAATTATAAGGGCATATTTGATATTCACATGCCCGGCCTGGTAGTAATTATATGCTGCAAACATTCCAATAGGAGGAAGCATGACTGCCAGGCTTGTTCCAATGGCCTGGTGTTGAGAGAATCCCAATAGGAAAACCATGGCAGGGATCATTATTATTCCACCTCCAATTCCGAGCAAACCCCCGAGGATTCCTGCTACAAGGCCGATCAGAACGAGCATAAGTAAGGTGTATATATCCATATTATTCACGGTTAATAGAATTGTAATATATTCTGTTAGTTAAATTACAGAATCTGCATCTGAATAACTGTCAGATCTGTAATGCAAATATGTGGAATTCCCTGCGGTTTTTTCCTTTATTCCCGGATAAAAAATTTGGCGGATAGGCTTTTTTACTCAGTCGGGATTACGCTCTCCGCCTCCGGGCGGAGAGCGTGATCCCGCGGGGGGGGAGGTACTGAGCAAAAAAGCTCCGCCATACGCCCGATGTCGTATGGCTCAGGCCTTTTTGTTTCCATTGCTTCTGTCAGCAAGCTGCCATCGCCCTGTCAACAAAAAAGCCCTTTCTGATAAATCAGAAAGAGCTTTTTACTCAGTCGGGATGCCGGGATTTGAACCCGGAGCCCCTTGCCCACAGGACATAATCCACTTGTTTTCTATTTCCAAACGAAAGGTTCAACTTGATGCCGGAGTATCTGTAATGAATCTCCTTAACAGGGAAAATATCCGCTATTCAAATTATACCCTTATACCTACGGATGAGACCACAACAATAAGCTTATATGCCGAAGCTGTCCCATTCACTCCGACAATTTTTCTGAATCTGTATTTCTGACAGGTAGGGTAAAATTCTTTTCATGCGGTTTAGTTGTAAATAAGCATACAATCAGTCACGCTTAAAGAAGTATTTAACTAAACGAAAACACATGAAAAATTTAAGAATCTTATCGACATGCACCGGACTCCTTCTTATTATGGGAGTAACGTTTGCTCAGCAATCACAAAACCAGAATCAGACTGGTTCAGGTGTAAAGGATCAGATCAAGACCCAGACTCAGTTGCAGGTTCACGATCAGACACAGACACAGGTTCAGAATCAGACACAGACTATGATTCAGGATCAGACTCAGACAATGACCCGTACTCAGACGAAAGATCAGACCCGCCTGAATGAGAAGGATCAGTTAAGAAGTCAGAAACAGCTTCAGATGAATAGTGAAGTTAAGGACCAGACTCAGCTGAAAGAGCAGAATCGTGAGCAGTTCCGCAGTTCACTGACGGAAGAACAGGTAGGAATTCTTGGAAATCAGGAAATGACCAGGAGCCAGAAGAAAAAAGCTTTCATGGGATCACTTACCGATGAACAGAGAAACATGCTCAGGGAGAATAACACGTTGCGTCAGCAGCAGAAGAATGAATTCCGGAACAGTACCGGAACCGGAGACCAGAATAAGCAGATGATGCAGAACCGCGGTGCAAACAGTGACGGTTCAACAGGAGGAAAAAGAAACGGTCAGCATTAGCCAGCCGAACACGGGAGTGGAGATCCGGAAATACTGCATGGTGTTTCCGGACTCTTTTATCAAATAACTGAAGAAAGAATATTATAATCCTGAAAATGAAAAAGGTTGCTGTCATCTGGTTTTTATCACTGTGGGGATTACCTCTGTTTTCTCAGTACGACAGGGTTGACTCCCTTCTTCTGGATCTGTTCGGGAATGACAGGATAGTAAGCAGTCTTTATGGGCAATCACAGGCAAAATCATATTTATATACAGGTATTTTTTGTGACAGCAAATCCTTTTATGCCGGCAGGGAACTGGGCGACGATATGTTCTCAGTTAACGGGAGTATCTACTGGCTCAGTTCAGGGGGTTTTTATGCCGGGGCATCAGGGTCATGGTATAACCAGCTTGATCCGGGTTACAACTCAACAGTTGTAACAGCAGGCATCAGAAAACCGCTGAATAAAAAGCAGAACCTGAGCTTCAGGCTGTCTTACAGCAGATATTTCTTTAATGTAAATGATTCGGTTGATATTGTTTTTAACAACAACCTTGGTGCAGGTCTTACGCTCAGGAACAATTGGATTGGAGGTCATCTCTCATTCAATGCATTGTTCGGAAAGGAGTTCGGGATGAACGTCTCGCCTGATATATTTGCCAACATTACCCTTGGCCGTTTTGGATCGACAGGCAAATTATTCCTGGCTCCTGAGGTCTCTGCATTCTTCGGATCTGAGACTATTGAATATCAAAGCGAAGGGAATATTATTGATATTGAGAATCCTGCAATTACGACATCTGACAAGTACGGGTTACTGAACACCCGGGTCTATTTTCCGGTTTGTCTTTATGCAGGAAATTTTGACATTGAACTGGGGTATTCAGTTAATTTTCCGATGACACAGGACAATTCGAATACTTATCCCGTGAGTTCATTTTTCTCATTTTCTTTCGGATACCTGCTGCCGATCAGGTGAAATCATCAATTGATAACGGAGATATAAATAACACATAATAAACGGTTTAATAGAATGAAAGAGGGCAGATCAAATAACTGGTTAATAGTTGGAAGCTTATTAATGGCTTTTTTGCCAATGATTTCTTCAGCACAGACAACATCAGTACCGGAAAAGCAAAAATATATTGATACGGCAAAAGTCATGGGTGGATCTCACCATTCACTTTACACAGGCATAGGATACTCAAATAGCATGAACTATTTGGGCTCAAACCTCTCACAGGACTTGCCATTGTTTTCGGCATCCCTGACTTATGGTTTCAAGGAAGAATTTTTTGCTGCTATGTCGGCAAATCATCTGTCTGCTTTTGATCCGCTGGTTGCATTTTCCACCTTGTCGCTGAGTTATAATCATGATTTTAATTCATGGTTTGATATCTCAGCCAGTTTATCCGGATATCATGTTAACAGCGGACTCATTGATACATTGTTCAATAATTTCGTTTACGGCAGCCTGGCGGCAGGTTTTGACTGGAAAATACTCTATACTGACATTTCGGTCGGAGGAGTTTTTTCTGAGTCAGTGGGTGCTTATGTTCAGGTGAGAAACTCAAGGTATTTTGAATCTTCTGAGTTTTTCAGGGGGCAAGCCTTCGTGTCATTTGATCCGTTTATAAATCTTATGCTTGGCAATCTCACAAGGACCATCACCCCTGAAGGGACAATAATCGGGGCTTCACAACCTTTCAAATCACCCAGATCCTCCGGTCAGGGTTCAGGAACATCTGTTTCAACTTTTTTTGGGATGATGGAAGTTGATTTTGGTCTGCCAGTTGGATTAAATATGGGCAATCTAACCGTTGAAGCAGAACCAGGGTATGTCCTCCCGACATTTGTCGTTTCGGATACCACTACTCCGAAAGGCTTTACGCTTTTCGTGAATATCTATTACAGGATTTTATAAAAGACTTTTTCGCATATGTGAATATATTTTTAAATGAATTCTAAACTTAAAAATTAATGTTATGAAAAAACAATTATTTATGGTAGTGGCAGCTCTTTTTATAAGTGCAGCCATTACAGCGCAGACAAATGAGCAGAAACAGGCTAAAACTCAGTCTCAAACTGCAACACAGGTCCAAACACAGACACAGGCTAAAACTCAGTCTCAAACTGCAACACAGGTCCAAACACAGACACAGGCTAAAACACAGGATGGTACTATGACTCAGACTGAATATAAGAATCAGGGGCAGTTGACCAAAGCACAGAAACAGGCAAGGAATGAAGAAAGAAAAGCTTTGAAACAACAGCAGAAAGCCATGAAGAATCAGGAGAAGGTACAGGAAGGGAAAGCTTACAGTGAGCAGGAAAAGAGTGCTGCCAAAAATCAGGGTGCACGCACAGCCACCCCGCAACGCAAAGCTGCAAAAGTCTCAAGAGGTTCAGGTACTGGTAGGAGATAACTTTAAGTTACAATAAAAGAGGCATATCTAGTAATGCCTCTTTTATTTTTATGTGCTCCTCGAAAGCAAGCTTTCTCCTTGCCCCTAAAAACAAAAAGCCATCCGCCAAACGGCGAATGAGCTTTTTTACTCAGTCGGGATGCCGGGATTACGTTCTCCGCCCGGAGGCGGAGAACGTGATCCCGCGGGGGGCTTGCTGAGCAAAAAGCTCCGCCATACTCCAGTGGTCGTATGGCCCAGGTTTTTTTGTTTCCATTGCTTCTGTCAGCAAGCTGCCATCGCCCTGTCAACAAAAAAGCCCTTTCTGATAAATCAGAAAGAGCTTTTTACTCAGTCGGGATGCCGGGATTTGAACCCGGGGCCCCTTGCCCCCCAGACAAGTACTCTAACCGGGCTGAGCTACATCCCGCTATTAAAAGAGGTGCAAAAATAGTCAACTATTCCGATTATACAAAAAAATGATGCCCTGAGATCCGGTACATATTTATTATCGTGTTGTACACTTTCATAAATTTTTATCTTTGTTGATCCTGTTTTATAAAATTATACCAAACAGTATGAAAATGAGCTCAGTAAACCGTCGTAACTTCCTTAAGCTGGCCGGCGCAGGCGCCGCCGCCATGGCCGCCGCCCCCGTAGCACAGGCTGCTCAGTCAGCCTTCACACAGACAACCCAGCCGCAGACAAAGCCTGCAACAAACATCGCCGATGCACTCAAAGTACCGCGCAACGGGCTTTCAATGCCGGGACTGTTTCCGGGGCGGGTGGCGGTTGTGAAAAATACAAAATCGGTAGTTGACAACGCCATTATTGAGCAGGAAGCATACGACATGATTGCCCGGTCTATGCTTGAACTGACAGGTGAAAAAAAACTTAAAAAAGCCTGGCTGAAATTCGTATCACCGGGAGAACGGATTGGCCTGAAAATAAATCCTGTTGCCGGCAAGATGCTCAGCACCAGCCATGAAGTGGTCAGATCAGTGATACGCCAGCTCGAGGAGAGCGGTATCGACCGCTCACAGATTACAATATGGGACCGCCGGGAATTCGAACTTACCGATGCCGGTTTCACAGCGGAAAATTACCCTGGTATCCGTATCACGGGCACCGAACAGATGGATAAGGACGGTCTTTACTACGGCAAAGACGGAAAGCTCTACGGTGAGCATATGATTGACAAGGACTGGTTTTACTGGGCCGACGTCGAGGGTGAATATGATGAATACACTATTCCCTATATGGTCAACGGAGGTAAATATTCGTACTTTACGCGCATAATCACAAAGGACCTGGATAAGATCATCAACATCCCGATACTTAAAAATGCAGGAGCAACTGTGACCCTGGCACTGAAGAACCTGGCATTCGGATCGGTTTCAAACACGGGCAGGCTTCACGCACAGCTCTGGAATGAGACCTGTGCTGAGGTATGCGCTTTTGCTCCCCTGCGTGATAAAGTTGTGCTCAATATTGTCGACGGATTGAAAGGCTGCTTCAACGGCGGTCCCGGCGCCAATCCTCAGTTCTTCTGCAATTATCACACAATATTGGCTTCCACTGACCCTGTTGCAATCGACAGGATAGGCTATGATATTGTACTGGCGAAGCGGATCGCAGAGGGACTGCAGAAGGAAGGTTCACCGCGCGCCCTGGACTTTATGCTGCAGGCTCAGAAACTTGAGCTTGGCGTGGCCGACAGGGAAAAGATCGATATGCGCGAGATTTTGCTGGCATGATAAATTGACATATTCACTACAAATGGTGCGGGTGAAGGATTCCGCACCTCATTAAAAGAATCAGAAAACTGTCAGATACCCCTTAACCCATGAATCGAAGGACCTTTGCAACCCTCACCCTTACAATAACATTCACTCTTTATACTGCCGCACAGACATCATTTCCATCCATCGGAACTGATGATCTTCCAGGTGCAGAATTTTCCGGTACCCGAAGTTTTACCCAGTCCTCCCTGTATGGTTATATCGACGGTGGGGCGGAGCTTTATCTCGAATACGGTTTCGATACACTGGTAGTCACAGAGGTGAAAGCCAGGGATAAGGAAATCAAGGTGGAAGTGTACCGGATGAAGGATCCGGAGGCTGCTTTTGGCATCTTTTCAGTATCGCGATTCAGGTGCAACGGCGGTGCCAAACTGACCGATTATTACTGCCGCTCTGCCTACCAGCTTCAGCTGTGCAAAGGCCCGTATTACGTCAGCATAATAAACAGTGACGGTACCAAAGAGGAGCAGGCGGTTTCTGATGACATCGCCAGGGCGCTTCTGTCAGCCATTGACGCACCCTCGTTCGACCCAAATCAGTTTTCACCCGAAGAAGTGAGTGACGAGACGATGAAAAGTGCCGTGCTTGTCCGCGGAAGCCTCGGAGTATTTAACGGTGTGCCTTCCCTGTCGGAAATTCTTGGCGACGCTGCCGGATATACAGCCCTTATAACAAAAGCTGAAAACAGTACGCTCATTTCACTGAAGTTTGATACTGAAGATGGTGCGAACAGCTATATCCAAAGCCAGGGTATCGACAGAGCGGTGTTCGACACCGGGGGGCAGGCCGCAACAAAAGCCGGAGCTACGGCATCTAAAATCTGTATTCAACACCTGCTCCTGAGAACATATTGATACCACAGGTTTTATTACTAATTTTGCATAAAGAATAAATCATTTTCGACATGCAGTTTTTTAAACCTATGGATTCCGCAAAGGAAGCTGGTAAACCAGTTGTTACAGACACAGAGAAGGTAAAATGTCTTATAGTCGGCTCAGGTCCGGCAGGATATACGGCAGCAATCTATGCGGCACGGGCTAACCTCAAGCCTGTAATGTATACCGGACTTCAGCAGGGTGGACAGTTGACAACTACCACCGAAGTTGAAAATTACCCCGGCTATCCGGAAGGTGTAACAGGTCCTGCAATGATGGAGGATTTTCTGAAGCAGGCTCAAAGATTCGGAACAGACATCCGGTTCGGGATTGCCACTGCTGCCGATTTCTCAGGCAAACCACTGAAAGTAACAATTGACGGATCGAAAGAGATCCAGGCTGATACTGTAATCATCGCCACCGGAGCCACGGCAAAATACCTTGGCATACCGGCAGAGACAAAATATGCCGGAATGGGTGTTTCGGCCTGCGCAACCTGTGACGGATTCTTTTACAGGGGCAAAGATGTGGCTGTAGTCGGAGGTGGAGATACTGCCTGTGAGGAAGCATCATACCTTGCCGGAATGTGCAAAAAGGTATATATGATAGTACGCCGGAATGAACTCAGGGCCAGCAAGGCAATGCAGCACAGGGTGTTGACTGCACCTAACATCGAGATGCTTTGGGAATGCCAGGTGGAAGATCTGTTCGGCACAAATGGTGTTGAGGGAGCAGTGGTGCTTCGTCATAAGGGACAGCCGAACGAGGAGAAGTTCAATCTGAAGATTGACGGATTCTTCCTGGCGATAGGACATACCCCAAATTCTGAGGTGTTTAAGCCTTTTTTAGAGACGGATGAGACCGGGTATATAAAGACAGTCCCTGATTCCACGCGGACCAAGGTTGCCGGAGTGTTTGCAGCGGGAGACGTGATGGATCATATTTACAGGCAGGCTGTCACTGCTGCCGGCTCAGGATGCAAGGCGGCAATCGATGCAGAGAGATATCTTGCAGAACTCGGATAAATAATTTTAATAAATCTTTTATTGCATATTAACAGTCTCTTAAAATGAAGAATTTTAAAAAAACTTTTCATATAAATGCAGAGCCTTCTGACATTTATGCGGCCCTGACAAACCCCTATACAATTGAGCTCTGGTCAGGCTATCCGGCACAGATGGTTGCAGCGCCGGGAGAGGAGTTTTCAATGTGGGAGGGTGATATTACAGGAAAGATACTGGAACTTGTGCCGGACAAAAAGGTCGTTCAGGAATGGTACTTCGGTGAGGCAGGTGTCGAGTCGATTGTTACGATCAGTATTTCACAAATGGGAGGGGCTTCCGTTGTTGTTGTCGAACATACTAATATTCCCGATGACGACTTTGAAAATATTACCGAGGGGTGGGTGGAATATTATATGGGCGCTATAAAGCGGTTCTATAATCCTAACTTCTGATTACCTGCGATTCAGGATATCTTTGACGTCCTCGAGACTGCCGACAACCAGTCCCGCAATGCCTGTATAGCATTTGGTCACTGATCCTTCGGAAACAGCCCTGGCCCAGAAGGGCAGCCAGGTCAGGAGCTCGTCGGAGATAAATGATGAAAGGTCCTTTCTTATCATCTCTTTTATCTCATAATCGTCTTCGGTGAGGTATTTTTCGAGTAACATGTTTACAAAAAGGAGCTCCATGCTCAGATGGTCATAACCCAGTCCGCAATTTTCATCTTTATGGAATCCATACCTGTCATACAGGGTCTTTAAGTTCTGGCTCCGGCTTTCATCTTCGATGTTGCTGTATTTCCAGGTTGATGCAACAGGGGCAGCTTTTGCGCTGCTGTCAGAGCAGAACAGGTTGTCGTAATTCTCTGTAAGTATCTTTGTGCATTGCCCGGAATGAGGACATGGTGATTTAAGCAGCCGCGACGCCTCCTGAAACCTCATGTTATTGCTGGTGACCGGAAGATTTCTGAGAAATCCCTGCTGACAAAATTTCGGAAGTCCTCCTTCCCGGGGTGATAGTGTTACTGAGCTGCCAAGGAAAAGGAACATAGTGGTATAAGCCTGCAAGAGCTCATCCGGAGTATTCATTGAATTATAAAATGTCTTCATTTAAAAAGGGAACTTTCACTTCTTTAACGCTGATCTGCATCAAATGTTCAAATAGCTGAAAGTTGAATCCTTCGGTCGTTTGTCCCTGCACCTTATAATATGGACCCTTTTTTATTTCTTCACCTTCTCCAGGTTTTCGAGTTCCTCAATACCCATTTTGCCGGAGAGGTCGGCTATAGTCTTCAGGTCGAGGTCGCCGGAGATTGAAACCACCGAGCTGCCTTCGCCACCTGTAATCATTATAAGTTCGGCTATTTTACCGCCGATCTCCCGGATCATGAACCTGACCTCCTCATTCTCTTCCTTGACCGTCATTAGCTCTTCATAACCGGAAGTATTTAGTTTCTTCAGCAATTCGGAACTGAGATTTATACCTGTGACATTTTTTGCGCTGTCAATTGTAAGTATCCGGATGCCCTTTATCCTGGTTACAAGATTCTGAAACTCCTGGTCCTCGCTGTCAATACGTGACAGCAGGCTGAACATCTTCGAAGAGATGTAGACGGACGTAAACCCTTCCCGGCCGTTGTATTTCTCGAACAGGTCGTCGACGGGACTGCGCTGCCCCATGAGTGTCACGGTCAGCACCGAAAGCAGGGTAAACATTATGTACTTTTTCATGGCCTTCATATCTTATTCGTTATTCTTATCTTTTTCCTCACCTGTGGGATTCAGAACATTCAGGTACCGAAGCCTGCTGAGGCTTCTGTCGACACTCCTGACAGTCCTTCCCATTTCATTCATTGCCCCTGGCAATACCGACATAGTACTTATTGTGCTTAGAGCCCCGGTGCCGGTATTCATATTTTGCGATACATTCAGAAGGATATTTCTGACTTCTGCCATTGCCAGTTCCGGATCTGAAAAAGTGTCAGCCGGCTCACTGGCAGTCATAGTTCTGAAAATAAAGTATGACCCGAGCAACAGTGCAATTCCTGCAGCAACAGAAAGTGCGTACCTGTAAGGCCTGCGACGGACCCCGGGATGTTCACCGTGCAGGGTAACCGCTTCAAGATTCCTCATGAACTCAACGGAAGGTTCCGGCACACCGGTTCTGCCCGCTGAAAGCAGTATCCTGTCAGATGCAAACACATCGTCAGTCCCGGATGCGTCAAGCAGGTCCCTGAGCCTTGCCTCCTCTTCAGATGAGGTCAGCCCGTCATAGTATTTTCTGAGCAGTTCCTCTGTTTTCTCCCGTTCCATAGCTGTAAATCCTGTTAAGTTCTTCCCGGACATATTTTCTCGCCCTTGACAGTGAGGTCCGCAGGGCGTTCACATTTGTTTCAAGCACTTCAGCCGCCTCCTCATATGAATAACCTTCAACATCGCGCAGTATAACCGCACTCCTGTACGGCTCATCCATCCTCTGAATGATCTTCAGCGCCAGGGCCGAAGCCTCTCCACTTTCAGACATCATCCCGTTCCCGGTTTCCGGCACTTTACTGACTTCTGAACTCTCATATTCATCAAGACGAAGGATCTTATGTTTCCTCAGCCTGTCGATGCATATATTCCGTGTCATTGTTGTTGCCCAGGCAGAAATGTTCTGATATCTGTCCAGTGTATCACGTGTTTCCCAAAGCTTTGTCATCACATCCTGTACCACGTCTTCAGCGTCCTCCCTGCTGTTCAGGTAGCGGAAGGCGAAGGCATAGAGCCTTCGTCCCTCCGGCAGAACTGTCTTCCTGAACTCTTCGGGTCCCATCCTTAATGCGTCTCAAACGTAAAGATATCACTTCCCTGCGTTCTCAAGCATTTCGAGCTGCTCCAATCCATCGATATGAGCCCTTGACAGGTTGTCAACATCCCGCCGTCTCAGGGTTCCCTGAATATGGATCACAGCCTCATCGTCTCCTGACGCGACTATGAGAATCTCCCTGATCGTCTCCCCGGCTGTTTTAACGAGGATAAGAACATCATCACCGTTGCTTTTGACTTTTACCAGCTCCTCATAACCGCCCCTCCTGATTACATTTCCCAGTTCTGAGGCAAAGTTGACACCGGTGTGCGTTTTCCCGTTTTCAGTACTTACTATCCTTACGGATGTGATCCTGTCAGCCAGGTCTTTCAGCTCAGGATCGTCATCTGCCTTTGCAAACAAACCGAAAAGGTTTCCGTTGATTGTGACCGAGGTGTATCCTTCAAGACCATCATAGCGGCTGAAGAAGTTTTCAAGGCCGTCTCTCTGTGCTGAAAGTGCCGCCGTGCAAAGGATTAATGCAATCAAAAAAAGCATTCTTTTCATAACTCTACTTTTTAAATTAACTACTCAATTTATACCTATGACGGACAGGAAACCGAAACATTACAGCAAAAATTACTTTTTTCACAAAATGTTGATATCTGTGCAACAAAAAAAATAATGTCGTTTCGGAAAAATGTTATTTTTAGCGGCTGTTAGTTTAATATAATTACATAATAAGTTTAACATATTAAATAATTAAATAAAAAACACCTGATTAATAAATGGAAATAAATGAAGCTATTGCATTGGCAGAGCATCACAGTGTTTTGATCCCGCCTGAGATACTGGAGGTCATTACCCGTGCACCGTCGGCTCATTTTTTTAATTCGCCGGAAGAAATTTACAGAGAGTGCCTGGGAGGAGGAAACAGCAACTATTTTGAAGTAAAATATGACATACCCGGAAAGGGGCTTGTTACAGAGGCAGTCGTTCACAAGGTCTCGAACGGTATCTCGGCAAACTATGCTGAATCCTATATGCGAAGGCGCGATCCTGAAACAATGCTTATAGGAGATGACGGGCCAACTGACAAAAGGAGATTTTCTGACGCTTACGGTTATGAATTTGGTGGATTGAGAGGAGAGACCTTTGAATGGCTCATGTCACAGGAGCTCGGGGTTTTTTTGTGCTTTGCGGGAAATTACCCGGTCGGGTCCGGCGGAATTGTCATAGCACCGATGAATGCCGCATTCTTTGCTTTTGGCCTGGCCCTGCTTCAGAAACTTGTATCCGTGGAAGAGTTGCCTGACGGATTTCAAATAGAGTCAGTGGTTTATGTTGCGCCACCCTTCAGGCATACTCATTTCCAGGGAAAGCAGATCGTGGTACATAACAGGCTTAAGGGTCTTCACGAAATGTTTGCATATAATCTCTATCCCGGGCCAAGTGCCAAAAAGGGCTTCTATGGAGTACTTCTCACCAAGGGCGAAGCAGAGGGGTGGATAACAGCTCACTGCTCAACAGTGCAGGTTGTAAGTCCCTATGATAATACTACAACATTCATGCATGAAGGAGCCAGCGGCGGAGGTAAGAGTGAAATGATCCAGAATATCGTACGTGAACCAAACGGACAGATTGTGATTGGCAGAAATCTTATCACGGGAGAGACGAGGGTTATTTCAATACCCATTTTCTGCTCATTTCATGCGGCTACTGATGATATGGCCCTTTGTCACCCCTCTTACCAGCAGGGCAACGGTAAGCTCACTGTTTCCGATGCGGAGAATGCGTGGTTTATCCGTGTTGACGGAGTAAAAGGTTATGGTGACGACCCATTCCTTGAAAAAATTACAATCAATCCGGGTGAGCCTTTGCTCTTTCTGAATATAGACACAAGACCAGACGGAACGGCCCTGATCTGGAATCACACAGAAGACTCCCCCGGGAAAAGATGCCCCAATCCGAGGGTTGTCCTGCCCAGAAGGATCGTCCCGGGGGTCATCAATAAGCCTGTTACAGTCGATGTTCGAAATTTTGGTGTGAGGATGCCTCCATGCACAGCTGAAAACCCGTCGTACGGGATTGCGGGACTATTTCATATTCTGCCTCCTGCTCTTGCATGGTTATGGCGGCTGGTGAGCCCGCGGGGATATGCAAATCCAAGTATAGTCGGAGGAGGTGACATGGAGAGTGAGGGAGCCGGTTCATACTGGCCGTTCGCTACCGGGAAAATGGTTCGTCATGCCAACCTGCTGCTTGAACAGATTGTGAATACACCGAGGGTAAGATACACTCTTACACCTAACCAGCATATAGGAGCATGGAAGGTTGACTTTAAACCCCAGCTGCTTATGCGTGAATATCTTACGCGAAGGGGTAATGCAAGACTCAGACCTGACCAGTATCAGCCGGCAAGGTGCTCACTCCTGGGTTATGAACTTAACTATCTGACAATAGAGGGTTCAGCGGTATCAACAAGGTTTCTTAAGGTCTACCGGCAGTCCGAAGTAGGAGATGAGGGCTATGCTGCAGGTGCAGAAATCCTGCGTCAGTTCTTTCAGAAAGAACTTGTGAAATACATGGGTCCGGAACTGATACCGCTGGGACGAAAGATAATTAATGCATGTCTTGATAACTGTTCTGTTGAAGAATACGCCAGGATCCTGCCGATGGAATATCAGTATTCGTTTCTGTCAATAAGTGATATTGAAGAAGGGAAGGGGTAGGTAGGTCTGAAGGTCTGAGGTCTGAAAGTCTGAAGTCTGAAAGTCGACAGTCGAAGAAAGGCCCGCAGAGGTGACATTATATTTAATAAAAGAGGCCGGTTCACCCGGCCTCTCATGCATATCAGTTTTTAAAATCTGCTATTTCATCAGGGTAGAATCCGCTCTCAAGCTTCGCCTTTACTTCCTTGAAGCTGTCGATAGTATATTTTACATCCTCAAGTGTATGAGCAGCCGTAGGTATGATGCGGAGCATTATGACACCCTTGGGCACAACCGGATAAATCACAATTGAGCAGAAGATCCCGTAATTTTTCCTGAGATCCTTGGTCATCTGAGTCGCCTGCGGTATGCCTCCCTTGAGGAAGATAGGGGTTACGGGCGACTGGGTTTTGCCCAGATCGAAGCCTGCCTCCCTGAATCCGTCCTGAAGAGCCCGGGCTATTATCCACAGCTTGTCGCGCAGTTCCGGATGTTCCTTAATCATCTCGAGGCGCTTGATGGCTCCGATTGTCATTGCCATGGGAAGCGATTTTGCATATATCTGCGAGCGGAGGTTGAACCTCAGGAAACTGATTATGTCCCTGTCACCTGCCACAAACCCGCCGATACCGGCAAAGCTCTTCGCAAAAGTGCCGAAGTATACATCGATCTGATCCTGGACACCGAAATGTTCACCTGTGCCAGCACCGGTTTTTCCCATTGTGCCAATTCCGTGAGCGTCATCAACCAGCAGGCGGAAGTTGTATTTTTTCTTATAGGTAACAATTTTGTCAAGAGCTCCAAGGTCTCCTGCCATGCCGAAGACTCCTTCGGTAATGACAAGAATACCGCCACCAGTTGCAGCAACTATCTTCTGGGCATGCTCGAGCTGTTTTTCGAATCCTGCCATGTCATTATGCGGATACACGAACCTTTTTGCGAGGGTCATCCGAAGACCGTCCATTATGCAGGCATGTGATTCCGAATCGTAGACGATGACATCGTGTCTGCCGGCAAGGCTGTCAATTATCGAAACCATTCCCTGGTAGCCGTAATTCAGCAGGTATGCTGCTTCCTTGCCCACGAAATCAGCTGCCATCTGCTCGAATTTCTCGTGCATTGTGGTCTGACCTGACATCATCCTTGCACCCATCGGTGAGGCAAGACCATACTGTGCCGTCGCATCGGCGTCTGTCTTCCTGATCTCAGGGTGATTGGCAAGGCCGAGGTAGTTGTTAAGGCTCCAGTTCAAAACTTCTTTTCCCATGAATTTCATCCTGGGGCCTATCTCACCCTCCAGCTTGGGAAACATGAAATAGCCGTCAGCCATCTGCTGGTACTGACCCAGCGCTCCGCGGTTCTTTCTGATCTTTTCGAAAATATCCACTTCAGTAGTTTTTTGATTAATGCCCGCAAAAATAAGAAAAACAAATTTCCTCCCGTTACCTATTTATACCTATTTGTACCTGTTTGTACCCATATATTAACATTACTTTAACCACTCATCCGGCCAAATAATAGCACTTTTACCCTCTAATCGCCTAAGATTTAAAAAAAAATAGTAATTTTGCGCAACATTTTTATTATGAGGTCCAAACTATATATCCTTCCCCTGCTGGCACTTATCGCAACTTCATGCGGTGAGTATGAGAAACTTCTGAAGAGCACTGACTATGAGCTCAAAAAGCAGAAGGTCTATGATTATTATGATGCCGGGAAGTATGTAAAGACAGTGGAACTGCTCGGCCAGATACTGCCGAGATACAGGGCTACCGACGAAGCTGAACAGCTTAACTGGATCAATGCCCAGTCGAACTACAAGCTGCAGGACTATCTCATGGCCGGCACCTACTACCAGAACTTCGCCGAAATTTATCCAATGAGCAACAATGCGGAGGAAGCTTCATACATGTCAGCCATCTGCGACTATAAAATGAGTCCGCGGCCCGAACTGGATCAGGCATACACCAGGAAGGCAATTGAGAATTTCACGATTTTCATGAAGAAGTATCCGGGAAGTACGAGGACTGAAGACTGCAAAGCCAAAGTAAACGAGCTGCAGGAGAAACTTGTCGAGAAATCATACCTGAGCGCCAGACTTTATTACGATCTTAAACAATACCGTGCAGCCACCGTATCACTTGCCAACAGCCTGAAGGAGTACCCTGACACAAAATACCGCGAGGAACTGATGTTCCTTAAACTGGACGCCCTTTATCTTTACGCTTCGCTGAGCGTGCCGGCAAAACAGGTGGAACGTTACCAGGCAACACTCGACGAATATTACTCTTTCATTGAGGAATTTCCGCAGAGCCAGTATCTGAAAGACGTGAAAAGGATCATGCAGGCTACCGCTAAATTCCTGAAAGTAGATATCACAGCTACAGAAACAAACTGAACATTAATAACGACTATGGATTATAAAAAAACATCAGCTGCATTCACAACGATCACCAGGGACGTCAGTAATTTTGACGGTGACACGGGCAACATCTATGAGAGTGTGATCATATGTACCAGGAGAGCAAACCAGATAAGCGTTGAGATGAAGCAGGAACTGAACTCGAAACTCGAGGAGTTCGCATCATTCAATGACAATCTTGAAGAGGTGTTTGAGAACAGGGAGCAGATTGAGATTTCAAAATTCTATGAGAGGCTTCCCAAACCTTCTCTTATTTCTCTTGCCGAGTTCGAGGAGGGTAAGGTCTTCTACCGCAACCCCGACAAGGAGCAGAAGCCGAAAACAAAATAGATACATATGCTTAAGGGCAGGAAGATACTGCTTGGAGTTACCGGAGGTATTGCGGCCTATAAGGCTGCAACTATCATCCGGTTGCTTGTTAAGGAGGGTGCCGAAGTAAAGGTGGTGATGACACCCCTTGCCAAAGAGTTCATCACTCCGCTGACGATGGCCACCCTGTCGAAGAATCCTGTACTGGTCGATTTTTTCGACCCTGAGGATGGCAGGTGGAACAGTCATGTCGAACTGGCTTTGTGGTCCGACCTTTATTTAATCGCCCCTGCCACCGCAAACACAATAGGCAAGATGGCAGCAGGCATAGCTGACAATCTCCTGCTTACTTCATATCTTTCAGCCAGGTGCCCGGTCTTCGTAGCCCCGGCGATGGATCTTGACATGCTTAACCATATCACCACCAAAAGGAATATAGCCTCGCTGATAACCGCAGGTAACCGTATCATAGAACCTGCCACCGGCGAGCTCGCCAGCGGACTTTCCGGCAAGGGAAGGATGGCTGAACCGGAGGTGATAGTAGGGGAGATCAAAGCGTTCTTCTCAAAAAAAAAAATAACTGAGGGGCCCCTTGCAGGGCGGAAAATCCTGATCAATGCCGGTCCTACAGTGGAACCGATTGATCCGGTGCGTTATATCAGTAACCACTCCTCGGGAAAGATGGGCATCGCCATTGCTGAAGCCGCTGCCTCGATGGGTGCGGATGTCACTCTGGTGCTCGGCCCTGTTGGGGTGAAGCCCTCGGATCCGACAATCAAAGTCATAAATGTTGTTACTGCCGCTGAGATGATGGAGGCATCAGTGAAGGCCTTCGGTGCGTGTGATGTTGCCATTCTGGCTGCCGCCGTTGCCGACTTCACACCTGAAAAGACCTCGTCAAAAAAGATAAAGAGAGAAAGTGATGAAATGGTTCTCATCCTGAAACCCACTGATGACATCGCGGCAGCACTGGGGAAGATGAAAAAGAAACATCAGGTGCTTACAGGTTTCGCCCTCGAGACAGACAACGGGTTAGAAAATGCTGTCGGCAAACTGAAACGCAAAAATCTGGATCTTATCGTTCTGAACTCACTCGGGGAGGAGGGAGCAGGTTTCGGATATGATACCAACCGAATTACCCTCATTGATAAAAGCAATAATATTGATAAATTTGAGTTGAAAACGAAGGGAGAGGTTGCTGTCGACATACTGAACAAGATCATCTCCCTGATTCACTGATAAAGAATTATGAAATCTCCCCTACGAAGCAGACTGTTAATGACACTGACTGTTGCATTACTGTCGGCAGCTGCTCTCAGCGGTCAGGAACTGTACTGCAATGTGCAGGTATCGGCTCAGAAGATACAGGGTTCCAACAGGGAGATTTTTCAGAGCATGCAGCGTGACATCTATGAGTTCATGAACAGTATGGTATGGACTGACAATGTCTTCAGTTTTTCAGAGCGGATAGAGTGCAACCTGTTGATAAATCTTGATGATCAGCTGTCGGCCGACGAGTTCAGGGGCACCATCCAGGTGCAGCTCAGCAGACCTGTATTCAACACAACATATGAATCCACCGTGCTGAATTTTATAGACAACAGTTTTCAGTTCAGGTATGTGGAGTTCCAGCCTCTGGAGTTCAACCCCAACAGCCACACCAGCAACCTGGTCTCAGTGCTGGCATACTATGCATATCTTATTATAGGGATGGATTTTGACACTTATTCCCTGAACGGAGGCACTCCCTATTTCCAGGTAGCTGAAAAGATTGTGACAAATGCCCAGAACGCACCGGAACAGGGGTGGAAACCTTATGACGGCTCGAGGAACAGGAACCGTTACTGGCTGGTAAAGAACATACTGAACAACGAATATTCAGGTGTAAGGCAGTTCATCTACCTTTACCACATCAAGGGGCTCGACAGGATGGAATCAGACATTACGCAGGCAAGAACCGAGATTTACGAGAGCCTGCGAAGTCTTCAGGAGGTGTACCGCCGCCGGCCTGACCCGTTCATGTATTTCCTTACTGTTGTCCTTGAAGCCAAGGTGAGCGAGATGATAAGCATCTTTACGCCAGGTTTCCCGGAGGAGAAGAACAGGGTCGTACAGATACTGACGGAAATAGATCCGGCAAACGAGACAAAATACCAGGAGATACTTAAGGCCTCCAATTAATATAATTGAAATGCTCCGCAGACTGACTGTTAAGAATTACGCGATAATCAGGGATCTGGACATGGAGTTTGGAGAGGGGTTCACAATCATTACAGGTGAAACCGGCGCCGGTAAGTCCATACTCCTCGGTGCTCTGGGACTTGTGCTCGGAGAGAGAGCTGACACCTCCGTTCTCCTGAGCAAGGAGGAAAAATGCGTTGTCGAAGCGCACTTCAACGTGAAGGGGTATGACATGGAAGACCTTTTCGAATCGTGCCAGATTGATTATGACGATAATGCAATCATGCGTCGCGAGATCAATCCCGCTGGCAAATCGAGAGCCTTTATAAATGATACACCGGTGAACCTCAATGTGATGAAGGAAGTCGGTGAGCGGCTTATTGACATTCACTCGCAGCACCAGACGCTGCTCCTGGGTAACAGTCTTTTCCAGATGAGGGTAACGGATGCCTTTGCCGGCACATCTGCGATGTTCCGTGATTATTCCCTGGCCTACCGCAGTTATTTAAGACTCAGGAGCGAATATGAGGAGGCGGCTGGCGCGGCTGAGAGGGACCGTGCAGATTTTGAGTATTATTCCCACCAGCTTGAACAGTTTCGGGCAGCGAAGCTTGTGCAGGGTGAACAGGAAGAACTTGAGCATGAACAGGAAGTACTGTCAAATGCAGGTGTTATAAGCGAAGCACTCTCCGCCGCTGCCTCAGCAATGTCGGGTGAGGATCTGTCAGCGCTTGCCCTGCTGCGTGAAGTTCGCACCAACCTGGCAAAAATAGCTGTCTGGATGCCTGCGGCGGGGGAACTCGAGAAACGCATCGGTACTTCCCTCGTCGAACTGAATGACATCTCTTACGAGACTGAAAAGCTGCTGGGTGTTGCCTCAACCGACCCCGGAAGACTTGAGTTTGTGACACAGCGCCTCGATACTATATATTCCCTTGAGCAGAAACACAGGTGCAGGGATCTTGCTGAACTGCTTGTGAAACAGGCTGAGATTGAGAAAAAGGTTTCTGAGAGTGCCGGCATTGACGACAGGATTGAGGAACTGAAGAAAAGTGCAGATGATGCTCTTCAATCGTCCATGAAAATAGCAAAGGACCTGTCAGCCGGAAGAAGGAAAGCTGCAGGACCCTTAAGTGCGCGTATAACGGAGATGCTTCATGACCTCGGAATGCCTAATGCCCGGTTCGAGACACGAATAACCGGGCAGGATGCACCCTCAGCATCGGGACTTGACAAAATAGATTTTCTTTTCAGTGCCAACAGGCAGGTGCCTCCCGAGGAGCTGTCCCGTGTGGCTTCAGGCGGCGAGCTATCCAGGGTGATGCTTTGCCTGAAGTCAACGCTTGCGAGTTCCTCCGGGCTTCCGGCAATAGTATTTGATGAGATCGATTCAGGCGTCTCCGGCGAAGTGGCCTCAATGGTAGGTACGATCCTTGCCGACATGGGGAAAGCCATGCAGGTCATAAACATAACTCATCTTCCGCAGGTGGCATCAAGAGGCAAGGTTCATTATCATGTTTACAAGGAGGAGAGCGATCACTCAACAATTACACGGGTAAGGTTGTTAAACCAAGATGAACGAGTGACGGAGGTTGCCCGGCTGCTCAGCGGAAGCAAAATAACTGACGCCGCCCTTCGCAATGCCCGGGAACTTCTGGCCGGTAAATGATACGGGCATTAATTCACTAATTGAAAAACCTGATACAATGATTACAAATCTACTTGAAGGGAAAAAAGGTATAATCTTCGGTGCGCTGAATGATAAGTCTATCGCCTGGTATGTGGCCGAGAAAGCCTATGAACAGGGAGCCCGCCTTGTACTCACCAACGCACCGGTGGCAATGCGCATGGGCTCTATTGGCGAGCTGGCTGAAAAAACGGGAAGCGAAGCAATTATGGCTGACGCCACATCCATGAAAGACCTCGATATGCTTTTCTCAAGGTCGCTTGAGATATTCGGCGGCAAAATAGACTTTGTACTTCATTCCATAGGAATGTCACCAAACGTCCGCAAGGGAATCCCTTACGCGGAGACCAATTATGAGAACATGCTGAAGACCCTTGACATTTCAGCGCTCAGCTTTCACCGGATACTGCAGACCGCCTACCGGATGGATGCCATAAGTGAGTGGGGATCAGTTGTGGCTCTGACATATGTTGCGGCACAGCGGACACTGGCCGGGTATAATGACATGGGAGACGCAAAAGCACTTCTTGAATCGATAGCCCGCAGCTTCGGATACATCTACGGTAAAGAAAAGCATGTAAGAGTGAATACGGTATCACAGTCGCCTACCGTCACCACGGCAGGTTCAGGCATTGCGGGATTCGACTCGCTTGTAGATTTCTCTGACCGCATGTCTCCGCTTGGAAATGCCGATGCTTCAGACTGCGCAGACGTCTGCGTAACACTTTTTTCCGATCTTACACGCAAGATCACAATGCAGAATATCTTCAATGACGGAGGTTTTTCAAGCATGGGGATGAGCCAGAGGGCAATAGAGCAGTACAGGAAAAGTTTTGACGAGTGCCCCGATAAGTAAAAATACTTAGTCCGGTCAGCATTTATACCTCTTTTACAGGCCCCCTGCTTTCGAGCAGGGGGCTTTGTTTATTTTTGATCTACCTAAACCTGACCGCCATGCTGAATCTGATCATTCTGATACTGTTTTATGTCACTCTTTCCCGTCTTTCTTATCTGGCTTACCATGAAGTACCCCGTCGTCAAGAAGATCGGGGCCATTGTTCTTGCCTATGCTGCAGGTATCATCATTGCCAACGTTGGCATTCTGCCAAGGGGCAGCGATGCCTTCCGTGAAGCCACCATAGGGCAGGACAGGGCATTTATACCAAAGTCGGAGGCTGTTGAGATGGTTGCGGCCGGCACCCTTACAGAGCGTGACTTCAAGGTCAACAGTGTGGCTGCGGTCCAGGATGGAGCACAGACAGCGCTTGTACCGCTGGCCATTCCGCTGATTCTTTTCTCACTCAATGTACGGAGGTGGCTGAAATTCTCAGGCAAAGGGTTTCTGTCAATGCTGCTGGCCCTGTTTCAGTGATGGTAATTGTGGCCACGGGTTACCTGATCTTCAGGGAGAGGGTGGAGGACGCTGACAAGATAGGAGGTATGCTGATCGGGTTGTATACAGGAGGTTCGGTCAACCTGGCTTCCATTGCCCTTGCTCTTGATGTTGAGCCCAATGCATTCATAATGACAAATACCTATGACATGATAGTCGGGGCAATTGTCATTCTGTTCTTTATCACTGCCGGACCGGCCTTCTTCAGACTCTTTCTGCCTCCCTTCAAAAGCACCTGCTGACAGCCAGGGAGAAGATCTCGACATCAAGGCGATGAATGAAAAGATGGCCGAGGATTTTGATGATTATTCAGGTATTTTTCAGGAAGTCTACGGTCATGCCTCTCCTGAGTGCTCTTGGACTTTCAATTGTAATTTTGGTACTGGGTCTTGGTGTCAGTTTTCTCCTGCCCAAAGTTCCTATGACAATTTCGGTGATACTTGCAATAACAACATTTGGTGTGGCCGCCTCGTTCATACCGAAGATCACGGAATATTAAAAAGACATTTCAGCTTGGGATGTACTTCATCATAGCCTTTTCGATTGTTATTGCTTCGAGGTGTGATCTGAGCGTAATCTTCCAGGCGAAATACCTGAGCCTGCTACTTTATGTCACCTATGCATATTTCGGATCGCTATTCCTGCATCTGTTTCTTTCCTGGATATTCAGGGTCAATGCCGACGATTACCTGATCACCACAACCGGGTTTGTCTATTCACCTCCGTTTGTGCCAATGGTTGCAGCAGCCCTGAAGAATAAGGATGTTATCCTGACAGGACTGGCAACAGGTATAATTGGCTGGATAATAGGTAACTACATTGGCGTTGCCTTCGGTATGTGGCTGGGAAAGTTATAGACCAGAGTCTAATGTCTGATGTCCAAAGTCTCTAAGTCTAAAATCAACAATAGGCAGTCTGCAGTTTATCAGTAATTTACACTACTGCCTACTGCATGCTGCCTACTGCCTACTGCCTGAGTGGAATTCGACTTTCTCCTAGAACAGGTAGTTAAGTCCGATATAGAATTCTGTATCACCGTCCTGCTCCTTCAGCGCCTTGCCGAAGTCTGCAGAGATGATGAAGTTCTCATTCATGGCAATCTTCAACCCCAGGCCTGCAGTTGAGTGCAGTTTGTCCTTGCCGTCATTGTAAAATGCTGCAGCACTTCCTTCGAGATAGTCTTCAAGGTCAGCCACATCTACATCGATGGGTGAGGTCACCATTCCGGCATCGAAGAAGTAATTCGTTCCCAGGTAAAAGTTCTGGTTGATAAACTTGAAGTGGACCATTTTCCACCGCAGTTCAGCATTTCCGTAAACGAAACCGTTACCGACTACCCTGTTCCGCAGGAGGCCCCTGATAGTCTTGCTTCCTCCAAGTCCCTCAGAACAGAGCGCCTCTCAGTTCAGACACAATGACCTGTCCCTGGTAGTAGAACGGCACATCTCCGAAGAGGGTCTGTCTGGTAGCCGAGCCTGTAGGCGAAGCTCAGGTCACGTTCCTTGAGAGTGAAATACTGTCTCCAGGTAAAGTAGAACTTGCCGAATGTCGATTCGCCACCGAGAAACTCAGGTGCCACTTCAATGCCTGTCTCAGCCCAGATACCTTTCATCGGGCATGCCCGGTTGTCACGGGTGTCATATGAAATTCCGCCCTTGATGGCTGTTATCAATCCGCCGTCAGCCTCCTCAGGCGAGATGAGCCCTGCACCTTTATAATATGAAAAGAGTAGGGTACATCCGGAAGATATTTGGGATCATCCGGATCCTTTCCCTTGTTGAATTTGTCAACATCGACATCCTTAACCTTGAAACTCTGGAGGCTGAGGCCGGCATTCCAGTTCCAGTTATTGTCTCCCAGTTTCCCGATGAAATCATTCTTGAACCTGAAGAGGTGTCGCTTCATGGCATAAAAAAGACGGCTGTCATAGTCATGACAGATTCGTCATCAGTCCAGTCTCTGTTGTAAACCGAATTAAACCCGTTGAAGCCGTAGAAGTCATATGCATAGTCAGGCATGTAACTTAGGTCCACAGCATAACGAATCCCGTTGATCAGGTAGTCCGACTCATACATACCCTGAGAATCGAGCTTCCCTTTGTGAATGTCGAAGCTTCGATGTAGATCCTATGATAATAATCAGGATAGATTGAACCGTCACCGTAGTCGAACAGGTTTACCAGGGCTCCGTACTGGAATCCCTGGTCGGTGCTGTAAGTGATAGCCGGCAGTGCCCCGAAGTTCCATCCGGTCTTGGCCTCCTGGGCTAACACGATGTGCTCGCCAGAAAGAGTCGGTAAACAGTAATTAAAGAGAGTTTCTTCATAAGTTTCAGTTTTTTGTAAGCAAGAGTAAAGTTAAAGAAAAATGATGCTCATATCCTAATATTTTTAATATTGCTACCTTAGTGACCGTCAAAACCGGGCGCCATGAGCCTGCTAATATATAATATCGGTATGCTGGTCCAGACGCAGTGAAGAATCCGCCGGCCTTCGTCGCCGGCAAGGAAATGTCAGGCCTGCCTGTTGCAGTGAAGATGCATGGCTTCTTATGGAGGACGACATCATTGCCGGATACGGCCCGATGACAGAGATGCCTGATCAGTTCCGGGTATGACATACGCTGGATGCCGGAGGAGGTTTTGTTTTTCCCTCATTCTGTGATCCTCACACCCACCTGGTATATGCCGGCAGCAGGGAGAAAGAGTACACTGACAAGATCAGAGGGCTTTCCTATGAGGAGATAGCCACGACGGGGAGGAGGAATCCTGAACTCTGCCCGACTGCTGCATGAGACCTCAGAGGATGAGCTTTTCAGTCAGTCGATGGAACGGGTAAGGGAGATAACAGGTTTCGGTACAGGTGCGGTGGAGATAAAGAGTGGCTACGGTCTCACAACTGAGGATGAGCTAAAGATGCTCAGGGTTATCCGGCGGATTAAAATGGAATCAGCCCTGACTGTGAAAGCCACATTTCTGGGAGCTCATGCTATTCCTGAGAAGTACAGGGAAAACAGGAATGGCTACATTGATCTGATTGTAAATGAAATGATTCCGGCTGTTGCTGCTGAGAGACTGGCTGATTATATCGATGTATTCTGTGACCGGGGATTCTTCACTCTGGAGGAGACTGACAGGATACTTGACGCCGGTGCACGCTTACGGACTGCGACCGAAGATGCACGCCAATGAGCTTGACTATTCGGGCGGGATACAGCTTGGCGTCAAACACGGGGCTCTTTCCGTCGATCACCTTGAGTACACGGGTGATGACGAGATTGCGGCACTTCTTGGCAGCGGCACAATGCCCACATTACTGCCGGGAGCTGCATTCTTTCTGGGTATGGTCGATCCTCCCGCGAGGAAAATGATTGATGCGGGACTGCCGGTTGCCATGGCATGCGATTATAATCCGGGTTCATCACCCTCAGGCAATATGAAATTCATAATGTCACTGGGGTGTATCCGTATGAAGATGCTGCCGGAGGAGGCCATAAATGCAGTCACCCTGAACTCGGCTTATGCGATGGGCCTTTCAGAGCACCCACGGCTCCATTACCCTGGGTAAAAAGGCTAATGTATTTATAACAAAGAAGATACCTTCATATGAATATATGCCCTATGCTTATGGCAGTAACCTGGTTGAGAAGGTGATTCTGAATGGGGAGGTGGTTATGTTAAAGGGTTTATAGGTTTATGGAGTTTATGGGTTGAGGGAACCCCGAAGGGGGACCAGCGTTAGAATTGCCCGGTGGGCAATTTTAGTGAGGAGACAGACAGTGTGGGTGTAAGATAGATTTACAGAAAAAGATCCTCTAAACCCCGAAGGGGGACCGAGCGTTGAGAAATTGCCCGCTGGGCAATTTTAGTGAGGAGACAGACAGTGTGGGTGAATGATAGATTTACAGAAAAAAATACATCTAAACCCCGAAGGGGTGATATTATGATAGAAATGAACAGCAGACAACTGATCGAATGCGTTCCCAATTTCAGTGAGGGACGCGATATGAAAATCATTAAACAGATAACCGATGTAATTGAATCCGTAGAGGGAGTGCGGCTGCTTGATGTTGATCCCGGCCGGGACACCAACAGGACTGTGGTGACCTTTACGGGATCACCGGAGGCAGTTTGCGAAGCCGCATTTCGGGCCGTGAAAAAGGCATCGGAGGTCATTGACATGTCAAAACATACAGGTGCCCATCCCCGTATGGGAGCCACCGATGTATGTCCCGCTGATTCCCGTGGCCGGCATCACGATGGAAGAGACTGTAAATTATGCCCGCCGGCTTGCGGAAAGAATTGGCGGTGAGCTTTCACTGCCCGTTTACTGTTATGAGGCGGCGGCATTCAGTGAAAAGACGGAGGAACCTTGCGGCTGTCAGGTCAGGAGAGTATGAGGGCCTGAAGAAGAAGCTTGACCGATCCCGGATGGAAACCAGATTTCGGACCGGCCAATTTTAATCCCGGTGCAGGTGCTGTCATCGTAGGGGCACGCGACTTCCTTGTTGCTTTCAATGTCAATCTGAATACAACCTCGACGCGCAGGGCCAATGCGATTGCCTTTGATGTCCGCGAACGCGGCCGTGAGAAGCGTGAAGGAAACTCAGTCACCGGCAAGGTCATTAAGGATGAGGAGGGTAATCCGGTAATGATACCCGGAACCCTGAAGGCCGTGAAGGCCATCGGATGGTTCATCCCGGAGTACGGAATTGCCCAGATCTCAATGAATCTTACCAATATAGGTGTCACCCCGGTACATATTGCCTTTGACGAGGTATGCAAAAAGGCAGAAACCCGTGGAATAAGAGTGACCGGTTCGGAACTTGTGGGACTTATTCCCCTGAAGGCGATGCTTGACGCCGGGAAGTACTTTCTGCACAAACAGCAGCTGTCAGCAGGTGTTTCCGATGCAGAGCTGATAACAGTTGCGATAAAATCAATGGGACTTTCCGAGATAAAACCATTTAACCCTGAGGAGAAGATAATTGAATATGTACTGAGGGACAAAAAAGAGAAGAAACTTGCTGATCTTTCCCTTTCGGAATTTGTCTGGAGCACATCATCCGACTCACCGGCGCCGGGAGGAGGATCAGTATCAGCAGCCATGGGTGCCATGGGTGCGGCGCTGGGAAGCATGGTGGCCAACCTTTCAGCACACAAAAGAGGATGGGATGACAAATGGGAGGAGTTTGCATCATGGGCTGAGAAGGGAGCAGCATTGCAGAAAAGACTTCTGGAGCTTGTAGATGAGGACACTGATGCCTTCAACGGAATTATGAAGGCATTTGAAATGCCTAAAAAGAGTGAGGAAGAAAAATCTGCAAGGAGCCTGGCCATTGAAAATGCCACAAAACATGCCTCGATGATACCTCTTGCAGTCATGAAGGAAGCCTTTAAAAGCTTTGAACTGCTTGAAAAAATGGTTGTAACAGGAAATCCGAACTCTGTGACCGATGCTGCTGTAGGCGTACTTGCCACAAGAGCTTGTATAAGGGGTGCTTATCTCAATGTCAGAATAAATGTCAGCAGTTTAAATGACAGTGCTTTTGCCGGGAATCTTATAAGAGAAGGAGAAGCTTTGGCATTAAAGGCGGCAGAAATTGAACAATCGATTCTTGAGATCGTTGATACCACAGTCTGATGCTTAAAAACATTACCCTTATTGGATATATAAATTTTTTAATATCTTGCGCAAATTCAATTAAACCCTAAACTATCACTATGAGAAAACTATTCATGATGATTGTACTGGTGTTGGTTACAGGCCTGTTCGCAGCAGGTCAGACAGTACAGATCACCGGCGTGGTAACGAGCTCCGAAGACGGGCTCCCAGTGCCGGGTGTAACCGTAAAAGTGCAGGGAACGACAATCGGAGCCTCAACAGGCATCGACGGAGTTTTTTCCCTGTCAGCACCCACAAGCGCCACCGCTCTCGAATTCTCGTTCATCGGGATGCAGAGTCAGGTAGTGCCTATTAACGGAAGGACCAGGATCAATGTAACACTTGCTCCGGACCTCGTTGCAATGGACGAGGTTGTTGTAATTGCGTACGGTACGGCCAAAAAGGGCTCCTTTACCGGTTCAGCTGCACAGATAGACAGCAAGAAGATCGAAACCAGGCCTATAACAAACGTTACAAATGCTATCGAAGGGACGAACCCCGGTATCCAGGTGACATCTGCAAGCGGCCAGCCAGGTTCAGGACAGGATATACGTATCCGTGGTTTCGGTTCGGTTTCAGCTTCCAACGAACCTCTGTATGTTGTTGACGGTGTGCCTTTTTCAGGCAGCATCAGCAGTCTCAACAGCAATGACATCGAGAGCATCTCCATCCTGAAGGATGCTGCTTCTTCGGCTCTTTACGGAAACAGGGCTGCAAACGGTGTTGTAATGATTACAACCAAGAGAGGTAACAAGGACAGGACTTCCGTTCAGTTCACAATGACCCAGGGGATAAGCACAAGGTCTATTCCTGAATATGAAAGGATCCAGGGGCACTGGACTATTATCCTCTTATGTGGGAAGCTGACTATAACCGTCAGGTCTTCGCTGCAACCCCGGTTGCACCTGCAACGGCTGCACAGAATTCAACCGAATAACCTGATCACCCGCGTTGGTTACAATATTACAAACCTTCCCAATAACCAGGTTGTCGGAACAGACGGCAAGCTTAACTCCAATGCAAGTATACTCGGTGACTATGCCGGCGACCTTGACTGGCAGTCTCCTATAATGAGGCTTGGACACCGTAGTGACTACGGTCTTACCTTTAACGGCGGAACTGACAAGAGTGATTATTATGTTTCACTTGGTTATCTCGATGAAAAGGGTTACGTGCTCAAATCAGACTTTCAGCGCTTTACCGGCCGTATGAACGTGAACACTGCACCCAAGTCATGGATACGCACCGGCTTAAACCTTTCAGGAACACTTACCAATTCAAATGTTGCCTCCTCAGGAGGAACCGGTTATGTAAACCCGTTCTTCTTCACCAGGAATATGGGTCCCATCTACCCGGTCTATGCTCATGATCCCGTAACAGGTGATTACCTGATTGATCCGGCAACCGGAGGGTACATTTATGACCTCGGAAACCTGGCGGGTCTTCCTACCAGGGTTTCACGGGGCAAGCCCCGGAAGACATGTAATTGCTGAGACACTGTGGAATGACGATCTTTTTAAGAGGACCGTGCTTGGTGCAAGGACCTATGTTGATATCCTTTTCCTTAAGGATTTCAAATTCACTCTTAACCTGAGTTCAGACATTTCTGCTTACAACGGATCATCATTTGAAAATAAAACCGTCGGTGACGGTGCACCAGCAGGCCGCGGTGAACGCGTCAATTCACTAACAACGGGTATAACAGTCAACCAGTTGCTTAATTACAGCAAGACATTTGATGTTCATTCATTTGATGTGCTGCTAGGGCATGAGAATTTTGATTATACCTACAATTATTTCCGTGGCTTCCGCCAGGGACAGATCGTCGACGGAAATACCGAACTTATCAACTTCACTACCACCAACGACCTTACCTCTTATACTGACAAGTACAGGACTGAAGGTTATTTCACCCGGTTGAATTACAACTTCAATGAGAAATATTTCTTCTCAGCTTCATACCGGCATGATGCCTCATCGAAGTTTTTCAAAGAGAACCGCTGGGGTGACTTCTGGTCAGTCAGTGCTGCATGGAGGATGGATGCTGAAAATTTCATCAAGTCGCAGGACTGGATCGATATGCTGAAACTTAGGTCTTCATACGGTGCTGTTGGTAATGATAACGGAATTGGTTATTATGCATGGCAGGCCCTGTATAATCTGGGTACGAACAATGCAGCGGAACCCGGGCTTCAACAGTCAAGCCTTTCAAATGAGTCGCTTACATGGGAGTCCAATAATGCATTTGACGTTGCCCTTGAATTTTCTCTGATAAAGAGGGTTACCGGAACAATTGAATTCTATCACAGGATTTCCTCGAACCTTCTCTTCGGTGTTCCGCTTCCTTCATCCAGCGGTATTACGGAGCAGGACCAGAACATCGGTGAGATGTTCAACCAGGGTATTGAACTGCGCATTGGCGTAGATGTTGTCAAGAAACCGAGCTTCACATGGAATGTTGACCTAAACGCATCAACTGTCAAGAATGAGATAACCAAACTTCCACAGGAAGAGATCATTGACGGTACCAAGAAGCTGATGGTGGGTCACTCAAGATACGACTTCTGGCTCCGTGACTGGTACGGTGTTGACCCTGCTGACGGCATGGCTCTTTATGATGCCAATATTAAGGACCCTGTTTCCCAGGCTACAAACCTTCGGATTCTCGGGAATGACACTGTTAGTATAAGTCAGAACAATGCCAAGTATCATTATGCAGGCAGTGCAATTCCTGATCTAATGGGCGGTATCACCAACACCTTCAACTACAAGGCCCTTACGCTATCTGTGCTTGCAACCTTCCAGATAGGAGGGCTTGTATATGACGGCACCTATGGCAGCCTGATGCATTCCGGTGATTACGGAAGGGCCTCTCATATTGATATCCTTGCCCGCTGGCAGAAACCCGGTGATATCACAAATGTCCCGAGACTCGATAACAGTCAACTGACACCTTTCGGTGCAGCTTCAGACCGCTGGCTGGTTGATGCCTCCTTCTTCAGTGTTAAAGCTGTAACCCTTAGCTACAATCTTCCTTCAACACTTGCACAGCGTGCAGGTATGAAAGGTGCAAGAGTATGGCTGAGCGGTGAGAACCTCTTACTGATAAATGCGAGGAAAGGCCTTGATCCGCAGGGTTCATTCGCAGGTACAACTGACAACGTCTATTCGCCGTCAAGGATTCTTACGGTTGGAATAAATGTATCACTCTAAATAACATAAAACGATGAAACGAATACTATACAGCACACTGTTCGTCGCAGCACTGTCACTATTTATGGTGTCGTGCAGTGAGGATTACCTTGACACCCTTCCATCTGACCAGGTGTCGTCGAACTCAGCCTTTACAACCACCGGCAACGCCATGCAGGCGCTGAACGGCATCCACCGCCTGATGTACCAGCAGCATAACAGCAATCAGGGCCAGTCAGGAGAAGGTTCAATAAATATCAACCGTGACATGCTGGGTGAAGACCTTGTTATGACCTCCACAGGTAACGGATGGTATAACAATACCTACAAATGGGTAGACCACAGAAGCGAGACTTCTGCTGTTGCCTATGCCCCATGGTATCTCTATTACAGGATAATAGCCAATGCCAATATGATAATTAACAATATTGACAATGCCGTCGGTCCTGATGAGGACAAGAATCATTATAAAAGGCGAGGCTCTCATTTACAGGGCATGGGGTCACTTCAACCTGGTACAGCTTTACGGTAAGAGGTATGTTGCCGGTACGCAGAACACTCAGCTTGGCGTCCCCATTATGGTTACTAATAACTTTGAAGGACAGCCCCGTAATACAGTAGAAGATGTTTATGCCCAGATTATTGATGATCTTGACGAGGCAATATTGCTTCATGCAGATTATGATAGAGCCAATAATTCGCATATGAATATTGATGTGGCAAGGGGCGTGAAGGCAAGGGTAGCACTTGTTATGCAGGACTGGACAAGTGCTGCTACACTAGCTGCCCAGGCAAGAGCTGACTATCCCTTGATGTCAAATGCTGCTTATAAAGCAGGATTTAACGATTATACAAATGGTGAATGGATGTGGGGAAGTACGGTTATACCCGATCAGACAACTTACTTCTATTCCTATTTCGCTTACATGTCAAGGAACTTCAGTTCCACGAATATCAGGGGCAACCCCAAGGCTATCAACACCCTTCTTTACAACAATCCCATTTTTACACCCACGGATGTTCGCCTTGCAAATTTTGACCCGACGGGTGCACATACTGCACTGGCTCTTGCTTCAACTTTACAAGGAAGCCCTACACCAGCCAGAAGTACCTTGCTGCCGGTGGTGCTGACAGTCCAGAGGTGACGTAGTCTATATGCGGGCTGCAGAGATGTATCTCATTGAAGCAGAAGCATATGCACGCATGGGTGGACACGAGACTGAATCTCTGGCAGCACTTAATGCTCTGAGGCAGAACCGTGAAACAGTCCCGGCAAACTACATTCCTTCAACCAGCTACCGGAGCCGCGCTCATTGACGAGATCATGCTTAACCGCCGTCTTGAACTTTGGGGTGAGGGTTTCCGTTTCACTGATCTGAAACGACTGAATCTTCCCCTCAACAGAAACGGTGCAAACCATCAGGTTGGCATTATGCACTGTGCTGGATATTCCGGCAGGTGATGTCAGATGGGAATGGCTGATACCTAAACAGGAGATGGATTCAAACGACCAGATGGTCCAGAATGATCTGTAAACTATAATTATCAGCTGAAAAAGGGCTCCCGACATGTCGGGAGCCCTTTTATTTTGTGCCTTTCCGTAGTAAAATATAATAGTTGTTAAGGATTGTTAATTAGAAATTATTGACTATTTTTAACCCTTATAGATTTACCTAACCGTTTTTTTTTAACCTAAACTATCAATTTATGAAAAAGATCCTAATGATTTTTGTACTGGCCCTGACCACTACAGCAATGATGCTGGGACAGACAGTACAGATTACGGGTACTGTCACAAGCAAGGATGACGGCTTGTCGATACCCGGCGCATCAGTAGCTGTGAAAGGCACTACAATAGGTGCCCTTACGGACGCTGACGGGCGGTACACACTGGCAGTCCCGCAGACAGCCAGTACCCTTGTTTTCAGCTTTATAGGCATGAAGAGAACAGAGATCCTCATCGAAGGCAGAACCAGGATTGACCTGGCAATGGAATCCGAACTTGTGGGCCTTGATGAGGTTGTTGTAACTGCTGTTGGTATTTCCCGCGAAAAGAGGGAACTGGGTTACAACGTTCAGAGTGTCAACACGGAAGTAATAAGCAGCCGGCCTAACGCTGACCTTGTGAACTCCCTGGCAGGACGCACTTCAGGTATTCAGATTATCAGTTCTGCAGGTGACGCAGGTGCTTCAACATACCTCACCATCCGCGGTGCACACTCAATTACAGGGAACAACCAGCCGTTGTTTGTTGTTAACGGTCTGCCGATCATTTCAGGTGGCGGCGGCGGCGGTGTTGACGGTGTTACAACCTCCAGCCGTTCGATTGACCTTAACCCTGAAGATATAGAATCTATCAGTGTTCTTAAAGGCGGTGCCGCAACTGCACTTTACGGTGTTCGCGCTGCCAACGGAGCCCTTATAATTACAACAAAAAGCGGTAAAAACCTCACTGCCAGAAAGGTTGAATTCCATACCTCAGTGGGCTTTGATAAGATTTCCCAGGTTCCTGCAATGCAGAATCTATTTTCACAGGGAATGGATGGTGTCTGGATCGGCGGTAACGCTGCCTCTTTCGGCGCCAAAATTGCCGATCTCGAATATGACGGTGATGCAACTTACAAATGGGATCCGAACGGCCGTCTTGTTCCTAAGGGAACAGGCAACGGCAATGCCTGCTGTAGCTTATGATCCTTATGAGTTTTTCCAGACAGGTGCTGCATATAACAACCGTTTAAGCGTCAGCAACGGCAATGAACTCGGAAGCTACTTCTTTTCAATGTCAAACCTCACTCAGGACGGTGTTGTTCCGAACAACAAATTCGGAAGAACAACATTCCGCCTGAATGCCACCTCCAAGTTATCGAAGAAGGTAACTGTGGGTGCTGATTTCGCTTATACTAATTCAAAAGCAAGACAGATTCAGAAAGGTTCGAACGTATCAGGTATTATGCTTGGCCTTGTCAGAACAGCAAGAACATTCGACAACAGCGCAGGTTACATTTTCCCTGACGGAACACAGAGAAACTACCGTAACGGCGGCGGATATGACAACCCCTACTGGGTATCCAATAAGATTTCATATGACGAGAATGTAAACCGTTTTACGGGAAGTGCAAATCTTAATATCAAATTTACGGACCACCTTGACCTTTCCTACACCGGTGGTGTTGACTGGTACAACAGGAGATATACTGACAAGTTCGCCATCAATTCAAGGGCATTTCCTGCAGGATATTATGACGAATACATGGCCTATTCAGGGATTTTAAACTCTGACCTTCTGCTTAGTTATACACAGGATCTGGGTGATAATTTCGACCTTAAGCTTACAGTAGGCAATAACCTCTACTCAACCTACTTCAAGTCACTTTACGGTGATGCAAGCGGATTGCAGATCGCTGATTTCTACCAGCTATCGAACTCTCCGACAAATACTGTCAGCCACGGCAGTTCAGGTTACCGTACAGCAGCATTCTTCGGTGATTTCAGCCTGGCATTTAAAAATATACTCTATCTGGGCATGACGGGACGAAACGACTGGTCAACCACGATGCCTGAGGCAAACCTTTCAGCATTCTATCCTTCAATAAGCCTTGGATTTGTTTTTACAGAGCTGGGAGGACTTAAGGACAGCAATGTACTTACCTATGGTAAGATCAGAGGTTCCGCTGCCCGTACTGCAAACATTGCAGGTCCGTACAGCACGTCAAACTATTTCTACCAGGCAGGCGCCGGTGACGGTTGGACAAACGGTGTAAACTTTCCTTACCTGGGTCAGACTGGATTTGCATTGGGCTCCGGCCTCGGCAATCCTGACCTGAAACATGAGACAATGGATTCATGGGAAGTTGGTCTTGAACTTCGTTTCTTCAAGAGCAGGATCAATCTTGATGCAACTTACTTCAGCAACCTGAATACAGGTCTGTTGATGTCGGTTCCGATTGCTGCTTCAAGCGGATTTACCTCGGTATACATGAATGCCGCATCAATGGATTCAAAAGGTGTTGAGCTGAGTCTTGATGCAAGTCCGGTTGCTACAAAGAATTTCAACTGGAACATACTTGTCAACTTCACCAAACTGAAAAACATGGTTCTGAAACTGGCACCGGGTGTCGATAACCTTGGCCTCGGAGGCTTTACAGAACCGCAGGTTCGTGCTATTGCAGGCCAGCCTTACGGAAGTATTTTCGGAAATGAATGGTGCAAGGACGAAAACGGCAATGTCCTGATCAATGATGATCCGACAGACAGTTTCCGTGACGGATACCCATGGGTGGATACACGTGAATTTGCCAATATCGGTAATACCAGCCCCGACTGGACCGCAAACATTACCAACACCTTGTCCTATAAAGGCTTAAGCCTTTCATTCATGTGGGACATCAAGAAAGGCGGTATGATGTGGAACGGTACAGGACATGCAATGAATTACTTCGGTACCAGTGCTGCAACAGCATTCCGTGAAGTATATTACACTCCGGAAGGAACGATCGATTTCGAAAGAACTCCTGCTGAAAACATTAAGGTTTTCGAAGGCGTTTACGGACATCTTGTTGACGGTGTACCTGTAGGTTCCGGTGTAGCGAATGTGACTCCGGTGGTTCTTGACCAGGCATGGTTCCGCGGACAGGGTAGTAACTTCGGTGGCGGAGCTTCATCAGCTGCCATGGAGCCAACTGACTGGCTGAGACTGAGAGACATCTCTTTGAGTTATGATATACCTGTGAAAAATACTTTCATGAAAAATCTGCAGGTCTACGTAACAGGCAAGAACCTGATGCTCTTTACCCCTTATACAGGCATTGATCCTGAGACAAACCTTCGAGGGAGCTTCAAACGGTCAGGGAATGGATTACTTTAACAACCCGGGTACGAAAACCTACATGGGCGGTATTAAAGTAACCTTTTAATTAACCTCCAAAAATACGAATTATGAAAAAGTACATTAACAATATAATTAAGACCGCAGGATTGTCTCTGGTTTTTGTCCTGTCTCTTTCCTCTTGCGAAAAGTGGATTGATACAAGCATGAACATCGATCCGGATGCTCCTGCAGATGTGCCTATGAAACTTATGCTGCCGGGAATCGAGCAGAAACTGGGTTACAATATGGGCGGAAACGAAATAGTACGCACAACAGCAATCTGGATGCAGCAGTTTGACGGTGTTGACCGTCAGTCATACACTGAAGCAACATATCAGCTTGTTCCGGGAGATGTAAATAACCTTTGGAGTGCCTTTTATCCGGGCATCCTGATGAATTCAAAAGTGCTGCTGAATAAGGCTGAGGCAACTGAATCTCCCTATAATGCCGGAGTTGCAAGGGTTTTAATTGGTACAACCCTTGGAATGGCCACCGATCTTTTCGGTGATATGCCTTTCAGAGAGGCATTCAGGGGAAATGAGAATATTCTGACCCCGAAGTTTGATACCCAGGAGCAGATTTATGACACCCTGTTTACAATTCTTGACGATGCTATTGCTGACCTCAGCGCCGCCTCAGATCCTATTGGTATCGGCGGGGACGTCATTTACGCCGGTAGTGCTGCCAAGTGGAAGAAAGCTGCCTACTCAATCAAGGCCCGTCACCTGCTTCAGTTGTCACTTGTTAACGGCAACGCAGCCTACACCGCAGCGCTGACCGCAGCAGCAAGTGGATTTTCCTCAAACGCTGATGACTTTAATGTTCCCTGGAATATTGACAATCATAATCCTATCTTCCAGTTCATGGAACAGCGTGGAGACGTTCGCATGGGTGCATCCCTGATTAACCTTATGAAAGCCAGCAATGACCCCCGTCTTCCCTTCTACGCTGAAGAAGACGAGGACGGTGAATATACAGGAAGTATAGCCGGTTCGCAGAATGACCTGGCTTCAAAACCTGGCACATATGTTGCAGGAGCTACAGCCCCTACCGTTATAATGTCCTACGCTGAACTTAAGTTCATTGAGGCTGAGGCCAACTTCAGACTCGGACAGACGGGACCTGCCCAGGCTGCTTTCCAGGCTGCAGTTGCCGCATCGGTTCTCAAGGTGACAGGAAATGCAAATACTGCCTGGCTTGCTGCAAACATCAATGGTGTAACTGTGACTCTCGAGCTTATCATGGCTCAGAAGTACATCGCAACTCTTGGAAACAACCAGGCTTTTGCCGACTACAGAAGAACAGGACTGCCGACGATGCCGGTTCCGATAGGTGCTGTAATTCCCGCAATGCCTGTACGTTTCCCGTATGCTCAGGAAGAGATCACTTACAACGGAGCCAATGTTCCGGCTGTAACGCTCAGTTCCAAACTGTGGTGGGACAGATAAGCAATTCCGTGAATAACCAATAAAAGATGTAAATCATGAAAAACATATTCAAAATATTGTACGTTTTTATTGTTGCCGGAGCGCTTTTATCCTCCTGCGAAAAAGTAGAAACGGGATTTGACAAGATAACCAACGCGCCGGATCCGGCTGCTACGTACTATCTGCAGTTCATAAATGCAGCGAAGACCCTTGAGACAGGCGTAACAGAGGCAGGTGCACTGGTCGAAATTGTAACTCCGATTGCGGTTTCCCTGATGGGAATACCTCAGACTGAAGCTGTTACAGTAAACCTTACAATTGATCCTTCATCAACAATCACACCGGCAATGTACACCCTGTCTGCCAACAGTATCACAATACCTGCCGGTAAGACGTCAGGTTCTGTTACGCTGACTACAAAAGCTGCCAGCATGCCGGTTGGCCAGACAGTTAAGCTGGTTGTGACACTGAATGCAGGTGAGCACAATACTCCCAACGCGAATGGAATTAAATTAACTTATAACCTGAAGCGTATTGAATTCTGTCCGCTTGTAAACGGTCCTGCAGACCTTGTTGGTTCATGGACAGGTGAGGATGCTTATTATCCAAGTGTAGTAACTACCACAGCAAACAACAGTTCAAGTGTCAAGATCTCAGGTATGGGCGTCGGATTCATTGAGGACTGGTGGGCTGAACAGGTTACAGCTCTCGGAGATCCCGTAATGACTGTAACCGGTAACGGTTTGGTGGATATCCCCAGACAGTATCTCTTTACAACGGTATACGGCGGAGCCCCCTACGATTATGAAATCAAGGGTTCCGGTAAATGGACCAACTGCGGAGCAAACCCCACGCCTGGTGATTACCTATGATATTTATTATCCGGGTGACGCTGACGGACTTGCAAAATCCTATGCAGGATATCTTGGAGGCATACCATACCTGACAGCAACAATTACCCTGGGTTCGCAAGTCAGAGCCTGATGTATTTGTCAATAACATTATTAAACAAACCTTCAAGAGATAAAGATTAGTTGACTTAAGTTTAAAGAGGCTGTCCCGTTTGTGGCAGCCTCTTTTTTTTATGCAGGGTTAATCACGGTTAGGCCTGAAAATTGACCTGGTCTCTTTACGGCGTTTGGTTTTTTCATGCCTGTTCTTCATTATTACGTATATAATAAAGAGTACAAAGATGATCCCGATAAGTATCGTCAGGCTGCTCCGCTGTATCATATCACTCTCTTAATAACCCTGAGTCGGTGCGAATACCCGCCGGCATCATCCTGCCAGATACCATGATGGTCGACCCTGTCAATCCTGACTCTGCCTGAAGAGTGGATAATTTTACCCGAACCCAGGAAAATGCCTGTATGTGAAATCCTTTCCGTCTCCCCTGAAAAGAATATGAGATCGCCTGGCCGGGCATCGCCGAAGAAACTTACAATGGTCCCCAGTTCCGCCTGCCTGGCTGCATCACGGGGCATTTTAATACCATGGATTTTGCAGACAACCTGAACCAGTCCTGAACAGTCAATGCCTCCGTCTGTGCGACCGCCCCAGAGATAGGGGACGTTAAGGAACTGAAGGGCAGTTTCTGTCATTGAGGAGTGAGGAGTGAGGAGTGAAGCCTGAGGGTTTCTGACAGTGTATTTCCTGTCGCCTATTGCGAATCCGGAGAAGTCATTATTAAGTCCGAATATTTCGCTGCCGGGGGAAAGGATAAGTGGTGTGTTATCCTCTTTTAGACAGACCACCTGATTCCCGGTAACAATTCCGGCTGAATCCTTCTTCCCAGGATTCATAGCCGCGGTGAAGAGAATCAATCCATCCTGTATATTGATCGAAAAGGGTCTCAATCTTCAGCCACGAAGCTGCACTGTCAATAATCTGAAATCTCTCGCCGAAGAGCACCTGGCTGACCATCTCAGCCCTGTGGACCGGCGCCGATCTAAGCGGGATAAATACGTTCGTGCAAATGATAAAGGTCCATTGGAAGATTCAATATTTCCACCAGTATAATATCACCCCTGGCATAATGTCACCCCTTCGGGGTTCAGAGGTATCTTTTTCTGTAAATCTATCTTACACCCACACTGGTCTGTCTCCTCGCTAAAATTGCCCACCGGGCGGTTTCTTAACGCTCGGTCCCCCTTCGCCGGGTTCCCCCCATAAACCTATAAACCCATAAACCTATCAACCCTTCAACTACCTCATGTCAATGACCTCAATCCCCTTATGATCTGAAGGCTTGAAAGTAAAGAAATCAGCTGCAGGTTTAAAAGCAAGGTCATACTTTTGTGTATCAAGGGTTACCGTTATGCCTTCCTTGGTCTTGTATTCTGCGTTCTTAAGGCTGTAGTCGGACTTCCCGATCTTCAGCCTCATCCTTATCATGTCACCGGAAATATCTTCAGGATACAGGTCAATTATCCACTCTTTTGTCGTCTGCTCGATAAGCCGGACCTTATAACCTTCCTGGTACATCGTGAAGAGGAGGGAAGGCTTTGACATGAAAGAGTCGTCATCCGGGTCATTCTCAGTAATTGTGACTTCATTGATATCCGGGAGGAAGCTCCAGACCGTTTTGCCGTCTGACCAGATACTGTTTTCAGGCAGGGTCAGCATAAACCTGTCGCCCAGTAGAACCACGGATCCCTCCATTGTGTTTACATCTCCGCTGCGACTGTCATCAGTTACAAGGTTAAAGTCTATAGATACAGAAGGGGCGGAGGTTGCTCTTTTACTGAATTCAGACAATACCTTCATTGCTTCGGGATCCTGCTGGGCAGACACATGAAATGCGAGCAGGATAAAGAGTAAAATAAGAGACTGTTTTTTCATTTCAATTGCTTTCTTCATTCAGCCTCTTCAAAATCTGTTCCAGAGTGCTCATATCCTGTACAACAACGTCTCTGGCCTTGCTTCCTTCAAACTGTCCTACTATACCGGCTGCCTCGAGCTGGTCTATAATGCGTCCTGCACGGTTGTACCCCAGCTGCATTCGTCTCTGTATGAGAGAGGTGGAGCCCTGCTGGTGGGTGACTACCAGTCTTGCAGCCTCATCGAACAGAGGATCACGTTTTTTGAGATCGACCTCCCTGGAGCCATTATCTGAATCGTCATCACCCACATATTCAGGAAGATGCAGAGCTTCGGGATATCCCTGTTGTGAGCCTATATAATCTGTCAGGACTTCAATTTCAGGAGTATCGATGAAGGCACACTGGACTCTTACAGGTTCTCCGCCCTGCGAGATAAGCATGTCTCCACGGCCTACGAGACGGTCTGCACCTGAAGAATCAAGTATTGTGCGTGAGTCAACACCCGAGAAGACCCTGAATGCAATTCGAGACGGGAAGTTGGCCTTGATGAAGCCTGTGATGATATTTGCGGATGGCCGCTGGGTGGAAATAATAAGATGTATACCTATCGCCCTGGAAAGCTGGGCAAGCCTGCCGATGGGCGATTCTATCTCACGTCCGGCAGTCATTATCAGGTCGGCAAACTCATCTATTATGAGTACGATGTATGGCATGTACTCATGTCCCTTTTCCGGATTGAGCCGACGTGCTATGAACTTGTCATTGTACTCCTTGATATTCCGGGTCTGTGACATCTTGAGAAGTTCAAGCCTGTGATCCATTAGAATACAAAGCGAGTTCAGGGTGTTTATGACTTTTTTGGTGTCGGTTATTATAGCATCTTCATCACCTGGCAGTTTGGCCAGGAAATGCCGTTCAATCTTGGCGTACAGCGGCAGTTCCACACGCTTGGGATCAATGAGCACCAGTTTCAGTTCAGCCGGATGCTTTTTGTAAAGCAGTGAAGTGATTATTGCATTCAGTCCAACCGATTTGCCCTGTCCGGTTGCCCCCGCAACAAGAAGGTGAGGCATTCTTGTCAGGTCTATGATGTAAGGATCATTTGTAATTGTGCGCCCGAGGGCCAGGGGAAGCTCGAACTTGGAGTCGAGAAAAGCCTGTGATGAAAGGAGACCCTTCATCGATACTATCTCAGCCTTCTTGTTCGGGACTTCGATGCCCACTGTTCCTCTTCCGGGGATAGGGGCGATGATCCTGATACCCAGGGCCGAGAGACTCAGGGCAATATCATTTTCAAGTGATTTGATGCGGTGAATCTTGACGCCGCGGTCCGGTACCACCTCATAAAGTGTCACAGTAGGTCCTACCGTTGCAGATATCTGTTTAATAACAATCTTGTGGTCGCCAAGAGTCTTAATGATGTTATCCTTGTTGGCATTTACCTCCTCGCTACCGGTAGCTGATGCAGAGCGGTAGTCATTCAGCAGTGAAACAGTCGGGAACTTGTAGCGGGGCAGACTGAGTCTCGGTTCATAAGGAGGAAGGTCAGGAATTGACTCATCTGTAAAATCACCTCCGGACTGACGCTTCGGTTCCTTGCCGATAACCTTGATCAACGGAGAGTCTTCGATAACAGGGACAGGAGGAGAATAGAAATCGTCGACCGGCTCGGTCTCTTCCTCATCGGCCCGCAGGGGTTCAATTTCGGGCGAGGGAAATATATCTTCGGGGCTTATTTCGACCTCGTCATTCATTACATCAGTCTTCTTACCTTCTCCGGAAAGCACGTCGGCACCGGCCCGGGCGACAGCTGCGATGGGTCTTCTGATGGTCTGGGTACTGACATTCACGGCAAAGATGAGATAGGCTACCGTTAGTACGAGCAGTGAAGCGCCTGTGCCTATCTTGCCCAGCAGCTGGTTCATCCATTCTGCAATGAGAAATCCATGCTCACCGCCCGGGCCTGCGCCCAGAAATGAGGAATGGCCCCCTGCGAAACCAAGTATAACTGAAATAAGTATACCTGCAAGTAGGAAGCGCATAACGTTCTTCCAGAGCCTGAAATACTTAACTCTTATCAGTGCGAGGCTGAATGCGCCAATGACGAAAGGAATGAAGAAAGCCCCGAGACCGAATCCTTTGAAAATAAAGTAATAGCCGACATTAAATCCGAATTTTCCACCCCAGTTCTGGTAGATATAGTCCGTTTCGGTATCCGCCCTGTTGACAGAATCCTGATCTGCTTTGCCCGTGATGAGGAAGGAAATGAAAACCACGAGAAGGTAAAGGGCAAAGACAAGGAGTATTACTCCCGTGATGAACCTTATCTTTTCACTTAATGATGTGCCTGTCGGATCGTCTTTTTTTGGTTGCGAACTGCCAGTTTTCTTTTGTCTGCCCATTTGTTGTAAAAGTTAAGCCCTCTCTGTTGATCAGCGTGCAGTTTATGAAAAGCAAATGTAAGAAAAATGGCTGACCTGCGGGATTAAAAAATCTAATAGGCTATCATTTTCCGGATCATGGAGTCAAGGTAGCTTCTGGTAACCTTCTTGTAGTTTGTTCTCTTCTCGAAGTTTTTGTCGGGTATTTCCTTCACAAAGACCTCGTCTGCCGTAAATTCCAGTTCAGCTTCGCCGATTATGTAAAAGAATTCCATCAGGATGCCGTCAATTTCCCTGTAAGGTGTCAGGAGATTGGCTCCGGTGACCCTTATCTCATCTGTGTACCAGATAAACCGTACTGAATCCGATCCGGGGATCCGGGTTTCCACCTCCCGGCATGTAAATCCACATATTTCTCTTTCCCTTCCGGTTTCCAGGAAGGTAATGCCGTCCATTGCTGAAAATCCCGGCTGTATTTCGTCGCCGGTCCCTTCGTAATAATATTTGAATGACAGCATGTTAAGGTATGTGTCATAGACTTCCTCTTTCGGATTTGTCACGGAGCTGATCCCCGAGTTTCCGAACGGTGCCTTGAGGTTCGAGTATATCCTGTCGTCATTGAAGGAAATGACAAGCTCCTTAGGGAGAAAATCAATAGGGAGTGATGATGGGTTCTTAATGTAGCTAATTGTATAAAAAATCTCACCTTCATGCATATGCTTTAATCCACGCTGCTTGCAGGAAGAGAGAGAAGCAGCCGTGACGGCAGCCATGAAAAAAAGAAAAAGACAATGCTTCACATAAAAATATTTGCCAGTAAATGTAATAAAAAATATAGCTTTGTCACTCTCAAAATACAGAACGTAATGAGCAATAAACTTGCTGTTGTGGCGCTTGGAGGCAATGCCCTCCTCAGAGGAGATCAGATTGGAACCATCGAGGAGCAGGAGCAGAACACAACCGACACACTTGAGAACCTGATCTTCCTGGTACGGGAGGGATATGACCTTGTGATCACGCATGGCAACGGACCTCAGGTAGGTAATATCCTCATGCGCAATGATGCAGGAGAACATATGTACGGAATTGCCCAGATGCCGCTTGACATCTGTGTGGCAGACTCACAGGGCGGTATAGGTTACATGATAGAAAGGATGTTCAAGAACGTCCTCAACAGGCACGGGATTGAAAAGAATGTTGTGTGTCTTGTGACCACAGTACTTGTAGACAAGGATGATCCGGCCTTCAGTGACCCGCAAAAAAGGGTAGGCAAAATTTATACGAAGGAGCAGGCTGATGAACTGGCAAAGATAAAAGGGTGGGTGTTCAGGGAAGAGGTGAAGACCGAAGGCGGATTCCGCAGGGTGGTGCCTTCTCCGAAACCGAAGGGCATAATGAATCATGACCTTATACGGGAGCTTGCCCGGAGGGGAAGCATTGTAATCGCCGCCGGAGGAGGGGGTGTACCGGTGTATATCGATGAGAAGAAAGATGTAAGACCGGCTGAGGCTGTAATTGACAAGGATATGGCGTCTGCACTGCTCGCTTCGGCAATCGGTGCGGATGAGTTCTATATACTTACCGACGTTCCGTTCGTCTATATAAATTATAAGAAGCCTGATCAGGAGATCAGGGAGTTTCTGAATTATGCCGACACGCTTCGTTATCTTAACGAGGGACAGTTTGCAAAAGGGAGCATGGCACCGAAGATAGAGGCCTGTCTGAACTTCATTAAAGCAGGCGGAAAGAAGAGTGTGATTACTGAAGCCTTCAAACTGGCGGACAAGTCTTACGGAACCAGGATCACGATGGAGTATGACTAAAGGTAAGAGGCAGTAGGCAGTAGGCAGTAGGCACTAGGCAGTAGTTAACTGAATAAAGAAATTCGCACATCACAAATCGCAAATCACAAATCGCAAATATCATGGCTTACAATCTGAGAAACAGGCATTTTCTGAAGTTGCTCGACTTCACCCCCGAAGAGATTAAATTCCTCCTGGACCTTTCAACTGACCTTAAAAAGGCAAAATATGCAGGTACCGAACAGCCGAGGCTGAGGGGAAAAAACATTGCATTGATTTTTGAAAAGTCATCTACCCGCACCCGATGTGCCTTCGAGGTTGCAGCATTGGATCAGGGAGCGCATGTAACCTACCTCGGACCGAGCGGATCACAGATCGGCCATAAGGAATCGATGAAAGACACAGCCAGGGTACTGGGAAGGATGTATGACGGGATTGAATACCGTGGTTACGGTCAGGATATTGTTGAAGAACTGGCAGCCTATGCAGGCGTTCCGGTTTGGAACGGACTGACCACAGAGTTTCATCCCACACAGATCCTCGCCGATTTCATGACAATGGCAGAACACTCTGACAAACCACTGAAGCAGATAAGCTTCTGTTACCTTGGCGACGCACGCAATAACATGGGTAATTCCCTGATGGTAGGCGCTGCAAAGATGGGAATGGATTTCAGGGCTGCGGCACCAAAGGCATGCCAGCCTTCTGATGATCTCGTCATGAAGTGCAGGGAGATTGCAAAGGAGACAGGTGCCCGCATCACCCTTACTGAAGATGTTGCTGAAGCCGTCAAGGGTGTTGATTTTCTCTATACAGACGTTTGGGTCTCAATGGGTGAACCCGACTCTGTCTGGGATGAAAGGATCAGGCTTTTAAAGCCGTACCAGGTAAATGCTGAGGTGATCAGGAAAACAGGAAATCCGAAGGTGAAATTCCTTCATTGCCTCCCCGCATTTCACAACCGGGAGACAAAAATGGGAGAGGATATCTTCAAAAAGTTCGGGCTTGACGGGATGGAAGTGACAGAAGAAGTATTCGAGTCACAACATTCAATCGTATTTGACCAGGCTGAGAACCGCATGCATACGATAAAGGCGGTTATGGTGGCTACACTTGGCTCCTGAAAAAAACAGGGACCACCTCCTTTTTAAGGAGGCGCATCCGCCGGATGGCGGTCGGACGGGGTGGTATATTAAGCTATGAGAACCTTCACAAAATAGAAGGTCATAAGCAGCGATGCCGCCAGTTTCAACCCTACACCTGTCATGAATCCCAGGAGGCTTCCGAACCCCGCCTTCAGGGCATATTTTACATCATCCTTAAATATGAGTTCGCCTACAAAAGCCCCGAGAAAGGGACCGATAATGATTCCGGCAGGGCCGAGGAAAAGTCCTATGATAAGTCCTACTGTGGCACCCCTTGCACCGTATTTTGATCCACCGAAATGACGGGTACCCCAGATGGGTACTATATAGTCAAGAACGGTTACAACGACGGCAATGATGCCGAGTATGATGAAAAGTTTCTGACTTACATCTGCAAAGCGTGTGAAATGGACAATCACAAGTCCAAGATAACTTAACGGAGGTCCGGGAAGAACAGGTACCAGACAGCCGACTATTCCTGTCAGCATAAAGAGTATTGCGATTATCAGCAAAAAATAATCCATAAACTGTCGGGTTTATTTTGATAGAAAAGGCAGTAATGAAAGCCTATCTTGTGCCCAGATCGTCAAAGTCAACGTCTGAAAAAGCGTTTGCAGGCACCTCACCGGCAATCTCTGCGGTTTCACTCGCAACGACTGACGGACCCGAGGGCACAACCCCGCTGCCTGCAAAATCAACCGCTTCACGAAGCCCTTCCATGAACTTTTCAAAATCCTCTTTATAGAGGAAGATCTTATGCTTTTCATAAAACATCTTCCCCTCTTTTCCCAGTCTCTTTTTACTCTCGGTTATTGTCAGATAAAGGTCTTCGTGCCTGGTCGCTTTCACATCGAAGAAGTAGGTCCTTTTTCCTGCACGGACAATTTTAGTAAATACTTCTTCCTTTTCATTCCTTTCACTTGATCCTTCAAGTCTGCCATTCTCTTCTTCCATCACTACGGCTTTGTTAGGGTTCTTATCAGTTAGTATGCTCAAATGTAACAATTATTTCAAATACACAAAATGGAACTCCCTATTTATGAGATATTTTTGAAGGCAGGCATTAATTTGAGGACGAAATTTCTATCTTTGCAGCCTGAAAAAAGGGTTCTTTTAATGATAAGCAGACGACAATTAAGGATTAAGGCGCTCTCAGTACTCTACGCCTGTAACCGTAAGGAGCTGGATGATCTGGAGGCAGCGGAGCAGGAACTGATGCTGAGCATCAGGAAAAGCTATGATCTTTTTCACTACCTTCTTCTCCTGCTTATTGATCTTTCTGACCTTGCCAGGGAGAAGGTGATTCTATCAAAACAAAAGAATATTCAGTCGCTTGAGGATATGAATCCAAACACCCGTTTTGCAGAAAACAGGGTAATAAAGCAACTGAGGAACAATGAAAGCCTGAGAAAATATGCCGTAGCAATGCCCTCGCTCTGGACACGGAAAGACAGTATCATAAACTTCCAGACTCTCGACAGGTATCTTCGTTCGCTGGGCATCTCATGCGGAGCATATCCTGAAGTGACCAGGAGCCTCTTCAGTGAAATGAATGACTGGAAGGTATACAGTGATTATATGTCTTCAGAGGACGGGAGTTACAAGGCCGACTCCAGATTCGTTAAAGAACTTGTTACTCAGCTTTTTCCTGCCTCGGCAGAACTCGAGGGCAGCCTTGAGGAACAGTCGGTCTACTGGAATGACGATCTGCCCTTCGTTACAGCTATGATCCGCAATACACTTGGGAAATTCAGGGAAACCGATGACGGGAAGGATATCCCGCTGCCGCCAATGTTCACCAACAGCGACGACGAACTCTATGCCAGGGTATTGCTGAGGAAAGCGCTGCTAAACAGCGAAAGTAACAGCGCCCTGATAGACAGGCATACTACCAACTGGGAGGTTGACAGGATTGCACTGATGGATAAGCTGGTGATGCAACTGGCGGTGACGGAGATAGTCGAATTTCCTGAGGTGCCGGTTAAAGTAACGCTGAATGAATATATTGAAATATCCAAGGATTATTGCACCGACAAAAGCAGTAATTTTGTCAACGGAATCCTTGACAAGATTGTTAAGGAAATGAGGGCCAGCAACGGTTTTTCGAAGTCAGGCCGGGGCCTTATAGGAGAGCCGGGGACAATTGAAGGTGCAGAACACGGTGCCAGTGGAAGGGAGCGCAGAGCGCAGAGCAAGGGACAGGGAGCAGGGAGCAGTAAGGATGGAGGAAATGGCGTTGAACCTGTTGTGAAGCCGAAAAAGAAGAGAATACAAAAGAGTTAAAAGTCAAAAGTATAGAGAGCAGAATGAAGAAGGGAATCTTTTACCTGTTTACAATTATCCTTGCCGGATGGATGCTGGCTTCGTCATGCGGAGGCAGTGGTGCCGGATCCGGAAGGAATGCAGCCACAGACACTACCGGAACCGCGGTCATGGAATTTAACGAGCTGGAACATAATTTCGGATCCATAAAAGCGGGTGAGAAGGTCGGATGCATCTTTTCCTTTACAAACACCGGGGATGCAGACCTTATTCTGACAGCAGCCTCGGCAAGCTGCGGATGCACTGTGCCCAGGTATGAAAAGAAGCCCGTCGCACCGGGTGGAAAGGGTGCAATCGAGGTGATTTTTGACAGCTCAGGCCGATCCGGACTACAGACAAAAACTGTTGTAGTTCAGTCGAATGCAGAGAATAATTTAATTATATTGCGAATAATCGCAGAAATAAAAACTGAATAACTAAATATCAACATCAATTATGAACACATTAGCATTCATTGTTTTACAGGCTAATCCGGCCGGACAGGGAAGTCCCAACATGCTTACGAGCCTTCTTCCCTTATTACTTGTATTCGTGGTTTTTTACTTCTTTATGATCCGTCCGCAGATGAAACGCCAGAAGGAACTCACTGCCTTCCGTAGTGCAATCGCCAAGGGAGATAAGGTTATCACAACAGGTGGCCTTTACGGAAGAGTAATAGACGTTGCCGAGAATGTCGTTACTATTGAGATAGCAAACGATGTAAAGGTAAGGGTTGACAAGAACGCTGTTCTGAGGGATCCTTCCGATATGGAGAAGAAATAAGGCTGAGGCTGAGGCTGAGGTTAAGGTTAAGATTGAGTTTGGGATAATATGATAACCCGGGAAAAAAGGTGGACAAGAGGTTTCCTGAACAGGGAACTGCCTGTCTTTGCCTTTTTTCTCCTTCTTTCCTTTCTCTTCTGGTACCTTAATGAGCTGAGCAAGGAACTGGAGGCGACCATCCATTATCCGGTACGGTACATCAATCCTCCGAAGGAGAGGATTATTACAGGTGACCTGCCAAAAAAGATGGGAATGGAGCTCAGGGGCCCGGGATATTCAATTCTGAAGGTAAAACTCTCAGGCAGCAAAGCTCCTGTAGTTATAGATTTCTCAAAGGTCAGCCCGAAGAAAGTACCCGGGAAAACCGCAAATTATTATCTTGTTACTTCAGGTCTCATTGAAGGCTTCTCGAAGCAGCTGCATGCTGATTTCGATATCCTGGCCATTCAGCCTGATACCGTTTTTTTCGGTTATGACAAGCTGATCACACGTAAACTCGCTGTGTTGCCGGATATAGATGTCGAGGCGTCACCCGCCAACACGGTGGTCGTGGTTCCTGATCCTGACAGTATACTGGTGACGGGACCCGAACATGTCATCGATACGCTCAGGGGAATCCGCACACGCCACCGTTCATTCAAGAGAATGAATGAGAACTTCAGGACTACGGTCCCTCTCGATTGTCCGGAATACCTGCAGGTTACCCAGAAAAGAGTCGCTCTTGAAGTCTCAGTTCTTGGCAGACCCTCTTCATTTTTCACCCTTAAGAATCAGAAGAATAACCAATTGTCTGACTGAATGACAAAACGACTGGGTGTTACAGGAGGGATTGGAAGCGGGAAGACTACCGTCTGCAGGATATTCAGGGTTCTTGGGGTTCCTGTATTCATGGCTGATGAGGTTGCCAGGAGCCTGATGAACAGTGACATTGATATTGCCAGGGGGATAAACAACATAGCCGAGAAGGATCTTTACACAACAGGTGAACTTGACCGGAGGGAGCTGGCCCGGCTGATATTCAATCAGCCTGATCTGCTCAGGAAGGTAAACGCAGTGGTTCACCCGGCAGTGTTGAGAAACTTTGAAGAATGGACCTCGTCCCAGGAGGTCCCATATGTTATAATGGAAGCTGCGGTGCTTTTCGAAAGCAACGCGGACAAGACTGTTGACAGGGTGGTATCGGTGTCTGCACCTGTTGAGGAGCGGATTTCCCGAGTTATGGGACGCAGCGGGATGACACGAATGGAAGTCCTTGACAGAATAAATAACCAGCTTGAGGATGAGGAGAGGGAAGAACAGTCCTATTACGTTATCAACAATGCTGACAATGAGATGATTATTCCAGAGATTCTCAAAATTCACGATGATATGCTCCGGCTCGCGGGCAGGGAAAAATAATGGGTAGTTTTGCAAAATGGCTTGGCGGAGGCCTCGGGTTTGTCCTGGGAGGACCTATAGGAGGGCTCCTCGGATTTTTCATCGGATCCTTCGTCGATGCGGCAGATGTTGTCACTTACAAACAGGTGAACGGCCGCACCACCCCTGGTGATTTCGGAATGAGCCTTCTTGTTCTGATCGCCGCGGTGATGAAAGCGGACGGTAAGGTTCTGAAGTCGGAACTTGATTATGTACAACGCTTTTTCGTGGCGCAGTTTGGCGCAGAATCAGCCCGTGAAGCCTCTGTAATGCTCAGGGACCTGCTCAAACGTGACATACCCCTGCGCGATGTTTGTACACAGATAAGGGGCAATATGGATTATCCGTCAAGGCTCCAGCTGATCCATATCCTTTACAATATTTCTGCTGCTGACGGCAGGTTTGATGCCGCTGAGATTCAGGTCATTAAATCAGTGTCGGAGATGCTGGGCATCAATGCAACAGACTATGAATCGATCCGCAACATGTTCATTCCGGCCACTGACTCTGCCTACAGGATACTTGAGGCAGAACGTACGGCAACGGATGAAGAGCTGAAGAAGGCCTACCGTAAAATGGCCTTAAAATATCATCCTGACAAGGTGAGTCACCTCGGTGAAGAGTTCCGCAGGACTGCCGAGGAGAAATTCAAGGCTGTTAATGAAGCCTGGGATAAGATAAAGAAAGAACGCAATATTGTATAATTAGAAATTTTAAAAAATGAACCTTAAAGACATTCTGGCAATTTCCGGTGAAGGAACACTGTTCAAATTCATCGCGCAGGGCAAAAATGCCGTCATCGTTGAAAATCTTGAAACGGGAAGGCGCATCAGTGCAGGCGGTACCGCAAAGGTCAGCGCCCTTGATGAGATTGCTATTTTCACCACCGGTGAAGACATACCCCTTGGGAAAGTGATGGACATGATATGGGAAAAGGAAAACGGGGGAGAAACCATATCGCACAGGTTACCCGACGGTGACCTTAAGAAGTATTTTGCCGAAGCGCTTCCTGATTTTGACCAGAACAGGGTTTATACTTCTGACATTCGGAAAGTCCTTCACTGGTACAATATTCTCCATAAACTGAACCTTCTTGTGAAGGAAGAGGAGAAGAAGGAAGAGACCGGACCAGAAGCCGTCACTGAACCTGTTTCCGAAAAGCCGGAGAAGAAGAAGGCGAAGAAAACCAGCAGAAAAAGCTCCGGCAGCGAAAAAACCTGCAGCCGGGAAAAAGAAATAGGATGACGGTCAGGAATTTCGGGGGCGAAGAGGTTGTGTACACCTATGATGAGTCAAAAATCATCATTATCCCCGTGCCGTATGACGCCACAAGCACATATATCAGGGGTGCCGACAAGGGACCTGCTGCAGTGATTGAAGCATCGCCGGCCCTCGAATTCTACGATATCGAGACCGGTGGCGAAGCACACACGATGGGAATTCATACAATTGACCCCATAGTGACGGGCGATGACCCCGTGGAAGTCACTGAAAAGGTTCACAGCACTCTTCTGAAGCTTTTTGCCGAAGACCGTTTTCCTGTAGTTGTAGGGGGTAACCATACGGTGAGCATCGGAGCCTTCAGAGCGGCAGCTGAGTCTTTCACCGATCTTACTGTCCTGCAGCTTGATGCTCATTCGGATCTCCGGCCTGAGTATGAAGGTTCACCGCTGAATCATGCCTGCGCCATGGCAAGAGCCAGGGAATGCGCACCCGTCGTACAGGTAGGCATCCGGAGCATGGCAGCCGAAGAACTGCAATTTGCAGATCACGGCAGGATCTTTTATGCACATGAGCTCTGGTCTGATAAATCACTGTACACCAAAGCCCTGAAGCTGCTCTCAGGAAATGTTTACATCACAATCGACCTGGATGTCTTTGACCCGTCAGTGATGCCGTCAACGGGTACTCCGGAGCCCGGAGGACCGGACTACCGCGAGCTTATGTTCTTTCTGCGCGATGTGATTCGAAAACGCAATGTGGTCGGATTTGATGTCGTGGAACTCTGTCCTTCAGAATCCAACAGGGCCCCCGATTTTATGGCTGCCAAAATCATCTACCAGCTTCTCAGTTACAGGTTTGTCAGGTAGCATGAATATGCCGCTGATTTCGAAAAATCAGAGGCAGGTTAACCGGCGCTGTCAAATTTCTTTGCCTCTTCCCATATTACATTCATCTCGTCAAGGGTCATCTCATGCAGTGAACGCCCCTTTGCCAGAGTCTTCTGTTCCAGGTAATTGAATCTTTTGATAAATTTTCTGTTGGTCCGTTCAAGTGCTGACTCCGGGTCTATTTCATAGAGTCTGGCGGCGTTTATGAGTGAGAAGAAAACGTCACCCATCTCCGCCTCGATGTCCTTTTTAGTGCCTGACAGGATTTCTTCCTTAAGTTCGCTGATCTCCTCCGCTACTTTGTCCCATATCTGTTCCCGGTCTTCCCAGTCAAAACCGACACCCCTGACCTTTTCCTGGATCCTGTTTGCCTTTACAGTGGCAGGCAGCGAAGACGGAACCCCTGACAGTACCGGTTTGTATTCGCTGTGTTCGTTAAGCTTGAGCTTTTCCCAGTTCTCCTCCACCTCGCGTGCACCCCTTGTGACGGACACATCACCAAAGACATGCGGATGCCGGTAAACCAGTTTTTTATTGATGCTCTCCAGAACGTCACCAATGTCGAATAGTCCCTTCTCAGACCCAATCTTTGCATAGAAGACTATATGCAGCATCAGGTCGCCCAGTTCTTTTTTCAAAGCGTCGTTATCATCCTCGATAATGGCGTCAGCGAGTTCATATGTCTCTTCTATTGTAAGTTTCCGGAGTGTTTCGTTCGTCTGTTTCTGATCCCAGGGACACTTTTCTCTCAGTTCATCCATGATCTCAAGGAGCCTGACAAACTCCCTCACGCTTTTCTCTTCTTTCATCCGTTCTGACTGTTAAAAAGGCCTCCCCGGCCCTGTTCGGGCGACCTGGCCTCAACCCTCACTACATCGCCTGTCTCTACCCCGAAAAGCTGGCATAAATCTGCACCGTTTATTGGAACTTCGAGCAACTCGACGCTGTTGAAGCGTGTCACCAGTTCACCAACAGGCTCATCTGAATAGTGCCTGCTTATCTTTTCGGTATAATATTTATTGCTCTTTATGAGTATTCTGAAATCCCTGCTGTCAAAGACCCTTGCAAATATTTCCCTTGTAATGTTTGTTATGGCGTTGCCGTAAGAGTCAATGAATATCACACTGCCGATAATTACGTTCTTGTCTATTGTTGCGCGCAAAGGTACTTTTTCTGCAATTCCCTTCAACTCTTTACCAAGACTTTCCGGCGGTGTTCCCCTTATTATTGCAGCAGCTGTCTTCACGAAAAGTGATATTTCATCAAGATCTTCGGGATTTTCAAGGTTGATGACAAGGTCAGGGGTAGAATTGAGTATGAGGTTGAAAATACCGTTGTCGGCTCCGATAAACCAGTGTCCCTTCGCTTTGACAATAACATGCGGCTGTCCTTCGGAGCCTTCGCTGTGAATAAATATCAGGTGAATGGTCCCCTCGGGATAATGGCTGAACGTGTTTCGTATCACGAATGAGCCGTGCATTATATTGAATGGAGGGATACCTGAAGCATTTGTCACGGCAACAGCCTCGGGGCAGACAGTGGCGAGCCGGCCCCGGAGAATGCCATGAAAGAAATCACTTTCGCGCCACTCTGTTGTCAGTGTGATAAATGCCATCTTCAAAATTGTTACAGCAAAGATACTCTTCTGAAAAAAATAAACTTACTTTGTAATGACAGGTTCTAAAAAAAGTGCCTGGTATCTAAAGCATTGATATACAGCAATAAGAGAGAAACGCAGAGAGCTGCCTGATGATTGAGAAAGTAATTTTCCTTGATGATATTGACCCGGTTGTGCTGTTAGGCCCCAATAACAGGCTTCTTGATCTGATACAGAGTTATTTTCCGAAGATTAAGCTGGTAGCCACGGGGAAACGAATTGAAATGCATGGGGGAGGCCGGGGAGGTTGCTGCTTTTGCAGAGAAGCTGACAGAACTGCTTGATTATTACAGGAAGTATAACAGGCTTGAGGAAGGGGACCTGGAACGGCTGCTGCTTGATGCCGATCATATGCGCACTGCCGCCGGGGGTGAATTCGAGGATGCTCTTGTAATAGGCAATACCGGAAAACCTGTCAGGGCACGTACGGTGAACCAGTTGCAGCTTGTAAATGAGTACAATACAAATGATCTTATTATTGCCGAGGGACCTGCAGGGACCGGCAAGACATATACTGCTATCGCACTTGCAGTACGGGCTTTGAGGAACCACGAAGTGAAAAAGATAGTCCTGACAAGACCTGCCGTCGAGGCTGGTGAGAGGCTGGGATTCCTTCCGGGCGATATGAAGGAGAAACTGGATCCTTATCTGCAACCTCTGTACGATGCACTTCTTGACATGATCCCCTTCCGCAAGCTTGAACAGTGGGTAGATGACGGCACGGTACAGATAGCGCCCCTTGCTTTCATGAGGGGCAGGACCCTGGAGAACAGCTTTGTCATACTCGATGAAGCGCAGAATGCCACAGTCAACCAGTTGAAGATGTTCCTGACCCGGATGGGAATGAACTCTAAATTCATTCTTACAGGTGACACAACACAGATAGACCTGCCCCGGCGGGGCGAATCGGGACTACTCCAGGCGATCCGGATACTATCAGGAATTGAAGGAATATCCGTAATCCGGTTCGATGAGCGTGACATTGTCAGGAATAAGCTCGTAAAACATATCGTCAGAGCCTATGATACCGAGGAAAAGAACGGAACAGAGGGAATTAAGAATTAGATTACAGGAAAACTCCGAAGGAGGGACTGAGCGTTAAGAAATGTCGCCAGCTGGTGGACAATTTTAGCGAGGAGACAGATAGTGTGGGAGCAATTAAATATTAGGAATAATTTTGATAGAATTAAGAATTAAGAATTATTTGTTATGAAAGGTTCAATAGTAAAGACTGATTTCAGTTTTCCGGGACAGAAGAGCGTTTATAAGGGCAAGGTCAGGGATGTGTACAATATAAGTGACAAATACCTTGTAATGGTGGTGTCTGACCGGATTTCGGCGTTTGATGTGGTACTGCCAGAGGGCATTCCATACAAAGGACAGGTACTCAACCAGATAGCTTCATGGTTTCTGGATATTGCCGGGGAGACGGTTCCCACATGGAAAATTGCAGTTCCCGATCCGAATGTGACTGTGGGGTTCAGGTGTGAACCATATCCTGTTGAGATGATAGCTCGCGGATTCCTTACAGGAAGCTCCTGGAGACTGTACAAATCGGGAGCCAGGGAAATATGCGGCATCCCTCTTCCGGATGGTATGAAGGAACATCAGAGGTTTGACAAACCAATCATCACCCCGACCACCAAGGCGGAGCAGGGAAAGCATGATCAGGATATTTCAGCAGAGGAAATCATCAGTTCCGGACTGATCCCGGAGGCCGAGTACAGAAAGCTCGAGGAGATAACCATGAAACTCTTTCTGAAGGGTTCCGAGGTTGCAGCAGCACACGGACTCATCCTGGTTGATACCAAATATGAATTCGGAAAACGCAACGGTGAAATATACCTGATTGACGAGATTCACACCCCTGACAGCTCCCGTTACTTTTATGCTGACGGGTATGAAGAGCGTTTTGCCCGGGGTGAACAGCAGAAACAGCTTTCGAAAGAATTTGTCCGTGAATGGCTTATGGATAACGGTTTCCAGGGAAGAGAAGGGGAAAAAGTACCTCATATGTCACCTGAGTTAGTTATGCAGATATCAGAACGCTATATCGAGCTCTACGAGAAAATCACAGGCATGAAATTCATAAAGGCAGATGCCGGCGATCCGTTGCACCGGATTGAAGAGAATGTTGGCAGGTTTCTTGCTGAAGCCCGGTAAGAAAGAGAATGTTCTTAAATTATTACCTTTGTTTAAACAGAGTTAGTCATCATGTCTGAGAAGAAAATATTTTTATCCTTAGCGCTGTTCTTTTATTTGCTTGCTCGTCCGGTTGTTTTTGCACAGGAACCGGTGCCGGTGCCTGTTGAAATATCCTCACAGAAGGTAGTGGCTGAGGGCAAGGTCTGGTACATGCACAAGGTGGTTAAAGGTCAGACCTTATATTCTATTTCCAGGGCATACGGTGTTTCAGTGAATGACATTTCGGCAGCGAACAGTATCACGTCAAACGGGATACGGGACGGACAGATAATTAAGATTCCTGCCGCCGCAATGCAACAGGGCCAGCAGAATGTGACCACTGTTCAGCAAAAGGAGACCTCTGCCCAGCAGAAGGAGATGACTGTCCAGCAAAAGGAGACCACTACCCAGCAGAACGGTGAAAGACCTCTGCCTTAAGGAGGCAGCCTGTCCAGCAAAACGAGATGCCCGCCCAACAGCAGGATGACAGGTTCATTTATCACAGGGTGATGAGAGGGGAGACCCTGTCATCATTATCACGACAGTACGGTGTATCCCTTCGTGATCTTAAAAGAGCCAATAAAGGGCTGCTATATCCGAGAGAGGGAGAGTACCTCATGATTCCCCGGAAGAAAATAACGGAGATCTAAAACTCAGAACAGGCCGGAACGCGTTACCGATACTGTAAAACCTGCACTTCAGGTTGACAGGGATTCAACTGAACCGGAAACAGGCATGCTGACCAATGTGGTTGAGACATCGGTAATTAACGATTTAAGGGGCTCCTTAAGAGTTGAGGTAATGCTTCCCTTTTACCTTTATGAAAACAACGATCGGATATCTGTCGATTCCAGCAGGGTTGACTCAAAGGGGAAAAAGATCTACAGGGAGGTAATAAAACAGGATGACTGGATTTATGATGCAAGTCTTCCCTTCATCGAGATGTATGAAGGGATGCTGATTGCAGTTGACAGTCTGAGATCATTGGGACTTGAAGTGGAATTAAATGTGAGTGACACCGGGGCTGACACTGTCCACGGTAGACCGGCTTATTTCATCAGGAAGACTGAGAAATGCAGATCTGATAATTGGCCCGGTTTATTCCTATAATCTTGAGCGTATCGCCGCATATGCGGCAACATACGACATCCCGGTGGTTTCACCTGTTCAGCTCCGCAATCAGAACATACTTGTCGGAAAACCGAATCTTTTCAGGGTCTGTCCCTCCACCTGGGTGGCTCAGGATGTGATTGTCAGGGAAGTGGCAACACATAAGGGCGGTAATGTCATTTTCCTCTATTCCGATTCACTGATGATTGATCCTTTGACCTCTGCTTTCTGGGAGAAACTCCGGACCGCACTCACATTTGATACTGATGCCGGCACCACGCTGCTTACAGAGCATTACTATACAGGTGTTGTTCCAAGGTACGATACATACCGGGGTGTTGCGACCCTCGAGACAATGATGAAGAGCGACAGGGAAAATATTGTCATTCTCGCAACCGTTCTGACTCCAAAAGTCAGTGCAGCTCTTTCCACTCTTCATACCCTTTCCCGGAGGTATGATATTAAAGTGCTGGGATACCCTGAACTGGGAACCCTGGAGACAATTGACCTGAGGTATTACTATGACCTTCAGATGATGATCCCCTCCGAGAGTTACATTGATTATACAAGGGAATCAACGCGGGCTTTTCTTGAAAAATTCCGGAAAAAATTCAGGACTGAGCCTCCTGCGGAGAGTTTTGCGTGGAGAGGATTCGACATGGCATATTACTTTATCGGTGGCCTGGCACTTGAAGGTAGGGCATTTTTGCAGAGTCCCGGAAGTTTCAATCCTTCGCTGCTAAGCCATGACTTCGGATTCCGGCGTGATTCCACCGGTGACGGCTTTGATAACTGGAACATGTTTCTTCTACAGTATAAGAAGGATATGTCAGTCAGTGTTAAAATGGCGGAGGACAGCACTCTTATTAACTCTCCGTCGTCATTTACCCGAGACTCTGAAATTCTCAACCGCTGAAGTCTCAATCATCCGGTTCCGACATTTTCAATCCGGTCCGGAATATTTTATTCACATTGATTGTCTAATAATGGAATGACAGTTGCATCTTACTCTGATCTGAAGGATGAACAGCTTGTAGATCTCACGCTTGAAGGAGACCGTCAGGCATTCGGGGAGATCGTTGAGAGATATCAGTCAATGGTGGCACGTACGGTTAAAGGAATGCTGGGCGACGCCGTTTTTGCCGAAGATATCGGTCAGGATGCATTTGTCAGACTTTACAATTCATTGCAGGATTTCAGGGGAGAGGCAAAACTGTCAACGTACATTAACCGGATAGCAGTCAACCTTACCCTGAATGAGATTAAAAGAAGAAAACGATCAGGAGGCGTCATTGGGTTTACAGAAACGGGGGAGAATTTTTCGCGTGATGTTGCTGATGAAAATGACCATGACAGAAGAGATGTTCACGAAGTTGTTAATAAAGCCCTGCAGATGCTGGACCCTAAGTTCCGCAAAGTGATAGTCCTGAGGCTTCTGGAAGGCTATTCGACAAAGGAGACAGCAGAAGTGCTCGACCTCCCGCAGGGAACAGTGCTTTCGAGACTCTCCAGGGCACAGGAACAACTTAAAGTAATAATAAGCAAAATGAAATGAGACCCGAGGAACTGACAAAACTTTTAACCCAAACCGGTTATGACCGGGAGGGCCTGGGTGATGATGCCGAGATACTGGCGTTACTGAGGAATTCATACCGTTTCTCCCCCGGATTTACCGGCAGGGTTCTGCAGGCAATCGGAAATTCTGCTCCTGCGGTCAGGCTGAACGATCTGGAAGCGAGGATGGCCTCGCTGTTCCTGAGGATTGCCCTGTCAGGGGCTGCAGCAATAATTTTGCTGGCAGTGTCTGTTTTTATTTCAGGGGGCACACTCTCATTCGATTCATTACTGGGTATCGGCAATTCATCCGTTGAAAGCATGATATGCCTTCTTTCAGGTAATTAATATGATTATGAAAACAAAAGCGATAATTATTTTAGTTCTTACCCTTATCATCGGCTTCATCCTTGGGATGCTTACCTCGGCACAGATAAGACATTCGAGGATGAAGGAGATGCGAACCTTTTTCAGCGGCAAGGATTATGCCGAAATGATGTTAAACGTGATCCAGCCTGATGAGGTTCAGAAGGCAAAGCTCGAGGAGGTCATGGGAAGGTTCTACAAGACGACAAGGGATATGCAGTCGGATTTCAGAACAGACTTCGATTCAGTTACTGCAACTTTCAAAAAGGAGATCGACACTCTCCTCACCCCGGAACAGCTTGAAAAAGTGCGTGAACTTGAGGTGAAGAACAGGGAGATGATGCAGGAAATGCGTAAAGAACCGCGCGAATATCACAGACCCGGCGCAGGAAGACCTGGCGGAGGACGGAAAGGGCCACAACCGGATGACCGCAGGGAGCGGCGTACAGATTAGCCGCGGCTATTCATAAGCACATAGTCAAGAACTATTGGAAGGTCATCAGGATTGACGCCGTTGGCGGTGAGCATGTGGCTGTCTTCCCTGTAGATATTGATGAATGCTTCCGTTGAAATTTTACCGTCTTCGAGGGCTGCAAGATAGTTGCCGGCAGCCTTGCCAGTATCGCCCTGACAGAAGGCAAGATGACCCATATTGATTCTGTCGTGAGGTGTCAGACCTGCTTCTGAAAGCCTGTTAAAATATTTTTCTGCTTCACCGAGTCTGCCCGTCACCAGGTAGCACCAGGCTATTGGTCTGAGTATTTTGACATTGCCGGGAGTGTCATATTCCACCTTAAAGTAATATTTCAGGGCGTTGTCATATTCATCCATATCGAGATAACAGTGTGCGATCTTGAGCACTGTGTACAGATCGTCAGGTTCCGTCTCGGATGCACGCAGATAATATTCAAGCGCTTCATTATATCTTCCGAGGTGACGGAGACAGAGACCCAGTTTCCTGAGAGTCCACGTTTTGGGATTTATCAGCGAGGCCATTGAATATTTCTGGAGGGCTTCCTCATAATTGCCGGCCTGCTGATAGCAGAAACCCGTTTTCTCGAAGATCTCGGCGTCTTCATTCCTGACCGGAATCAGGGTGAGATAAAGTGCCAGGGCATCCTCATAGTAATCTTTACTGAAAAAGTAGTCGGCCATTGAAAGAACGGAATCAGGTGCTCCGCATGTTTCGCGGAAGAAAAGAGACCTGTATATGTCAAGCCTGCTGCTGAAGAGATCTTCAAATTCGTCCCTGAATGCCGAGATTTTGTAAAAACGGTAAAGGTCGTGGATGTACTGCGTGACAGTGGTTTTAAACTCTGCTCCGGGGTCTGTGAGGGCATTGTCATACTTCATCTGCTCAAGACCCTCAAGCTCCATTCTGAATGCCTTCAGCATCATAGTTTTCTGAGCTGCAGGCAGGTGCTTAAGGTTAAGCACAAGCGAAAACTTGTCTGAGTTGCAGATGAAGGGGGTCTTGAAAAGGGCTTCAGCAAGCTCATTGATTCCGGGTCCTAAAATTTCATCATGGAATATTGCGTCAACAGCCTCATGGTCAGGATAGAATGGGATGAACCAGTTTCGCAGGTTCTTAAAGAAATCAAAGTTTTTAAGTCCTGCAAAGGCTGACATATATACATCCGATCCGTCCATCTGAAGGTTCGCCAGTTCCTCCATGGTTTTGTATATTTCTTCTGAGTCCTTGAACATCTCATGCCAGTCCGGATTCCGACCTTCTTCACCGGTCTCACCAAGAAGCGAATCAAGATCAAGTTTCTCTTCAATTTTAGGTTGAAGCTTCACAACTTTCGGGAGTATTTCATCCTGCATTCTCCTGCTCAGTTTCTCGGTTTCACGCGACCTGATAATCTGCAGCACCACCACCCGGCATTTCTCGCTGAAGTCTTTCTGTGATCCAAGCTCTCTGATAAGGTCGATTACCTCAGGGTACAGCGGAACCCTTTCATCATAGTAATAAAGGCTGAGCACAAGGCCTGTCAGGGCTCTTTCGCTTACATGCTGCGTGCCGCTGTAAAAAAGGCGCGACAGCTGCTGCAGTTTGGCGGGGTCCCAGACCCTGAGACTGCTGAGAGTTACCGCACTGACAAATGATGCTATCTCATACCACTGAAACTTCCCCGAGTCACGGACAATGTCAAGCAGGCTTTCTTCCGCTTCACCGTAATAATCGGTCAGCCAGAGGTGGTTAAAGATGATTTCCGAAAGCCGCTCCCTGCGTGCCGCTGTTTCCTCAGTGCTCTCTGCAGGCTGAATCTCTGCGGACGACAGAAGATCATCGAGCTGACCCTTGAATACAAGGTCATCGACACTCTGGATTATATTTCCTCCCCTCAGCTTTTCATCCTTTGCCTCCCGGTCCCTGACAGCATAAGTGTACCACCCTGAATGATATGCCAAAATGTCCTGTTTGATCCTGTCATTTAGTTTCAGGATGCTCTGCAACAATTTTGTGTAAACCTTCTGCCTTCCGGGGTCTTTGATTCCCTTAACAGTATATTTAAGCATATTCCCGTATGTCAGCCTGAGATCTTCAAATTCATCCCTGAAGCCGCCAAATGAAACATTATCAAGCATTTCAGACATGATGTCAAGGCTCTGCTTCACCCTGCCGCGTACAACAAGGTTGCTGACCCTTTTATGCTGAAGTATAATGGCAGGTATATTCATTTTATGATGATTAGAATGCATTCTGGGATAATGATGCAACAATCAGGCCACTGAAACCGCCATCAGAAACTGAATCCTACAGAAATATAACCCTTGACAGGTTTATAAAAGATCTCCCGGTTATAAAGACCGTGCATCAGCCCGGCTTTAACGGGACCGATGACTGACATATAACCCAGTCCGATGCCGTAACCGGCAAGAAGTGAGAGGCCATTGTCACGGTCCATCTCCTGTATTGCGAAGACACTTGTGGAAAGGTTCAGATATAAGTCCCTCAGGATTTCAATATCCGCGTCAATGCCGAATCCTGCAAGTTTCTGGACAGGTATCTGGTTTGGATGGAACCCTGCCATAGGGACGGACCTTCTGCCGGTGGACTGGATTCCGCCAAGCAGGTAGAAATTATTGTGCGCTGATATCGAATCTGTATTGGAAATAAAAAGAGCATCGCCCTTTAAACTCAGTGTTGTCTTACTGCTTACCGGGATATATGATCTGATTCTGCCCTGCAGTGTAAAGAACCTGTTGAAGGAAAAGTCAGTGTCGCTATCATCATTGCATGTGATATTAAGGCTGTCAGACCGGAGCCTGCCGGACAAAAGCTTGGAAGTGCCGGCATAAAAATTATAGACCACACCTTTACGCGGAAAATGTTTCCTGTCGAGGGAACTGGCCAGGTATTCAAAGCTTTCAGTGATATAATTGTACGACAGTTTTTTCATGCCGCAGCGGGTGATAAAATCGGGTGATAGTCCCAGATTTTCATAGTCAGCTGAAAAACTCATCATATGATTCAGTCCTATTCTTTTATTCAGGGAGAGACCTGCCGAGAAGCTGCGGCTGAGCATTCTTCCTGTTTCATTCCTCAGCGTGATGAGTGGGAGCGAGGTCTTGTCAGCTAAGAAATTTGCAGCCAGCCCGAATTTCTCATTCCTGTCAACGAACTGGATGCTGTTTACCCTGATCCTGTAGAATTCTGATATATACGTATCGATATTGAGGACTGACCTTGGAGTCACCAGATTCTTCACAGACATTCCGATCAGCAGCCCTGAATTAAGTGCATCATCATAATGAACTGAACCGTAGAGAACAGCCTTTGGATTTTCGACACAGTCAATGATCATAACAAGCGAATCATTATGTGGCTCAAAACGGTATCTGACCTGCTCAAACCACACATTTCCGTACAGTAGTTCCATTTTCTCAATCAGCAGATCCCTGTCAATTTCCTTGCCCGGAGAAATATCAAGTATCCCCAGGATCTGATCATCAGAGTGTACTGTATTGCCCGTGACTTCAATCCCGTCAACAGTGTAATACCGCTTGTCAATAATTTTTTTCAGGGGAGCCTGTTTGCCGAACTTGTTAAGTGAATCAGCAAGCATCCGGAACCGTTCTCTGTAAGGCAGGGCAGCCCTGTACCCTCTCTCAATAAGTGTGTCGACATTATAAAAGGCAATTGATGAAAAGCCCTTTACCTCAGGTTCAATGAGGAAATCAACCAGTTTTTTCTGCTCATCATAATCGCGGACGCTGGAATAAAAGCCGACCTGTTTGATTATTCCGTTCAGTGATTCAAGACCGGCTTCATCAAACGTTTGAATCCCGTATAAGAACCGATGACAATATCAGCGCCCATATTCCTCAGCTCGGAAACGGCGAAATTTCTGGCTACGCCTCCGTCAACCAGAAGCATCGAATCAATTTTAAAAGGGGCAAATACAGAGGGAATTCCAATGCTCGCCCTGATGGCATCAGGAAGATAACCGCTGTCAAAAAGAACCTTTTCACCTGTAAGGATATCGGTACTCAGGCAGCAGAACGGAATCGGGAGTTCGGTAAAATCATCGATATCAGCTGCCGGCCACAGGAAATAACTGAGGAAATTTTCGACCTGCTGCCCCTGTATCAGCCCCGGTGGCAGAATCAGTTTAGTGGGGGTGATTGGCAGCGCCAGAATGCTGTTGTGAAAGTGTTTCTTCTCCTGGTAAATGATCTTGTTCTCAGGGATCCTGTCAGACATTGCCAGCCCCAGATCTGTCTTATTGAAAAGAGTCTGCAGGGTGTCGGCCGAGTAACCTAAAGAATAGAGGCTTCCGATAATGGCGCCCATACTGACACCGGATATATAGTCAGGGCGAAGTCCCGCTTCTTCCATCACTTTTAGAACACCAATATGAGCCAATCCGTGGGAGCCACCACCGCTGAGGGCCAGACCGAGTTCTGGTCTGTTTACGGAATCCTGTGCAATGACTGAAAAAGGAGTTGACAGCAAAAAAAGACTCACGAGCAGGCTCAAAAGCACTGTTTTTCGGATACAGGAATATTTTTGTGCCGGTTTCATTTCTGCATTTTGAGACGACATTCAGATTATCTGGCACATGATACAGCAAGATAGTTAAATTGGTAAATTTGGGCAGTGAAAATTCAAAATAATTTCAGGGAGAAGTGGCTGCCGACATCCAAAAAGGAGGTCGGGGCGCTTGGATGGGAGGAGCTGGACGTCATACTCTTCACAGGTGATGCATATATAGATCATCCCTCCTTCGGGGCTGCTGTAATTGCCAGGGTACTGGAGTCAGAAGGACTGCGGGTTGCTGTTGTGCCCCAGCCCAACTGGCAGGATGACCTGCGCGATTTCCGGAAGCTTGGTGCACCACGGCTCTTCTTCGGAGTGACGGCCGGCAATATGGATTCAATGGTTAATCACTACACCGCTGCCCGTCGCCTCAGGTCAGACGATGCATATACACCGGGAGGCGCTGCGGGATTCCGTCCTGATTACGCTACAACAGTTTATACCCGTGCACTCAAAAAGCATTTCCCGGATGTGCCGGTGGTGATAGGAGGCATTGAAGCATCGATGAGGCGCCTGATGCATTACGATTACTGGAAAGACTCCCTTGAGCCTTCAATTCTCATTTCCAGCGGTGCTGACCTGCTTGTATACGGAATGGCTGAGAAAGCGCTGAGGAACCTGGTAAGACATCTTAAGACAGGTGCCGGTCTTTCAACCTTTAAATCTCTTCCGCAGACTGCCGTTCTGTGGCCGTCAGATCAGCCTCTGCCTCCTCTTGCCGGCGTTGCTGACATCCGAATGAGGTCATGCAGTGAAATGAAGTCTTCGGCTAAGGCATATTCTGAAAACTTTTTGATTTTTGAAAAGACCAGTAACAGCCAGAAGCCCGTAAGGCTCATTGAACCGTGCGGAGAGAGGCTTGTGGTTGTCAACCCTCCCTTGCCGGTTGCTACGGAGGAGGAGACGGATGCGGTATACGATCTGCCGTTTAACTATGCCCCGCATCCGAGGTATGCAAATAAGGGAGCCATACCGGCATGGGAAATGATTAAATTCTCTGTCAACATTCACCGGGGCTGTTTCGGGGGGTGCAGTTTCTGTGCCATTGCTGCACACCAGGGAAAATTCGTTTCGAGCCGGTCAGAGGCATCGGTGATGAGGGAGATAAACCGTATCAGTGCCATGGATGGCTTCAAGGGGTACCTGACCGACCTGGGCGGTCCCTCAGCCAACATGTACCGGATGGCGGGGCGCGACAAGGAGAGATGTGCACACTGCAGCCGCCCGTCTTGCATCTGGCCTTCAGTATGCAACAACCTGGAGACATCGCACCGTGACCTCACCGCACTGTATAAAAAAGTGAATGCTCTTCCTTACATAAAAAAGGCTTTCATAGGAAGCGGGGTGAGATACGACCTTCTATTTAAGGAATATAACCCGTCTGCCGGCAAAGATGAGGAGAACTATCTCCGGGAACTGGTTGTTTCGCATACCAGCGGAAGGCTTAAGGTGGCTCCGGAACATACCGACGATGAGGTACTCCGCCTTATGCGAAAGACTTCCTTTTCTCTTTTCAGGAAACTGCGTGAGAAGTTTATCAGGATAATCCGTGACAGTGGCCTGAAGTATGAACTTATACCATACTTCATCTCGTCGCTGCCGGGATCAACAGAGCAGAAGATGGGTGCACTGGCACGCGAACTTAAGGAGATGGGACTTCATCCCGAACAGGTGCAGGATTTCACTCCCACACCTATGACTCTTGCAACGGCTATGTATTACCTTGGTTATGACCCCTATACGGGAAAGAAAGTCTATGTTGCCAGGGAAATTGCTGAAAAGCGAAAGCAGAAAGATTATTTCTTCTGGTCAGCAAAAAATAAAACCGGGAGGTGATCCCGGTTTTATTTTTTTTAACAGTAAGCCTGTAAAGCTCCTGAGGTCTATCCTTCGTACTCTTTCAGAATTGCTTTTACATCATCCGGAGCGACCCTGCCGTAGGTCTTGTCGCCGACAAGCACTACAGGAGCCAGACCGCATGCCCCCACGCACCGAAGGCTTGACAGAGAGAATTTCCCGTCCGGGGTGGTCTGTCCCACCTGCAGCGAAAGTTCTTTCTTAAACTCGTCGAGGACCTTCTCCCCACCTCTCACGTAGCAGGCCGTACCCATGCAAATACTAATCGGATGCTTGCCCTTGGGAGTCATTGTAAAAAAGGAATAGAATGTAACTACACCGTAAACCTTTGCTGTTGAAACATCGAGTCTTGAAGCTATAACCTCCTGGACCTCTGCGGGCAGGTATCCGAAATGTTCCTGGCACCTGTGAAGGACGTTGATCAGTTCCAGCGGTGCATTATCAAATGAATTACAGATTTCGGTGATCTTGTCTACATCCTCTTGCCTCAATTCTATCTTTATGCTTGACATATCTTTGAATATTAGATATTTAAATCAAATTTATCTCACTGTTTGACGATGATTTTTGCCTTTTTGTCAAAGTAGTGCGTATGGAGCAGGTGGTGTGCCTTTTCGCTGTTTGGTTCACCCAGGAACTCCTTGTAGAGCTGTTTGATAAACTCATTCTCATGCGAAACCCTGATGGGTTTGTTTTTATCCTCCTCATAAATGGCTTTTGCCCTGGCTTTGAGAATTGAGGAGTCGCCATGATGCAGTGGCTGACCGCCTCCGCCAATGCAACCTCCCGGGCAGGCCATCACTTCTATTGCGTGGAACGTGGACCTGCCTGCCTTCACCTCGTCGAGGAGTTTGCGTGCATTGCCAAGACCGTGCGCAATACCTATACTCAGAGGGAATCCGTCAAAGTCAATGACTGCCTGTCTCACACCTTCCATGCCCCTCAGCTCGTTGAAGTCAAGTCTGCTGAGTTTCTTGCCTGTATACAGTTCGTATGCCGTACGCACGGCTGCTTCAATTACACCACCGGTGTTGCCGAAGATGACTGCGGCTCCGGATGACTCGCCGAGAGGCCTGTCAAAATCCGAATCGGGCAGGTTGTTGAAGTCGATGTTGGCCTGCTTTATGAATGCTGCCAGTTCACGGGTCGATATCGAAAAGTCGACATCAGGGTTGCCGTCAACTGAGAACTCAGGCCTCTGGCTTTCATATTTCTTGGCAAGACACGGCATGATTGAAACCACTACCATGTCCTGACGCCTGATGTTTATCTTGTCTGCAAAATATGACTTTGCGATGGCACCGAACATCTGCTGGGGTGATTTGGCCGTTGACGGGACATCCTTCAGTTCAGGGAAGTTATGTTCAAAGAAGTTCACCCACCCCGGACAGCACGATGTAAGAATAGGAATATTTGCGTCCTTATCGCCCTTCAGGAATTTTCCAAGCCTGGTGAGCAGCTCAGTGCCCTCTTCCATGATGGTGAGGTCAGCCGCAAAGTCTGTATCGAATACGTAGTCGAATCCCAGTGCCCTGAGGGCAGAAACCATTTTACCTGTTACAAGTGTACCCGGTTCCATACCGAATTCCTCACCCAGGGCTGCACGTACAGCGGGTGCTGTCTGCACAACTACAGTTTTGGCGGGATCAACTATTGCCCGCAGAACATCACGGGTATGGTCAACCTCAGTTAATGCTCCCGTAGGGCATACGGCAACACACTGGCCGCAGTAGGTGCATGGTGAGTACTCGAGGTTTTGTTCGAATGCCGGCGCGACCACTGCCATGAATCCACGGTTAACGGCTGAGAGTGCACCCACAGTCTGGACCTCGTTGCACATCATCTCACACCTTCGGCACATTATACATTTGTCAAGGTCGCGGATAATCGACGGCGAAGTGTCTTTACGGTATGTTGACATTTCTGCTATATCCTGACCGGGTATCTCTCTTATTCCAAGCCTGTTGGCCATGTCCTGCAGATCGCAGTGACCCGATTTTGGGCAGATAAGGCAATCCTTCGGGTGGTCTGACAGGATGAATTCCATCACGGTCCTCCGGGCATTCATGACCCTCGGGTTGTGTGACCTGACTGTCATTCCCTCTTCACATTTGGTTATGCAAGCCGGAGCCAGGTTTCTTCTTCCCTGTACTTCAACCACACAAATTCTGCATCCTCCGGGCTTGTTCTCTATATTCAGATCATGAAGTTCCATATGGCACAGGGTGGGTATGTCAACACCAATACCGTGCGCTGCCTTAAGGATTGTTGTTCCCCTTGGTACTTCAAGCTCTTTGTTGTCTATTGTGATTTTTACTGTTTCCATTGTCATTTCCTCACTCATTAGCTGATTAGAACGGCACTGAATTTACATTTCTCGAAGCAGGCGCCGCACTTGATGCATTTTTCCTGGTCAATGAAATGAACCTCCTTGCGCTCTCCGGTGATCGCATTTACCGGACAGGCTCTTGCACATGCAGTACATCCCACGCACTTGTCGAATATGATTGAATATCTCATCAGGTCACGACACTGTCCTGCCGGGCATTTTTTGTCGGTGACATGCGCCACATACTCATCCATGAAGTTGGCGAGGGTCGACAGAACAGGATTGGGTGAACTCTGTCCCAGTCCGCACAGTGAAGTGTCTTTGATTACGAGGCTCATGTTTTTGAGACGGTCAAGATCTGCCAGAGTGCCGTTACCCTTCGTGATATGGGTGAGCAGTTCATGCAGCCTCTTGTTTCCGATGCGACATGGTGCGCACTTTCCGCATGACTCTTCCACCGTAAACTCGAGGAAAAATTTGGCGATTGAAACCATGCAGTCATCCTCGTCCATGACTATCATACCACCTGATCCCATCATTGACCCGGCAGTTATCAGGTTGTCGAAGTCAATCGGCACGTCGAGGTGCTTCTCAGTGAGACAGCCGCCTGACGGACCACCGGTCTGTACTGCCTTGAATTTTTTTCCGTTTTTGATGCCTCCTCCGATTTCGAAAATTATCTCCCGGAGAGTGGTGCCCATTGGTACCTCGATGAGTCCTACGTTATTTATCTTTCCGGCCAGGGCAAATACCTTGGTTCCTTTTGATTTTTCAGTACCTATTGCAGCAAACCATTCCCACCCTTTATTGATTATAACGGGGATGCTTGCAAGTGTCTCAACGTTGTTCACATTGGTAGGTTTGCCCAGGAATCCGCTCTCTGCAGGGAATGGCGGCTTGTTGGTAGGTTCTCCGCGCAGGCCTTCCATCGAATGGATAAGCGCTGTTTCTTCACCGCAGACAAAGGCCCCGGCTCCGTAACGCATCTCGATGTCAAAGTCGAAACCGGTGCCGAAGATACTGGTCCCAAGCAGACCATATTCACGGGCCTGTTTGATTGCAACTTTCAGACGTTGAATGGCGAGAGGGTATTCGGCCCTGATATATATCAATCCTTTTGTGGCACCTATTGCATAGCCGCATATTGCCATTGCCTCGAGGACAGAGTGGGGGTCGCCTTCCAGAACCGAACGGTCCATGAATGCCCCGGGGTCACCCTCGTCAGCGTTGCAAACCACATATTTCTGGTCAGCCTGGTTCCTCGCAGCTATCTCCCATTTGAGGCCGGTCGGAAAACCGCCGCCGCCGCGTCCGCGCATACCCGACTTCTTCACTGTATCAACCACCTCAGCCGGTTTCAGTTCGGTGAGGCACTTGCCCAGTGCGCTGTAACCGTCGCGGGCAATATACTCGTCTATGTTTTCCGGGTTGATGAATCCGCAGTTCCTGAGGGCTATCCTTATCTGCTTGCGGTAGAATCCCATGTGTTTGGAGTCTGTCACCTCCTTCTTCGCAGCCGGGTCCATGTAGAGCAGGCGCTGGACGCGGCGGCCCTTGATAACATGTTCCGCCACTATCAGGGGAGCGTCTTCCGGTTTTACCTGTGTATAAAAGGTATTGTCAGGCATAACCTTTACAATCGGGCCCTTTTCGCAGAATCCGAAGCATCCGGTCATTATTACCTGCACTTCGTTCTGCAACCCCTTTTCTTCAAGTTCCTTCTTCAGATTCTCGACTATGAGATCACTTTCTGAGGCACGACAGCCTGTTCCGCCACAGACAAGAAGGTGCATTTTGTATTTTGACATTATCCTGGTCCTCCCTGTTTATTCGTCAATTTTTTCATAGTTGACAGGAATGATCCCGTCAACCAGTTCTCCGTTCTTAATATACTTTTCGATGATTTCATCTGCTCTTTTCAGGTCGACATAACCGTAAACAACAGGTTCCCTGCCCGGCAGCTGCACCTCGATGGTGGGCTCGGCGTAACAGTATCCCATGCATCCGGTCTGGGTTATTACAGCGCTTATTCCGCGCTTGTCAAGCTCATCAACCATGAAATCCATGACCTTCTTGGCTCCGGAGGCAATGCCACAGGTGGCCATTGCAACCTTTATCTGCACATGCCCTTCAGGACTGTCGCCCTTTACCCGCAGGTCGAGTTTTGAACGAGCTTCTTCCTGTACTTTCTTCAGGTCAGCAAGTGATTTGAATTTTCCCATGTCAAATTATGTTATATCTGATTAAAAATTTACCTATCCTCTTCAAGCGGCAAAAGTACCCGCATTAATTTACTAAAATCCTAATATTTATCATGTCCGCTTTTGGTATTTGTCAACTCATTTGTATTTTCCGTGATCATTTCCCGGAGATATTTTACAACCTTCAGGTCGGTGATTGATGTTGCTCCCAGAACTTCTCTGATTTCCTGTGTTGTAACCCCCCAGCTCTGGCTGTCTGACGGAGTACAGGTAGGCGATGTTTATTGAAGGATTTGCGGTTATCAGGAATGATACTGTTCCCCCTATATCTCCGACAGGCGGCCTGTCGATATGGCTGTAGTCTGAAGCTGGCTGTAACGGTTGTTCCCGCTACCGGGTGAGGAGGTAATTTTCATTTCCCCGCCTGACAGTGCGGCATTCATTGAAAGCAAGGATAATCCAAGGCCAACCCTGCGTGTTTTACGCGATGTGAAAAACGGATCTGCAGCTCTTTGCAGAGTCTCTTTATCCATTCCCTTGCCGTTATCAGCAATAACAATCGTCAGAAGATCATCCGCGGATGATTCGGCTGATGCTGATCCGGATCTCACCTGCACCTGCCCTTATCGAATTCTGGGCGATGTCAAGAATATGCAGTGCAAGCTCTTTCACGGTGTAACTGATATTATTGACCTGCCTGATTCTCCCTTTAAGGCCATTGCTATTTCGCTGAACGAAGGTGAATCGAGAAGATATGTTGTGTAGCGCCGGCCGATCTGCTCAGGGATGATGGGCGTCAGAGTTGCGGATGGCAGGGTAGAGGAGCTCCTGGATTTTTCCCGTCACCTCCACTGCATCTATGTACAGGTCCTCGGGGATGAACCCGAGCTGGCTCGTTATGCTGAACGAGGGTCTGTCAATATGGGCAGGGATAAACAGCCCGCCGAGTCTGTGGGCTTCAGCTTCTATCTGATCAATCGAAGCCGTGAGCGCAGCCGGAAGGAAATGATCTATCTCCATGTAATGATGTTTTCTTCCCTGTCGAGAACAACCTGGTAGCCAAATATTTCAGGGTCATACGGGACGTCAGAAGAGTTTTTGTCGAGCCACTCCTGGAAAAGTGCTGCAGCTTCCCGATCAGGCAGGAGTACAAGGCAGTGGACTTCTTCAGCGCTGGTGACCTCCGCAGCGTTAAGCACAACTAATGCCGTGTTCTGCTCCGATAGATGCAGTAAGCGCGCAGTGAAGGGTGGTATTGTGGTCAGAAACAGCAATGATATCGAGCCCCCTTTCGCAGCGCCATTGCGATGACGGCAGCCGGACTCATCTCCAGTGAACCGCAAGGTGATAAGAGTGTGTGAATATGCAGATCAGCCCTGTAGGTTTTCATGATCCTGACAGAAGGTCGTATAATTTTCCGTTAAGTTCAAATGCGGGCATGCCGGTTCCGAGAATCGGAATGCCTTCTCATCGCTCTGACTGACAGTGTCATCACCGGGTTTTTCATCTGATGGTATTATAACTGCGGCCAGTTCCTTAAGGGCGGCAATTGCAATTACATTCCTGTGAGTCTGTATTGTTATCCATACGGTGCCTGCATCCGCATTACCCATCACATTGCTGAGCAGGTCGGAAGAGTATCCGCCGGTTATTTCGCGTCCGAGTCCTTCATGACCGGAAAATACCTGCAGATCAAGTTTTTGTACTATATCAGTTACTTTCATTTTCAGCTCCTTTTTTATTACAGTTTTTCTCAAAGTTTTCCTCACCCCAGATTCTTTTCATGATTCTAGCGGATGTTTCGGGTGACAGTTTACCGCTTTCGAGCATTTTCTGTCTGATGAAGATGCAATCCGAAACATTGGCCCTGTGCCTCACTATATCTTCAGCCAGACCCTGGCAGGAAGGGGAACCGCACATGCTGCAGTCAGTACCCGGAAGGAAGCACATAAGTCTCCGTGATCGTTTCATCATTTTCATGGCTCTGTCGCGGTCAGAGTCAAGACGGTACATCGAACGCGGCTTTATCTCCTCGGAGATTCTTACTTTGCCCTTAAGGTACTCCCGGTAGCCGTCGATATCCGGTAATGTCATCCTCCCCGGAACTGTTTTGCCCGGGTGCTATATTCCTTGCCTTATTCCTGAGTCTCTGTGCAACAAGGAAACGGTTTGACGACATGAGGACTCCTCCGGCACATCCTTCGTCGCAGGCCCTGAGTTCCAGGTAATCGATGCCGCTGATCTCATCGTTCTCAAGCTTTTCGAGAAACTCCATCACGTTGTTCATACCGTCGATCGCCATCGTACTTCCTTCGACATTGTCTGCCTCACCGTTTGTCAGACTCCACAGAAGTGAGTGAGGGATCGGTTGTAAAGGGGTGTTCTTCACCGTGTATCAATCTCGTGCTTATTACGCAGTGTGCGGTTTATCATGTTGAAGATGAAGTCCATGTTAATCACCCCTGTAATTGGAGAACTCTCTTCACCAACGGGTGATTTAACGGCGGCGATCTTGGCTGCACACGGAGTCACATAAAAAACTCCGATGTCAGCATTGTGCGAACCATTGTCCCGTAGTACCTTCCTGCAGTAAAAGGCGGCCATGTCAACCGGCGACTTGACTGTGGCAAGATTCCGGATCAGCGACGGGTACTTCACCTGAATAAGGCGGACTACTGCGGGACAGAATGTTGAAATCAGAGGGCTGGGAAGGGTACGGAGAGTCATCAGGTCCGCGATTCCTGCCCTGACGGCCTCAGCGCCGTGCTCAACCTCGTAAACCCAGGTAAATCCCATGCTTCTGAGCACAGCACTGATCCCGGCCATCGAGATTTCGTGTTTGAACTGGCCGTGCAAAACTGCAGGAACCAGCGCAACACGATGCTTATATTCGTAAATCCGGCTGAAGTCGTCCTGCTCGATGATGATTGCATGCACCGGGCATTTTCTGAAACACTCGCCGCAGTCGACACACCGGTCCTCAATGAGATGAGCCTTTCCGTTCCGGATACGAAGAGCCTCGGTAGGGCAGACCCTGATGCACAGTGAACATCCGTTGCAGATATCCTCGCGTATTTTCAGGGCGTGATGAAAGAAACTTGTTTCCATGTCTTCAGACTGCTTTACTGGTGAGGAGAATTGCTATCTCAAGAGTTGTCCCTTTACCTTTTTCCGAGGTAATTTCAAATCTGTCAGCATTGGTGCTGATATTTGGAAGGCCCATCCCGGCACCGAATCCCATCTCCCGCACCTCGGGAGAGGCAGTGGAGTAACCCTTCTGCATTGCCAGTGATATGTCGGCAATGCCAGGTCCCTCATCCGTCAGTTTCATGGTTATTTGTTCCGAGTCCAGGTTTATGAGTATGACTCCACGCCATGCATGCGCGACGATATTCACCTCTGCCTCGTAAAGACATACCACAACACGCTTGATAATGTTGTTATCAACGTCAAGTTGCTTCAGCATCTTCTTGACCTGGCTCGAGGCGTACCCTGCATGGGTGAAATCGCCACCCTCAACCTTATATTCGAAACTCATTGCCATAATTTTCAAAACACCGGTTTCAGGCCTGCACGGTACAGTTCGCCGGCAGCCCTGAACATTGTTGTACAGCAAGTTATAAGTGGAATTCCGCTTTCTGATGCAAGTTTCTGCATCTCGTCTGACACGGATTTATCACGCACAATAAGTATACACCCGGCATCTGACATCTCCGCCGTGCGTATAGTCTGGAGGTTGGCCAGTCCGGTGATCAGCAGAAGGTTGTCACATTTTACTGTCAGCACATCACTCATCAGGTCAGATGCAAAAGCATATTCAATCTCGTGGCCTGCTTTTTCTTTTCCGCTGACCAGATTTCCGTTTACACTGGAGCAAATTTCTCCGATTGTCATATTTAACTTTTTTAGTTGCCTGTCAATCTCCAGGGAAGAAAGGCACTGCAAAGATACAATATTTATTGTTATTTAAATAACACTGTTAATAAAATAACAATAAATTAATTGATAAAGTAAATTCAGGATACAGTCTTCATCAATTTAAACAGGTAATAATCCCGAATCAGATCTTAAAAGTCCGACCAGGAGAAATCATTTCCTGATACCGGCAAATTCAGAACCTTTTTTCCAGGAAGGCCGGATATCACTGTCTGCGATGCGCCAGGCCACCTCAAAGACTGCCACGGCATCTTCGCGGATACCTTCGAAATTCATTTCAGGATAATAATTGTCAGCAGGTTTATGGTACATTGTCTTAAGGTATTCCTGTTCCCTTGCAGCAGCCCATTCACGGCCGTTTTCCCTGCTGTCGCAGTTACCCCTGGCAAACAGGGAAGGTACCCCGATGAGTGCGAAAGGAAAATGGTCTGACCTGAAATACATACCGGTCTCCGGTGCAGGATCGGGAAGAATATATCTGTCCTGCTTCTTAACAGCTTCTGCCAGCATGTCATCAAGCTCTGACTGACCGTAACCTGTGACCATAATATCCTTCATCCTGCCGATCGGGAGCATCATATCGTTATTGAAGCACGCGATGATGTTCTCAGCCGGAAGGGGAGGGTTCGCGGTAAAATAGGCAGAACCCAGCAATCCCTGTTCTTCAGCCGTCGGAAACATAATGATTACAGACCTTTCCGGTCTTTTCTCCAGTGATGCGAAGGCTTCACCAATCTCAAGCGCCCAGGCCATTGTGGTGCCGTTGTCGACAGCTCCGTTGTAAACAGAGTCGCCGTTCTCTGTTTCCCCGATGCCAAAATGATCCCAGTGCCCCGTGATAATCACGCATTCCTCCGGTCTGGTTCTGCCCCGTAAAATTCCGGCAACGTTTACAGAGATATTTTTCTTAAGTGTGTTTACTGCGCTGACAGTAATTGAGGCACCCATATCGAAGCCGGCATAGCCTTTCGTACAGGCCTCCGAGCGAAGTTTCTCCACCTTGTGCCCGAGGCTTTCGAAAAGAGTGTCTGCTGCATCTGCCTGCAGCCAGCCGGTAATCAGGCAGGGCTTTGCCGTCCCCTCTTTCTGTTCCATGTAGAGGCTTGAGGTTATTGAACTTTTCCTCGGTATCGAGTAATCATAGCCTGCACCCACAGTTTCGTGGATTATCAGTATTGCTGCCGCTCCCTGCCTTGCAGCTTCGTCATATTTGTAGGTCCAGCGGCCGTAATAGGTCATGGTTCTTCCTTTGAAAAGAGCAGTATCACCGGTATACAGGCCGGGGTCATTGACAAGCACCACAGCACATTTACCCTTTACATCAACACCGGCATAATCATTCCACCCGTATTCGGGGGCCACTATGCCGAAGCCGCAAAAAACCATGGGGATATCTTTCAGCTCCACATTTTCCTGCCTTGCAGGCGACTCGATTGCAATCTCGTCGGGTGCGGAAAGTTCAAGCTTTCCATTGCCGGAATTAATTATCACAGGTCCTGTTACGGAAGTAGCTATCTCAACCATCGGAACTTCCTGGAACCAGTCGTCACCGAAAGCCGGTTCGAACCCTATTTCCTGAAGCTGTTCTGCAAGATAATTCACAGTGACTGTTTCCCCTGAAGTAAAGGGTTTTCTGCCCATGAAACTGTCGTCACCAAGTGTCTTTGTGTACTCCCGGAGTTCCTCAGGTGTGACTGTCGATGCGGCGTCACGCATGGCCTTCTCGCCTGTACAGGAGGATATCAGTAAAAGTGAAGCCAGCAATAATGTGATCTGGGTTTTCATGGGATTTTTATTTATCAGATAATGAAATGTTTACAATAACTTCTACAGCTTTTTCCATAGACTGCAATGGAATATATTCAAACCTTCCGTGGTAATTATGACCGCCTGTAAAGATATTGGGACAGGGCAGTCCCATAAATGAAAGCCTTGACCCGTCAGTCCCTCCGCGTACAGGTTTGATTACCGGTTCGACACCGGCACGTTTGTATGCTTCAACGGCCCTGTCTATTATGAAAAAATTGGCCTCAATGACTTCCTTCATATTGAAATACTGATCCTTCATTTTCAGCGAGATCTCCGCACCTCTGTATTTTTTCCGGAGATCATTTACAGCATCAGTTATAATCTTTTTCCGGAGGTTGAATTTTTCAATGTCGTGGTCGCGGATTATATACTTCATGGTAGTCTCTTCCACCGAACCCTTAATGTCATACAGGTGAAAAAAGCCTTCGTAATTCTCTGTATATTCGGGACGTTCACTGTCAGGCAGTGCAGAATTCAGTTCCTGAGACAGCCTGATTGAGTTGATCATGGTTCCTTTGGCCGAACCGGGATGAACGCTTCTCCCGGTTATCTTCACAGTTGCTGATGCAGCATTGAAGTTTTCATATTCAAGCTCACCGAGTTCGCCACCGTCAACTGTGTAGGCATAATCGGCCCCGAAGGCAGCTACGTCAAATTTATCGGCGCCGCGCCCAATCTCCTCATCGGGAGTAAATGCAATTCTAATTTTACCGTGCTTCAGTTCCGGGTGGCTGATGAGGTATTCCATTGCGGTCACAATCTCTGCTACTCCGGCCTTGTCATCAGCGCCGAGAAGTGTATTTCCGTCAGCAGTAATGATAGTCTGTCCCTTATATCCTGCAAGTTCGCTGAAATCGGCTGGTGAAAGTCTGACTCCCTTTTCAGGGTTGAGGATTATGTCTCCCCCGTCATAATTCTTGTGCACTATGGGATTCACATCAACTGAAGGGGCTTCAGGACTGGTGTCCATATGGGCTATGAATCCGATCACCTTTGCGCTGCCATCAGAATTTGAGGGCAGGGTCGCCATTACATACCCGTTTCCGTCAAGGGTCACCTCCGAAAGCCCGATCTTCTCAAGCTCGGCTGCCAGTTTTTCGGCGAAGAGGAGTTGCAGAATTGACGAGGGGCAGGACCCGGAAGTTTCATCAGGGCTTGTATCCTGACGAACGTAGCCCAGGAATCTGTTCAGAAGATTATCCATCACCGCAAAATCAGGTTACCCAAAAGCACTCTTCCGCTTTTCCAGTACGCCCTGAAATAGGGATCGTCTGAAATATATACGACTTCGCCCTTGCCGATTTTTTCGGAGGCAATAACATTCGTGTTTTTGACCTTGCTGCAGAATTTATATCCTGCAAATCCTGCAACAGGATTATTGTCAGTAATATACCCGATATTGGAGGCTTTATCAAGGAAGGGGAAACCCGCACTTCTTTTCATTAGAAACCACTCTTTTCCCATCCCGAAAGCGAACGGATGGGTATCATCCAGGTGAACTCTGAAAATAGCGCCGGCTGACCTCTCTGTGGCCGAGTTACGCCTCTGGTCATCGAACCGTTTAAGCAGTGTCGTGTCAGTCAGGTTTACCTTTAAATTCTTTTTATCCTCCGCCTCTTTTGCTTCGACAGCTTTTCCAAGGGCTGTTGTCTTTTCAGCCTGAAAGAGGGCCATCGCACCTTCAATTGCTATCACCCGTCCGCCACCGTTGACAAATGCCATTATCCTGTCTTTTGCCTTTGTGTGACTACCTCCCGGAAGGATCAGGATATCGTATTCCGAAAGGTCTGTTTCGGAAAGATCATCGGCATCAACAACGGTTACAGGGTATTCAAGTTCTCTTTCGAGGAAGAACCAGATCTCACCGAAAGATGCAGAGGTTCCCTCGCCTCCTGCAAGAATCACCGAAGGAGCGTTCCCTGCGGGCAGATAATCTGATCCGAGGTCCTTTCCTGCCTCAGACAGCCCGGTTGCCAGTGTGATAACCTCTGCGTTGCTTGCTTTTGCAGCAGCCCTCACCTTTTCATCAAAGTCACGGGTTCCGCCATTATCACCCCTTGCTACAACAACTGATCCCCTGTCATATGCCCTTCCTCCAATTGTGAATGGCTTCAGGGCGGACCTGACCTTCAGTCCTGATTTGTAAAGCTGTGCAATGAATTTAAGTTCGTTGAAACCCTTCATCTGAGCAGCGTAGGCATAGGGTTTTTCGGTTGAAGACTCAGCCGGTACAGCAGTTTCCGGTGCGGTAGCGGCGGCTTCAGCCGGAATATTCTCTTTCACCGCATAGGCTTCTATATTGTATACATATGGCAGCGACCAGGCGGTAAGGTCATAACTCAGTGAGTCGGCAGCGTAAGAATCAGGTTCAAAGAGCACCTGCATCAGTCTCCCCTGTGGCTGGGCTGCGCTTATGATTATGTCTCCCTTTTCTGCAGTAAAGGTTCCTTCTTTATCTGCCCTGTAATCGTAACCTGCAGTTTTCCTTCCACTGATGCGGGGTGATCCGTACCTGATCTGGTTCCTGTCAAGCAGTTCGGTCAGTGATTTCAGGGAGGCCGGGTCATTGGATCCCTTGATTATTACAGTTTTGTATTTGAAACCGGGATTTGTCTCCGCTGACCTGAAGAATTCATAGAACTCCTTAAGCAGTCTTGTGCGGTTGTCATTGGCTGTTTTGACCATTGCCATTGTGGCAAGGAAGTGACCTTCTATCCGGTGAGTGAGAGTCAGTGTATCGGTTTTGTCATCCGTCATTGCAAGCCCGGCCTGGGCGCCGCCCCCCTGTTCGAGGGTGAAGCCCATTGCACCGTTGAAAAGAGGCCAGGTGTCGCCGAAGCTCGGACAGAAGAGATCGAAATTGTCTTTTGTGAAATAAAGCCTGTTCTGTGCATCGAAGAGTTCAGCGCTGGCCTCACCGGCCAGTTTATGATACTCATGCTGCCAGGGGGTGATCACCTCGTGCCAGGGATCAGCCCCGGGGGAAAAGAAGAAGGTGGAACCGGCGCCCATTTCATGGAAGTCGGCATATACCTGTGGCATATAATCGTTGTAAAGTTTCATGCGCAGCTGTGTCTCCTTCTGAACATGCCAGCTCCAGTCGCGGTTGAGGTCAAAGAGGTAATGGTTAAGTCTTGCCGAGGGCCATCCCTGGTTGTGTTCCCAGGCATTTGGATCACTGTTTGCCGGGTAACCCTGCGCCCTGAGATACCGTACCGTGAAGAGATCTCGTCCGTCAGGGTTCTGACACGGATCTATAATAATTATACAGTTCTTCAGCCACTCTGATGCTCCCGGGTGACTTCCTGTGACAAGTGCGTGAAGGACCTTCATTGCTGTTTCGGTGCCGGCAGGTTCAGAGCCGTGAACGTTGTATGCCAGCCAGACAAAAGGCACAGGTTCCGCCTTTGAACTGCCCTCTCTCAGTCCGGTGCGCTGGATATTGGCTATCCTTAACTGCTCAAGGTTAGCCAGGTTCTCAGGTGAGGAGACAAAGCAGACGCCCAGCGTCCTTCCTTCCCAGGTCTCGCCGTATGAAAGCCATTGGGCATTGGGACTTGCCTCAGAGACATATCTGAAATATTCATTGACTTTGTTGTGAAGTGTAAAACTTGTACCCAGTTCATAACCAAGGAACTGGTCGGGAGATTTTATCTCCTGTGCCGGCATTGTTACCGAAATTAATGCCAGAAACAATCCGGCTGCAAATGATCTTGACATATAAGAAATTTTAACTGTAAATATATTTCATTTGAAACGGCGGCGGACATTGATAGACTATGTTGAAAAACACTTAACCGGGCCGGCCTTAAACATGGAAAAGTCTTCCGAGACTCCGTCCCCTTTTCAGCCTGTAATGGACGAATATGAGGATGAGTGCTATTATTGAGAGGGAAGCGGCAGTAACGACAGACCACTGAGGTCTGAAAATCCCTGCAACAGCCCTGTCGACAAGGAATTCAATAGCCAGCAAAAATACAGCCAGTGCCATAAGTATGAGGGCAATGAGATTCAAACCTTTGTACAGGGAAAGGGAGTTAAGGAAGACGACCAGTCCGGCAAGGAAAAATAGCGAAAAGGCGATTGGTCCGCCAACGGTTTTGAACCATCCTGAATTACCGGTCATAATATCGATCAGATAAAGAAGTAACAGGGTAGAGGCCATACCGCTCAGGATAAGAGGGTAGGGACGGGAATGCCAGAAATAGAGAGCAGTGATACCTGCCATCACGTAACCGATACAGGTTGTGGTGAACAGCGACCAGTTCATTCCCTTTCCGAAAACGGCGTCGATTGCGACAGTAATGATTATTCCGCTCGAGAGCAGTAGCATTGTCAGTTCAAACAGCTGCTTCCCGTTTTCCAGCTTTGAGATGTTCAGAACATCTGCCGGGGAAACGACCCTTCTGTTATTTTCAGTGGCCTCACACAGCGGACATTTTTCATTGCCCTCTCCAAGATCCACTCCGCAGCTTTTGCAAATTGCCATAATATGATTTTTAACCGTTGTTTAAAAGTTTTACTTTAATCCCCGCGCCGGTCAGGAAGCGGACAAATTCACGTTGCAGGCCTGTTGATCCGGTAAGGGAACCGAATGTCAGAACAGTACTTGTGCCAAGGGAAATAAGTCCGCATGTAACCTTTATGTCCCTGTGGGGTGGTGGCGGAGTGACCGACATTGCCTGAATCAGGTCAGCGGCGGGCCCTTGCGGAACAACCCTGCCCATATTTGTGATAATGCTGGTAAACTGGCTGGGTCCGAATTTTCGGTATGCCATCCTCAGCACACGGCTTTTGATGAAAAGAGGCATAGCCCTGATTACAGGGTTCTTTTCATTCGATACGTTACGGCTGATAATATTTCTGATCCGTTTCTCATCGCTTCGCTGTATTGTTATTTTTACTTCCTGAAGTATCTCGGCGAAAGTATAATGACCCATCCGGGTATCTATCTCAGGCAGAACGAAGAGTGAGAAATTGCGGAGGGTAAATGCGTCAAATTTTCTGCGCAGGTCGAAGGGTATCTGTACCCTTATATGCGGAGATCCCTTTCCGTATTCGAGCCTCAGTTCCTGAAGGGAAAAGAGGAATCCGGCACCGAGGAATTCGGTGATGGTTGCCTGGTGGTCTTTAGCGACTTCCGAAAGCTGCTGAGACGGGAGGCTGAACGATGTCACCCTGAACCGCGGAGCCTCCCTGAGGCTGTAAGGAAGATGCCATGCAGCGGGCAGCACGGGCGGGTGCGGCAACCCTTTGCCGTAAAACTTTGTAAAAAGGTCTTCAGTCGCTCCCGGAGGCGGACCCCCGGTTACTTCAGGAAAAGGGGGGATTTCTATCCCTTTTGAATAGAGGAAATAAAAGTTCAGCAGGGTTTTGAGAAAAAACATTGCGCCGCCACCGTCAGTCAGTATATGCAGGAACTCCACGGAGACAGTGTTGTTTCGCGTAAGCACCCTGTACATAAGTTCACCCTTGACATTCCTCGGAAATGCCTGACAGTGAGGTCCTTCATCAGCCAGCACCCTCGGAGCCGCGCCGTTGTATTCGAGATAATACCAGAAGAAACCCTTGCACAGTTCTACACTGAATGAGGGAAACAGTTTCGATGTATCCTCTGATGCCTTCCTGAGAGCAGAAAGCAACACGGGTGAACTCAGGTATACTGTTATGCGAAATACACCGGTAAGTTCAGACCCTGTAATAGCAGGATATATCTTGGCTGCATTGTCAAGTTTCATCCACCAGTCGGGTGGACGTTTTTCGCCCTCTTCTTTCTTCACCCCCTAATCTTTAAGCCGTAAATTTAAGAAATCCATTGAGTCTGCCATTATGTGTTTTGGAGCAACATAAAAATTCAGTGGCCTTTTCTTTACTATATTTGCTCTTCTCTGAATTCAAAGTAATACCTGAAATACAAATATGAAAAACAATCGCACTTTCGTACTCTCAATTGCATTACTGCTGATATGTAGCTCTTTAACTGCACAGATGCCGGGGATGAACAGCAGTCAGCCCAGGCTTCTCAAATGGGTTGACGATTCCCATTTTCTTCTCCAGACATATGATGCGGAAAGAAAAGCCGTTGTCACCAATTATGACTGCCGTACAGGTAAGTCGTTCATTGTCACCGATTACAGAAGTGATGCCGAAATTCTGAGGGCAGGATATCCTGAGGGCTTTAAACCGGGCTCTGACCAGGTTGTTGCACCCGACAATAAAGCGGTTGTTGCAGAAATTGAAAATGATATCTGGTATTTCAGGCAGGGTGATAAGGTTGCGCGGCAACTGACCCGCGATAAGTCGCTGGAAGTCAATATGCGGTTTTCAGAGGATGGCAAAAGGATCGCCTACACAAAGAATAAGGACCTGTATGTGTATGATCTTGAATCAAATAAGGAAATAAGGCTGACTAATGATGCAACTGATAAGATATATAACGGCTGGGCCTCATGGGTATATTTCGAAGAGATTCTTGGACGCCCGTCACGCTATGCAGCTTTCTGGTGGGCTCCTGACGGCAACAGAATAGCTTATCTCCATACTGATGACAGCCCTGTCCCCATTTATACTCTTAACGCCCTTGAAGATACTGACGGAATACACGGAAGGATGGAACAGACACCCTATCCCAAACCCGGCGACCCCAATCCGAAAGTACGGATGGGTATTGCCGAGATTTCAACAGGCACAACAACGTGGGTGAAGACGGATGAAAGCATTGATCAGTATATTGCATGGCCATCGTGGACACCTGACAGCCGGAAACTTATGGTACAGGTACTCAACCGCGACCAGAATGATATGCGGTTCATCCTTGCCGATGCCGTCACAGGTGACTTTACTGAGATATACCGTGAGACCCGCCCGACATGGGTGGAGTTTTTTGAAGATATTCATGTAATGAAAAACGGTTCCGGTTTTATTCTCAGAAGCTATCAGAACGACTGGAACAATCTTTACTATTACGGATGGGACGGTGTCCTGAAGTCAAGGATAACAGACTTTCCGTGGAGAGTGACAGAGATCACAAGGGTTGATGAAGCCGCCGGCATGATCTATTTTGCCGGGACAGGCCCGGAGTCTACCGACGCACATATGTTCAGGGCATCACTTGACGGGAAGAAACTTCAGCAGATAACATCTGAACCAGGTACGCACAGTGTTTCAGTCTCCCCTGATGGCACTTATTTTCTTGACACCTGGAGCAGTATCAACGACCCGGGAGGAATCCAGCTCAAGGATAAGAAACTTAAAACAGTTTCCGTCGTTCACAAAAATGAGCTGCCTGTCTTTGATCCTGCAAAGCATTCAAAACAGGAGATGGTAAGGATCACGACTGCGGACGGGCTGTTCAGAATGCCTGCCATAATAACCTATCCGGTGAACTTTGACAAAACCGGTAAGTATCCGGTGGTGTTCACAATTTACGGAGGTCCTGATGCCGGCGGTGTGCGTAACATGTGGACCGGTTTACAGCCACGCTGGTATGCACAGAACGGTATTGTGACAATATCTGTTGATCACAGGGCTTCAGGTCATTTTGGCAAGAAGGGTCTCGATTACATGCACCGTTCGCTGGGCAAATGGGAGATTTCGGATTATTCTGACGCAGTGAAATGGCTTGTCGGTCAGGGCTGGGCTGACGCTTCAAGAATGGGGATTACAGGAGGATCTTACGGAGGTTATACAACCTGTATGGCTCTTACAATGGGAGCTGACTTCTGGACACACGGCATTGCCGATTACTCTGTCACCGACTGGAGACTGTACGATAACGTTTATACGGAAAGGTTTATGGACACTCCCGGGGATAATCCCGAGGGATACAAGAATGGTTCGGCGCTCACCTGGGCGGAGAATTACAAGGGCAGGCTGATGCTTCGTCACGGTGACATGGATGACAATGTTCACTTCCAGAACTCGATATGGCTGATAACAAAACTGCAGGACCTTAACAAACCATTTGAGTTCATGGTCTATCCAGGCGAACGCCACGGATGGGGAGGACCCAAACGTATCTTTTCGACAAATGAAGCCAACCGCTTCTGGTTGCGGGAGTTTTTCGGAAAATGAACGGTATGTATCTGATATTGAATATGAAAAAGAAACTTTTTATTCTGGCTTCTGCACTTCTTATAATCAGTGCAGCTGTTTCGGCACAGAGAGAAGGCATTTATGCAGATTTCAAGACCAGCAAGGGAACATTCAGGGCTGTCCTTTTTTACGAAATGACCCCTGTTACATGTGCAAATTTCATCGGACTCGCTGAAGGCACAGTTTCCAACGCAACGTACCCTGCCGGTCAGCCATTCTATTCCAATTCCCCGTGGCACAGGGTAGTCAAGGGTCACGTCATACAGGGCGGAGCTCCTGCAAAAGACTCTTCGCCTCAGAATGAAGATGAGGATGTCACCGGGTATACAATTCCGGATGAAATAACCGAGCTGAGTCACCGCAAGGCAGGCATGCTCGGTATGGCTCATTCAGGACCCAATACGGCAACCTGTCAGTATTATGTGACACTCGGTGACAGGTCTTATCTTGACCGTATACATACTGTCTTCGGTGAGGTGATCTCCGGAATGGATGTAGTAAACAGGATTGAGCAGGGCGATACTACCTATTCGATTACGATAATCAGGGTAGGAGAAAAGGCCGGAAAGTTCATCGTCAACCAGAAGACATTCGACAAACTTATGCACCGGCAGTGGAAGACCGTGACCAGGCTCGAAGCCGCAAGGGTGAAGGCAGAGGAGAAGTTTGTCAGGGTCACCTATGATTATCCATTTACGACTACTGCTTCGGGATTAAGATACGCTGTCATTGAAGAAGGAAGCGGAGAGGGTCTTCAACAGGGGGCCACGGGTACTTTCTCATACACTGGCAGAACAGCAGAACAGATTTCGTTTTCAAGTACCTCTGATGGTAAACCTGCGCAACAGGATGCAGCAATGAGATTCGCATTTACCGTTGGCAGCGATATGCTTATTAAAGGGCTTAACGAGGGACTTGCCGGGATGAAGAAAGGGGAAACCAGGCTCCTCGTCATTCCTGCATCGCTGGCCTACGACATACAGGGTTATTATGCGCCGAACGTTCCCGGTAAAAGGAGGTTTGTCATACCTCCCCGAAGAATGCTGATTATAGAGGCCAGACTACTTGAGACTGAAAACCGGTCTTCCGGAAATTAAAAAAACAACAGCATGAGTGTAAACGCACATAAGAAAAGACTTGCCGGCCTGAGGGCAGCAATGAAGAAGAAAGGCATTGACGCCCTGATTGTTCCGATAACAGATCCCCATCTGGGAGAATATGTGCCTGAGCACTGGAGGGTCATTGAGTGGCTTACGGGCTTTACAGGTTCAGCAGCAACAGTAGTCATAACCTCCAGGTTTGCCGGATTGTGGACTGACAGCCGCTATTTCATTGCGGCTGAGGAGCAGCTTCAGGGCTCTGGTTTCGAACTTGTAAAACTCAGAATACCGCATACCCCTGAATACATTGATTGGCTGGGCAGCAATATAAAGAAGGGAGGCAAGGTTGCTGTTGACGGCAGGGTGATATCAATCGGACTTGTACGCCTGCTTGAAACTGCCCTGGAGCCCTCCGGTGCCAGCCTCAGCATAAAGAGTGATCTTATCACGGGCGTATGGACTGACAGGCCTCCTCTGCCGACGGAGCCGGCGTTTGATCATCCGGTGAAGTATGCCGGAAGGAGTCGGGCTGACAAGATCAGAGATGTACGTACAAGGATGGCTGAAATGGGAGCTGATTACCAGCTTTGCACATCGGCTGACGATATAATGTGGCTTCTTAACATCAGGGGAAATGACATAAGTTACAGTCCGCTTGTCATCTCATTCGCACTTATCGGACCTGATCAGGTCCTCTTCTTTGCAGATGAGGAGAAGATACCCGGTAAGATGAAGGCAGCCTTCGACCGTGACGGAGTGGTGATCCTTCCGTATGATATGGTATCACGGGTTTTGGGTTCACTGGCCGATGATTCTGTATTGCTCCTTTCCCCGGGAACTACTTCAGCATCAATTTTCAGATCAATACCGCGTAAGGTCAGGATAAAAGAGGATGTAAGCATTCCAACACGACTGAAATCGATCAAGAATTCAATTGAAATAGCCAATATCCGGGAGGTTATGGTCAGGGACGGGGTTGCTCTTACCCGGTTCTTCATATGGCTGGAGAACACAATCGGCCGGGAGCGTATCACAGAGCTTACAGCCTCTGCAAAGCTGGAGGCACTGAGGAGGGAACAGGAGGATTGTAAGGGACCGTCATTTGAGACCATTGCCGCATATAACGCACACGCGGCGCTGCCTCACTATGCACCGTCGGAGGAGAGTGACACCGAACTTAAGGCCAAAGGAATCTTTCTTCTCGATTCCGGGGGGCAGTACCTTGGCGGTACCACGGATGTTACGCGTACTGTTGCCCTGTCAAAGCCTGATAAACGTATGAAATCAGACTTTACCCTCGCACTTAAAGGCACTATCAACCTGGCAATGGTGAGATTCCCGACAGGAACCAAGGGATTTCAGATCGAAATACTGGCCCGCAAGGCATTGTGGGACAACGGATTGAATTACGGCCACGGCACCGGTCACGGTGTAGGCTTCTTTTTAAATGTTCACGAAGGTCCCCAGACTATAGGCACAGGGTCCTCGGGAGATATGAAAACAGTCTTTGAACCCGGGATGCTTACAGCTGACGAGCCGGCAATATACCGCCCCGGAGAGTACGGTTTCAGAACCGAAAACCTGATACTCTGTGTTGATGATGTGACAACTGATCACGGAACTTTCCTGAAGTTCGAGACTGTCACTCATTGTTACATAGATACTTCACTCGTTGAAATCTCTCTGCTTGATGAGCGGGAGCTTAAATGGCTTAATGACTATCATGCAAATGTATTCCGGACACTAAGTCCTCATTTGAAGGCTGATGAAAAGAAATGGCTGAAGGTGAAAACTGCTGCTATTACCGGTAAAAAAGTAAAACTAATCCTTAAAATTAATCGCATTTATGAAAATCAGAATTCCTGCATTATCTCGCTGTTTTACTGTCTTTTGCATACCGGTTGTGGTTCTGCAACCATGACTCTTGAGGAGAGACTTGCTACTCTTCCTGCAACAAAGGTTGAAAAAAGTGAGGCTGACAGCATGTTTTCCCAGGCCTACGAGATACTTATAATACAGCCTGTTGACCATAATAATCCTGACGGACCAAAATTCACCCAGCAGGTATTTTTAAATTATGTGGGGGCAGACAAGCCTGTAGTTGTTGAGACAGAAGGATATTCTGCCCGCAACGGAAAAACTGAACTGGCAGACATTCTGCAGTGCAACCAGATAATAATTGAGCACAGGTATTTCGAAGATTCAATGCCTGACTCGGTTGATTGGAAGTATCTGACAACCTGGCAGGCAGCAACTGACCAGCATAAAATAATCGAACTGTTCAAACCGGTCTTCAGTGGCAAATGGATCACAACCGGAATCAGCAAGGGAGGTCAGACAGTAATGTACCACAGCTACTATTATCCGGACGATGTAGATATCAGGGTGCCTTATGTGGGGCCGCTTAACTTCGGACCGGAGGATCCCAGAATGTTGGAATTTCTTGCAAATGTAGGCACTCCCGAATGCCGTGCAAAGGTGTTTGAGTTCCAGAAACTTGTACTTCAGAAATTTGATAAACTGTTCCCGATGCTGCAGGCTCTTGCTGCTGAGAGAAAATGGACCTTCGACAGGGTAGGAGGAGCGGAGAAGGCCTTCGAAATGGCAGTCCTGGAATATGAGTTTGCATTTTTCCAGTGGGGGAATGTGCCGTGTGATGCCATCCCGCTCGGAGGTACTGACGAGGAGATATTCAGTCACTTCAGCAGGATAGGGGATTTCAGGTATTTTGCAGATCAGGGGCTGAAGTATTTTGAACCTTTCTTCTACCAGGCTATGACAGAGATAGGTTATTACGGTTACGATTTTGACAAGTTTGCAGGACTGCTCAAATATGCAGCCGACAACGGAAAGCCCGAGTTTCAGTTCTCAGCTCCCCTGGGGGTTGATTACAAATATGACTATGAGTTTGCAAAGAAAGTGGATGCATATATAAAAAATGATGCCGAGACATTTCATATTCATTTATGGAGGCAATGATCCCTGGTCAGCATCGGCTGCGGATCCGGGAACAAACCCGAACTGTATAAAAGTGGTAAAAGAGGGCGGTGCACACAATACACGTATTAGCAACCTTCCGGATGAGCAAAGGGAGCTCGTTTTATCCACGCTTAATGAGTGGCTGGAAGCGCCGGCAACGAAGAGATAAGTGTTGATTAAACACTCCTTCGCAGGTCATTTTCAAATATTTAAATTAATTTGTTATTGTTAAAATTATTTAAATATCTTTGCGCTTACAGTCAGGCTGATTTTTTAGTTGTGGTTATTGCTTCTACTGGTTAACCTGCTGATACTAATATTTTTATTAACATTTAATTTAATTTTCAAATGAACATTTTTGTAGCCAAGCTGAGTTCTGTAACCAAAGCAGAAGACCTTCAGGAACTTTTCAGCAAATTTGGAGAGGTTATCTCCGCAAAAGTTATTATGGACCGTGAGACCGGCTTTTCAAAGCGTTATGGTTTCGTTGAGATGGCAGATGACCGTGCAGGTTTTGAAGCTATCGAAAAACTTAACAACTCAGAGCTTGATGGAAGCCAGATCATTGTTAAGAGATCAGAGCCGAAGGCAGAAAAAAAACCTTTCAGACCGCGTCGTGATTTCCGCGACAGGGATCGTGAACCGAGATACTAGAGCTAAAGGCTGTCTGACGACAGCCTTTTTTTTTAATTTTGGCAAAAAAATGTTTGAATGAAATATCTGGGTATTATCATCCTCGGTCTTTTTTGCACCGTGGTATCGGGGCAGGACAAAGGGGTTTCAATGCGTGCAGGCTATTCGGTTCCGTTTGCACCTTACGGTGTCTGGTCTGACAAGGTTACATCACTTTATGCCAACAACGACTTCAATTTCTATCCCGGCGACGGGTACGGTCTTACATTCGACACCGAGGTTAAGTCGGAAAAACCGTTTTTGAGGTACCGTGCAGGTGCTTTTTATCAGTACGCATCCAGGTATGATATTTATGAAGACGGGCTACAGACATCGGAGGCCTGGCTGTACCTGACAGGGGCAGGTGTTTACGTAGGACTGACTTTCAGGGCAGGCTGGGAGCACTGGGGAATCTTCAATTCATACAATGCAGGGATCTTTTCATTCGATTACAGGATGGAAATGCAGTATACCTCAAGTCTTGGCGTAGCGCCAATAAGCAGCAAAGGGGGAGAGGCGGTATCAGGTCCCGGAGGAAAATTCGAGCTCGGTTGCTACGGAGAATACAAGGGATTCGGTATATACCCTTCGTTCCAGCTCTTCTATACCCACAACAGGGCTTCACAGGCTCTGCTCATAAAGACTTTCAATATTTCGGCAGGTTACACCTTTTAAAAGAAGAGCCCCGCGGTGATAGCGGGGCTCTTCCTGAATGGATTGTAATCTATTTATATCCTATTACCGGATCCCAGCCGTGGATTGCCAGGAGGACAAAGAAGCCGATGACATATGCCAGAGCCACAGTCCATCCGTATTTAAGCCAGCGGCCAACAGAACGGGCTTCGGGAAACTTATTTGTAATTGCCACACCTGCTGATGATCCGAACCATATCATCGAACCTCCGAATCCGACTGCATATGCGAGCATTCCCCAGTCGTATCCTCCCTGTTGAAGAGCCAGTTTGGTGAGTGGTATATTATCAAATACAGAGGAGACAAACCCGAGGACGAAGCTTGGTCTGCCAGGAGGCAGGTGGAAGTTTTTCCACAGGCATCATCGAGGCTGTGAAAACCAGCGCCATAAGAAATATAGTACCCTTGATCGAATTCTTAAGTTCGAACCAGGGTGTCGATGTCATCAGAGCACCCAGTAAAATCCCTATCCAGACACCTGCTGCCGGGAAGTCAAGGAGGATGTTTGTCATGATAGCTCCCACAAGAATCATCAGGACAACCAACAGTTTTTTGTAATCAACTTTTACATCCGTTGGTGCATCACTTTGAATTGGCTGGTATTTGGTCTGCATTATCGAGGTGGGGATACCAAAAATCAAGAGTGCGGGCACAACAGCCAGATATGCGTGCAGAACATTCTGTGGCCGGAACCCCGTCAATCCACATCAGGGTGGTTGTAGTATCTCCGATAACACTGCCTGCGCCCCCTGCATTACTGGCAGCTACGATTGCGGCAATGTAACCGATGTGTACTTTACCTTTGAAAACCACAAGGGCAATTGTGCCTCCGATAAGAGCCGCAGCAATATTGTCAAGGAATGAAGAAAGCACGCAAATCATTGCAAGCAGCATGAATGCTCCTAACCAGCCGTCTTTCAGGTAATTGGGAAGCAGATCAGGAACGTGAGAATCTTCAAACTGCCTTGAAAGAATTGCGAAGCCCAGAAGAAGGCCCATAAGATTAATTAATACCCTCGCCTCTTCGGTGAGGTGGTGGAAAAGCATAAACGGGTCATTCGGATCATTGAAGACCAGCTTATAAATGATAACCAGGGTCATCCCTGTCAGCGCAACCCACATTGTGTGTTTGTGCAGTAGGGCAACGCCTACGAGTGTAAGTGCAAAGAGCACAAATTCGAAATTCTGGAGAAGGAACATAGGGTTAGAGTTGATTTTACTTAGTGTTATTCAAATAACACGCTAAATAAAGTTATTGTTTACAGCACTATGATGATAATTATCAGTCCCGGCAGCAATTATTTAGTGAAAATGCCAGGGTTAAGGATTTCAGTTACCGGCATTAAAGAACCACACTGTCCGCCTGAGCCGGAATGCTTATGTTTCTGAACCCCCGTGACTCCAGATATTTCTGATAGGTTAGCTGGGTTTCATATTCGCCGTGCACAAGAAATACATTCCTGAGCTTCGCCGGATCCTGACATGAAATATAATCTCCCATCTCCTTATAGTCACCATGACCGGAGTATGATTCAATCCTCCTTATATCAGCGTTGACAGGGTACTTTGTGCCAAAGATTGACACAATCTTGTCTCCCCTGAGAATTCTTGCACCAAGTGTTGAAGGGGAGCAATAGCCCACCGCCAGGACTGTATTTGCAGGATTGCTGATATTGTTTGCGAGGTGATGCTTGATGCGCCCCGCCTCCATCATCCCTGATGACGAAATGATTATCATTGGCTGTTTCATTTCATTCAGCCTCATTGAGTCCTCCTTGGAAGTTATGTAAAAGAGTGAATTGAATCCGAAGGGATCGGGATCAGTAAGCATAACTTTTGCCACGTCTTCATTGAAGCATTCGGTATGCATGCGGAAGATATTCGTGGCATTTACAGAAAGAGGGCTGTCAACATAAATATCCACCTTCGGAAGCCGGTTGTCATTGTAAAGGTTATTGAGGGAGTAGACTATCTCCTGTGTACGGCCGACACTGAATGCCGGGATGATTAGTTTGCCCTGCTTTACCACGCATGTCTCGTGTACTATTTTCCACAGGTCTTCTTCAGACTCCTCAAGAGTTGCATGAAGACGGTCGCCATAAGTAGATTCGGTGATCAGGAAGTCAGCCTGGGGAAAAGGCTGCGGATGTTTCAGTATCCTGTTTCCAGGTCTTCCGATGTCTCCGGTATAGGCAAGCCGTTTTATGCCGTCCTTTTCCTTCAGTTCGAGTGTCACCACACCTCCGCCCAGCATGTGGCCCGTATTTGTGAACCTCACCGTGGTATATTCGTCAATCCGGAACTTGCGGTCATATCCTACAGTAATGAAGAGCTTCATACAGGCGATCGCGTCAGCCTGTGTAAACAGAGGTTCAACGGTTGGCAGTCCCTTCTTCAACCTTCGCTTGTTGAAATTTTGAGTATCAAGTTCCTGGATCTTTCCCGAGTCCGCAAGCATTATGGAGCACAGATCCCGGGTGGCGGTTGTTGTGACAACTGACCCGGTAAATCCGTTGCGGTATACAAACGGAATCAGACCCGAGTGATCAATGTGGGCATGTGAAAGTATAATATGGTCAATTGATGCCGGTGGAAATACGAGGGCTTCGTTCATTTGCTGGGTTTCAAGACCCTTGCCCTGGAACTGGCCGCAGTCGAGAAGAATGTTCTTTCCGTGCTCTGTCTCAATCAGCACCTTGCTGCCGGTCACCTCGCGGGCTGCACCGTAAAATGTTAATTTCATAATTGTCGGAACTTTTATTAAGGCTGCAAAGATACCTAAAGTTGAGACAGAATCTGATGAAATAGTAATTAACAAATAGTGAACAATATGATATAACCTCTTTTACGGCTTCGGTTAATAGTATACTTTTGCAACATTGAAAAAACTGCGGTTTAATAACAGATTTGTTTATGAAACTTGACAAAATATTTTCATTTCTCACCCCGAAGGAGGGTAAATTCTATCCCCTTTTCAAAGATGCTTCGGCAAACCTTATTATAGCTTCGGAGCTCCTTGTTGAGCTGATGAATGAAACTTCAGCTGAGAAGCGGGTTGTACTCGGGCAGAAAATCAAGGAGTCCGAGCTTGTCGGTGACCAGATAGCCAAGAACCTGTACATGGCGCTGAACAGTACCTTTATTACTCCTTTTGACCGCGAAGACATATTTGACCTGATACATGCCACTGATTCGGTTGTGGATCTGATTTTCGGCGCAGCCAAGAAGATCCATCTGTACAACGTGAAGGAGATTCCCCAGGAATTCAAAGACATGGCGGACACAATTCTGAGGGCTTCAATTGAGATCAACACCACTTTCAACGGACTCAGGGATGTGCTTCATCTCACAAAATACAAGGATAACTGTCACAAGATCAGTGAACTTGAGGAATATGCCGATGATATTAACCACCGTTACCTGGCAAAACTGTTCCAGGAAGAACGTGACGCCATTGAACTTATAAAGAAGAAAGACGTACTGCAGGCCCTTGAAAAAGCAGTTGACCGCTGTGATGATGTGGCGGATATTATCTCCTCGGTAATTGTCAAAATTGCATAATAATATATCCTGATGGATTTCACCCTGCTTATTATAATTGTAGTACTTGCATTTGCCTTTGACCTTATCAACGGTTTTCACGATGCCGCAAACTCAATTGCCACTGTAGTCTCCACCAAAGTTCTAACCCCGTTTCAGGCAGTTGTGTGGGCTGCATTCTTTAATTTTCTGGCTTACCTTGTCTTCCAACTGAACATTGCTGACACAATTGCCAAAATCGTTGACACATCAGCTATCACCCTTCTTGTTATTCTTTCCGGGATAATTGCTGCAATCATGTGGAACCTGCTTACATGGTACCTTGGTATACCCTCAAGTTCGTCGCATACCCTGGTAGGAGGGTTCGCAGGAGCTGCAATAGCTTTCTCGGGATGGGAAGTTGTGCACACAGGCAAAATTATTAAAATCGGTGTCTTTATTTTTCTCGCCCCGTTACTCGGTATGCTGATATCATACCTTCTGTCGACCCTGCTGCTGTGGGTGAGCCGGAGGGGCAATCCTTTCAGGCTTGACAAGAGGTTCAAGCACCTTCAGCTCCTTTCCTCTGCTCTTTTCAGCCTCGGACACGGCGGAAACGATGCTCAGAAAGTAATGGGTATCATAGCTGCCGCCTTGCTGGTTTTCTTCAACGGTGTTGATCCGTCAGCCATTCCGCACTGGGCGCATATTGGCATGTTGAACGGAAAAATTCATACAATACCGCACTGGATCGTGCTGGGCTGCTATACTGCGATAAGTGCCGGAACCCTGATGGGAGGGTGGAGGATAGTGAAGACAATGGGATCGAAAATTACAAAACTTACACCTTTCGAAGGTGTGGCGGCTGAAGGAGCTGGGGCCATTCTTCTCTTCGCCACCGAGGCTTTTGGAATTCCGGTGAGTACTACCCACACCATTACAGGTGCAATCATGGGTACCGGACTTACAAAGCGCGTTACAGCGGTGAGATGGGGGGTGACAATTAACCTGCTTTACGCATGGTTAATTACAATTCCGATTTCAATGCTGCTTGCCGCAGGTATTTATAAACTTCTTTCACTGATATCAGGCCTGCACTGACAAGGCCCTTTCACTGATTCATTGTCTCAAATCCCCGTACTGTTCCGGATTCACACTTGTGAAGATCGAATATTACTATTTCATTCTCACCTTTTTGAAGCCATGATGCAGGACAGTAAAGCCTCTGCTGCGGTCCTATCTCCCAGTACCGTCCCAGATTACGTCCGTTGACCCAGACCGTACCCTTGATGAAATTGGTCATGTCAATGAATGTGTCAGCGGTCTTGTCGAGGGTGAATCGTCCCCTGAAGAATACCCCGGGTTTTGAAAGCTCGGTTCCGGGTTTAAGTGTCCTGATGAACTCCTCATTCATAGGGAGGCCGTATACATCCCAGTTCATCAGTGTCATACCGTTAAGGATGACACGGTCTGTGATGCCTTTCCTGTCGATAATGGCGTGAGCGAAATTGATCCGTCCCATACCCTCTGTGAAGATTTCAAGTAAAGGATCTTTGACCTCGCTGCGCGGAATCTCTATGGAGTTGATGCCAAGCCTGCGGTCAAGTGTTCCGATGTATGTACCGTTGAGAAATACAGTGGCATAGTCGTGAATATCGATAATTGTAAGTTTACCGCTTTTATGACCGATCAGTTTAGTCGAATAGAGCATGAACCCGTAATCCTGCCCGTACTCTTCAAATGACTCTGGCTGTACTGATCTGACAGCAGCCGGCATGTTAGCCCACACTGTTGTGAAGGGGACTGCTTCGATTTCAGGAAGAGTCATTGCCGGAACAGGATCAGGGATGGGCGGAAGCTTCTGTTTTTTTGGCAGGTATGAACCAATGAGTTTTCTCAGAGCAAAATATTTGGGTGTTGCCCTTCCCTGCTCATCAATCGGAGCATCATAGTCGTAACTTGTAATGTCAGGCTCATAGCCCTTGCCTCCCGAGTTTGCTCCGGCAGTGAATCCGAAATTGGTGCCTCCGTGTATGACGTAAAAATTAAACGATTTGCCGGAATCCATCAGGAATCTGACTTCGTTAAGTAAAGCTGCGGTGTCTGGCCTGGCCCAGTCCTCACCCCAGTGGGTCAGCCATCCGGGGTAAGTCTCACTTGAGAATACAGGAACACCGGGGTTCATCTTCTGACCAAGGATGAAATCTTCCTCACTGCTGCCGGAATCGAGTCCTACCGCACACCCTGGAAGTGTCCCCGCTTCCAGCATGTAGGTCGTCGGACCGTCGCCCGTGAAGAGAGGCACATCAATCCCGTTTTTATGCCAGATATCTTTGAGTCTGTCAAGGTAATTACGGTCATTTCCGTAGCTGCCGTATTCGTTCTCAACCTGAAGCATCAGCAACGGTCCTCCGTTGGTTACCAGGTAAGGACGCAGAACATCGGCCAGTCGCGAAATATACCTCTCAGCGGCTTTCATGTAGACTGGATCAAGACACCGTACCCTTATGCCGGGGGTGCGAAGAAGGTACGGAGGCAGTCCACCGAACTCCCATTCGGCGCACACATACGGACCGGGTCTTATAATTACCCACATTCCCTCTTCGGCGGCAATGGAAATAAACTTTGATATGTCCCTGTTCCCGGTATGAAAGTCATAGATGCCCTCCTTTTCCTCATGATAGTTCCAGAACAGGTAGGCTGACACCGTGTTGCAGCCCATTGCTTTTGTCATGCGGATCCTGTGACGCCAGTATTCTTCCGGGATACGTGAAGGGTGCATTTCGCCGCTTATGATCCGGAAAGGACTGCCGTCAAGAAGGAAATCACTGTTGCCATACGTAAAAGTATGCCGGCCTGTCTGTGCCAGGACGCCGGGAAGGCTAACCGTCACCAGGAGTACACCGATGAAGGTTGCCAGTATTAGTATTCTGTTTTTTTTCATCGGATGTCCCGGGTAATTTCTTTGAGAGACTCTTAAACTGCCGGTTTAGCCCATTGGGGAAGAACAGTTGTCTTAAACTCTTCCTTTTCCCTGATCAGCTTTTCCATATCGAGGCCAATTGTTTTCTGAGCTGCTGATTTTGATGATATGTCAGGTATGGTGACTTTAGATGCGCCCAGACCGATGAGAGTTCCGGTAAGTTCGATCCGGGCATCCATCGCTCTCAGGATGCCGTTGCTGATTATCGAAGCAACTTCAAGCGGAGCGTGAAATGAAGCACCGTGAGATGCACCCGTGAAGTCCCATCTCCACTGTGCCTGCCTGATGAGGGCCAGTGCAGGTTTCATGGTTTCTTCGCTGGCTCCGGCATCCCATGCCGCTTTTGCTTCATAATGTGCGGTGACAAGAATCAGCTCCAGCTGGTTACGCATGGCGGCAATCTTATCCTGGCGTTCATAAACATTGTTCCTGAGTTCTTCTTCACTCTGACGGTGGCAGACAGCACAGGTGTTTGCAATTGCATTAAGCGGACTCTGGACATGATGACTTGTGAACTTAACCCCGCCCTCGCTTATATAGGGCATATGGCAATCAGCGCAGGCCACTCCCCTCTGAGCGTGGATTCCCATCTTAAATAATTCATAGTCAGGATGCTGCGCCTTCAGCATGGGCGCCTTGCTGATTGAGTGTGTCCAGTCTGAGAAGCCGTAACTGTCATAATAACTTTCAATATCGTTAACGGTCATTCCTTTGTCCCAGGGGAAGGTAAGATATTTTCCCTCACCTTTAAAGTAGTATTCGACGTGGCACTGTGCGCAGACAAGGCTTCTCATCTCCTGGTGGCCTGCTGTGGAAATATCTTTGCCCTGTCGCTCGAAAGCCTCTTTCAATGCGGGTCTGGTAATTGTGAGAACCATGCTTTCAGGGTCATGGCAGTCGGCGCATCCGATCGGGTTTGTAATTTCAGGACCCAAAGCGGCCCAGGTCGATTTGTAGAAGCTTTCCGGGCCCATCTTGCTCATCATGCGGGGTACATCGGGACTTTTGCAGGCCCAGCAGGTTCCTGGCTGTGGACCGGCGTCAGGAGTCATTGGCGCGCCGGTGCGGAGGGTGTTCCTGATATCATCGATTGCGTAGAAATGTCCCCTTGCCTGGTAATAATCCTTTGAAAACGCGTATCCTGCCCACAGTACAACCATCTCCGGGTCGGTCTGAAGTACGTCGATGGGCTTGTTGCCGGCGTACCTGCTTTTGAACGTAGTATCTGCAGTTTTCAGAAATGTCTGGTATTCACGGGGATAGAACTTTCCCCATACGCTGTTGTCAGATTCGAACTGCTGTAGTCCTGTCGGAGGACGGTAAGCATACCGGGCCTCGCTGCGCCTCTCGACAATCGATGAGGCAAGCAGCCCCAGCAGGAATACGACAACGACTGTGCCGAAGAACAGGAGCCACCCGAACCACGGTTTTTCAGATACAATTTCCCTGACAGTTTTCATATTATTTTATTTGGGTTTACAGGTTGTCTTTGAGTCCCGGCGTTATGGCTCCGGGGGTTGAGGAAATGCTGTTTACACGGTCATGAGGCGTGTTGCGGTGACAGTCAAGGCATTCTCTTTCCCTCATTTCTGCCATGGCCGTCTCAGGCCTGCCAGGCCCGTCGCTGAAGAGTGAGGAGTGGCATCTCAGGCAGTTTCCATGCACAACACGCTTGCCTGCTTCCCTTATATAAATTGCCTGTGGTTCACTGCGCAGGGTAAAGATCGTTGAGTGCCTCAGCCCGTCGCTGGCCTTGAACATATATTTACTTATGACATTGTTGTGGGGAACGTGGCATGCATTGCAGTCGGTTATGCTTCTGTGCGCACTGTGTGCCCAGGTTGAAAACTGCGGAGTCATTATGTGACAGTTGATACAGACCCGGGGGTCATCCGAAAGGTAAGAGGTCGCTTCGGAGGTCTTCAGGAGGAACAGTAACATGCCGGTAAAAATGCCGAGAATGATAACCACTGGCCTCCTCCACCCTTCAGGAGGGAGGAAGAGATGCAGAAACTTGCCGGGTTTATTCATAGCTGGCTATTTATTATCGTCCGGAACAAAAATGCCCGGGCAGATGCTGCCCGTTAAGGAGAAAGCACCTGGTGCTAAGTGTAATTCAGAATGCAGAGAGCCACCAGGGCGGTACCGTACCGCTTGTCAACGGTCAGGGATTCAGTGCTGACAATAGGTTCGCCGAGATAGTACTTCGCAAAAGTCCGTTCATGAAGATCTTTCAGAACGGTATACAGCCTTTCTTCCAGTGCTTCCATATCAAAGTAACCTGACAGCTCGCACACCAGTCCTCCAACTTTCTCCTCGCATGTGTCATCGGTATACATCCATGCATAAATAATCCCGGCGGAAATATGTTCACCGTAGTACCCGTTGGCCACTGCCATAATTGTGCAGAGTTCAGAACCGTAAGGCGGCATATCGACTTCGTCAAGAGTAACCAGTTTTGCCGAGGAAGGCAGAACCGAGGAGTAGTTCAAGATGTTGAATTCGGATATTCCGGCATCATTCAAAGCCATGTGATACGATCCGGGATGAATCGCATATTCACTGCAGCCTGAACCTTTTGTTGCGAAGAATTCATGCGGGATTCTGTTCTGGGTGATTTTGACCATTTCTTTTCAGTGATAGTTATGTTAAACCTGAGCCTATAGCAGGCGTGCAAATATATTTAAAGTTAAGCAAAAAAGAGATAATTTTGGCCTGAAATACAGCCTGTGGCTTAAGGATAACATTTTTTTATAGCTTTACTAAAAATCAGCTGCAAAAATAAATTCTATGAAACAATCATTTGCTATCCTATTGGTGTCACTTTCCCTGATTAGCTCTTCCTGTAAAACGGGTGAGACAGTTCAGAATGACGCCGGATCAAGGGCTGATAAATTGCTTGCGCAGATGACCCTTGATGAAAAGATAGGACAGATGTCACAGCTTGACATTGGATATTTCCGTGATCCGGAACAGCTTAAGCAGGCTGTCAGGGATGGTCGCTGCGGCTCACTGCTGAACTTTTTCGGAGCGGAACAGGTTAACGGCATACAGAAAATAGCAGTTGAAGAAAGCAGGCTTGGCATACCGTTGATCATCGGCAGGGATGTGATTCACGGTTACCGTACTATTTTCCCTATTCCGCTGGGTATGGCAGCTTCCTGGAATCCGGAAGCAGTGAAGAAAGCATTTCGAATCTCAGCAATCGAGGCTTCATCACAGGGTATTAAATGGACTTTCGCCCCAATGATTGACATTACATGGGATCCGCGCTGGGGAAGGATAGCAGAGGGATGCGGCGAAGATCCTTTCCTGGCTTCGGCAATGGCAACAGCAATGGTCAAGGGTATTCAGGGCGACAGCCTCACTGATCCGACATCGGTGGCAGCATGTGCCAAGCATTATGTAGGATATGGTTTTACTGAAGGCGGACGCGATTATAATACAACATACATTACCGAACCGGTTCTGAGAAACGTGGTGCTCAAGCCTTTCAAGGCCGCAAAGGATGCAGGTGCACTCACTTTCATGTCGGCATTCAATGACCTTAACGGAGTTCCTACATCGGCCAATGAGTTTACACTTAGGCAGATACTGCGCAATGAATGGAAATTTGACGGATTTGTTGTAAGCGACTGGGGTTCAGTGGTTGAACTGGTATCCCACGGTTACGCAGTGGATGAACAGGATGCTGCTGCAAAGGCAATAAATGCCGGAGTGGAAATGGAGATGGCAACAACCAGTTATTTTGACAATATCAAGACACTTCTTGAAGAGAATAAGATTACCCAGGCGCAGATTGATGAGGCAGTTCTGAACATCCTGACAGTGAAATACAAGCTTGGTCTGTTTGACAATCCATATGTTGATACTGAAGCTGAAAACATAATACTTGACCCGGCATTTCTTGAGCATGCCCGTACTGTGGCCAGGGAAAGCGCCGTACTGCTTAAGAATGAGAACAAGACCCTGCCGCTTAATACGGATATCTCATCAGTGGCCGTAATCGGACCTCTTGCTGATGCTCCACGTGACCAGCTTGGCACCTGGTGTTTTGACGGCAGAGCTGAGAACTCCGTGACACCGCTGAAAGCCATCAGGGAGTTGCTGGGAGAAAAGAGAGTCAACTATGTAAGCGGCCTCAAATACAGCAGAGACAAGAGCACAGCCCAGTTCGATGCAGCAATTGCTGCGGCGAAAAAGTCCGATGCTATCATCTTTTTTGCCGGCGAAGAGTGGATACTTTCAGGCGAAGGTCAGTCGCGGGCAGAGATTGACCTCCCGGGCGCGCAGAGTGAACTCCTTGCTGAACTCTCAAAAACAGGGAAACCTCTGATTATGGTGGTAATGGCAGGCCGTCCACTTGCCATAGGTGAGGAACTCGGAGTATCCGACGCCGTGCTCTATGCATGGCATGGTGGTACAATGGCCGGTCCGGCACTGGCTGACCTGATCTTCGGCAAGGAATCACCTTCCGGAAAACTTCCTGTTACATTCGTCAAGGGACCGGGACAGATACCGTTCTACTATTACCATAACAATACCGGCAGACCGGCAACACCGCAGTCGTGGACCCCAATCGACAGCATCTCCGTCGAGAATCCGCAGAGTTCACTCGGCTACAAATCGTTCTGGCTCGATTACGGGTACACACCGCTGCTTCCGTTCGGTTTCGGATTAAGCTATACAACCTTTGAATACAGTGATCTTTCACTGTCTGCCGGTTCAATGAGCAAAACGGTTCCATTACAGTCAAAGCCACTGTTTCCAATACCGGAGCATGGATGCCGTTGAAGTGGTGCAGCTCTATGTCCGTGACCGCGTAGGAAGCATTACAAGGCCCGTGAAAGAGCTTAAGGGTTTCCGGAGGATAAACATCTACAAGGGTGAAAAGGCAGTTGTAGAGTTCACAATAGATGCTGCAGACCTGGCGTTCTTTAACGGTAAAGAGACTCTTACCGAAGCCGGTCAGTTTGATGTCTGGATAGGCACAAACTCTGATGAGGGATTGCACGGTGAATTTATTGTTGAATAAGAGTTTTGAAAATATGAAGAAAATGAATCCGATACTGTTGCTGATTTTTTGCCTGGGATCTGTTCTGGCACCAGGATGTGTCAAACCCGATGATCCCAAACCTGTTCCCGAAAAGCCGAGCCTTGTAAAAACCCTGATGTGGAGTGACGAGTTTGACTACACAGGTCTTCCCAACTCCGCCAAATGGAGTTATGACACTGCCGGCAATGCAGGCGGATGGGGAAACAATGAAAAGCAGTTCTACACGCAGGCACGCCTGAAAAATGCCGAGGTCAAAGACGGATACCTGAGCATCACAGCCAGAAAAGAGGAGTATAAGGGATTCCAGTACACATCGGCAAGACTTGTAACAAAAGGGAAGGGCGACTGGCTCTACGGCAGGATGGAGATCAGGGCGAAGATTCCTGACGGCAGGGGAATGTGGCCTGCTATCTGGATGCTGCCGACAGACTGGGCTTACGGCGGATGGCCCGCAAGCGGTGAGATAGACATAATGGAAAATGTGGGTTATGACCCCTTCGTCATTGTTGCTTCTGCCCATACGGAGAAGTATAACCATTCAATAGGTACGCAGAAGAACGCTACAATAAATATTCCTACCTGCTATTCTGAATTTCACGTTTATACCCTTGAATGGGAGATTAAGGAATACAGGGTGTATGTCGATGACAGGCTCTATTTTACGTTTAAGAATGAAGGCACCGGATATAAGGTGTGGCCGTATGACAAGAGATTCCACCTGTTGCTGAACGTGGCCGTTGGCGGTAACTGGGGAGGAGCCCAGGGTATCGATGATTCGGTATTCCCACGTACCATGGTTGTTGATTACGTCAGGATTTACCAGTATATATAGCTGTTCGCGCGAAGCGGGGCTATGGCACCGGTATCCGGTAAATTATTTTTTTACGATTTTTTCGTTCCAGGTCTTTACCTCGGTGACAACTGTCACGATATAGGTGCCGGGCTTGAATCCGGTCATGTCAATTTCATAACTCCAGGTCCCGGGTTCAAAGGTGAACAGCGTGCGCCCGTGAATGTCAGTCAGGATTATGGATATGAGGGGCCTGTCAGCCTGTATCCTGAGCCTGTCTGTCACGGGGTTCGGGAAAATCCGGAGGCTGCCGGCAAATGGAAGATCATCAGCTGCGGTGATTATTTCATTTGATGCTATCCAGCTTGAAGGCAGAGAATTATCAAGATTTATATCGGTAAGTTTCAGGAAAAATCCGTTGCCGTCAGCAAGGGGCCATGGCGAAGCATCGAGATAAGTGACATTGTCGATGATGTTCCCGAATCCGTCGGCAAGGATAATGGCCTGGCTGTTGTTTGAAAGTTGTCTTGTGAACTGGCCGTAAGGCGCGAATCCGTACTTTCTTTGAAATTCGGCGGCGTTGCTGGCCAGGATCACGCACAGACCCGGACCCAGGGTGGCGTTGGCAGGGAACTGGTAAACCAGTCCCGTACCTCTGAAATAGATACCCGTGAGACTGACTGCCTGGGTGCCGTTGTTTCGTATCTCGATGAACTCAAGGAGATCACCGTCAGGGAACGCCGGAGTTACCATGGGGTGATACATTATCCTGGTGATCACAAGGGGAGGGACTGCAACATTGCTGCAGGCTGAGAATGAACCAATGTTGGCTGACATCCAGCTGAGCCTCGCCGTAATGAAAGCCTTGATACCCGCTATGCGCTGGGCGTGAGTTCCCGTCTTTCCCCATCTTGTATAATCTCTCGTAACAGCCTCACTGATAATTGCAACGGTCTGATCTATAAATGATTCCAGGTTAGACTGGTTAAGCGGCTGTCCCGGCTGGATGAGTTCGTTGAACCTCCTGGAGAGGTAACATCTGAACTGGGTATTGTAGAAAAGGTCCCTCCAGAATCTCGAGCCGTCGTTCTGATAATCCTGGAAAAACCAGATATCAGGTTTACTCCTGTCAAGATACCATTGAAACAGATCATTGCCGTATGATAGGTCAATGTCCCATAAAGGACCCGCTCTCAGTTTGCCGTTAAGGTCCTTGTGGAAATAGGTGCTGTAATGATATGCATCAGGATTTCCTGCAAACTCACTCAGGAGCATAAAGTCAACAAAAGAGGGTACGTCGATTATTGACGGATATCCGTTAATCAGCGAAATGTCATTGTTTTTGGCCGCAGTTTCAAGCTTGAAGAATTCACCCCTGATATAGTTTGTCTGCTGAGTTGTTACATCATCCGGTTTCGGGAAATGGTGTATGTATTCCACTGCCGGTCCAAACCAGCTGTACATTGTCCAGGCAATAGGATCTCCCCCGGTAGGTTTATCAGCCTTTGTTATATAACCTCCTGTAATTGCCGGGATAAGGTTGTCGGCGGCAGTTATTTTATGTACATCCACACGGTTGTTGTCGGCTTTTATCTTTTCCTGCAGCATATAGAGTCCCCGGTAATCGCCGTTTACAACAACCTCACAATATTCACTTCCGGGGGCATAGTTGCCGATGAGCCGTGACAGCGAGAGCGTGAGAAAGTCCCTTATCATAGCTGTATCAAATACCATCCCGCCCAGTATCCAGTCGTTTTCAGGAGGCATATTCAGGAGACTCACGTTGTTGTTTGTGATGTTGTCTGCCAACAGCGTTGTGAAGCCGTAGTTCTTCTTCGGCGATTCCTGTGAGGAGGAGCCTCTGATTTCTATATCAATTCTACCGGAGTAATTCAGGAAGGCCGGGGTATTCTGATCTGTCACGTAATTCCTGAGTCCCGGTCCCCTGTAAATGATCTTCATGGTTCCCTTCACTCCGGGTTCATCAGGAATGGATAGACCGCCGTCAGTGGTTATAAGGACGATAGGCAGATTGCTGTCTGTGAAAGTCTGTCCTTTCAGCGGCAGCAGCAGCATGGTGAAAAGAAATATCAGCGTACAGGGTCGTCTCATGGAATTAATTCCTGAAGACGTCAAAATTAGCAATTAAGTCAGTATTTATAATTAATATGGACCCCATACCGGTTAATAACCTGTTCTGTTCACTGAAAAATCAGATAAAGAGAGGCCAATTTTGTATCGATTGGTTATTATCTTTGATAAATAGCCGTGATAATGAACTGATCAGAGAAGAGATTGTTCTGTAATCAGTTCCGGGGAGAACTTAAAACTTACACGCATGAAAAAGATAGCATTTCTTTTATTTATTTCATTGACAGTGCTGGCTGCATCCTGCAAAAAAGAGACTGTTTCAGACCGTTTTACCTTTCTTACCGAACATATCTGGAGGACTGACAGTCTCCTGGCCGGAGGGGTTGATGCCAGCGGTAGCCGGTCAGCTGCTCGAAAAATTTGCCGGTGACATTAAATTCAACGAAGACGGTACCGGTTACTTCGGACAGTATACCGGTACGTGGAGATTTGTCTATGACGAGACAAGTATTGTCCTTGAGTCACCGGAACTGCCTGTTCCGTTGACTGCACTGATAAAGGAACTGACAGCAACTTCGCTGAAGCTGACAACGAATTATCCAAACATTGCCGAGCCATCCAATCCGCTTAAGATCAGGATGACATTCAAACCCAAATAATGCATCGCTTCTTTATATTATTTACAGCAATCCTGTGGATGTTGCCGGTAATATCCGTTGGCCAGGCCAGAGTAAGCGGAAGGGTTACCGACCGTGACAGCCATGAGTCGCTGCCGGATGTCTACGTGATTTACGGCAAAGGAGCTAGGTACAGCCACTGACGCCAGGGGCTATTACAGTTTTACATCTGACACAGGGAATATATCAGTAACATTCAAATACCTGGGATATAAGACATTAACAGAGCAATTGCGACTTGTCCCCGGCGAAAATGAAGAGTTGAACATATCATTGGAGCCTGAATCACAGGAGATAAGCCAGGTTGTTGTGACTGCCGACAGGACGGAGCAAAGGGTTTCGGAGCTAACCGTTTCTATGGATATAATTAAACCTGCAACTCTTTCACAAAGTCATATTACCGACGCACAGGAGCTGATAAACAAAACCCCCGGAATAGAGGTGCTTGACGGTCAGGCTTCGATCAGGGGTGGGAGCGGATTCAGCTACGGTGTCGGAAGCAGGGTTCTGGCCCTGATCGACGGACTCCCGATGATGTCTGCTGATGCAGGTGGCATCAAGTGGAACTTCCTGCCTCTGGAAAACCTCGCCCAGGTAGAAATAATTAAGGGAGCGTCATCGGTGATGTACGGATCCTCTGCACTTAACGGCGTAATTAGCTTCAGGAGTGCAGAAGCGTCGAATGTGCCGCTTACCAGGTTCTATATTGAAACAGGAGTATTCGGAAACCCTGCGAACAGAAACTGGGTCTGGTGGAATTCTCCGCGGATCTGGTCATCAGCATCTTTTTCGCATCTTCAAAGACGGGGAAACACAGATATAGGAGTGGGTTTAAGCCTGCTTGCGGATAACAGTTACAGAAAGTACAATGACGAAATGCTCGGCAGGGTTAACCTCAGGCTTAAGCACCGTAATTCAAAAGTCAGGGGCTTTGTTTACGGACTGAACCTTGGGGCAGGTACAACCCGTAAAACAGATTTTATCCTCTGGGATGACGCTGTCACCGGAGCTCTGGTTCAGGACACTTCCTCTGTTTCGAGGCTCAGCAGCCGGTTTTTTACTGTCGACCCGTTCATATCACTTAACAGGACTGAACGATTCAGGCACGATGTGCGCATGAGGTTCCAATCGTCAGCCAACAGGTTTCCGGTGAGAACGGAGAATAACGCGGGTTCAGTTTCCCTGTTCACTGAATACCAGTTCCGGTACCTTATTTCAGACTTTTTGAATTTTAATGCAGGGGCATCCGAAAGTTGGAGTAATGTGACATCCAGCTTCTTCGGGAACCATCACGGTCTCAACCTGGCAGGGTTTGCACAGTTGGAGGGAAGGCCGATTGCACGGCTTAAGATATCGGCCGGAGTGCGTGTTGAGCAGAATATTCTCGACGGGGAAAGAGACAGGGTAGTCCCTGTCTTCAGAACCGGACTGAACTGGCAGGTTGCCGGATTTACATTTATCAGGGCGTCATTCGGACAGGGTTACCGTTACCCGTCAATAGCGGAGAAACATGCCTCCACGACCCTGGGTTCCGTAAAAATATTCCCCAATCCTTTTGTACAGGCTGAATCAGGGTGGACATCCGAAGTTGGAGTGAAACAGGGCATCATGCTGGGAGATATGAAGGGACAGGCTGACCTATCGCTCTTCTTCAGCCAGAACAGAGATATGATTGAATATGTTTTCGGACTTTTTCCGGAACAGGGAACAGGTAATTACGGGCTCGGATTCCAGGCCACAAACGTCGAACAGTCGAGAATATACGGATCAGAAGCCGAGATTGTTCTCACAAGGTCCTTCGGTGAAATGGAGGCTACTTTAAGCGGCGGCTATACCTTTATCTATCCTGTTGAGTTCAATTCATTCACCAACAGAAATACTGATGTGTGGCTCAAATACAGGCGAAAGCATAATGCAAAGCTCAGTCTCGGTATTGACTGGAATAAAATTGAGTTCGGCCTTAACCTTTACGCAAGATCAAAGACACTCAATGTGGATGACGTTTTTCTGAATCCGGAGACCAGGGAGCAAATACTTCCGGGCTTCTTTACCTACTGGCAGGAAAACAACACAGGATATTTATTACTTGACGGTAATGCCGGTTACAGGTTCAGTGAATCATTCACACTTTCACTTGCTGTAAAGAATATTACAAATACGGTTTACATGGGCCGCCCGGGTGACATCCAGCCTCACCGGAACTTCAGTTTAAGGCTTTCCGGCAGGTTTTAATAACACGGGCAATCAGAACAAATTATTTATAACTTGCCATAAAATTAAACACATCAGAATGAACGTGAGGGTCTTTTTACTTATAGTGATTTCCCTTGTGGCTTGCACACAGCTGCAGGGACAGAAGAAAAACAGGAAAGTCGTGGTTTCAGGCACTGTTACATTTGATAACAAATCCAAAGTAGCCGGGGCGATGATCCTGGCCGACAGGATAAACACAAATGTGGTGACAGACAGCCTGGGACGCTTTGAAATTGAGGTGAGACGCAGTGTAAAGACAATAGGTGCGTTTACATATGAATACGGTTCAGCCGAAATAGCCCTGCAGGACAACAAAACCGTTGTCATTCCTTTGGACGGAACATTTGCGATAAAGGATTTTATTCCCGGGAAGACTGATGATGAAGAAACCGTAAATATCGGTTATTCAAAAGTTAGTAAAAAGAACACTTCAACCTCTGTGGGCACTATCGATGCGACAGAGGACAAGTACTCTGCCTATACAAATATCTATGATCTTTTAAGCAGCCAGGTGCCTGGTGTTCAGGTCAGCGGCAGAACCATCCGGGTCAGGGGTGTAACCTCCATCAATGCAAGCAATGATCCATTACTGGTTGTCGACGGTATGGTTGTATCGTCAATTGACAATATTAATCCCAGGGAGGTGAAATCAATCAGTGTGCTCAAAGGCTCGGAAGCCGCAATCTACGGATCACGGGGAGCAACGGGTGTTATCCTGATAGACCTGAAAGGCTCTGAAAGAAAGTAGACCCAGAAGGTGAGCTATTTTTGATACTTGGCGGAGGTCAGTAACGCTTTGACTTCAATATATTTAGTATAATTTATTGCTGTTTTGCCCTCATTATCCTGAATTAGCGGATCCGCCCCGCTTTCCAGTAACATATTTACTATTTTGGCGTGTCCCCGTGATGCTGCAGCGAATAATGCGGTAGCGCCAGTGTTAGTTTCCATATTCACATCAGCTCCATTGTCCACAAGGGCCTTAACTACTTCCACCACACCCTTTAAAGATGCAAGGATCAGGGCAGAATTGCCATTTTTTGTCTGTATATCTACATTTGCACCCTTATCCAATAATAGTTTTACAGTTTCTTTTTGTCCGGTCTGAGAAGCTAATATCAAAGCGGTAGAACCGTTTATATCCTGCAAGTCCAATTTTGCTTCAGCATCCAGCAAAAATCTGACAATATCGTTGAATCCATTCTGTGATGCCACAATCAGTGCTGATCCTGCCTTCATTATCCTGCAAATCTGCTTTTGCATTATTATCCAGCAACAGGTTTACAATTTCTGGGTGACCGAATTCGGATGCCACTATAAGTGCCGTAGCTCCGTTATTTGCAGGCAAATCAGGATGTGCCCCATTCTCCAACAGAAGCTTTGCAACTTCGGTGCGACCATCCTGAGAAGCAATATAAAGGGCGGTTGTGCCGTTTGGTGACTGGAAATCAATGCTTGCTCCTTTGGCAAGCAATATTTTGCATACATCCGAATAGCCCGATTCAGCTGATGCAATTAAAAGGCTTGCCCCGTTTTTTTCGACATAGTTGACATTGTCAATATCCTGAGCTGCCGTAAGAGCATTTTTATGATTCCGTTCCATCAGGGCATCCAGCAACTTTTTCGCCTGAGTTTTTGGTTGTGCTTCAGCAACAGTTGTAAATAAAATGATCAGTACTGAGATAATCGCAGCTTTCAATTGCGGTTTCATATGGTCAGGGTTTTGAAAAATAATTAATAAAGCTAAACGCATATATACTTCTGGACAAACAATTTTGATCTATGGTTCCTGAATTTTGATAAATGTCTGTTTTTTGAGGGTTATGAAAAATGACGCTTGAATCAGATACAATCCGGAGAAGCTTAAAACATATTAATCAGGTGTTTATAAATTTCATTTTGATGTATGATAATGCGAGAAATTATTCAGAAGGATTCCCGTCTGTTTCATTAAATTTGCGTCCCACCGCTTAATTTGAATTTTGATGGCACTGAAAAATCTTATCCTGATTAATGATGTCCCTTTTGGATCTGACTGAAAGGCTGACATACCGGAAGATATCTCTTTTCTGGGGGCCGCTGGCACTTACCTGGCTGATGATGGCCATTGAGCAGCCAATCCTCATTGCCTTTATTGCCCGGTTGAATGATGCAAAATTCAATCTTGCTGCCTTTGGTATCGCAGGATCATTTGCAATGATAATTGAAGCGCCGATAATAATGCTGATGAGTGCCTCCACGGCTCTTGTCACAGGGCGCAATTCATACAGGAAGCTGAAACAATTTACAGATATCCTTAATGCCGTCATTACCGGTATACAGCTAATCATCCTTATTCCTCCGGTATTCAACTTCATTGTTATTGGTCTCATGGAAGTGCCTGAAGAAGTTGCAAGGCTTGCCCACATTGCACTGATTATTTTTCTTCCCTGGGCTGCATCGATTGGTTACAGGAGGTTCTACCAGGGTATCCTTATCAGGAATAACCTGACGAGACGGGTTACTTACGGGACTATGGTCCGGCTGTCAGTCATTGTGATAACAGGATTGTTCCTTTATTCGGCAGGAGTGAAAGGGGCATATGTTGGTGCAGGGGCAATGTCGCTGGCAGTCCTTTCTGAAGCAATAGCAACAAGGATAATGGTTTCAGGAACTCTGAAGACACTGCTTCAGAAGGAAGATACTGAGAACGGTAATCTGAGTTTAAGATCAATTACAAAGTTCTATTATCCGCTTGCACTTACCTCAATACTGTCGCTTGGTGTGCATCCGTTCGTTACATTCTTTCTTGGCAGAAGCAATATGGCAGTGGAGTCGCTGGCTGTTCTCCCCGTTGTGAATTCGCTGGTATTTATTTTCAGAAGCCTGGGATTATCATACCAGGAGGTGAATATTGCCCTGATCGGAACAGAAAAACAGAACTACAGGGTATTGAGGAATTTTGCATTATATCTTGGTATAGCGGTAACGGTTCTGATATCCGTCCTGGCTTTCACTCCTCTGGCCGATCTGTGGTTTATAAATATCTCAGGACTGAGCAAGGAGCTTGCAGATCTGTCATATCTTCCTCTTAAGATAATGATACTTTTACCGGCGCTTGACGGTCTTGTTGAACTTCCAGAGATCATCACTTATAATTAACGGTACTACAGGCCCTATTTCAGTAGCAACAGCCATAGAGCTTATAGGAATTATTGCTGTATTGCTTGTTTGTGTGGTATTCCTGAACCTTATCGGTGTTGTTGCTGCAGCTATTGCCTTTACAGTTGGCAAAGCCATTTCGACCCTCTACCTGGTGCCCAAACAATTATCAGCTGTAAAAGGCTGGGAGGCCCGGAATGTTACCCGCAAGATGCAGGGATGATCAGTTATCTTGATGGCATAGGCAACCTTGTAAATTTGAAGAGTATACTGTTATCCGGTAATTATTTCGATGACATAACACCTCTTTTTGAGCTGAAGATGCTTGAATATGCTGGTCTGAGGGAAAATAAGGTTGATATCAACCTTATTAATAAATTACTGGAGTCGGGAGTTAATCTGGATAATTAAGAACTGAGATTATTTTCTTAATTTGGATAGTCAAAAACCAATGAGGAATTAATCCGTTTTTGGAAAGAATTCTTTATTTGGTCGATCATGGTTACCTCTGGTAGAAATGTAAATAATTTTAAGTCATTCAAATTAAAACATCAATAATTATGAAATCCGCACTAACATTCCTCTTCTCACTCACACTGATGATTTCGGCTTACGCTCAAACGAAATCGATAAATTCGACACCACCGCTATCCGAATCCTCTCCTCAGAGTGTAGGAATGTCTGAAGAAAGATTAGCCTTGATTGACAATATGTTAACACAATCCATCGAGAAGAATCAAATTCCCGGCGCGGTTGCCTTGATTGCCAGAAATGGAAAGATTGTTTACTACAAAGCTTTCGGTATGGCTGATAATGGCACCAAAAGAAATCTTAAACGAGATGATATTTTTAGAATAGCATCACAAAGCAAGGCAATTACATCTACAGCAGTCATGATGCTATGGGAAGAAGGTAAATTCAGGCTGGATGACCCAATATCAAAATATATTCCGGAGTTTGAGAATGCACAGATTCTTGACTCATTAAATAACATTGATACAACTTACCTCACAAGCCCTGCAAAAGGGGAAATCACAATCCGGCATTTGTTAACGCACACATCTGGAATAGGATATGGCATTATTGATAATGATCAATTCAGCAAAATATACCAGAAGGCCGGAATCATAGATTTATTTACTACATCATCCGTAACAATTAAAGAAAATATTAAAAAGTTAGCAGAACTTCCATTACATCATGAACCTGGAAAACAGTTCACATACAGTGAGGGTCTTGATGTTTTAGGTTATTTCATAGAAATTATGTCAGGTAAACCATTGGATGAGTTTTTTCAAGAAAGGATCTTTGAACCTCTGGGCATGAATGATACATATTTTTACTTACCCGACTCAAAAAAATCCCGACTGGTACCGGTTCAAACTTTCAGGGATGATAAATGGATCAGATATACAAATCCTAATTATGATTCAGATTATCCGATTAAAGGGGCCAAAACATTCTTTTCAGGTGGTGCCGGTCTTTCAAGCACAGCAAAAGACTATGCTACTTTTTTGCAGATGTATTTGAATAACGGCGAGTTAAATGGAGTACGCCTTTTAAGCAGAACAACAGTACAAGTCATTATGGCGAACCAGATTGGAGATTTGTTGGGAGATTCCGGGGCGGGTTATGGTTTGGCTTTTGGTGTTCTTGATCAGGATGGTCAAAATATGGGTGGAAGAGGTAGTAATGGTACTATTAATTGGGGAGGCTATTTTAATACGCAATACTTTGCTGATCCAAAAGAAGAAATTATCGGTATTCTAATGAAACAAACCCAGGATATCAACGGTGATGATACTGGTTGGAAATTTCGTCAGCTTGTCGGTCAGGCAATAGATGATTGAAAATTGAAACGACCTGCATCATTGTATGTGCAATTCTTTTTATCACAAATCCTTTAAGGAATAGAAAATATTTTTTGAATAAAAATACATATTTATTGTTTATCAATAAAAATGTATTATTTTTACGACATCAATTTAAAATCTAACAATGATGTCAAAAAAAAACAACTTCGTATTTATTGTCCTGAGTATTGTGGCTTGGGTCATCTTCATAGGCCTGTGCATTGAAGCCGGAGGCTTGATAGTCAATTTTTTCTTCAGTCTGTACAAACCTGAATTTGTCCAAAACTTATATCAAAAGTTGGACTTAAGTGAAATGTATAATCTGAGCAAATGGTCTTTTTTCAGTATGTACTCTTTTATCCTGGTCATCTCCATTTTGAAAGCGTACTTATTTTATATTGTCATCATACTTCTACTCAAACTAGATTTGTCAAAACCATTCAACAGTTTTGTTTCAAGCAAAATTTTGCAAATTAGTTACTTCACGCTTATCCATAGGACTTTTAAGCTACATAGCCCGGGAATCAGCTAAAAACTTAATGCATCGTGGATACGAAATCGACCAGCTGGATCAGTTTTGGGTAGATAGTCAGGCCTTTATTTTGATGGCTGCAATAGTTTATGTTATTGCGACTATTTTCAAAAAAGGAATTGAACTTCAAAATGAAAACGATTTAACAGTCTAAGCTATGCCGATCATTGTAAATCTGGATGTAATGATGGCAAAGCGAAAAATGTCGCTTAATGAGCTATCAGAAAAAGTTGAACTGACACTTTCTAACCTTTCTATCTTAAAAACGGGAAAAGCCAAAGCAATACGCTTTAGCACCCTGGAAGCTATTTGTAAGGCACTAAACTGCCAGCCTTCTGATATTCTTGAATACGTTGCAGAAACTCAAAACTAACAGATGATAGTATTTTTCGAAGTGTAAGTCCTGATAAGCGATACCCTGTATTGTATTTGTCAGATGGAGAAGTTCACTCCGTATTAAAATACTAAAGCCCCGAGCTAAGGCTCAGGGCTTTTTGTTTTCCTGCGGTGCGGACGGGACTCGAACCCGCGACCCACGGCGTGACAGGCCGTTATTCTAACCAACTGAACTACCGCACCAAAAGCGATGCAAAATTAATTCAATTTTTGATTCCTCAAAATATTTCAGACAAATAAATCAATCAAACACCTCATGTGCCGGTAAAAAGCCATTATGAGACATGAGAGCCTGTTGAGCACCTGCCTCCGTAATTAACAAAATTCCTCAATTTTTATATATTTGTTTTATCACAGTCTGAAGTCACTGTCCCTCCGGAAAAGGAGTGACTGCCGGTAAACCCAAAATTAGACAGATGAAAAACCTATATCTCCGGTTGACCCAGTCAGTGCAGGCACAGTCAAACCCTGTACTTGCAACCGTCACTGGCACAACCGGCTCCACACCACAGAAACCCGGAAGCCTGGCATTATTCTCAGGCGGAAAACTAATTTATGGAACTGTCGGCGGAGGAATTGTCGAAAACAGGGTTCAGGCGTTTGCCGGACAATGTTCCCGCAAAAGGGAATCTATGCTTGTCAGTTTTTCTCTTGACAATAGTATAGAACATAAAGACGAGGCCATTTGCGGAGGTACCATCTCCATCCTTCTTGATGCTGATCCTCTGTCCTCCCTTGCCATGTTCGGGAAGATGGAGCAGGACCTCGCAGCAGGAATTCCCGGTGTTCTGCTGACGGTGGTCACCGTATTGAAAGAGCCGCATGTAAGTATCAGACGGTATTGGGTTGGAGCCGCATCAGCCCCGGTTTTACCTGATTATTTAACTGACCGGGCAAAGAAGGAAGTAACTGACATGCTTTCATCTCCGGGCAGTGCACATTTCCTCAGTCTCGAAAACCCGATTCGGGGTGAGAATCAATCCTCTCTTGTCTTTCTCGAACCGTTATTTCCGCTGCCCCGTCTGGTTATTGCAGGTGCCGGACATATTGGCAAAGCATTGTCACATCTGGGGAAAATGCTGGATTTTGAAGTTACTGTAGCCGACAGCCGGAGTGAGTATGCCAACGCCGTGAACCTTCCTGACGCGGATCACACCATAGCAGGTGAAATCGGGAAGATAATGGAGAATATCAAAAAGGACAGTGACACCTACATTGTGATAATGACCCATGGCCATGCCGGGGATGCTGAAGCACTGAGACCCTGTCTGGGGTCTGATGCTGCTTATGTAGGAATGATAGGCAGCAAAGGTAAAATAGCAAAAATGAGGGAGGAGTTTATCAGCAACAAATGGGCTACAGAGGAAGAGTGGAAGAGAATTTACTCTCCGGTAGGGATTGATATAGGCTCGAAAACCGTAGAAGAGATTGCTGTAAGCATTGCCGCCCAGCTGGTCCTGGTAAGAAGCCGGAGGCTGATCCGCCAGCCGGCGGACTGAAACCCTGAAAGCAAATGGCAGAGATATGGGCAATAATTCTTGCAGGAGGTGAATCGAAAAGGATGGGATCACCCAAGATGTTACTGCCTTACCGCGGAGCAACAATTATTGAAACGGTGATACAAAATATTGCCTCATCATCAGTGGAAAAGACTCTTGTAGTTCTGGGCAGCGACAGTGACAAAATATTGCAGGTAATCTCCGGATATCCCGTAATCCATTGTTATAATGATGCCTATAAAACCGGAATGCTTTCATCTGTCAAATGCGGATTCGCGCATTTACCTGATGAATGCCTCGCAGCGCTTGTATTTCCAGGAGACCAGCCCATGATCGGCGCAAAGGATATCAACATCCTTGTCAGTGCCTGGCGCGAATCGGGCATTGGAATCGTAGTCCCGACTTTCAGGGGCAGGCGGGGACACCCGCTGCTGATCGACAGAAAATACCGGAAGGAGATAATGACACTGGATGAATCTGAAGGCCTGAGGGCCCTGGCAATGAAACATCCCGGAGATCTTTGGGAGATTGAAACGGATAATCCGTTAATTTTGAAAGATATTGATACTGAGGAAGATTACAGGAACGAATTAAACCGAACAATTTAGTTATGGAAGAGACAATCAGCTTTAAACTAAACAACAAAAAGACCAGGGTAACCATAGATCCGAACAAAACGCTTTTATGGGTACTCAGGGATGTATTTGAACTGACCGGCACCAAATACGGTTGTGGAATCGGTTTCTGCGGTGCTTGTACAGTGCTTATCGATAACGAGCCCGTGAGATCATGCACAGTACCCGTAAGTGATGTAGCCGGGAAAAGCGTAGTTACTGTTGAGGGACTGGCAAAAAATGGCAAGCTGCATCCCGTGCAGCAGGCCTTTATAGATCATGATGCCCTTCAGTGCGGCTACTGTACCCCGGGAATGATAATGACTTCTGTTGGTTTGCTGGAGAAAAACAATTCTCCTTCAAGGGAAGAAATTGTTGCAGGACTGGAAGATAACCTCTGCAGGTGCGGAGCTCATAAACGGATCATCGAAGCGGTGGAAGATGCATCCAAAGTAATAAAGGGAGGGAAGTAATCATGAAAAGAAGAAACTTTTTTAAGATTGCCGGCGGAGGAATTTTCATCTTCTTCCAGCCATGGAGTGCACTTGACCTGCTTGTCTATGCCTGTACCGCAGGGACGAAGCCTGACGAAAGACTACAACGCCTTCCTGCAGATCGCTGAAGACGGCACCGTAAGCTGTTTTACAGGGAAAATTGAGATGGGTCAGGGGATCATCACGTCCCTTCCTCAGATGATGGCGGATGAACTGAATGTACCGCTGGAAAAGGTTAAAATGATAATGGGAGACACAGACCTGTGCCCTTACGACATGGGAACCTGGGGTTCGCTCACCACCAGATCTTTCGGGCCCAGCATGAGGGCTGCCGCTGCTGAAGCGAGGGCGGTCCTTGTTGAAATGGCATCAGAACGACTGGGTGTGCCGGTCGGTCAGCTTGAAGTGAAGGACGGTGTTATTACTGATACAAAAGATGTTTCAAAGAGTATAACCTATGCAGCGCTGGCAAAAGGACAAAAGATTGAGAAGTACCTTGACACAAAACCACCGGTGGAGGAGCATACCGCATTTACATATGTTGGCAAGCCTCTGAAGCACAGTGATGCTCATGACAAGGTAACAGGAAAGGCCAGATATACTGGGGATCTTAAACTTCCGGGCATGCTTTTCGCCCGGATACTGAGACCTCCTTCACACGGGGCAAAGCTGGTATCGGCAGATATTAACGGGGCAGAAAGGACTGAGGGAGTAAAGGTTGTTCGCGACGGTGATTTTATTGCGGTGCTCAGTGAAGACCGTGATCAGGCGGATCTTGCAATCAACAGGATAAATGCTGAGTATTCATTTGATGAGATAAAGGTAAGCAGCGATACTGTCTTCGATTATATTAACAGGGGAGAATACAGATCCAATACTGTCAGGAGTGCCGGGGACATTGAATCTGCACGTGCACAATGCGATAAGGTCTTTGAAAGTGAATTTCATGATCCCTACCTGGCCCATGCACCAATTGAGCCACACACGGCCCTTGCAAATTATGAGGGAGACAAACTGACTGTATGGGCTGCTACTCAATCGCCATTCGGCTTGCAGGACGGAATCGTCAGGGAGCTCGGACTTACCCGCGAAAAGGTGAGGGTGATAACTCCGTTCGTTGGGGGTGGCTTCGGAGGGAAAAGCGCATACAGGCAGGGGATCGAGGCAGCCAGGCTTGCAGGGATGACCCGCAAACCGGTAATGGTTGCCTGGACGCGTGAGGAGGAGTTTTTCTACGATAACTTCCATCCGGCCTCGGTAGTCAAAGTCAGATCAGGTATAGACAAAAACGGGAAAATCCTGATGTGGGATTATAATGTATACCTTGCCGGCACCAGGGGAGCGGAGACTGTCTATGATGTTCCCAATCACAGAACCGTTAGCCACAGCGAGAACCGCGCAGTGTGGCGTGTTCATCCCTTCGAAACAGGACCCTGGAGGGCGCCCAACAACAACACAAACACATTTGCCCGTGAGACGCAGATAGATATTATGGCCTCTGCAGCAGGAATGGATCCGCTCGATTTCAGGCTTAAAAACCTGAAGGATGAAAAGATGATCGCCTGTCTGAAATCAGTAGCTGACAGGTTCGGATATGTGCCGGGAAAAACTCCGTCAGGAAGGGGCATTGGCATTGCCTGCGGGCTCGATGCAGGAACCTGGGTAGCGGAGATTGCGGAGGTGAAAGTTGACCCTGCCACAGGCAAAGTCCAGGTGCTCAGGGTGGCAGCCTCTCAGGATATGGGCCTGTGTGTCAATCCCCAGGGAGCCCTCATCCAGATGGAGGGTTGTATCACAATGGCTCTCGGGTATACCTTAACTGAAGAATTGAAATATAATGGAGGTGTTATCGAAAATAAAAATTTCGACAGTTATTCCATACCGAGATTCTCCTGGTTGCCGAAGATCGACTGTGTCATTCTTGACCGGAAGGATCAGGCGCCTCAGGGAGGAGGAGAGCCGGCTATCATAGCCGTTGGTGCTGCAGTAGGCAATGCGATCTTCGATGCCACGGGTGCACGCCTGTTCAGGGTTCCGTTTACACCTCAAAGGGTGCTGGAGGCGGTGAAGAGAGGTTGATAGGTTTATAAGTTTATGGGTTTATTGGTTTAGGAAATGAACCCAAGTATATAAAAAGGAGGGAAGCGAAAGCGACCCTCCTTTAATTTTATGGTGTCTAATGGCTATTTGCCTGTGGTGTACCATTCGTTCTGGACAAGCAGATCATTTACTTCCAACTCCCTGAAGGGAATCGGGAGTATAAGATTGCCGGCATCATAGTCATAGCTGCCGATATTCTGCTTCCACCTTTTCAGGTCGTGCAGGCGGAAACCCTCCCAGCAGAGTTCGAGGTAACGCTCTTCACGTATCTGCTGCCTCGTCACCGAACCTGTATAAAGCGGAGCATTGGACCTGCCACGGATGACATTGATGTCCTGCGTCGGAGTGTTTGGGCCAACATCGGCTCCCGGGTCCTCAAAGTTGGCCTCGGCTCTGATGAGGTACATTTCAGCCAGCCTTATCATAGGGATGTTAGTATAATAACTCCCCCACTTGGAGGTGTTTATCCCGTTGCTGTTGACGATTGTGCCAACCCCTTTATAGTACATCATTGTGATATTGGCAATTGTATAGAAAGACTCTGTATTCTCCTGGAACATTCCGCGCTCGTCAGCTGGATCAAACCTGTCAAGAAAAACCTGCTGGATTTCATAATCACCCCTGCCGGCGCCGTTAAGTGAGGCGTACATGACAGCAAGCCATGGGTTGTTTGAAGCTACATTGTTCTGAAATGCGAAGATATCCTCCGGTGAGTTACTGTTATTGTTAAACGCTTCCAAAGGGGTGTTTGTCAGGGAGAATAATCCGGATTGAATCACATAGTTTGCTTCAGCAGCAGCGCCTGCATAGTTGCCCATTTGCAGATACATCCTGGCAAGTATTGCTCTTGCAGCAAGGGATGAGGCATAGACGCCGTTGTCTTCCGGGAGCAAGTCGCGTGCAGCTGTCAGGTCATTGAGCGCCTGGGTATAACACTCTTCAACAGTATTCCTTGGAACCTTGACAGCATCGGCCACATCTTTCGTCGGAGTGAGCACAAGCGGTATGGCCGGCTGATTGTTGGCCGCACCGGCTTCATAAGGTAATCCGAAAAACCGTGTCATCTCAAAGATCACCCATCCTCTCAGAAAACGGGCTTCCCCTTCAACCAGATCACGGTCTCCTTCTTCAAGGATTGCAAGAGTTTCAGGATCCAGAAGCGTGTTGCAGGTATTTACCAGCTTATATGCCTGTACCCAGGTGTTTTCAACATAACCGTTGGTCACCGTTGACTCCTTATCGATGAATTCACCCGGCTCTTCATAGGTTCCCAGGAAAAGCATGTCACCGGTAGATGCATAGAGTTCACTTATCTCGTTGAATCCTGTTCCGAATATTGCTGAACTCCTGGCGTCGAGATATGCTCCCACGAGGGTCGCCTTGATGTTTTCAGGTGTCGTAAGAGCGACAGCTGCATCAATTGACTGCTTAGGCTTCAGTTCAAGCTTCTCGGTACATGAGAACAGCAGTGTGAACATCGGAACCAGCAGTAATAATTTTTTGGTATTGGAAATTATATTTTTCATGATCATTACTGTTTGGAGTTAGAATGAAAGGTTTATACCGACGGTATAAGTCCTTGCCTGTGGGGCAGTATAGAAATCATATCCCTGTATGATATTGGTGTTCTGTGTAGAACGGCCGGTGCCTGTGTAGTTTACCTCGGGGTCCCATCCCTTGTAGTTGGTAAACGTATAGAGGTTCTGGACTCCGGCATACAGCCTGACGGATGACATCTTCATCCGGGTTGTAAGTGCCTTTGGCAGGTTGTATCCGAAATTGATGCTTCTGATCCTGATGTAAGAGGCATCAGACAGGTACCTGCTTGTGGTTTTATTCCCGTTACCGTCCCCGAGACGTGCCTGGGGTACATCAGTGATGTCGCCCGGATTCTGCCATCTGTTCATCTGGTCTATTGTCTGGTTGTCAAACCAGTCAGCGTTTGCAGACTGATAGATGCCGGCGCCGTTATATACCTCATTGCCGTACACAAAGCTTATCAGGGCATTCAGATCAAAACCCTTGTATTCAAAGTAGTTGTTAAAGCCACCTGTGAAATCAGGGTTTGGTGATCCTACTATCTGAGGTTCGGCAAGGTTGAAGTTATTTGTTGTTTCATTATCGTCCGGACCCAGATAATAGAGTGCGTCACCGTTGGCAGGGTCAACCCCGGCATATTTTACAAGCTTGAAAACACCTATGGGCTGTCCTTCAATGACATAATTAATTCCATTGGGTGTTATCTCCGGACCATTTATGTCAATGATCTTATTCCTGTTGAAAGCCATGTTGAAATCGGTTGTCCAGACAAAGGCACCAGAAAAATTATTTGAGTGAATAGTGAATTCGAGTCCCTTGTTTTCAAGTTCTCCTACATTGCTCCACACACCCGTAAACCCTGAAGTCGACGGCAGAGTGCGATAAAGAAGCAGATCAGTCGTCTTCTTCTGATAATAATCAATTTCACCGGTTACCCTGTTCCTGAAGAAGCCGAAGTCGAGACCAAAGTCTGCCTGTGCCGTGTTTTCCCAGCCAAGCTCCCGGCTCTGAAGCTGTGTCGCCTCCAGTCCGTTCCTGCCGGCATAGTTGACACCTGTATAAAGGGCCAGGTGAGCATAGTCAGGTATACCGGAGTTCCCCGTTAAACCGTAACTGGCTCTCACTTTAAGATAGCTGAGGAAATCTTTGATCCCTGACATGAAGTCTTCCTGGGTCAGAATCCATCCGGCTGATGCGGCAGGGAAGAAACCGAATCGATTGTCAATACCAAATCTCGAAGAACCGTCAACGCGCCCGCTTAGATGTGAAAAAATACTTCTCGTTGATTTTGTAGTTTGAACGTGCAAAATATGACAGATACGAGTTGGCATAATCAAAGCTTGTGAAAACGGTTGCTTCGGCAGCGTTTTCAATATTCTGGAAATCGTCAGTCGGGAAACCCTTGGCTGAGATATTTGATCCGGTGGTATTGGACTGCTGGTATGACATACCGCCCACAACGTTAATATGGTGTACCCCGAATGTTTTGACATAAGTCAGGTAGTTCTCCCAGTTATAGTTCACAACCCTTACCGAGCGGTTCTGTGCTTCACCTGCGGGACCGCCGTTGATCGTCAGACGACCCCAGTAATTCTTCTCTCTCAGGTCCATTATGTCAGTTCCGAATTCACTCTTAAAAGAGAGGTCTTTGAAAATGTTATATGAAGCGTAGAAATTTGCCAGGCTCCTGAAAGAAGTCTGGTTGTTTGAGGCGTCACGCAGTGATATGAGACCGTTGTAATAAATTGTGTTTGTGTTATATTCACCCGTTTCAGGATCAATTACCGGAGTGAGGGGCGACTGTGCCACAAGCTGAAGGGGAGTGGCATAGGCATTATCGTTCTCAACCCTCAGCATCTCGGTTCTGATAAGATTCATCTGAACACCGAAGCTGAGTTTTTCTGAGGCTTTCTGATCCAGATTAAGCCTGCCGCTCATTTTTGTCATACTGTTACCTCTCAGGATACCTTTTGTGTCATCATAGCTTACTCCTGAATAAAAGGTAGTGTTGCCGCTTCCGCCTGATGCAGACAGGTTGACCCTGCTGACTGAACCTTTCTGAAAGGCTTCCTTCTGCCAGTCGGCATCATATCCGTCGTCCCACAGCGGACCGATAAAGTATTCCAGGAATTCATCCTTGGTCAACCAGTCCCATACCAATCCGTCAACTGTTATATTGTCAAGGGCTTCGCCAAACAGCTCAAGATACTGGTCTGCATTGAGCCAGTCGATAAGGCGGCTTGGCTCACTAACGCCCGCAGTATACTGAAGATCAAATTTCGTAGCTCCTGTCTTTCCCCGCTTGGTCGTAATTATTACGACGCCGTTTGATGCCCTGGAACCGTAAATTGCAGCTGCTGAGGCATCTTTGAGGATCTGGATCGACTCCACATCGGTCATTGCCAGGTCTGCCAGTGGGCTTGTTGGCTGGTTGTCGGCATTCGAGAGGTTTTCAGTAGTGATAGGCACCCCGTCGACGACATAAAGTGGCTGGTTATTTGCCGAAACTGATGATGATCCCCTGATCCTCATCTTGATAGTTTCACCCAGTTTGCCGCTCGCCTGTTCGATAAAGACACCGGAGGTCTTACCCTGGATGGCTGATTCGAAGCTGGCCGTTGGCATCTCAGCAATGCCTTTGGTCTCGACTTTGGCAATGGAACCGGTGAGTTCTCTTTTAATTGCTGAACCGTAACCGATGACGATTACCTCATCCAGGCCAACGTTATCCAGCTCGAACTCTACATTAATGACTCCCTCGGTGCCTACAGTGAATTCCTGAGTCTTCATTCCGATAAACCGGAATACCAGTATTTCTCCCGGGCTGGCCTGGATGGTGTATTTGCCATCCATATCCGATGCGGTGCCCGTGGCCGTTCCCTTAATCAGTACAGTGGCTCCGATTACGGGAAGGCCGTCAGTCTTGTCAGTGATCACGCCTGTCACAGTCTTTGGCTGCGCAAATGACAGCCAAACCCAGAAGGCAGGAGATCATACTTGTCAGTAGTAGTTTTCTCATGTTTTGGGTGGTTTGTTGATAGTTTATTAAACCGAAATTTATATAAAGACCGGCAAACCACCCGTTTCACTGCATGGAAACAGAAAAAAAATCAAAAAAAGTTTACAAATACAATGAAAAAGCTCCCTGATCCGGGATATCTACTGGTATTACACCTCTTTCCGGAAGAAACTGAAATTCACATTTCCGTAGTTTCTGTGCTCGGTGAATCCAGCGTAACTGTGAAAGTCCAGGGATTTAGGATGTTCAAGGATAAAAACAGTATTATCACCGCAGGCACCTGACCTCATTACCATTGCGGGCAGGTCTTTCAGCCAGGAGATTTCATAGGGCGGATCGGCAAAAATTATATCATAATTCTTATGACAGGCCTTAAGCCATTCCTGAACACTGATGCGGTGTACCTTCACATTACTGATCTTCAGGTTTTCGAGCGTCTTTCTGATAAACGAGCAGTGGCGTGGCTCGATTTCCACCAGATCAATATCCCGCGATCCTCTCGAGGCAAATTCAATACTTACAGCTCCTGTGCCGGAGAACAGATCAAGCACGCTGAGGTCACTGAAATCAAATCGGTTATTCAGGATGTTGAAGAGACTCTCACGGGCAAAATCAGTTGTGGGTCTTGCCCTGAATCCCGCAGGAGGCAAAATAAGTCTTCCTTTAAGATCTCCGCCGATTATTCGCACGATGCGGCAGTGAATAGATTTAACCAGCGATGCATCGGGATCTCATTCATTACATAACTGTAACTGTGCCTTACGGAAGGGGCTGAAAACCTGACATTCTCAGTAAAATTGAGGATGGAGATGTGAGTCTCGCTGTAAGGCTCAACAATCCCGCTTACATGAAGTGTTTCATTGTTCCTCACACCGGTTTTGTCAAAGACGTTGAAAAGATAGTATGCGGCATCACCCGGGGTTGTACACCTGAAATTATTGCAGAATATCAGATTTCGCTTTTCAATAATAATTATTGTAATGAAACTCTTTTCAATGTGAAGGTGAAGATACCTCTCTTCCGAGGACCTGCATGAAGTGAAGGAGTGGTGAAGGAGTGGCCTGGTGTGATGCCAGGGTGTCAGTCCCGGCCAGCGTGCAGCCAAAACCTCAGCAACTCCCTGCGTTGGAGCAAAGAGTACCACAGCTCCGGGAAACGGAAGAGGGTTTGAAAAGACATTAACCCCGTCCGGGGCCGGAATATTAAACCTGTAATATTCATCCTTCAGCGCCGGATCGTAAAGCGGCGATGGCACAAGAGTGCATTCCGGAGATGGTGTCAGTGCAATAACCTTCCTGTAGTGTTTCTGAAGAAAATCATCTCCTTCAATTATCCCTTCAACGGAACGTATTATGTTTTCATCAGGGTCAAGCAGCGGATAATGCCTCAGCATCACGTATTTGCCACGCAGAAGATCCAATACAGCCAGAGAAACACCGTCTTCGGAAATCTCGAGAGTGAGATCGTAGTTTTCAGTCGCGTTGATGTCAAGAGTCTCGTCAAAGAGCTCCATAGGATATATCGGCGACCGGGTCATTAATCCTCCCAGTTTCCGGCATTGTTATTCGGTATTTTTACATCACCGACTTTCATGCCCGGAAAACCGGTGGTTTTTGTCCGCTGATCGTTGTAATTGATAACAAGTTGACGGTCAAGATCCTTCAGGAAGACATCATTCAACACATAGGCTTCGAAAACATTTACCTGAACCATCGAGGTTGTCATCACCCGTGATGAAGACATCTGGAATTCTGTTCCTTTCATCCCGGGCACATATCTGAGTGAATCAACAGCATAGCCTTTAACAAACACTGAGTCCCGCACCGGGATGTAGGTTGTATCCCTGAAGATGAGACCTTTTTTAACAGCCTCCTTTTCGCTGTTTATTCCGGCGGCGATCATATCATCGGTAAGTGAACCGCGCTTAAAGACAAGTGGCAGGGAGTCATTCTTCAGGAAGGAGATCAGTGTGTCAAAACTGCCGGTGTAGCGGTTTTTTACTGCTTTAAATGTCTCCTGTGCAGTCCTGATATCAATCAGCCTCTCTTTAATTGCGAGTTCCCTGGCGTCTTTCTCCCTGTTGAACCTGATGGGTTCCATTATGCTCTCAATAAGGAAGTAGGCAAGGACAAGGATGATCACTGCGAATAAGATGTTCAGTGCGGTTTTCATATCTTTTTTGATCGAATGTTTGATAACTTTGTGCAAATTTATAAAAAATCAGTCTAAAAGGCGGATCGGACAAAGAAAAGATGAGGAGGGAAAATATATATGATCTGCTCGAGAAAAACCTCGGTTACATTCCCACCCGTGACCAGGCAGACTGCATGCGGAAGCTTGCTGATTATGTGACCGGAAACACCAATGATGTCATTTTTCTTCTTTCAGGGTATGCAGGAACAGGCAAGACCAGCATAATTTCCTCGCTCGTCCAGACACTTGACACGCTAAGGCTCAGGTTTATGCTGCTGGCACCAACAGGCAGGGCTGCCAAGGTATTGCGTTCCTATTCAGGGAAAGATGCATACACCGTGCATAAAAAGATATACCGTCAGAAATCGGCCACTGACGGAGTCGGTAAATTTGTGCTTGACCGCAACCTGCACAAGGAGACTTTTTTCATCGTTGACGAATCGTCGATGATTTCCGGAGATTCGTCAGAGGGCTCTGTTTTCGGAAGCGGAAAGCTCCTTGACGACCTCATTGAATATGTATATACTGGCACCAACTGCAAGCTTGTACTTGTGGGAGATGTTGCACAGCTTCCTCCTGTCGGGTCATTGCTGAGCCCTGCCCTTGATCCGGAGGTTCTGCAGGCAACAGGTTTCGCACTTGAGTCCTTTGAGCTCAGGCAGGTCATCAGGCAGAGCGAAGGGTCAGGCATCCTGATGAACGCCACTTCGGTAAGGCAGCAGGTGACTGACGGCGATCTCTCCGTTCCTGAACTGGAGCTTAAAGGTTATAATGATATTGAACGGCTTGGCGGTAATGACCTGATCGAGAAGCTTACCGAAGCTTATGACAGCTGCGGCACTGACGGCGCCATTGTAGTTGTAAATTCCAACAACCTGGCAAACCGGTATAATCAGGGAATACGAAACCGTATTTTTGCCCGTGAGGAGGAGATAAGCACCGGAGACATAGTGATGGTTGTCAAAAACAACTATTTCTGGCTTAAGGAGGAAGAAGGCTCGGGATTCATTGCCAACGGAGATATTGCTGAGGTAAGACGGATAAGAAGGTTCGAGGAAATCTACGGTATGAGATTCGCTGAGATGACGCTCTGGTTCCGTGACAGTGAGCTGGAGCTTGAAGCCAAAGTGATGCTCGATACACTTCAGATGCCGACGCCTTCACTTTCCCCTGAGAAATCGCGTGAGCTCTATTTTGCAGTCATTGCCGACCAGCCCGCCGTCAGATCAAAGCGCAAACAGTTTGAAATTGCCCGTAATGATCCTTATTACAATGCATTGCAGATAAAATTCGCATACGCAGTCACCTGCCATAAGTCGCAGGGCGGGCAGTGGGAAAGAGTGTTTATCGATCAGGGAATGTTCAGCAGGCAGGAGCCGACGATGGATTATCTCCGGTGGTTCTATACAGCCCTGACCCGTGCTACTGATAAGGTTTATCTTGTGAACTTTCCGGACAGCTGGTTTAAAGGAAGGTCTGAAGGTCTGCGGTCTGAGGTCTGGGTCTGAGGTCTGAGAGTCTGAGAGTCTGAGGGTCTGAGAGGTGAAGACTATTCCCCGATTATCTTGACAAGGACCCTTTTGCGTCTCATGCCGTCATATTCACCGTAGAAGATCTGCTCCCAGGGACCGAAATCAAGTCTGCCTTCCGTTATTGCAACGACCACTTCGCGGCCCATCAGCTGGCGCTTCATATGCGCATCAGCATTGTCTTCGAAACCGTTGTGCCGGTATTGTGAGTGCGGTTTCTCTG